>NZ_JASNRF010000001.1:1572310-1574155 GCF_030175875.1 Pseudomonas sp. HR1
TGAAAGGCGTAGTCGATGGGAAACGGGTTAATATTCCCGTACTTCTAGTTACTGCGATGGGGGGACGGAGAAGGCTAGGCCAGCTTGGCGTTGGTTGTCCAAGTTTAAGGTGGTAGGCTGACTGTTTAGGTAAATCCGGACGGTCTAGGCCGAGAGCTGATGACGATCCTTCTTTTAGAAGGAGAAGTGGTTGATGCCATGCTTCCAGGAAAAGCCTCTAAGCTTCAGGTAACTAGGAACCGTACCCCAAACCGACACAGGTGGTCGGGTAGAGAATACCAAGGCGCTTGAGAGAACTCGGGTGAAGGAACTAGGCAAAATGGCACCGTAACTTCGGGAGAAGGTGCGCCGGTGAGGGTGAAGGGTTTACCCCGTAAGCTCATGCCGGTCGAAGATACCAGGCCGCTGCGACTGTTTATTAAAAACACAGCACTCTGCAAACACGAAAGTGGACGTATAGGGTGTGACGCCTGCCCGGTGCCGGAAGGTTAATTGATGGGGTTAGCGCAAGCGAAGCTCTTGATCGAAGCCCCGGTAAACGGCGGCCGTAACTATAACGGTCCTAAGGTAGCGAAATTCCTTGTCGGGTAAGTTCCGACCTGCACGAATGGCGTAACGATGGCGGCGCTGTCTCCACCCGAGACTCAGTGAAATTGAAATCGCTGTGAAGATGCAGTGTATCCGCGGCTAGACGGAAAGACCCCGTGAACCTTTACTGTAGCTTTGCACTGGACTTTGAGCTTGCTTGTGTAGGATAGGTGGGAGGCTTTGAAGCGTGAACGCCAGTTTGCGTGGAGCCATCCTTGAAATACCACCCTGGCAACCTTGAGGTTCTAACTCTGGTCCGTTATCCGGATCGAGGACAGTGTATGGTGGGCAGTTTGACTGGGGCGGTCTCCTCCTAAAGAGTAACGGAGGAGTACGAAGGTGCGCTCAGACCGGTCGGAAATCGGTCGCAGAGTATAAAGGCAAAAGCGCGCTTGACTGCGAGACAGACACGTCGAGCAGGTACGAAAGTAGGTCTTAGTGATCCGGTGGTTCTGTATGGAAGGGCCATCGCTCAACGGATAAAAGGTACTCCGGGGATAACAGGCTGATACCGCCCAAGAGTTCATATCGACGGCGGTGTTTGGCACCTCGATGTCGGCTCATCACATCCTGGGGCTGAAGCCGGTCCCAAGGGTATGGCTGTTCGCCATTTAAAGTGGTACGCGAGCTGGGTTTAGAACGTCGTGAGACAGTTCGGTCCCTATCTGCCGTGGACGTTTGAGATTTGAGAGGGGCTGCTCCTAGTACGAGAGGACCGGAGTGGACGAACCTCTGGTGTTCCGGTTGTCACGCCAGTGGCATTGCCGGGTAGCTATGTTCGGAAGAGATAACCGCTGAAAGCATCTAAGCGGGAAACTTGCCTCAAGATGAGATCTCACTGGAGCCTTGAGCTTCCTGAAGGGCCGTCGAAGACTACGACGTTGATAGGTCGGGTGTGTAAGCGCTGTGAGGCGTTGAGCTAACCGATACTAATTGCCCGTGAGGCTTGACCATATAACACCCAAACAATCTGACCGCGGGTCAGAGCGTGAGGAAGACGACGCCGAAAACGGGCGCGTGGGTTCGCAAGACCCCAAAGACGACACGTCTACTTCGATCACAGACCCAATTGGGCCAGCCAGGCAGCTCCATCGCCTGGCCAGCCAACCGAATTGCTTGACGAACATAGAGCATTGGAACCACCTGATCCCTTCCCGAACTCAGAAGTGAAACGATGCATCGCCGATGGTAGTGTGGGGCTTCCCCATGTGAGAGTAGGTCATCGTCAAGCGCCTAACACCCAGCACCCCCGCTCAG
>NZ_JASNRF010000010.1:0-66421 GCF_030175875.1 Pseudomonas sp. HR1
GTAGCTGAGGTGGCCCTCACCCTAGCCCTCTCCCGGGGGAGAGGAGACCAGGAGCGGAGTGGCGGAGAGCTTGGCGCAGGGCCTGCCAGATGTGTGCTGCTGGCACTTCGCAAAGAGCACAAGAGCCACAACAGCCCGGCTGCGCCGGTCTGTTGTGGCCATGATGCGGCCGCTCCTACAAGGAGTCATGCCGTAGGAGCGGCCCGTGGCCGCGATCAGCTGGATGTTGGGCTTCGCTGCGCTCAGCCCTACCTACGCGAATAGGGGAGCCCCGGTATATGCCGGTAGGAGCGGCCCATGGCCGCGATAGAGCAGTGACTCACCGATAAAAAAGCCCGGCATGCGCCGGGCTTTTTACCTTTAGGTGCGTGCCCGGGATTACTCCCGGTCACGTTCCAGCAAGGGCTTGAGGAAGTAGCCGGTATAGGACTTCTTGTTTGCCGCGACCTCCTCGGGTGTGCCCGTCGCGATGATCTGACCACCCTTGGAGCCGCCTTCCGGACCGAGGTCTACCAACCAGTCGGCGGTTTTGATGACATCGAGGTTGTGCTCGATCACCACCACGGTATTGCCGTGATCGCGTAGTCGATGCAGCACGTCGAGCAATTGCTGGATATCGGCAAAGTGCAGGCCCGTGGTGGGCTCGTCGAGGATATAGAGCGTCTTGCCGGTATCGCGCTTGGACAGCTCCCGGGCCAGCTTCACACGCTGAGCCTCACCCCCTGACAGCGTCGTGGCGCTCTGGCCGAGACGGATATAGGACAGGCCGACATCAATCAGCGTCTGCAGCTTGCGCGCCAGGGCAGGGATGGACTCGAAGAAGGCATGGGCTTCCTCGATGGTCATGTCCAGGACCTCGGTGATGGTTTTGCCCTTGTACTTCACCTCCAGGGTCTCGCGGTTGTACCTCTTGCCCTTGCAGACGTCGCAGGCGACGTAGACGTCCGGCAGGAAGTGCATTTCCACCTTGATGACCCCGTCGCCCTGACAGGCCTCGCAGCGGCCACCCTTGACGTTGAAGGAGAAGCGCCCCGGGGTATAGCCGCGAGAACGAGATTCCGGAACGCCGGAAAACAGCTCGCGAATGGGGGTGAAGAGCCCGGTATAGGTCGCCGGGTTGGAGCGTGGAGTCCGGCCAATGGGGCTCTGGTCGATGTCCACCACCTTGTCCAGGTGCTGCATGCCGTCGAAGCTGTCGTGGGCAGCGACCTCCAGGGTCGTCGCGCCATTGAGCGCCGTGGCGGTCAGCGGGAAGAGGGTGTTGTTGATCAGGGTCGACTTGCCGGAGCCGGAGACCCCGGTCACGCAGGTCAGCAGGCCAACCGGGATCTCCAGGTTGACGTTCTGCAGGTTGTTGCCGCGGGCACCCTTCAGCTTCAGCAGCTTCTTCTTGTCCCGCGGCGTGCGCTTGGCGGGCACCACGATCTTCTTGCGGCCCGACAGGTACTGCCCGGTCACCGAGTCGGGATGCCGCATGACTTGGTCGGGCGTGCCTTCCGCGATGATCTGGCCACCGTGCACTCCAGCGCCCGGGCCGATGTCGATGACATAGTCCGCCAGGCGGATGGCATCCTCGTCGTGCTCGACGACGATGACGGTGTTACCCAGGTCGCGCAGGTGAGTCAGGGTGCCCAGCAGCCGCTCGTTGTCGCGCTGGTGCAGACCAATGGAGGGTTCGTCGAGGATGTACATGACGCCTACCAGGCCCGCGCCGATCTGGCTGGCCAGGCGGATACGCTGCGCCTCGCCACCGGAGAGGGTGTCAGCGCTGCGATCCAGGGTCAGGTAGTCCAGGCCGACGTTGACCAGGAACTGCAGGCGCTCGCGGATCTCCTTGAGGATCTTGTCGGCGATCTGCTGCCGCTGGCCCTTGAGGGTAAGGTCCTGGAAATACTGGGTGGCATCGCCCACGGGCAGACGGGTGACCGCCGGCAGGGTCTTGTCGCCGACCCAGACGTGGCGTGCTTCGCGCCGCAGGCGGGTGCCATTGCAGTCCGGGCAGTGCTGAGTGCTCAGGTACTTGGCCAGCTCTTCGCGCACGCTCTGGGATTCGGTCTCGCGATAGCGCCGCTCCAGATTCGGCAGGATGCCTTCGAAGGGGTGGGCGCGCTTGACGATGTCGCCGCGGTCATTGAGATAGCGGAAGTTGACGCTCTCGCGCCCGGAGCCGCTGAGTACCGCCTTGCGATGCTTGTCATCGAGGCTCTTGAAGGGGGCGTCGAGGCTGAAGCCATAGTGACTCGCCAGCGAGCCGAGCATCTGGAAGTAATAGACGTTGCGTCTGTCCCAGCCGCGGATGGCGCCTTCGCTGAGGCTGAGCTCCTCGTTGACCACCCGGCGGGCGTCGAAGAATTGCTTCACGCCCAGGCCGTCGCAGGTAGGGCAGGCGCCGGCGGGATTGTTGAAGGAAAACAGCTTGGGTTCCAGCTCGCCGATGGAGAAGCCGCAGATCGGGCAGGCGAAGCGCGCGGAGAAGACGATCTCCTCCCCCTTATCGCCTTCCATGGGGGCGATGATGGCGATGTCGTCGGCCAGCTTCAGCGCCGTCTCGAAGGATTCCGCCAGGCGCTGCTGGAGGTCTTCGCGCACCTTGAATCTATCCACCACCACTTCGATGGTGTGCTTCTTCTGCTTGTCGAGCTTGGGCAGCTCGTCCATCTCGTGCAGCCGCCCGTTGACGCGGACGCGGACGAAACCCTGGGCACGCAACTCCTCGAACACCGACAGGTGCTCACCCTTGCGCTCGCGCACGATGGGGGCGAGCAGCATCAACCGCTGGCCTTCCGGCATGGCCAGCACCTGGTCGACCATCTGGCTGACGGTCTGGGCTTCCAGGGGCACATCGTGCTCCGGGCAGCGCGGCGTACCGACGCGGGCATAGAGCAGGCGCAGATAGTCGTAGATCTCGGTGATGGTGCCCACGGTGGAGCGCGGATTGTGCGAGGTGGACTTCTGCTCGATGGAAATCGCTGGCGACAGCCCTTCGATGGTGTCCACATCGGGCTTTTCCATCATCGACAGGAACTGGCGGGCGTAGGCCGACAAGGATTCCACGTAGCGGCGCTGGCCTTCGGCATAGAGGGTGTCGAACGCCAGCGAAGACTTGCCGGAGCCGGACAGTCCGGTGATGACGATGAGCTTGTCCCGGGGAAGGGTTAGGTCGATGTTCTTCAGATTATGGGTGCGGGCCCCACGGATGAGGATTTTATCCACGTAGACTTCTGCCTCGTTTTGGCGGCGCTTCACTAGAAAAGAGGTCTCGTCCCGGGCTGCGGCTATCTGCCGCGCCTGTGAGAGAGGGGGTAAGGCTGGTAAAATTAACGGCCCGACAGCGGTGATCGGGCGTTCGTGATCCTGGCGGTCGGGAACGTTCGGACGAGCGCTCGGCTATCTTCACCGCTTCCTCCCTAAATGGTCATTGTCACGACTGTTTTAAAGCTGTGTGGCGACGTAAAAGCCTGTCGCCGACGAGAGGATTATCAATGCTCGACAAGCGCAGTGAAGCCATGAACGGCGTCGAACGCCGTGCCGCCTTCGGGCTGGCCCTGGTCTTCGCCTTTCGTATGCTCGGTATGTTCATGGTGCTCCCGGTCCTGGCGACCTATGGTCAGGAGTTGGCGGATGCCACCCCGGCGCTGATCGGCCTCGCCATAGGTGCCTATGGTTTGACCCAGGCGGTCCTGCAAATTCCCCTGGGGACGCTGTCCGATCGCATCGGTCGACGCCCCATCATCATTGGTGGACTGCTGGTGTTCGCCCTTGGTGCCGCCATTGCCGCCAATGCCCACTCGATCTGGGGCGTCATCGCCGGGCGTGTCGTCCAGGGTGGCGGCGCCATTTCGGCGGCCATCATGGCGCTGCTGTCGGATCAGACGCGCGAGCAGCATCGCACCAAGGCCATGGCCACGATCGGCATGAGCATCGGGGTATCCTTTGCCGTGGCGATGGTGGCCGGCCCCTTGCTGACTCGTGCCTATGGTCTCGCCGGGCTGTTCTGGGCCACCTGCGGACTGGCACTGGTCGGCTTGCTGATCGTGCTGTTCCTGGTGCCGCACCAGGCTTCGCCCTTCGCCCATCGTGAGTCGAACCTGGCGCGCCAGGCGCTGGGCGCGACCCTGCGCAATCGCGACCTGCTGCGGCTGGACTTCGGCATCCTGGCGCTGCACGCCGTGCTGATGGCCAGTTTCGTCGTCCTGCCGCTGGCCCTGGCCGAACATGCCGGGCTGCCCAAGGAAGAGCACTGGTGGGTCTATCTCACCGCGCTGGTGGTCGGCTTCTTCGCCATGGTCCCCTTCATCATCTATGGTGAAAAGAGGCGGCGCATGAAGCGCGTGCTGGTGGGCGCCATCAGTGTGCTGGTGCTGTGCGAGCTGTACTTCTTCTTTTTCAGCAACAGCCTGGTGGCCCTGGTCATCGGCATCGTGGTGTTCTTTACCGCCTTCAACCTGCTGGAAGCCTCGCTGCCGTCGCTGGTGAGCAAGGTGGCCCCGGCCGGTGGCAAGGGCACCGCCATGGGGATCTATTCCACCAGTCAGTTCCTTGGTTCCGCGTTGGGCGGTATCCTCGGGGGCTGGTTGTTCCAGCATGGTGGCCTGTCCACCGTCTTCCTGGGTTGTGCGGCGCTTTGCCTGGGATGGGCGGTGGTAGCTGGTACGATGCGGGAACCGCCCTATGTCACCAGTCTGCGTTTGCCGGTTACGCCCGCGCTAGTCAACGACCAGGGATTGGTCGGACGCCTGTTGGCCCTGGCCGGAGTGACCGATGCGGTAGTGGTGGCGGAAGAGCAGGCCGTCTACATCAAGATCGATACTAAAATCGTCGATCGGGCGCAATTGGAGCGACTGGTTAGTCAAACACCGGTCGCCGCTTGATCGACAGCCTCATCAGGAGATTCATATGGCCCGTGGCGTCAATAAAGTCATCCTCGTCGGCAATGCCGGCGCCGATCCCGAAACCCGTTACATGCCCAACGGCAATGCGGTGACCAACGTCACCCTGGCCACCAGCGAAAGCTGGAAGGACAAGCAGACCGGTCAGCAGCAGGACCGCACTGAATGGCACCGCGTGGTGTTCTTCGGTCGTCTCGCCGAGATCGCCGGCGAGTACATCCGCAAGGGCTCCCAGGTCTATGTCGAGGGCACTCTGCGTACCCGCAAATGGCAGGGCCAGGACGGTCAGGATCGCTACACCACCGAAATCGTGGTCGACATCAACGGCAACATGCAGTTGCTGGGTGGCCGTGGCGGAAATGCCGGTGGCAACGACGAATACAACCAGAGCGCGCCTGCGCCCCAGCAGCAGCGTGCCCCCCGTCCGCAGCAGTCGGCACCGCAGTATGACAACGGTGGCAATGGCGGCAACGGCAACAGCCGTCCCCAGCAGCAGCCGCAGTCCCGTCCGCAGCAGCAGCCGGCTCAGCAGGACTACGACAGCTTCGACGACGACATCCCGTTCTAAACGACGGGCAAAGAAAAAGGGCAGCCATTGGCTGCCCTTTCTTTTTGGTGGAGGCGGGGGGATTTGAACCCCCGTCCGCCAGCTCTCCGCTATCGGTTCTACATGCTTAGCCCTGTCTACTGAGTTAACCCATTGCGGCCCGACGGGCAGGGTGCTTTGGGCGAGCTGTATAAGTTTTAGCCGTTACGTCTACAGCGAACTTGGCGGCGATCCTGTTCTATCTGACAGTCGTTTCGGGTTTACAGGCATCCCCTAGCGACTGCTAGCCGCATTAAGCAGCTAGAGCGTAGTTGTCGTCGTTGGCAACTATAAGTTTGCAGCAGCGAATTTACGAGTTCTGCTACCAGCTCGGCATGCCCCTCAAGTTTCGTTACCGGCGTCGAATCCTAATCGCCCCCAAAACTTGCTGGTCGTTCACTATAGGAATTCCGGCCGTCCGACGCAAGTCATTGCTGACGAAACGTTTTTCGGCCGCTTGGCTATTTGGCGTCCTTGCGGATGGCGCGCTGGATCTCGCGGTCGGAATCGCGCTCGCGCTCGGTCGCGCGCTTGTCGAATTCCTTCTTGCCCTTGGCCAACGCGATCTCGCACTTGACCAGGTGCTTCTTCCAGTAGAGCGACAGGGCGACGCAGGCGTAGCCCTTCTGCTGCACGGCGCCAAACAGCTTGCCCAGCTCGCGCTTGTTGAGCAGCAACTTGCGGGTGCGGGTCGGGTCGGCGATGACATGGGTGCTGGCGGTCTGCAGCGGGGTGATATGGCTGCCCAGCAGCCAGGCTTCGCCGTCCTTGAGCAGCACATAGCTGTCAGTCAGCTGCGCCTTGCCGGCTCTCAGGCTCTTGACCTCCCAGCCTGCCAGGGAAACACCCGCCTCGAAGCGGGTGTCGACGAAGTATTCGTGAAGCGCCTTTTTGTTCTGCGCGATGCTGCCGGGGGAGACTTTCTTTTGCTTGGCCATGATTCCAGGGTACAGCGAGTCAGGGGAAATGTCGCCACGCGCTTGAGCGGGTATGAGCAAACACGGACAATACCGCGGTTCTGGACTGCGGCAGGCTGGTGCGGGAGTAAAATGCGTGCGCCGCCCTCAAATTCAAGGTCCGACACCGATTTCGCTATTCTACGAGGTTCCGATGAGCACGCACATCCAACGTTCGGCGTTGCTGCCCTATCCTGCTTCAGCACTCTATGCGCTGGTTAATGACGTGGACCGTTATCCGGAGTTCCTGCCGTGGTGCTCGTCCGCCCAGATCCTGGAGCAGGACGAAGGCCTGATGCGCGCCGGTCTCACCGTGGCCAAGGGTGGTCTTAGCCAGCAGTTCACGACCCGCAATACCCTGGTGCCGGACGAGTCCATCACCATGGATCTGGAAAAGGGTCCTTTCAAGCAGCTGCACGGCGTCTGGACGTTCAAGGCGCTGGGCGACAAGGCCTGCAAGATTTCCCTGGATCTGTCCTTCGAATACGACAGCGCCATCGTCCGCGCGACCCTGGGCCCGTTGTTCAATCAGGCGGCCAATACCATGGTGGATGCCTTCTGCCAGCGTGCTCGAGCCCTCTATGGCTGAGTGTCTCGCCATCGAGGTGGCGATGGCGTTGCCGGAGCGGCAATGGCTGTTGAATCTGCAGCTCGAAGAGGGCACCACGGTCGAGCAGGCGGTGCGGGCGTCGGGGCTGCTCGAGCAGTTGCCACCCGAACAGCGCGAAGCCTTTCGGGTCGGCATCTTTGGCAAGCTGGTAGCCAAGCCGAACGAGCGCAGGCTGATGGCGGGTGACCGGGTGGAGATCTATCGCCCGCTGCTTGCGGACCCCAAGGAAAGTCGCAAGCGGCGCGCGGAAAAGGCCAAGTCCAGGACTGGCCTCTAGCCAGGGATCACTGACCGTCGGTACGGATGCGATCGGGCGTCGGCACGGCGGCCGGACGGGCGCTGTCGATCTCTTTCTGGATGTTGTCTTCGGTCGAGCCGGGTACGGCTGGCGCCTCCGGTACGGCAGCGGGTGCCGAGGGTTGCGCCGGGGCGGTGGGATCCACGGTGGTGCCGCTGTCGGTACCCATGATCTGCTGTTCGCGGCTGGTGCCGGGCATGAAGTCGCCGGCCAGGCCGCTCAGTTGATTGTCGCCGTTGAACACCAGGCTGACACGCTCCTGCTTACGCTGACCGCCGGCGGCTTGCAGGCTGTACAGATAGTCCCAGCGATTGGGATGGAAGGTGTCTTGGATCAGCGGCGAACCCATGATAAACCGGACTTGTTGTCGGGTCATTCCGGGGCGCAACTGGTCTATCATGTCCTGGGTGACGACGTTGCCCTGTTGGATGTCGATCTTGTAAACCCCCGGCAGAGAGCAGCCGGCGAGCATGGCTAGGCCCATCAGAGAGAGCCCGGTCAGCGTTTGCTTGAGGTTTTGCATCGGTGGGAGACTTCCACTATCTTGCTGGGCAACGAAGCACCGATCATACCCGTATTCCCGAGGGCTGCGAAAGCACTCGGCACCGAGAAAGAGCATGGTAGAGAACAACGAACTCCGCAAAGCGGGTCTGAAAGTGACCCTGCCGCGCGTCAAGATATTGCAGATGCTGGACACCACCGAGCAGCGCCACATGAGCGCCGAAGACGTTTACAAGGCGCTCATGGAAGCGGGCGAGGATGTGGGACTGGCAACGGTCTATCGGGTCCTCACCCAGTTCGAAGCGGCCGGTCTGGTGGTGCGCCACAATTTCGATGGCGGCCATGCCGTGTTCGAGTTGGCCGACACCGGCCACCATGATCACATGGTTGATGTGGATACCGGCGAAGTCATCGAGTTCACCGATGCCTCGATCGAAAAGCGTCAGCGCGAGATCGTCGAAGAGCATGGTTTCGAGCTGGTCGATCACAACCTGGTGCTGTACATCCGCCAGCGCAAGTGAAGACCCGGACATGAAAAAGGCGACCTTCGAGTCGCCTTTTTCATGTCCGGTGGCTGCCTGCATCTAGCGGCTGACCACCAGTTTGCGAGCGTGGGCCAGGGATTCACGGGTCAGGTCGACACCACCCAGCATGCGCGCCACCTCTTCCACGCGCCGTGCGCGGTCGAGCTTGGCCACCGCGGTACGCGTCTCGTCGGTGCCGCGCTCCTTGTGCACGAACAGGTGTTGATGACCCTGGGCCGCCACCTGGGGCAGGTGGGTCACCGTCAGCACCTGGCCCCGCTCGCCCAGTTGCCGCAGCAGCTGGCCGACCACCTCGGCGGTGGGGCCGCCGATACCGACGTCCACCTCGTCGAACACCAGGGTGGGTGTGCGCGAGGTCTGGGCGGTGATGACCTGGATGGCCAGGCTGATACGCGACAGTTCACCACCGGAGGCGACCTTGGCCAGCGGGCGCAGGGGCTGGCCCGGGTTGGCGCTGACGCGGAATTCGACGCCTTCGTTGCCCAGCGGCTGGGGTTCGCCGGTACTGCCTGGCGTGAGGGTGATGCTGAAGCGGCCACCCGGCATACCCAAGCGCTGCATCTCGGTCTCGACCGCGGCCGCGAGCTCCGGCGCCCGTTGTTCGCGCAGACGACTCAGTTCGCCGGCCTTCTCCTGGTAGTGGCGCTCGAAGGCCGTCAGTTCTTCCTGCAGGCGCTCCAGGGCGACGTCGTCGGCGTCCAGGGATTGCAATTCGTTGCGCAGCTGTTCGTGCAGCTCCAGCAGGGCCTCGGGCTGGACCCGGTGCTTGCGGGCAAGGCTGTAGACACTGTCCAGGCGCTCCTGCACCGCCTGCTGGCGCTCCGGGTCGGCTTCGAAATGATCGACGAAGCGATTGAGTTCGTTCATCGCCTCCTCGATCTGGATCTGGGCGGAGGCGAGCAGGTTGCTGGCCTCCTGGATCTGCGCCGGCGGGCGGTCGAAGGCGGTCAGGCGCGCCACGCTGGCATTGAGCGCCGACAGGGCGTTGCCCTGCTCGTTTTCGGTACAGAGGTCCATGGCCTGGCGGCAGGCCAGCAGGATGTGCTCGGCACTCGCCAGATCGCTCTGCTCCTGTTCCAGGGCTTGCAACTCGCCCTCGGCCAGGGCGAGGTTGTCGAGTTCTTCGAGCTGGTAGCTGAGCAGCTGATGGCGGGCGCGTTGCTCGTCGCCGTTGCGGGTCAGGCGTTCCAGGGTCTGGCGCACCTGGCGCCAGCGCTGGGCCGCGAGCTGCACCTGGCGGACCAGCTCGCCCGCGCCGGCGTATTCGTCCAGCAGGCGGCGATGGGTGTCGAGGCCGAGCAGTGACTGGTGCTCGTGCTGGCTGTGGATATCGATCAGCAGTCCGCCGAGGGTCTTGAGATCGGCCAGCGGGCAGGGCGAGCCATTGATATAGCCGCGCGAGCGCCCTTCGCGGGTAATGACGCGGCGCAGCAGGCAGGGGCCGTCCTGCTCCAGGTCGCGCTCGGCGAGCCACTGGCGCGCTTCGGGGATATCGGTGGTGTCGAAGCTGGCCAGGACATCGGCCTTGTCGGCGCCGGGTCTGACCGCATCACTGTCGGCGCGATCGCCCAGGGTGAGGCCGAGGGCGTCCAGCATGATGGACTTGCCGGCGCCGGTTTCACCGGTGATCACGGTCATGCCGCGCTCGAGGTCGAGGTCGAGGTGTTCGACGATGGCGTAATTGCGGACGGACAGATGCACCAGCATGCGACGATCTCCGAAGGCGGTTTTCTGGTTGTTTATACAGTGCCTCTTGGGCACTGGCAATCCATACAGCTCTTGAAGCGCCGGCCGGCGGCCCCATATAGGCGCCATCGATCAAGGCGATGTCCATTAGAGGGCGCGCCCACCGGCAATATCACAGGAGGACTCCATGGCCGACGAACAGAACTCCCAGACCCCCGAGCACGAAGCCGCCCAGGGCGACGTCCAGCACGAGGATCTCGCCGCCCGCGTCGCCAAGCTCGAAGAGCAGCTCGCCGCGGCCCAGGACCAGTCGCTGCGCAGCGTCGCCGAACTGCAGAACGTGCGTCGTCGCGCCGAGCAGGATGTGGAAAAGGCGCATAAGTTCGCCCTGGAAAAATTCGCTGGCGACCTGCTGCCGGTGCTCGACGGCCTGGAGCGTGGCCTGGAGCTGTCCAACGCCACCGACGAGACCTTGAAGCCCATGCGTGAAGGCATGGAGCTGACCCTGAAGATGCTGCAGGACACCCTCAAGCGCTATCAGGTCGAGGCCGTCGATCCCCACGGCGCGCCCTTCAATCCGGAACACCACCAGGCCATGGCCATGGAGGAGAGCGCCACCGCCGAGCCGGGCAGCGTCCTCAAGGTGTTTCAAAAGGGCTATCTGCTCAATGGTCGCCTGCTGCGGCCGGCGATGGTGGTCGTCAGCAAGGCACCTGCAGCGCAGCAGCCGAGCATCGACGAAAAGGCTTGAAATTCTTTCGCTCGGCCCCATCTGGTAGGCAAGCGAACATCAAAGGCCCCCTGAGCGGGCCGCGCGGAATCTGAGATTTCTGGAGAAGACTACATGGGCAAGATCATCGGTATCGACCTGGGGACCACCAACTCCTGCGTCGCGATCCTCGAAAACGGCAACGTCAAGGTACTGGAAAACGCCGAAGGCACCCGTACCACGCCGTCCATCATCGCCTACACCAACGACGGCGAGACCCTGGTTGGCCAGCCAGCCAAGCGCCAGGCGGTGACCAATCCGCAGAACACCCTGTACGCGGTCAAGCGTCTGATCGGCCGGCGTTATGAAGAAAACGTCGTGCAGAAAGACATCCAGATGGTCCCCTACAAGATCGTCAAGGCGGACAACGGTGACGCCTGGGTCGAGGCCAAGGGCCAGAAGATGGCGCCGCCGCAGGTGTCTGCCGAAGTCCTGAAGAAGATGAAGAAGACCGCCGAGGACTACCTGGGCGAAGCCGTGACCGAAGCGGTCATCACCGTCCCGGCCTACTTCAACGACAGCCAGCGCCAGGCCACCAAGGATGCCGGTCGCATCGCCGGTCTGGACGTCAAGCGCATCATCAACGAGCCCACCGCGGCTGCCCTGGCCTATGGCCTGGACAAGGCCAAGGGCGACCATACCGTGATCGTCTATGACCTGGGCGGCGGTACCTTCGACGTCTCGGTCATCGAGATCGCCGAGGTCGACGGTGAGCATCAGTTCGAGGTGCTGGCCACCAATGGCGACACCTTCCTGGGCGGCGAAGACTTCGACATCCGCCTGATCGACTACCTCGTCGAGGAATTCAAGAAAGAAAGCGGCATGAACCTCAAGGGTGACCCGCTGGCCATGCAGCGCCTGAAGGAAGCTGCGGAAAAAGCCAAGATCGAGCTGTCCTCGGCTACCCAGACCGACGTCAACCTGCCCTACATCACCGCCGATGCCAGCGGTCCCAAGCACCTGAACGTCAAGGTCTCCCGCGCCAAGCTGGAGTCCCTGGTGGAAGAGCTGGTCGAGCGCACCATCGAGCCCTGCCGCACGGCGTTGAAGGACTCCGGTCTGGACGTCTCCGACATCCACGAGGTCATCCTGGTGGGCGGTCAGACCCGCATGCCGCTGGTGCAGAAGCGCGTGGCCGACTTCTTCGGCAAGGAAGCGCGCAAGGACGTCAACCCGGACGAAGCCGTCGCCATCGGTGCCGCCATCCAGGGCGCCGTGCTGGCCGGTGACGTCAAGGACGTGCTGCTGCTGGACGTCACCCCGCTGACCCTGGGCATCGAGACCATGGGTGGCGTGATGACCGCGCTGATCGAGAAGAACACCACCATCCCGACCAAGAAGTCGCAGGTGTTCTCCACCGCCGACGACAACCAGGGCGCCGTGACCATCCACGTGCTGCAGGGCGAGCGCAAGCAGGCCGCGCAGAACAAGTCGCTGGGCAAGTTCGACCTGGCCGAGATCCCGCCGGCGCCGCGTGGCGTACCGCAGATCGAGGTGACCTTCGACATCGACGCCAACGGTATCCTCAACGTGTCCGCCAAGGACAAGGCCACCGGCAAGCAGCAGTCCATCGTCATCAAGGCGTCCTCCGGTCTGTCCGAGGAAGAGATTCAGCAGATGGTGCGTGACGCCGAGGCCAATGCCGACGAGGATCGCAAGTTCGAAGAGCTGGCCGCGGCCCGCAACCAGGGCGATGCCCTGGTGCACGGCACCCGCAAGATGCTGACCGAGGCGGGCGACAAGGCCACCGCGGAAGAGAAGAGCACCATCGAGAAGGCCATTGGCGAACTGGAAACCGCCGTGCGCGGTGACGACAAGGACGCCATCGAAGCCAAGATGAATGCCCTGTCCCAGGCCTCCGCGCCGCTGGCCCAGAAGCTCTATTCCGAGCAGGGCGCTGGCGCCGGTGCCGAAGGCGCCTCGGCCAAGGCGGACGGTGATGCCAAGAAGCCCGGCGACGACGTGGTCGATGCCGAGTTCGAGGAAGTGAAGGACAACAAGTAAGCCCCGTGCTTACCGCACCTGGCGGGCTTCGGCCCGTCGGATCCGCCACGCGGGAGCCTGCTCCCGCGTTGGCGTGTCTGGAGGGTGAGAAAATTTAAGGTGCAGAAAGTCTATGGCCAAACGTGATTACTATGAGGTGCTCGGGGTCGAGCGCGGCGCCAGCGAAGCCGAGCTCAAGAAGGCCTACCGACGCCTGGCGATGAAATACCACCCGGATCGCAATCCGGGGGACGCGGCTGCCGAAGAGCAGTTCAAGGAGGCCGCCGAGGCCTACGAAGTGCTGTCCGATGCGGGCAAGCGCTCGGCCTACGACCAGTACGGCCATGCTGGCGTCGATCCGAGCATGGGCGGCGGCGGTTTCGGTGGCGCGGCGGGAGGCGCGAGCTTCTCCGACATCTTCGGCGATGTCTTCAGCGACTTCTTTGGCGGACGCGGTGGCGCCGGTGGACGCGGCGGCCCGCAGCGCGGTGCCGACCTGCGCTACACCCTGGACCTGGATCTGGAAGAGGCGGTGCGTGGGACCACGGTCACCATTCGCGTGCCCACCCTGGTCGAGTGCAAGGTCTGCGATGGCAATGGCGCCAAGCCGGGTACCTCGGCGTCCACCTGCCCCACCTGCGGTGGCATCGGCCAGGTGCGCATGCAGCAGGGCTTCTTCTCGGTCCAGCAGACCTGCCCGCGCTGCCACGGCAGCGGCAAGATCATTCCCGAGCCCTGCAACGCCTGTCATGGTCAGGGGCGCGTGGAAGAGCAGAAGACCCTGTCGGTCAAGGTGCCCGCGGGCGTCGACACCGGCGACCGCATCCGCCTGACCGGCGAAGGCGAGGCGGGGACCCTGGGTGGCCCCAGTGGCGATCTCTATGTCGTGGTCAATGTGCGCGAGCACTCGATCTTCCAGCGCGACGGCAAGCACCTCTATTGCGAGGTGCCGATCAACTTCACCGACGCCGCCCTGGGTGGCGAACTGGAAGTGCCGACCCTGGATGGCCGCGTCAAGCTGAAGATCCCCGAGGGTACCCAGACCGGCAAGATGTTCCGCCTGCGCGGCAAGGGCGTGACGCCCGTGCGCGGTGGTGGCGCCGGCGACCTGATGTGCAAGGTGGTGGTGGAGACTCCGGTCAACCTGAGCCGGCGCCAGCGCGAGCTGCTCGAGGAATTCCGCAACACCCTGCAGAGCGACAGCTCCCATTCGCCCCGGGCCAGTGGCTGGTTCGACGGCATGAAGCGCTTCTTCGACGACCTCTAAACCGGCAGGGGCGCCGTCGCGAGGCGGCGCCCGGCCAGCAGCCTGGAGCTGATGATGCGACGTATAGCTGTAATGGGCGCCGCGGGGCGCATGGGCAAGACCCTGATCGAAGCGGTCCAGCAGACCCAGGGCGCTGCCGGTCTCACCGCTGCGGTGGATCGCCCGGAAAGCAGTCTGGTAGGTGCCGACGCCGGCGAACTCGCCGGTATCGGCCGCAACGGGGTGATGCTGTCGGGCGATCTGGCGCGGGTGCTGGATGATTTCGATGTGCTCATCGACTTCACCCATCCCAACGTGACCCTGCAGAATCTGGCGCTCTGCCGCAAGGCCAGGAAGGCCATGGTGATCGGCACCACCGGCTTCACCGCCGAGCAGAAGCTGACCCTGCTGGAAGCGAGCAAGGAAATTCCCATCGTCTTCGCCGCCAACTTCAGCGTCGGCGTCAATCTCTGCCTCAAGCTGCTCGACACCGCCGCCCGCGTGCTGGGTGACGAGGTCGACATCGAGATCATCGAGGCGCACCACAGGCACAAGGTCGATGCGCCTTCGGGGACCGCCCTGCGCATGGGCGAGGTCGTTGCCCAGGCGCTGGGTCGTGACCTTGAAGAAGTGGCCGTCTATGGCCGCGAGGGCCAGACCGGTGCCCGCGACCGCCAGACCATCGGCTTCGCCACCGTACGCGCTGGCGACGTGGTGGGCGATCACACGGTGCTGTTCGCCAGCGAAGGCGAGCGGGTCGAGATCACCCACAAGGCCTCCAGCCGCATGACCTTCGCCAAGGGCGCGGTGCGCGCGGCCCTCTGGCTCAAGGACAAACAGCCGGCGCTATATGACATGCAGGACGTGCTGGAGTTGCGCTGATCCCCTTGCGGGGGTGCCAGCCGTGATCAATTCGTGTACAATGCAGCTTTAGTGTATCCACTAAAAGCTAGCGCAGAATGAAATCACAACATTAAAACGGGATGACTCTTCGAGATGTCATCCCGTTTTTTTGCACCCTGCGTTTGCCCGCCAAGGCTTGATTTTCGGAGGTCTTCTTGACTAAGCCAGCCATACTCGCACTTGCCGATGGCAGCATCTTTCGCGGTGAATCCATCGGTGCCGACGGCCACACGGTCGGCGAAGTGGTGTTCAACACCGCCATGACCGGCTACCAGGAAATCCTGACCGATCCTTCCTATGCGAAGCAGATCGTCACCCTGACCTATCCGCACATCGGCAACACCGGCACCACGCCGCAGGATGGCGAGGCCGCCCAGGTGTGGGCCGCCGGGCTGATCATTCGCGATCTGCCGCTGCTGGCGAGCAACTGGCGCAACAAGCAGTCGCTGCCGGACTATCTCAAGGAGAACGGCACCATCGCCATCGCCGGTATCGACACGCGTCGACTGACCCGCATCCTCCGTGAGAAGGGCGCTCAGGATGGCTGCATCCTTACCGGCGAAGACGCCACCGAGGAGCGCGCCCTGGAACTGGCCCGCGCCTTCCCCGGCCTCAAGGGCATGGACCTGGCCAAGGAAGTCAGCGTCAAGGAGCGCTACGAGTGGCGCTCCGGCGTCTGGTCGCTGGAAACCGACAGCCACGCCGAGATCCCGGCCGAGCAGCTGCCCTATCACGTGGTGGCCTTCGACTATGGCGTCAAGCTGAACATCCTGCGCATGCTGGTGGCCCGCGGCTGCCGCATTACCGTGCTGCCGGCCCAGACCCCGGCCAGCGAAGCCCTGGCGCTGCAACCCGATGGCATCTTCCTAGCCAATGGCCCGGGCGATCCCGAACCTTGCGACTACGCCATCAAGGCGATCCAGGACGTCCTCGAAACCGAGATTCCGGTGTTCGGCATCTGCCTGGGCCACCAGTTGCTGGCCCTGGCTTCCGGCGCCAAGACGGTGAAGATGCCCAACGGTCACCACGGCGCCAACCATCCGGTGCAGGATCTCGACAGCGGCGTGGTGATGATCACCAGCCAGAACCACGGTTTCGCCGTGGACGAGGCCAGCCTGCCGGCCAATGTGCGGGCCACCCACAAGTCGCTGTTCGATGGCACCCTGCAGGGCATCGAGCGTACCGACAAGGTCGCCTTCAGCTTCCAGGGTCACCCCGAGGCGAGCCCTGGCCCGCACGACGTGGCGCCGCTGTTCGACAAGTTCATCCAGGCCATGGCGGCACGCCGCTAAGACGGGAGGAGGGTAGCGCTCATGCTGGCGAATCTGGGTGTCATCGACTTCTGGACCTATGTGGTCGGGACCCTGTTCGTCATCCTGTTGCCCGGCCCCAATTCCTTCTTCGTGCTGGCCACCAGTGCCCAGCGCGGCATTCGCAGCGGTTACCAGGCGGCCTCGGCCGTGTTCCTCGGTGACGCCGTGCTGATGCTGCTCTCGGCGCTGGGCGTCGCCTCGCTGCTCAAGGCCGAACCGCTGTTCTTCCAGATCCTCAAGTATCTGGGCGCGGCGTACCTGTTCTACCTCGGCTGGGGCATGTTGCGCGGCGGACTCAAGTCCTGGCGCAGCCCGGCCCAGGGCCAGGCCGAGGCGACCCTGCGCGAAGACGTCCACCAGCCGTTCCGCAAGGCGCTGCTGCTGAGCCTGTCGAACCCGAAGGCGATCCTGTTCTTCGTTTCCTTCTTCATCCAGTTCGTGGACCCCGGTTATGCCCATCCGGCGCTGTCCTTCCTGGTGCTGGGCGCGGTACTGGAAGCGATCAGCTTCTGCTACCTGTCGTTCCTGATTTTCTGCGGCGTTCACCTGGCGGCTTGGTTCCGTCAGCGGCGTCGCCTCAGCGCGGGCGCCACCGGTGGCGTCGGCGCCCTGTTCGTGGGGTTCGGTGTGAAGCTGGCCACCGCAACCCTGACCTGATTACCTGCATTCGAGAAGCCCATGCCTAAGCGTACAGACATCAAGAGCATCCTGATCCTCGGGGCCGGCCCCATCGTCATCGGCCAGGCCTGCGAGTTCGACTATTCCGGCGCCCAGGCCTGCAAGGCCCTGCGCGAGGAAGGCTTCCGCGTCATCCTGGTGAACTCCAATCCGGCCACCATCATGACCGACCCGTCGATGGCCGACGCCACCTACATCGAGCCGATCAAGTGGGCCACCGTGGCCAAGATCATCGAGAAGGAGCGCCCCGACGCCCTGCTGCCGACCATGGGCGGCCAGACCGCGCTTAACTGCGCCCTGGATCTGGAGCGGCATGGCGTGCTGGCGAAATTCGGTGTCGAGATGATCGGCGCCAACGCCGACACCATCGACAAGGCCGAGGATCGTTCGCGCTTCGACAAGGCCATGAAGGACATTGGCCTCGCCTGCCCGGTCTCGGGTATCGCCCACAGCATGGAAGAAGCCTACGGCGTGCTGGAGAAGGTCGGCTTCCCCTGCATCATCCGGCCGAGCTTCACCATGGGCGGCACCGGTGGCGGCATCGCCTACAACCGCGAGGAATTCGAGGAAATCTGCACCCGTGGTCTGGATCTGTCGCCGACCAACGAACTGCTGATCGACGAATCCCTGATCGGCTGGAAGGAATACGAGATGGAGGTGGTCCGCGACAAGAAGGACAACTGCATCATCGTCTGCTCCATCGAGAACTTCGATCCCATGGGCGTGCACACCGGTGACTCCATCACCGTGGCTCCGGCCCAGACGCTGACCGACAAGGAATACCAGATCATGCGCAACGCCTCCCTGGCGGTGCTGCGCGAGATCGGGGTCGAGACCGGCGGCTCCAACGTCCAGTTCGGCATCTGCCCCAACACCGGGCGCATGGTAGTGATCGAGATGAACCCGCGGGTATCGCGTTCCTCGGCACTGGCCTCCAAGGCCACCGGCTTCCCCATCGCCAAGATCGCCGCCAAGCTGGCGGTCGGCTATACCCTGGACGAGCTGCAGAACGACATCACCGGCGGTCGTACCCCGGCGTCCTTCGAGCCGGCCATCGACTACGTGGTCACCAAGATCCCGCGCTTCGCCTTCGAGAAATTCCCCAAGGCCGATGCCCGTCTGACCACCCAGATGAAATCCGTGGGCGAGGTCATGTCCATCGGCCGTACCTTCCAGGAATCCCTGCAGAAAGCCCTGCGTGGCCTGGAAGTCGGCGTGGTCGGCTTCGATCCCAAGCTGGATCCGGCCGATCCCGAAGCCGACGGCACCCTCAAGCGCGAGCTGACCGTGCCGGGCGCCGATCGCATCTGGTACATCGGCGACGCCTTCCGCCAGGGCTACAGCCTGGACAAGGTCTTCGAGCTGACCCGCATCGATCCCTGGTTCCTGGTGCAGATCGAAGACCTGATCAAGGACGAGGAGCGCATCAAGACCCTGGGTCTGGCCGACCTCGACTACGAGCTGATGCGCAAGCTCAAGCGCAAGGGCTTCTCCGATGCGCGCCTGGCCAAGCTGCTCGGCGTCACCGAGAAGAACCTGCGGGCCCATCGCCACAAGCTCAAGGTGCTGCCGGTGTACAAGCGGGTGGACACCTGTGCCGCCGAGTTCGCCACCGATACCGCCTACCTCTACTCCACCTACGAGGAAGAGTGCGAGGCCAAGCCCAGCGGTCGCGACAAGATCATGATCCTCGGTGGCGGTCCCAACCGGATCGGCCAGGGCATCGAGTTCGACTACTGCTGCGTGCACGCGGCCCTGGCCATGCGTGAAGATGGCTACGAGACCATCATGGTCAACTGCAACCCGGAAACCGTCTCCACCGACTACGACACCTCCGACCGCCTGTTCTTCGAGCCGGTGACCCTGGAAGACGTACTGGAGATCGTCCGCGTCGAGCAGCCCAAGGGCGTCATCGTCCAGTACGGCGGCCAGACCCCGCTCAAGCTCTGCCGTGCCCTGGAAGAGGCCGGTGTGCCCATCATCGGCACCAGCCCCGACGCCATCGACCGCGCCGAAGACCGCGAACGCTTCCAGCAGATGGTGCAGCGCCTGAACCTGCGTCAGCCGGCCAACGCCACCGCGCGCAGCGAAGACGAGGCCCTGGCCCTGTCCAAGAACATCGGCTATCCGATGGTGGTCCGACCCTCCTACGTGCTGGGCGGCCGGGCGATGGAAATCGTCTACCAGGAAGAAGAACTCAAGCGCTACATGCGCGAAGCGGTGAAGGTGTCCAACGACAGCCCCGTGCTGCTCGACCACTTCCTCAACTGCGCCATCGAGGTGGACGTGGATGCGGTGTGCGACGGCCAGACCGTGGTGATCGGCGCCATCATGCAGCACATCGAACAGGCCGGCGTGCACTCCGGTGACTCCGCCTGCTCGCTGCCGCCCTATTCGCTGCCCAAGCACATCCAGGACGAGATCCGCGAGCAGGTCAAGAAGATGGCCCTGGAGCTCGGCGTGATCGGTCTGATGAACGTGCAGATGGCCGTGCAGGGCGAAGACATCTACGTCATCGAGGTCAACCCGCGCGCCTCCCGTACCGTGCCCTTCGTCTCCAAGTGCATCGGCGAGTCCCTGGCCAAGGTGGCCGCCCGGGTCATGGCCGGCAAGACCCTGGCCGAAGTCGGCTTCACCCAGGAGATCATTCCGCCGTTCTTCAGCGTCAAGGAAGCGGTCTTCCCCTTCAACAAGTTCCCCGGCGTCGACCCTATCCTCGGCCCGGAGATGAAGTCCACCGGTGAGGTGATGGGCGTTGGCGACAGCTTCGGCGAAGCCTTCGCCAAGGCCCAGCTGGGTGCCAACGAGATCCTGCCGAACTCCGGCTGCGCCTTCATCAGCGTGCGTGACGACGACAAGCCCGAAGCCGTGCAGGTCGCTCGCGATCTGGTCGGCCTCGGCTTCGAGGTCGTCGCCACCGCCGGTACCGCGCGGGTGATCGAGGCGGCCGGTCTGCCGGTGCGTCGCGTGAACAAGGTGACCGAAGGCCGTCCCCATGTGGTCGACATGATCAAGAACGACGAGGTCACCCTGATCATCAACACCACCGAAGGCCGGCAGTCCATCGCCGATTCCTACTCGATCCGCCGCAACGCGCTGCAGCACAAGCTGTGCTGCACCACCACCATTGCCGGCGGCCAGGCCATTTGCGAAGCTTTGAAATTCGGCGCCGAGAAGACCGTGCGCCGGCTGCAAGATCTGCATGCAGGAGTTAAGGCATGACCAAGTACCCCATGACCGTCCAGGGCGCCCGTGCCCTGGAGGACGAGCTCAAGCACCTCAAGACCGAGCTGCGTCCGCAGATCACCCAGGCCATCGCCGAAGCGCGTGAGCTGGGTGACCTCAAGGAGAACGCCGAGTACCACGCCGCCCGCGAACAGCAGGGCATGGTCGAGGCGCGGATCCGCGATATCGAAGGGCGCCTGCAGAATGCTCAGGTGATCGATGTGACCGCCCTGCCGCACACCGGCAAGGTGATCTTCGGTACCACCGTGGAGATCGCCAACACCGAGACCGACGAGACCGTGACCTACCAGATCGTCGGTGACGACGAGGCGGACATCAAGCAGGGCAAGCTGTCGGTGGGTTCGCCCATCGCCCGCGCCCTGATCGGCAAGGAAGAGGGGGACGTGGTGCTGGTGAAGACCCCGGGTGGCGATGTCGAATACGAAATTGTCGCCGTCCGTCACGTCTGATCGTCGCGCCAGCGGCTGGCTCGCCAGGCTGCTCGCAGCAGCCTGGCAGCTGGCTCAGGTGTTCTGGGTCGGTCCGCTGGTCGCCCTGCACCTGTGCATCCCCGTGGCGCTCGCTCAGGCGGGCTGGGCGCCCCTGCTCATCCAGTCCGGGCGTGAAGAATTGCTGCGCATGATGCTCAGCGCCGCAGGCGGTGGGGTCTTTACCCAAATCGTGGTGCTGGTGTGGTGGGCAGGCGTGGGCGCCTTGTGGCGTGACCTGCGCGGCCAGCTGCTGCTGGCCAGTGCCCTGGCTGTACTGCTGCAGAACGAACTGGCGCGCTTCTGGACCGGGCCGACCGCCCTGGCCGGCTACCTGGTCCTGCTGCTCTGCGGTCTGATCCTGGTGCTGCAGCCCGTTCCCGGGCGTGCGCCGGGCAATCAGACGGTATAGCGCACCACGTTGGAGAGATTGCGATTCTGCTCGCGCGCCTTGCGGTAGATCAGCGCCATCTTGCCGATGACCTGCACCAGCTCCGCCTTGCTCGACGCGCACAGTTCGTCGATCAGGGCCCGGCGGTCTTCCCGCTCCGTGACGGCCAGCTTGATCTTGATCAGTTCGTGATCGTTGAGCGCACGGTCGAGCTCGCCCAGCACGCCTTCGCTCAGGCCGTTCTCGCTGATGGTGACCACCGGCTTGAGTTGATGACCGATCGCCTTGAACCGCTTTTTAAGCTCGTTGTTGAGCGCCATAATTCACCCCGGATAAAAGCCGGACAGTTTATCCCAGCTGCCACGTGCCGCCCAGCGATACGCGAAAACTTACCCGCGCGCCCTGCAACGCCTGCCTGGTCGGCTCAAGGAACACCGCGAGGGGCCTCCGGTCAAGTCGGTGCGCCAGGAAGACCTCGTCGCGAGCATCGAAGGGCCTTGTTATTTTTCATTGGGCCCCCATATGAGCGAGCTGAGTGCGATGGATCGATCCAGGGGCCTGCGGGACGAAGATGGCGTGAGTCCTTCGAGCAGGGCTCTGGCGCCGCCGTCCGCGTCGCGGGACCAGATCGCGCCAGCAATATCTATTGGGTCGCGGTTTTAGGGGCAATTGAGAGAATTGATGGCCGCAACGTCTGCCTTGCCCTAGAGTCAAAGGCAGAAGACTCATATAGCGTTACAGACGATGTCTGCCGTGGGCCAGGCTTTGTGTAGTAACTTACCGGTCACTGCCGGTTTCGCTTCGAACGGTTTACCCACGAAACCGGCGCAGAGGGTAGTCAATTGAACGACATGGCAAAGAATCTGATCCTGTGGCTGATCATCGCCGCGGTGCTCGTCACCGTGATGAACAACTTCTCCAGCCCCAACGAACCCCAGACGCTCAACTACTCCGACTTCATCCAGCAGGTGAAGGACGGGCAGATCGAGAGCGTGACCGTGGATGGCTATGTCATCACCGGCAAGCATCGTGATGGCGATCCTTTCAAGACCATCCGTCCGGCGATCCAGGACAATGGCCTGATCGGCGACTTGGTCAACAACAGCGTCACCATCACCGGCAAGCAGCCCGAGCAGCAGAGCATCTGGACTCAGTTGCTGGTGGCCAGCTTCCCGATCCTGGTGATCATCGCCGTCTTCATGTTCTTCATGCGCCAGATGCAGGGGGGCGCTGGCGGTCGCGGCGGTCCCATGAGCTTTGGCAAGAGCAAGGCGCGACTGCTGTCGGAAGACCAGGTCAAGACCACCTTCGCCGATGTCGCCGGTTGCGACGAAGCCAAGGAAGAAGTCACCGAGCTGGTCGAATTCCTCCGTGATCCAGGCAAGTTCCAACGCCTGGGTGGTCGTATTCCCCGCGGTGTCCTGATGGTCGGCTCGCCGGGTACCGGCAAGACGCTGCTGGCCAAGGCCGTGGCCGGTGAGGCCAAGGTGCCGTTCTTCACCATTTCCGGTTCGGATTTCGTCGAAATGTTCGTCGGTGTCGGCGCCAGCCGCGTCCGTGACATGTTCGACCAGGCCAAGAAGCACGCGCCCTGCATCATCTTCATCGACGAGATCGATGCGGTCGGTCGCCATCGTGGCAACGGCATGGGCGGTGGTCACGACGAGCGCGAGCAGACCCTGAACCAGTTGCTGGTCGAGATGGATGGCTTCGAGATGAACGATGGCATCATCGTCATCGCTGCCACCAACCGTCCTGATGTGCTCGACCCGGCCCTGCTGCGTCCCGGTCGCTTTGATCGTCAGGTGGTGGTCGGTCTGCCGGACATCCGCGGTCGCGAACAGATCCTCAAGGTGCACATGCGCAAGGTGCCGGTCGGCGAGCGCGTCGACGCCGGCGTTATCGCCCGCGGTACCCCGGGTTTCTCTGGTGCCGATCTGGCCAACCTGGTCAACGAGGCTTCGTTGTTCGCCGCTCGTGCCAACAAGCGCATCGTCGACATGCGCGAGTTCGAGCTGGCCAAGGACAAGATCATGATGGGCGCTGAGCGCAAGACCATGGTCATGTCCGAGAAGGAGAAGCGCAACACCGCCTACCACGAAGCGGGTCACGCCATCGTCGGTCGCCTGGTGCCGGAGCACGATCCGGTCTATAAGGTCTCCATCATTCCCCGTGGTCGCGCTCTGGGCGTGACCATGTTCCTCCCCGAGGAGGATCGCTACAGCCTGTCCAAGCGTGCCCTGGAAAGCCAGATCTGCTCGCTGTTCGGCGGCCGTATCGCCGAGGAAATGACCCTGGGCTTCGAGGGGGTGACCACCGGTGCCTCCAACGACATCATGCGCGCGACCTCTCTGGCGCGGAACATGGTCACCAAGTGGGGCCTGTCCGAGAAACTCGGCCCGCTGCTGTATGGCGAGGAGGAGAACGAAGGCTATCTGGGTCGTTCGGGTGGTGGCGGCGCCGGCAACATGTCGGGCGAGACCGCCAAGCAGATCGACCTGGAAATCCGCCGGATCATCGACGACTGCTATGGCACGGCCAAGCGCCTGCTGGACGAGAACCGCGACAAGCTCGAACTCATGGCCGATGCCCTGATGAAGTACGAGACCATCGATTCCGATCAGATCGACGACATCATGGCCGGCAAGGTCCCGCGTGAACCGCGTGACTGGCACGACCGTGGCGGTCCTACCGGTGACGCTCCGGCGCCGCAGAGTGGTAGCGATCGTCCGGAAACCCCCATCGGTGGTCCGGCCGGAGAACACTGAAACACCCATGTTCAATCCGCTTCCTTCGACCCGATTGCCTTGCGGCAATCGGGTTCTTGTTTTTGACGCGCCCAAAGTCATGGGCATCCTCAACGTCACTCCCGACTCCTTTTCCGATGGTGGTCGCTATACGGCGGTCGAGAGCGCCCTGCGCCATGCCGAGGGAATGGTGTCGGCGGGTGCGGCCATCATCGATGTCGGGGGCGAGTCCACGCGCCCGGGGGCGCCCGCGGTATCCGAAGCGGAAGAACTCGATCGGGTCGTGCCGGTGATCGAGGCGATCGCCCGCGAGCTCGATGTCGTGATTTCCATGGATACCTCCACGCCCGCGGTCATGCGCGAAGGCGCCAGGGCGGGTGCCGGTCTGATCAATGACGTGCGCTCGCTGCGTCGGCCCGGTGCCCTCGAGACGGCGGCCGCGACCGACCTGGCGATCTGCCTGATGCACATGCGCGGCGAGCCCGGCACCATGCAGCAGGCGCCCGTCTATGCCGATGTCGCAGGCGAGGTAGGCGCCTTTCTCGCCGAGCAGGTGGCCCGCTGCGAAGCGGTCGGCATCTCCCGTCAGCGGCTGGTGCTGGATCCAGGCTATGGCTTCGCCAAGACCCTCGAGCACAACCTCGAACTGTTCAGGCGACAGGCCGAGTTGCTCGCCTTTGGGCTACCCTTGCTGGTGGGTGTCTCGCGCAAGAGCATGATCGGCGCGGTCACCGGGCGGCCCGTAGAGGGTCGTCTGGCGGGCGGTCTGGCCCTGGCGGCGCTGGCACTGGCCAAGGGCGCGCAGATCCTCAGGGTCCATGATGTGGCGGAAACGGTGGACGTGGTGAAGATGATCACCGCAGTCGAAGGCTTCAGGCAGGAACAGAACTGATGGCAAGAAAGTATTTTGGAACCGATGGCATTCGCGGCAAGGTCGGGACGTATCCCATCACCCCGGATTTCATGCTCAAGCTGGGCTGGGCGGCCGGTATCGCCTTTCGCAGCCGCGGTGGTTGCCGGGTGCTGGTCGGCAAGGACACCCGCAACTCGGGCTACATGTTCGAATCAGCACTGGAAGCCGGGCTGTCCGCCGCCGGCGCCGACGTCATGCTGCTCGGTCCCATGCCCACGCCAGGGATCGCCTACCTGACGCGGACCTTCCAGGCCAGCGCCGGCATCGTCATCAGTGCGTCGCACAATCCCTACTACGACAATGGCATCAAGTTCTTTTCCGGCGCCGGCACCAAGCTGCCCGATGAACTCGAGACCATGATCGAGGAACTGCTCGATACGCCCATGACCGTGGTCGACTCGGCGCGTATCGGCAAGGTTTCGCGCATCAATGATGCCGCCGGGCGCTACATCGAGTTCTGCAAGAGCAGTGTGCCTACCGGGACCAGCTTCGCCGGCATGAAGATCGTGCTGGATTGCGCCAATGGCGCCACCTACAAGATCGCGCCCAGCGTCTTCCGCGAACTCGGGGCGGACGTCAGCGTGCTGGGCGTGCAGCCGGACGGACTCAACATCAACAAGGATTGCGGCTCCACTCACCTGGAAGGGCTGCAGCAGGCAGTGCTCGACCAGCATGCCGACATTGGCATCGCCTTCGATGGCGACGGCGACCGGGTGCTGATGGTGGATCACACCGGGGCGGCGGTCGATGGCGACGAGCTCCTCTATCTGATCGCTCGCGACCTCAAGCGCCGCGGCCGCCTCGAGGGTGGGGTGGTAGGTACCCTGATGAGCAATCTCGGACTCGAGCTGGGCCTGGCCGAGCTGGATATTCCCTTCGTGCGCGCCAAGGTCGGGGATCGCTATGTGATGGCCGAACTGCTGGAGCGCAACTGGGTGCTGGGGGGCGAGAATTCCGGGCACGTGGTCTGCTGCCAGTACACCACCACCGGAGACGCCACCATCGCCGCGCTGCAGGTGCTGATCGCCCTGCGCAATGCCGGCCAGACCCTGGCCCAGGCGCGCATGGCGCTGCGCAAGTGCCCGCAGGTGCTGATCAACGTGAGATTCGGTGGCGGCCAGGATCCCCTGGAGCATCCACGGGTCAAGCAGGCCAGTGCCGAGGTGACCGAGAAGATGGCCGGCAAGGGACGGGTGCTGCTGCGCAAATCCGGGACCGAGCCGCTGTTGCGGGTCATGGTCGAGGGCGAGAACGAACGAGAGGTGCGGGCCCATGCGGAAGCCCTCGCTCAGTTGATAACCGAGGTATGTGCTTGATTTGCTTGCATGCCTGTTTTCGATTGAGTAACATCTGCGCCCACTTCGCTCCCTGAGGTAAAACGCATGCGTCGTTCCCTGGTTGCCGGTAACTGGAAAATGCATGGCTCGCTGCAAGGCGTGTCGGCGCTGGTCGCAGGCTTGAAAGGGTTGGATGGCGCAGCAGGTGTCGATGTCGTGGTGATTCCGACATTGGTGCATCTGCCAGGGGTGGCTGAAGCGTTGGCGGAAACGTCGCTGATGGTGGGGGCCCAGACCTGTGCTCCCGTCGCGGGCGAGAAGGCTCTGACTGGCGAGGTGTCCTCGACCCAGTTGGCAGAATTCGGTTGCCGCTACGTACTGGTGGGGCACTCCGAGCGACGTGCGCTGCTGGGCGAGGATGATGTGGTGGTGGCGAAGAAATTTGCGGCCATTCAGGAGGGCGGGATGATTCCCGTGCTCTGCGTCGGCGAAACCCGTGAAGAGCGGGAGGCCGAGCGCACTCTGGACGTGGTGGGTGGCCAGCTGAAGGCGGTCATCGATGCGGTTGGAGTGGCAGCGTTCGCCAATGCCGTCGTGGCCTACGAGCCGGTCTGGGCGATAGGTACGGGGCTCACGGCGACGCCGGAGCAGGCGCAAGAGGTTCATGCGGCGATTCGCGCCCTGGTGCGCGAGGCCGATGCTGGGGTCGCTGAAGGCCTTCAGTTGTTGTATGGCGGCAGTGTCAAGGCCGCCAACGCTGCCGAATTGTTCGGCATGCCGGATATCGATGGGGGGCTGGTAGGTGGAGCCTCCCTGAATGCTGAAGAGTTCAGTGCGATTTGCCGCGCTGCAGGACGTGGATAATGTTGGAAACTGCAGTTGTCGTGATCCACTTGCTGATGGCGCTTGGCCTGATCGTGCTGGTATTGATGCAGCAGGGCAAGGGTGCCGAAGCCGGTGCATCCTTTGGTGCGGGCGCCTCGGGTACCGTATTCGGTAGCCAAGGTTCTGCTACCTTTCTGAGTCGCTTTACTGCTATACTAGCCGCGGTTTTTTTCGCGACTAGCCTGGGTCTGGCGTACTTCGCCAAGAACCATGCGCTGAGTCTGCGCGAAGTGGGTCTGCCCACTCAGCCGGTCCAGCAGGCTCCTCAGCCGAAGCAGGATGGTAACGATGTTCCCCTGAGTCAGCCTAGCGCTGCCCAGGGTGGTACTTCCGGGGACGTGCCCCAGGAGTCCAAGTAGGTTTCAAAGGTTTCATGCCGAAGTGGTGGAATTGGTAGACACGCTATCTTGAGGGGGTAGTGGCCACAGGCTGTATGGGTTCGAGTCCCATCTTCGGCACCAAATAGCAAAGACGTCCTGCAGGACGCGGCGAGAGAGTAGGTTGACTCCTAGGGTTCAGTTGAATATAATCTCGCTCCAGCTTTGACGCGGGGTGGAGCAGTCTGGTAGCTCGTCGGGCTCATAACCCGAAGGTCGTTGGTTCAAATCCAGCCCCCGCAACCAGTTTTTTAAAGCCCCTTTATAGGGGCTTTTTGTTGGCTGGACAGTTCGGGTCGCGCTTTCTTGCGCAGACCTCTTAGGGATGGGCGTAATGCCCATTTTTTATTCTCAAAAAACGCGAGGCAACCAGGTGTCGAGCAAGCTAGAACAGTTGCAGGCCTTGCTGGCCCCCGTCGTCGAGGCGCTTGGCTATGTCTGCTGGGGTGTCGAGTACATCTCCCAAGGGCGGCATTCGCTACTGCGTGTCTATATCGATCATCCCAACGGCATTCTCGTCGAAGATTGCGAGGCCGTCAGTCGCCAGGTAAGTGGCGTACTCGATGTGGAAGATCCCATCACCAATGAATACACCCTCGAGGTGTCTTCCCCCGGTATGGATAGACCGCTGTTCACGCTGGAGCAATTCGCTGCCCACGCCGGTGAACAGGTCAAGGTCAAACTTCGGTCGCCCTTCGAAGGGCGACGTAATTTCCAGGGTTTGCTGCGCGGTGTGGAAGACCAGGACGTCGTGGTGCAGGTGGACGAGCATGAGTATCTGCTGCCCATCGAGATGATCGACAAGGCCAACGTCGTTCCCCGTTTCGAGTGATTTGAGCGCGAGACCGCGGATCCCAAGGATTGCGAATACGAGGCGTAAGATGAGCAAAGAAGTTCTGCTGGTAGTGGAATCTGTTTCGAACGAGAAGGGTGTTCCACCCGGCGTCATCTTCGAGGCACTGGAGTTGGCTCTCGCCACGGCTACCAAGAAGCGCTATGAAGAAGATGTGGATCTGCGGGTGTCGATCAACCGACACAACGGCAGCTACGAAACCTTCCGTCGCTGGACCGTGGTGGAAGACGAAGACTATCAGCTGCCCGATTCGCATCTGACGGTGGAAGACGCCCAGGAAGAGCATCCCGGCGTCAAGGCCGGTGAAGTGATCGAAGAAAAGATCGAGTCCATCGAATTCGGTCGGATCGCCGCCCAGACCGCCAAGCAGGTGATCGTGCAGAAGGTGCGCGAGGCCGAGCGGGCTCAGGTGGTGGACGCCTATCGCGAGAAGGTCGGCGAGATCATCTCCGGTACCGTCAAGAAGGTCACCCGTGACAGCGTGATCGTCGACCTGGGCAACAATGCCGAGGCGCTGCTGCCGCGCGAGCACATCATTCCCCGCGAGACCTTCCGCATGGGCGTGCGTCTGCGTGCCCTGCTCAAGGAAATCCGCACGGAGAACCGCGGTCCGCAGCTGATGCTGTCGCGTACCGATCCGCAGATGCTGATCGAGCTGTTCCGCATCGAGGTGCCGGAAATTTCCGAGCAGCTGATCGATGTCATGGCCGCCGCCCGGGATCCGGGTTCGCGGGCCAAGATCGCCGTCCGTTCCAAGGACAAGCGCATCGATCCCCAGGGTGCCTGCATCGGCATGCGCGGTTCGCGCGTCCAGGCGGTATCCGGTGAGCTGGGTGGCGAGCGGGTCGATATCGTCCTCTGGGACGACAACCCGGCGCAGTTCGTCATCAACGCCATGGCCCCGGCCGAAGTCGCCTCGATCATCGTCGACGAAGACAGCCGTACCATGGACATCGCCGTCGCCGAGGACAACCTGGCCCAGGCCATTGGCCGTGGCGGTCAGAACGTGCGCCTGGCCAGTCAGCTGACCGGCTGGACGCTCAACGTGATGACCGAGGCGGACATCAACGCCAAGCAGCAGGCCGAGACCGGCGACATCATCCAGCGCTTCATCGACGAGCTGGATGTCGACGAGGAGCTGGCGCAGGTGCTGGTGGAAGAAGGCTTCACCTCCCTCGAGGAAGTGGCCTACGTGCCCATGGAAGAGATGCTCAACATCGATGGCTTCGACGAAGACATCGTCAACGAGCTGCGTACCCGGGCCAAGGATCGCCTGCTGACCCGGGCCATCGCGACCGAAGAACAGAAGAGCCCCAGCGAAGATCTGCTGACCCTCGACGGCATGGACCCCCAGCTCGCCAGCGCGCTGGCCCAGCGTGGCGTGGTGAATCGCGAAGAGCTCGCCGAGCAGTCGATCGACGACCTGCTCGACATCAACGGCATGACCGAAGAGCGTGCCGGCAAGCTGATCATGGCTGCCCGTGCCCATTGGTTCGAGTAAGCGGCGCAGTCTGAGGAGAGAAGTGCATGACGCAAGTCACGGTGAAAGAACTGGCCCAAACGGTCAATACGCCGGTGGAACGTCTGCTACAGCAGATGCGCGAGGCAGGTCTGACGCACAGCAGTGCTGAGCAGCTGGTGAGCGATGCGGAGAAGCAGGCCCTGCTGACGCATCTCAAGGGGACGGCGCAGCTCGACGAGCCGAGCAAGATCACCCTGCAGCGCAAGACCCAGACCACGCTGAAAGTGGCCGGCAGCAAGACAGTCAGCGTCGAAGTGCGCAAGAAGAAGACCTTCGTCAAGCGCAGTACCGCTGAACTCGAGGCCGAACAGCGCCGCGAGCAGGAAGCCCAGCGCGCGGCCGACGAGGCTGCGGCCCAGGCACGTGCCGAGGAAGAAGCTCAGCGCGCCGCCGAAGCGGCTGCCCAGCAGCAGGCCGAAGCCGCTGCCCAGGCCGCGCAGCAGCAGGCGGTCGCCGCCGAGGCTGCGACACCGGCCGCGTCGGAAGCCCCGGCCGTGGTGGCCGAGCAGCAACCCGCTGCCGAGGCTGCCGCCGAGGTCAAGAAGGCCGATCCGGCCGGCGAGCGCAAGCGCGAAGAGCCGCGTCGTCCCGTGCATCCTGCGCCGAGCAGCAAGCGCGACGAAGACGAGCGTCGCGAGCGCAAGAACGCCCAACATCGCCCGTCGATCAAGGACAAGGTCGCAGCTCCCCGTACCGTGCGCAGTGGCGACGACGAGGAAGAAGGCTTTGGCCGGCGCGGTGGTCGCGGTGGCAAGTCGCGACTCAAGAAGCGAAACCAACACGGGTTCCAGAGCCCGACAGGACCTGTAGTGCGCGAAGTCAATCTAGGCGAGACCATCACCGTCTCTGAGCTTGCTCAGCAGATGTCGGTGAAGGCCGCCGAAGTCATCAAGTTCATGTTCAAGATGGGGTCTCCCGCCACCATCAACCAGGTGCTCGACCGCGAGACGGCGCAGCTGGTGGCCGAAGAGCTGGGCCACAAGGTCAAGCTGGTCAACGAGAACGCGCTGGAAGATCAACTGGCCGAGTCCCTCAAGTTCGAGGGCGGCAAGGCCCTGCACCGCGCGCCGGTGGTGACCGTCATGGGTCACGTCGACCACGGCAAGACCTCGCTGCTGGACTACATCCGTCGCGCCAAGGTCGCGTCGGGCGAGGCCGGCGGCATCACCCAGCACATCGGTGCCTACCACGTGGAAACCGAGCGTGGCATGGTGACCTTCCTGGATACCCCTGGCCACGCCGCGTTCACCGCGATGCGTGCCCGCGGTGCCAAGGCCACCGACATCGTCATCCTGGTCGTCGCGGCCGATGACGGCGTCATGCCGCAGACCGAGGAAGCCATCCAGCACGCCAAGGCGGCGGGTGTACCCATCGTCGTGGCGGTCAACAAGATCGACAAGCCCGATGCCGACCCGGATCGCGTCAAGCACGATCTGGCCGGTCGTCAGGTGATCCCGGAAGAGTGGGGCGGCGACACCCAGTTCGTACACGTCTCGGCCAAGGCCGGTACCGGCGTCGACGAATTGCTCGAAGCCATCCTGCTGCAGGCCGAGGTCCTGGAACTGACCGCCACGCCGGAAGCACCCGGTCGCGGCGTGGTCATCGAATCGCGCCTGGACAAGGGTCGTGGTCCGGTGGCTACCGTGCTGGTGCAGAACGGTACCCTGCGTCAGGGCGACATGGCACTGGTCGGCGTCAACTTCGGCCGCATCCGCGCCATGCTCGACGAGAACGGCAAGCCGATCAAGGAAGCCGGTCCGTCCATCCCGGTCGAGATCCTTGGCCTGGACGGCACCCCGGATGCCGGTGACGAGCTCACCGTGCTGACCGACGAGAAGAAGGCCCGCGAAGTGGCGCTGTTCCGTCAGGGCAAGTTCCGCGAGATCAAGCTGGCCCGCGCTCACGCCGGCAAGCTCGAGAACATCTTCGAGAACATGGGCCAGGACGAGAAGAAGACCCTCAACATCGTGCTCAAGTCCGATGTGCGGGGCTCCCTCGAGGCGCTGCAGGGCTCGCTGTCCGGTCTGGGCAACGACGAAGTCCAGGTGCGGGTGGTCGGCGGTGGCGTCGGTGGTATCACCGAGAGCGATGCCAACCTGGCGCTGGCTTCCAATGCCGTGCTGTTCGGCTTCAACGTCCGGGCCGATGCCGGGGCGCGGAAGATCGTCGAGCAGGAAGGCCTCGACATGCGCTACTACAACGTCATCTACGACATCATCGAAGACGTGAAGAAGGCGCTGACTGGCATGCTGGGCAGTGACGTCCGGGAGAACATCCTGGGTATCGCCGAGGTGCGTGACGTCTTCCGTTCGCCCAAGTTCGGCGCTGTCGCCGGCTGCATGGTCACCGAGGGCATGGTGCACCGCAATCGTCCGATCCGCGTCCTGCGCGAAGACGTGGTCATCTTCGAAGGCGAGCTGGAATCCCTGCGTCGCTTCAAGGATGACGTGGCCGAAGTCCGTGCCGGCATGGAATGCGGTATCGGCGTGAAGAGCTACAACGACGTACGCGTAGGCGACAAGATCGAGGTGTTCGAGAAGGTTCAGGTCGCCCGTTCGCTGTAACGACGACCCTGCACCAGGACGGCAGGTCGCGGACCTGGCAGAACCCTGCCAGGTCCGGACTTGCCGTTCGCGTTTCCAAGGTTCATGGCTGGCAGGCCTGGTGTCTGCGGCCTTTCGTACGAGAGTTTCGACATGGCCAAAGAATTCAGCCGTACCCAGCGCATCGGTGATCAGATGCAGCGTGAACTGGCACTGCTGATCCAGCGCGAGATCAAGGATCCGCGACTGGGCATGGTGACCATCACCGGCGTGGACGTCGCGCGCGACCTGTCCCATGCCAAGGTGCACATCACCGTCCTGGGCAAGGACGACGATGCCGACGCCATCAAGCAGAACATCGGCATCCTCAAGGACGCCGCCGGCTTCCTGCGCCAGCAGCTGGGCCGGGCGATGAAGCTGCGCACCGTTCCGCAACTGAGCTTCCAGTACGACGAGAGCATCCGTCGCGGTGCCCAGCTGTCGGCCCTGATCGAGCGCGCGGTCGCCGAAGATCGTCGCCACGAAGGGGAGGAATAGGGGTGGCCCAGGTCAAGCGTATTCGCCGCCAGGTGCACGGCGTGCTGGTGCTGGACAAGCCGCGCGGCTTTTCCTCCAACGCCGCCCTGCAAAAGGTCCGTTGGCTGCTCAATGCCGAGAAGGCCGGACATACCGGTAGCCTGGATCCCCTGGCCACCGGCGTGCTGCCACTGTGCTTCGGCGAGGCCACCAAGTTTTCCCAGTACCTGCTGGATGCCGACAAGGGCTACAGCACCGTGGCGCAACTGGGCGTCACCACCACCACCGGCGATGCCGAGGGTGAGGTGCTGGAGCGACGGGCGGTCGCGGTCGATGAAGCGGCCATCCAGGCGGCACTGCCGGCCTTCCGCGGCCAGATAGAGCAGATCCCGCCGATGTATTCGGCGCTCAAGCGCGACGGTCAGCCGCTGTACAAGCTGGCGCGTGCCGGGGAAGTAGTGGAGCGCGAGGCGCGTTCTGTTACTATTGCCTGTCTGGAACTGCTGGCGTTGCAGGAAGATCGCGCGACGCTGGAAGTGGCCTGCAGCAAGGGCACCTATGTGCGTACCCTGGTCGAAGACCTCGGCGCCCGTCTTGGCTGTGGTGCCCATGTGGCCGAGTTGCGCCGCACCCAGGCCGGCCCCTTTGGCCTGGCGCAGGCCATCAGCCTGGAAGAGCTGGAGGCGGCGCACGCCGAAGGCGGTTCCGAAGCGCTGGATCGCTTCCTGCTGCCGGTCGACAGTGGCCTGGAGCACTGGCCGCTGGTGCAGTTGACGCAGCACAGCGCCTACTACTGGTTGCACGGTCAGCCCGTTCGGGCGGCCAATGCACCGAAATTCGGCTTGATGCGGGTGCAGGACGACCAGGGTCGTTTCATCGGCATCGGCGAGATTGATGACGAGGGGCAGGTTGCTCCCCGTAGACTGATTCGGTCCTAGACCGATACCGAGGGTGGCTGTCAGCAGGCACGGTCACACCTCTTTCCTTAAGCACGGGATCCATCCCGGCCTGTTCCTCAGAGGAGCCCTATCATGGCACTGAGCGTTGAAGACAAAGCCCAGATCGTAAACGAGTTCAAGCAGAGCGAAGGCGACACCGGTTCCCCGGAAGTGCAGGTTGCCCTGCTGTCCGCCAACATCGACAAGCTGCAAGGTCACTTCAAGGCCAACGGCAAAGATCACCACAGCCGTCGTGGTCTGATCCGCATGGTCAACCAGCGTCGTAAGCTGCTGGACTACCTGAAGTCCAAGGACACCTCTCGTTACAGCGCACTGATCGCTCGCCTGGGCCTGCGTCGTTAATACGATGCAGACCTGCTGCAAGCAGTCTGAAGCTGGAGGTCGGCTCGCGCCGGCCTCCGGCTTTTTTGCTTGAGAGGCCGACAGAATCGGCCTGCGTCACCCGGAGATCAGCGAGGGTCCGAATCCCTCTGGTCGCCCCCGTTTCCCCCAAGGCAATAAAGAGAAGGAAAGACTGTGAATCCAGTAATCAAGCAATTCAAGTTCGGTGAGCAGACCTTCACCCTGGAAACCGGCCGCATCGCGCGCCAGGCGACCGGTGCCGTGCTGGTCTCCACCGAAGACGTCAGCGTGCTGGTCACCGTGGTCGGTGCCAAGCAGCCCGCCGTCGGCAAGGACTTCTTCCCGCTGTCCGTGCACTACCAGGAGAAGACCTACGCCGCTGGCCGCATTCCCGGTGGCTACTTCAAGCGTGAAGGCCGTCCTTCCGAGAAGGAAACCCTGACCTCGCGCCTGATCGATCGCCCGATCCGCCCGCTGTTCCCCGAAGGCTTCCTCAACGAAGTCCAGGTGGTCTGCACCGTGGTCAGCACCAACAAGAAGTCCGATCCGGACATCGCCGCCATGATCGGCACCTCCGCCGCCCTGGCCATCTCCGGCATTCCCTTCGCCGGTCCCATCGCCGCTGCGCGCGTGGGCTACCACAGTGAACTGGGCTACCTGCTGAACCCCAGCTACGAGCAGCTGCAGAGCTCCAGCCTGGACATGGTCGTGGCCGGTACCCGTGACGCCGTGCTGATGGTGGAATCCGAAGCCGACGAGCTGACCGAAGACCAGATGCTGGGTGGCGTGCTGTTCGCCCACGAAGAATTCCAAGTGGCCATCGAGGCCATCAGCCAGTTCGCCGCCGAAGCCGGCAAGCCGACCTGGAACTGGCAGGCACCCGCCGAGAACACCGCCCTGGTCGAGGCCGTCAAGGCCGAGGTCGGCGAGGCCGTGTCCCGTGCCTACACCATCACCATCAAGCAGGACCGCTATGCGGCCCTGGGCGCCCTGCGTGACCAGGCCATCGCCAAGCTGGCCGGCGAGAACGGTCAGTACAGCGAAGCCGAGGTCAAGGAGACCTTCGGTCTGCTGGAATACCGCACCGTGCGCCAGAACATCGTCGACGGCAAGCCGCGTATCGACGGCCGTGACACCCGCACCGTTCGCCCGCTGCAGATCGAAGTCGGCACCCTGAAGAAGACCCACGGTTCGGCGCTGTTCACCCGTGGCGAAACCCAGGCCCTGGTCACCGCGACCCTGGGTACCGCCCGCGATGCCCAGCTGCTGGACACCCTGGAAGGCGAGCGTCGTGACAGCTTCATGCTGCACTACAACTTCCCGCCCTTCTCGGTCGGCGAGTGCGGCCGCATGGGCAGCCCGGGCCGTCGCGAGATCGGTCACGGCCGCCTGGCCCGTCGTGGCATCCAGGCCATGCTGCCGACCCAGGAAGCCTTCCCCTACAGCATCCGCGTGGTCTCCGAGATCACCGAGTCCAACGGCTCCAGCTCCATGGCCTCGGTCTGCGGTGCCTCTCTGGCGCTGATGGACGCCGGTGTGCCGGTCAAGGCCCCGGTTGCCGGTATCGCCATGGGTCTGGTCAAGGAAGGCGAGAAGTTCGCCGTCCTGACCGACATCCTGGGTGACGAAGATCACCTGGGCGACATGGACTTCAAGGTGGCCGGTACCGCCAAGGGCGTTACCGCCCTGCAGATGGACATCAAGATCAACGGCATCACCGAAGAGATCATGGAGATCGCCCTGGAGCAGGCGCTGGAAGCGCGTCTGAACATCCTGGGTCAGATGAACCAGGTGATCTCCGAGTCCCGCGCCGAGCTGTCGGAAAACGCCCCGACCATGCTGGCGATGAAGATCGACCAGGACAAGATCCGCGACGTGATCGGCAAGGGTGGCGCCACCATCCGTGGTATCTGCGAAGAGACCAAGGCTTCGATCGACATCGAAGACGACGGCACCATCAAGATCTACGGCGAGACCCGCGAAGCGGCTGAAGCGGCCAAGCAGCGCGTTCTGGGCATCACTGCCGAGGCCGAGATCGGCAAGATCTACGTCGGCAAGGTCGAGCGGATCGTCGACTTCGGTGCCTTCGTCAACATCCTGCCAGGCAAGGACGGTCTGGTGCACATCTCGCAGATCAGCGATCAGCGCATCGAGAAGGTCACCGACGTCCTCAAGGAAGGTCAGGAAGTGAAGGTGCTGGTGCTGGACGTGGACAACCGCGGTCGCATCAAGCTGTCGATCAAGGACGTGGCGGCGGCGGAAGCCTCCGGCGTCTGAGACGACCCTGCATGAGAAAAACCCGGCTTCGGCCGGGTTTTTTCGTTTCGGGTACGGGTGCCGGGGACCTTTGTATCGCGGCCATGCCGGTGCGCCGTAGCGACCGCTTCTCCAGGGGAGCAACTGTCTTATCGCTATAGGAATACACCCGCAGCGTGAAAACGGCGCAGCCTTTTCCACTGAAGAGTTCATCGCGGGTCCTACCCTCACCCCGGCCCTCTCCCAGAGGGAGAGGGGGTTATCCGAGCTGGCATTAGCCCCGGCAAGATCGCGATAAACCGGCGTGCCTCCCGCTGTAGGAGCGACCCATGGCCGCGATTGGCCCAGGCATTACGCCTTCTCGCGAATCCATTCGATGAAGCTGCGCACCTTGGGCACCTCGGCCATCTGTTCCGGATAGGCCAGCCAGTAGGCGTGGGGGCTGGCCAGGCGGTGGGGCCAGGCGAGCACCAGGCGGCCGGAGGCCAGTTCTTCGGCCACCAGGAATTCCGGCAGCAGCGCCACACCGCAGCCTTCCTGGGCGGCGCGGGCACAGAGGGTAAAGGTGTCGAAGCGCGGCCCGTGATGGCTGTGCACCTCCTCGCGCCCGAGGCTGGCGTACCAGTCGTGCCAGGACTCCGGGCGGGTGGTGTTCTGCAGCAGCACGAAGTCCACCAGTTGCTCCGGTCCGGCGATGCCCTCGGTGGGCAGCAGATCCGGCGCGCAGACCGCGACCATGTGCTCGTGTAGCAGCAGTTCGCACTCGGCACCCGGCCAGCTGCCATGACCATAGAACAGTGCCACGTCATGGCGGGGATCGCGGAAGTCCACCGGCTCCAGGGCGCTGGAGACGTCCAGGTGGATGTTGGGAAAGCGCAGGCGCCAGCCCTTCAGCCGTGGCACCAGCCAGCGTTCGCCGAAGGTCGGCGGGGTGGCCACGCGCAGCACCTCGGTCTCGCCGCCATAGGATCTCAGGTAGCGCGCCGACATCTCCAGCTGGTTGAGGATCTTGTCCACCTCGGCCAGGTAGAGCGCGCCCGCCGGCGTGAGTTGCAGGCGACGGCGGACCCGGCGAAACAGGCTGTGCTGCAGCAGGTCCTCGAGCTGGGCGACCTGCTTGCTGACGGCGCTCTGGGTCAGGGCCAGTTCGTCGGCCGCGCGGGTAAAGCTCAGGTGACGCGCGACCGCCTCGAAGCACTGCATGGCGGTGATGGACGGCAGGTGGCGACGTTGCATGAGCGGACTCGCGGCATGAAAAAAGGGAATGATATGCCGAGCAAAGGTCGGTTGTCCGGCGCCGCTGGGCTGACCATACTCAGGGACGATTCCCACTCTGCGGAGACCTCAGCATGAGCAAGGCCCTGTTGGAACGCCTCGGCGTTCCTGTCCAGCACTACACCCAAGGCGAGCACCGGGTGCATTCCCCCATCGACGGCAGCCAACTGGGCAGCGTCGCCTTGGAAAGCGCCGCCGAGGTGGAGCAGAAGATCTCCCGTGCCGAGCGGGCCTTCCAGGCCTGGCGGGCGGTGCCGGCGCCGCGGCGTGGCGAACTGGTGCGGCTGCTGGGTGAAGAGCTGCGCGCGCACAAGGCCGATCTGGGCGAGCTGGTGTCCTGGGAAGCCGGCAAGATCACCCAGGAAGGCCTGGGCGAAGTCCAGGAGATGATCGACATCTGCGACTTCGCCGTTGGCCTGTCGCGTCAGCTCTATGGTCTGACCATTGCCTCCGAGCGCCCTGGTCATCACATGCGTGAATCCTGGCAGCCGCTGGGGGTGGTGGGCATCATCAGTGCCTTCAACTTCCCGGTGGCGGTCTGGTCGTGGAATGCCGCCCTGGCCCTGGTCTGTGGCAATCCGGTGATCTGGAAGCCCTCGGAAAAGACCCCGCTGACCGCCCTGGCCTGCCAGGCGCTGTTCGAGAAGGCCCTGGCGCGCTTTGGCGATGCTCCGGCCGATCTGAGTCAGGTCATCGTTGGCGATCGCGCCGCCGGTGAAGCCCTGGTGGACGATCCGCGGGTGGCACTGGTGAGCGCCACGGGTAGCACCCGCATGGGTCGCGAGGTAGGACCCCGGGTTGCGGCGCGCTTCGGTCGCAGCATCCTCGAGCTGGGCGGCAACAATGCCATGATCCTCGCACCGAGCGCCGATCTGGACATGGCGGTGCGTGCCATCCTGTTCAGCGCCGTCGGCACCGCCGGCCAGCGCTGCACTACCCTGCGCCGGCTGATCGCCCATCGTTCGGTCAAGGACGAGATCGTCGCCCGACTCAAGACCGCCTATGCCAAAGTCCGCATCGGTCATCCGCTGGAGGGCAACCTGATCGGTCCGCTGATCGACGCGGCCAGTTTCCAGGCCATGCAGGGCGCGCTGGAGCAGGCGCGTGGCGAGGGTGGGGTGGTCTACGGCGGCGAGCGCCAGCTGGCCGACAGGTATCCCGAGGCCTACTATGTGGCGCCGGCCATCGTCGAGATGCCCGAGCAGAGCGAGGCGGTGCGTCACGAGACCTTCGCGCCCATCCTCTATGTGCTGACCTATGACGATTTCGACGAGGCGGTGGCGCTGAACAACGCCGTGCCCCAGGGCCTGTCGTCCTGCATCTTCACCACCGACGTGCGCGAGGCCGAGGCCTTCATGTCGGCGACCGGCAGCGACTGCGGCATCGCCAACGTCAACATCGGACCGAGCGGTGCCGAGATCGGTGGCGCCTTCGGTGGCGAGAAGGAAACCGGCGGTGGCCGCGAATCCGGCTCCGATGCCTGGAAGGCCTACATGCGCCGCCAGACCAACACCGTCAACTATTCCCGCCAGTTGCCGCTGGCCCAGGGCATCGTCTTCGACTGAGTGGATCCGCCAGGAGCGCAGAGAATGCAGTTGCGTGAAGAGTGCCTATGGGAGCGGCTGTATCCGGCGGTGCCGGACGCACCGCTGCAGGGCGAGCGTGACACCGAGGTCTGCGTCATCGGCGGTGGTTACACCGGCCTGTCCACCGGCCTGCACCTGGCGCAGGCCGGGCGGCGGGTGGTGGTGCTGGAGGCCCATGGCGTCGGCCATGGCGGCTCCGGTCGCAATGTCGGGCTGGTCAATGCCGGCATGTGGATCCCGCCGGACGAGGCGGTGGCCACCCTGGGACCGGAGGTCGGCGAGCGTCTGCTGGGGGTGATGGGCGATGCGCCGAGTCAGGTGTTCGCCCTCATCGAGCGCTATGGCATCGACTGCCAGCCGCGCCGCGCCGGCACCCTGCACATGGCGCACAGCGCCAAGGGCCTGGCCGATCTTGGTCAGCGTGCCGAGCAATGGCAGCGCCGCGGCGCCCGGGTCGAGCTGCTGGAAGGCGAAGCCTGCTACAGCGCCTGTGGTACCCGCGACATCAGTGGTGCGCTGCTCGATCATCGCGCCGGTACCCTGGTGCCCATGGGGTATGCCCTGGGCCTGGCCAGGGCGCTGCGCCAGGAAGGCGGCGAGTTGTTCGAGCAGAGTTCGGTGCAGCGCCTGCAGCGGATCGGCGAACGCTGGCAGGTGGAAACCCCCCAGGGGCGGGTCACCGCCGACCAGGTGGTGATCGCCTCCAACGCCTACACCGAAGGCGAATGGACCACCCTGCGCAAGCAATTCTTCCCGGGCTACTACTACCAGGTGGCCTCGCGGCCCCTCGGCCCGGAGGCGGATTTCATCCTGCCCCAGGGCCGTGGCTCCTGGGACACCCGGACGGTGCTCAGCAGCATCCGCCGCGATGCCGATGGCCGTCTGCTGCTGGGCAGTCTCGGCAACATGGCGGGGCGGCCGGCCGGCTTCATCCGCGCCTGGGCCGATCGCATCCAGCGGCACTATTTCCCCGCGCTCGGACGGGTCGAGTGGGAATGCAGCTGGACGGGCCGCATCGGCTTCACGCCCGATCATCTGATGCGACTGTTCGAACCGGCGCCGGGCCTGCTGGCGGTGACCGGCTACAACGGACGCGGGGTTACCACGGGCACGGTGGTGGGGCAGGCCTTTGCCCGCTATCTGTGCAGTGGCGATCGCCACGACCTGCCGCTGCCCCTGGCGTCGCTGGATGCCAATCCGGTCGGCCAGTGGCGCAGCCTGATGTATGAAGCCGGCTTCACCCTCTATCACGCCGGGCAATGCCTGCGCGTGGTGCTCTAGCGACCCCGCCATACCTGCTGTCACCGGCCCTCGGGCCGGGCGATAACGCGCCGAAGCGGCCGATTTGCGCATCCCGACCCGTGCAAGTCGGCCGCTTTTTTCTGGCTGTCCACCACTGCAAGCAGGTCGAGAGAACGGCAGATCCGCCCGGGGCCTGCGACCGCAAGATCATGGTTACTTTAGTGGCACAGTGTGGGGCCGGTGTTACGTTTTGGTGCGAAACAGGTGCAACCGGGTTGCTATCTGGTAACAAACCGCTGGGTTTCAACCCTCCCGCTGCTACCGCTTCGCCGAATTATCCAGACTAATGAGCCGCTTACGACAAAAGTCTAAAGGGCGGTCCGCTCCACTGGCTGCGGCCCTCGCCGCAGGCTGTCGGCGGTTTTGGCTCATCGCGGTGGCGGCAAATGGCCTTTGCGCCCGGTACACAACTGGCTGATGGCACAGGCTTTGCTCCGGCGAAAAGGCCAACCACCCTCTGGAGCAAACCTCCCATGTCGAAGATTTACAGAAAAGGCATTCTGGCTCTCGCTATCGGTTCTGCGTTCACTCTCTCCTCCCTGGCGCATGCCGACGTCGTGATCGGTGTCGCCGGTCCCTTCACCGGGGCCAGCGCCGCCTATGGCGAGCAGTTCTGGAAGGGGGCTACCCAGGCCGCGGCGGACATCAACGCCGCCGGTGGCATCAATGGCGAGAAGATCAAGCTGGTGCAGGGCGACGACGCCTGCGAGCCCAAGCAGGCCGTGGCCGTGGCCAACCGCCTGGTGGACTCCGAGAAGGTCAAGGCCGTGATCGGCCACTTCTGCTCCTCCAACACCATGCCCGCCTCGGAGATCTACGACGAAGCCGGCATCATCTCCATCACCCCGGCGTCCACCAATCCCAAGATCACCGAGCGTGGCCTGACCGGCGTGTTCCGCATGTGCGGACGTGACGACCAGCAGGGCATCGTCGCCGGCGACTACATCGTCGACACCCTCAAGGCCAAGAAGGTCGCCATCATCCACGACAAGGACACCTACGGTCAGGGCCTGGCCGACGCCACCAAGGCGCAGCTCAACAAGCGCGGCGTGAAAGAGGTGCTCTACGAGGGCCTGACCCGCGGCGAGAAGGACTTCAACTCCCTGGTCACCAAGATCCGCGCCTCCGGCGCCGACGTGGTCTACTTCGGCGGCCTGCACCCCGAGGCCGGTCCGCTGGTTCGTCAGATGCGCGAGCAGGGCGTGACCGCCAAGTTCGTCTCCGGCGACGGCATCGTCTCCGCCGACCTGGTCACCACCGCCGGTGGCGCCCAGTACACCAAGGGCGTGCTGATGACCTTCGGCGCCGACCCGCTGCAGAACCCCGCCGGCAAGACCGTGGTGGAAACCCTGCGCAAGTCCGGCTACGAGCCCGAGGGCTACACCCTCTACTCCTACGCCTCGCTGCAGGCCGTGGCCGCCGCCTTCAACGGCATCAAGGGCACCGACGGCGCCAAGGCCGCCGAGTGGCTGAAGTCCCACAGCGTCAACACCGTCCTGGGTGAGAAGAGTTGGGACAGCAAGGGCGACCTCAAGGTCTCCGACTACGTGATGTACGAATGGGACGACAAGGGCAAGTACCACCAGCTGCCCTGATCCTCGCGTGAATCCGCCCGCCGCCGCCTCGTCTCCGCCCCAGGACGAGGTGGCGGCCGGCGGCCCTCGTCATCCATCCAGCGCGAGACTGCAAACGTGGACGGTATCTTCCTGCAACAACTGGTCAACGGCCTGACCCTGGGCTCGGTCTACGGACTCATCGCCATCGGCTACACCATGGTCTATGGCATCATCGGCATGATCAACTTCGCCCACGGCGACGTGTACATGGTGTCGGCCTATCTCGCCGCCATCGGCATCGCCCTGCTGAGCGTGTTCGGCCTGCATTCCTTCCCGGTGCTGATCCTCGGCACCCTGATCTTCACCGTGGTGGTCACCTCCGTGTACGGCTGGGCCATCGAGCGCATCGCCTACAAGCCGCTGCGCAACTCCACGCGCCTGGCGCCGCTGATCTCGGCCATCGGCATGTCGCTGATCCTGCAGAACTACGTGCAGCTCGCCCAGGGCGCGCGCCAGCAGGGGGTACCGACGCTGCTCGACGGAGCCCTGCGCCTGCACATCGGCGACGGCTTCGTGATCATCACCTACACCAAGATCTTCATTATCCTGGCCTCCATCATCGGCATGGGCCTGCTCACCTACGTGATCCAGAAGACCACCCTCGGCCGCATGTGCCGGGCCACCCAGCAGGATCGCAAGATGGCGCAGATCCTCGGCATCAACACCGACCGGGTGATCTCCTACGTCTTCATCATCGGTGCGGCCATGGCAGCGCTGGCCGGGGTGCTGATCACCCTCAACTACGGCACCTTCGACTTCTATGCCGGCTTCATCATCGGCATCAAGGCCTTTACCGCGGCGGTGCTCGGCGGCATCGGCTCGCTGCCCGGCGCCATGCTCGGCGGCATCATCCTCGGCATCTCCGAAGCCCAGTTCGCCAGCCTGGTGAACTCGGACTACAAGGACGTCTTCAGCTTCTCGCTGCTGGTGGCGATCCTGATCTTTAGGCCCCAGGGGCTGCTCGGCAAACCCCAGGTCACGAAGGTGTAATCCATGAGTCAGACGTCTTCCTCCTTCGACCTCAAGGTCGTGCTGCGCGACACCCTCATGGTGGGTCTGGTCTCGCTGATCCTGTTCGGCCCCATCGTCGGCATCGTGCTCGACGGCTACGGCTACAACCTCGAGCCCGGTCGCGTCGGCATCATGGTCGCGGTGGTCATGGCCGGCCGCTTCCTGCTCAGCCTGTTTGGCCAGACCGCCAAGGGCCGTGACTGGATCGAGTCCTTCAAGCGCAACGACGGCGGTGTCCATGTGCTGCCGCCGGGGCACAAGTCCAACCTGAGATTCATCCTGCCCATCGTCATTCTGGTGGCCATCGCCTTTCCCTTCCTGGCCACCAAGTACTGGCTGACGGTGATCATCCTCTGCCTGATCTACGTGCTGCTGGGCCTGGGCCTGAATATCGTGGTGGGCCTGGCCGGTCTGCTCGACCTCGGCTACGTCGGCTTCTATGCCATCGGCGCCTACGGTCTGGCGCTGGGTTACCAGTACCTCGGGCTGGGCTTCTGGACCATGCTGCCGCTCGCGGCGGTCATGGCGGCGGTGGCGGGAGCGATACTGGGCTTCCCGGTCTTGCGCATGCACGGGGACTACCTGGCCATCGTCACCCTCGGCTTCGGCGAGATCATCCGCCTGGTGCTCAACAACTGGCTGGAAGTGACCAAGGGCCCCAACGGCATCGCTGCGCCTTCGCCGACCTTCTTCGGCATCGAATTCGGCCGCCGGGCAAAGGAGGGCGGGGTGCCCATCCACGAGCTGCTGGGCATCAGCTACAACCCCAACGCGACGATGATCTTCATCTACACCGTGCTGTTCCTGGTGGTGCTGCTGGTGCTCTACATCAAGCACCGCCTGACCCGCATGCCGGTCGGCCGCGCCTGGGAAGCCCTGCGCGAAGACGAGATCGCCTGCCGCGCCATGGGTCTGAACCATGTGCTGGTCAAGCTTTCCGCCTTCATGATCGGTGCTTCCACCGCAGGCCTGGCCGGGGTGTTCTTCGCCACCTACCAGGGCTTCATCAACCCGGCCTCGTTCAACTTCTTCGAGTCGGTGCTGGTGCTGGCCATCGTGGTACTGGGCGGCCTGGGCTCCACCGTCGGGGTGGTGGTCTCGGCCTTCGTCATGACCCTGCTGTTCGAGCTGCTGCGCGAATTCGGCGACATCCGCATGCTGGTTTTCGGCGTGCTGATGGTGGTGATGATGATGTGGCGGCCGCGTGGCCTGATCCGTATCGCCCGCAGTGGCTTCGCGATTCGCAAGGGAGTGGCGCCGTGAGCGACAACATTCTGACCGTCAGCGGTCTGGGCATGAGATTCGGGGGTATCAAGGCCCTCTCGGACGTGTCCTTCGATATTCAGCGACACTCCATCACCGCGCTGATCGGCCCCAACGGCGCCGGCAAGACCACGGTGTTCAACTGCCTGACCGGCTTCTACAAGGCCACCGATGGCGAGATCCGCCTGGATACCGCCGATGGCCGTTCGACCCGCGTCGGCAAGATCATGGGCGAGCGCTTCCAGGCCACCGACTTCGTCAATCCGGTGCAGTTCGGCAGCCGGCTCTGGTACAAGATGTTCGGCGGTACTCACCTGGTGAACCGCGCAGGGCTCGCCCGCACCTTCCAGAACATCCGCCTGTTCAAGGAGATGTCGGTAGTGGAGAACCTGCTGGTGGCGCAGCACATGCAGTGCAACCGCAACCTGATCACCGGCATCCTCAATACCCCCGGCTATCGCCGTGCCGAGGAAAAGGCGCTGGATACGGCCTTCTACTGGCTGGAAGTGGTGGACCTGGTGGACCACGCCAATCGTCTGGCCGGCGAACTCTCCTACGGCCAGCAGCGCCGCCTGGAAATCGCCCGCGCCATGTGCACCCGTCCGGAGATCGTCTGCCTGGACGAACCCGCCGCCGGTCTCAACCCGGCCGAGACCGAGGCGCTGGCCGGGATGATCCGCCTGCTGCGCGACCAGCACCGCATCACCGTGGTGCTGATCGAGCACGACATGGGCATGGTGATGAACATCTCCGACCACATCGTGGTGCTGGACCATGGCCAGGTCATCGCCCGCGGCCTGCCGGCCGATATCCGCAACGATCCCAAGGTCATCGCCGCCTACCTCGGCGCCGAAGAAGAGGAGGTGGCATGACCACGCCGATCCTGGAATTCCGTAACGTCGACGTCTTCTACGGGCCGATCCAGGCGCTGAAGAGCGTCTCCCTGTCCATCAACGAGGGCGAGACGGTGAGCCTGATCGGCTCCAACGGCGCCGGCAAGTCCACCCTGCTGATGTCCATCTTCAGCCAGCCCCAGGCGCGCAACGGGCAGATCCTCTACCGGGGCGAGGACATCACCCGCAAGAACGCCCACTACGTGGCCTCCAACGGCATCGCCCAGTCACCGGAGGGGCGCCATGTGTTTCCCGACATGACGGTCGAGGAGAATCTGCTGATGGGTACCATTCCCATCGGCACCCGCTGGGTGGACGAGGACATGCAGCGCATGTTCGAGCTCTTCCCGCGGCTCAAGGAGCGTCGCAACCAGCGCGCCATGACCATGTCCGGCGGCGAACAGCAGATGCTGGCCATCGCCCGGGCGCTGATGGCGCGACCCAAGCTGCTGCTGCTCGACGAACCCAGCCTAGGCCTGGCGCCCATCGTGGTGAAGCAGATCTTCCAGATCCTGCGCGAGCTGGCCCAGAGCGGCATGACCATCTTCCTGGTGGAGCAGAACGCCAACCATGCCCTGCGCCTGTCCGACCGCGCCTATGTGATGGTCACCGGCGAGATCCGCATGAGCGGCAGTGGCCAGGAATTGCTGGCCAATCCCCAGGTGCGCGAAGCCTACCTGGGCGGCCACTAGCGGTGGCAGCGGTCCGCGGTCGCTGTCTGGTCGCGGGCCATGCCCGGGGACGCCTGGCCTGGGCGCCCCTGGGCCTGAGTTTCTGGGGTGGCGTCGATCCGGCCAGCGGTCGGGTGATCGATCGCCACCATCCCCTGCACGGCCTGGAACTGGCCGGACGCATCCTGGCCATTCCCAGTGGACGCGGTTCCTGCACCGGCAGCGCCGTGCTCTTGGAGCTGTTGCTGGCGGGACGCGGACCGGCAGCGCTGGTACTGGACGAGCCGGACGAGATCCTCAGCCTGGGTGCCATCGTTGCGGAAGAACTCTTCGGTCGCTCCCTGCCGGTGGTCAGCCTGGGCGCCGAGGCCTTCGCCGCGCTCGCCGAGCAGGATGAGATCGCGGTAAACGATGGCTGGGTCGGCGCGCCGGGAGAGTTCTTTCCCGACTCCACTAGCGAGGCCCCTGCCGACCTGCAGCTGAGCGCGACCGACCAGGCCAAGCTGGCGGGCGCCGAGGGCCAGGCCGTCCAGGCGGCGATGAAGATCCTGGTGCGCATGGCGCACCTGCAGGGTGCCCGCGAGCTGCTCGACATCACCCAGGCCCATATCGACGGCTGCATCTACACCGGTCCGGCCAGCCTGGCCTTCGCCCAGCGCCTGGTGGAGTGGGGCGGTCGGGTACAGGTACCTACGACTCTCAATGCGGTATCGGTGGATCAACGCCGCTGGCGCGCGCAGGGCGTGGCGCCGGCGTTGGGTGAGCCGGCCTCTGCCCTGGCCGAGGCCTATGTGGCCCTAGGCTGCCGTCCCACCTTTACCTGTGCCCCCTATCTGCTGGACAGCGCCCCGACCCTGGGTGAGCAGGTGGTCTGGGCCGAATCCAATGCCGTGGTCTTCGCCAACAGCGTACTGGGCGCGCGCACCCAGAAGTACGCCGACTTCCTCGATATCTGTACCGCCCTGACCGGTCGGGCTCCTCTGGCCGGCTGCCACCTGGACAGCGGTCGCCGCGCAGCCAAGGTCTTCCGGGTCACCGTACCCGAGGGCCATGACGACGCCTTCTATCCACTGCTCGGCTACTGGATCGGCCTGCGCTCGCCTACCCGGATTCCGGCGGTGCTGGGGCTGGAAAACAGCCAGCCCAGTCGCGACGATCTCAAGGCCTTTGGCGCCGCCTTCGCCACCACCTCGGCGGCGCCGCTGTTCCATCTGGTCGGGGTGACGCCCGAGGCGCCGACCCTGGCCGCGGTGGCCGCACCCGAGCTGGAGATCGAAGACATCACCCTGGCCGATCTGTGCCAGGCCTGGGCCGAACTGGACAGCGCCGTCGCGCGCGAGGTGCAGCTGGTGGCCCTGGGCAATCCGCATTTCTCCGCCGAGGAGTGCCAGCGCCTGGCCGAACTCTGTCGCGGGCGGCAGCGGCATCCCGAGGTGGCGCTGGTGATCACCCTGGGCCGCGAGGTGCGCGCGGCGGCCGAACGGTCTGGCAGCCTGGCCGAGCTGGAAGCCTTCGGTGCCCAACTGGTCGGGGACACCTGCTGGTGCATGCTCGGCGAACCCCTGGTGCCGCCCCAGGCCCGCACCCTGCTGACCAATTCCGGCAAGTTCGCCCACTACGGCCCGGGCCTCACCGGGCGCGAGCTGCGCTTCGCCGGCCTCGCCGCCTGTGTCGAGGCAGCCTGCACCGGACTGGCGCCGGCCGAACCGCCTGCCTGGCTCGTGGCAGCGGACTTATCCACCTGAAGCCCGGTCCGAGTTCTGTACAGGAATTCCGTGGATCGTCCTGTGGATAAGCTTGGCATAGCCGGGCGTGAGGCCCAGGGCGCCTGGCCTGGCGAGAACTGTTCAAAAATTCGCCAGTGCGCGGAAAACCCTGCAATACCAAGGCGTTATAACTGATCCGCTGGATTTGTGGCGATCTGGGTATTCGCCTGACCAATGCCCCTGAGCTATCGTGGGCCTCGGCCAACCTCCCTCGCAGAAGGAATCTTTCATGTCTTCGATCTTCATCACCGGCGCCACCTCCGGCTTCGGCGCCGCCACCGCTCGCCGCTTCGCCAAGGACGGCTGGTCGATCGTCATCACCGGTCGCCGCGAGGATCGCCTGCACGCCCTGGCCGAGGAATTGTCCGGTCAGGCCAAGGTGCTGCCGCTGGTGCTGGACGTCCAGGATCGTGCCGCCGTGGAAGCCGCGGTCGCCGGCCTTCCGGAAGAATTCAACCAGTTGCGCGCCCTGGTCAACAACGCCGGTCTGGCGCTGGGCAACACGCCCGCCCAGAGCTGCGACCTGGACGACTGGGACACCATGGTCGATACCAACATCAAGGGCATGCTCTATTGCACCCGCCTGCTGTTGCCGCGGCTGATCGCCCATGGCGCCGGGGCCGGTATCGTCAACCTGGGCTCGGTGGCGGGCGACTATCCCTATCCGGGCAGCCATGTCTATGGCGCCACCAAGGCCTTCCTCAAGCAATTCAGCCTGAGCCTGAGATCCGATCTGCTGGGCACCGGGGTGCGGGTGACCAACATTGAGCCGGGCCTGTCCGAAAGCGAATTCTCGGTGGTGCGCTTCGGGGGTGACAAGGCCAAGGCCGATGCCGTCTATGCCGGCACCGAACCCCTGACCCCGGACGACATCGCCGAATCCATCCACTGGACGCTGAACCAGCCCAAGCACGTCAACATCAACCGCATCCAGCTGATGGCGACCTGTCAGGCGTTCAGCAATTTCAACATCCACCGCAAGAGCTGAGACGTCGGCCTAGAGCACCTTGACCGCCCGGCCGATGAACTGGATCGGCCCGGTGGGTCGGCCGGTAGGCGAGCCGCCCTGGTCTTCCAGGGTGAGCTCGAACAGCTGATTGGCTTCCAGCGGCGGCAGCTGGTTTAGCGGTACCTGCAGGGTGCGTCCCGGCTGTACCAGACCCAGGGATACCGGACCCTGCCAGGCGTCGGCCTTGGTCCAGAATTGCAGCGTCTTGCCGCTCGGCACGGCGTCGCGCCCCAGGGGAATCAGCTGCAGGTCATGGGCGCTGGCGGTCTGGATCACCCAGCCGGGCGTTCGATCGCTGGGCGCGGCCAGCACCACCAGGTAGCTTGGCGTGGGGACCGGACGCATCAGCAACAGCACGCCAAGCACCAGGCTGGCGGCCAGTCCTGCCGCACTCAGGCCCTGCCAGAGTGCCAGGCGGTGCCACAGCGACTCACGCCGGGTGGTGGCCTTGGCGTCGGCCTCACCCAGACTGCGTTCGATGCGCGGCCAGAGATTCGCGCCGGGTTCGACGGGCTGCACCCGCTCGGCCAGCGGCTGCAGCCGCGCCTCCCAGCGCGCCACCGCGGCGGCCAGCCGGGAGTCCGTCGCCAGCGCACCTTGCACGCGACGGCGCTCCCTGGCGTCCAGGGTACCGAGCACGTATTCGCCGGCCAGGCGTTCGCGCTCTTCGTCCGGGGGCAGGGGAGTATCGTCGTTCATGTCATGCACTCCCTGAGCGCCTTGAGGCCGCGCGTGACCCAGCTCTTCACCGTGCCCAGCGGTGCCTGCAGGCGCTGGGCGATCTCGCCATGGGAGCAGCCGTCCAGGTAGGCGGCCAGGATGGCCTCCCGCCGCGGCGCTTCCAGGTTCTGCAGACAGCCCTCCAGCCGACGGCCGTCGGCCTCTCGCGCCGGATCGGCCGACTCGGCCAGGGGTTCCCACCCGTCCGCCAGGGGCACCAGGCGCTGGCGATCGCGCAAGGCGTTGAGCGCCAGGTTGCGCGCGATGCTGCACATCCAGCCGCGGGCCGTACCGCGCTCCGGGGCGAATCCGGCGGCGCCGCGCCAGATGCGCAGAAAGGCGTCGTGGAGGATGTCCTCGGCCAGTCCGCGATCGCGCACCAGGCGCAGGACGATGCCCAGCAAGAGCGGCGCCTCGTTCTGGTAGAGCCGCTGCAGGGCGGCGCGCTCGCCCCGGGCACAGGCGGCGAGCAGGGCGGCTGGATCAGGGGAGCGGTCGGTCACGAAATCGCGCCAGGCTGGGGACGCCAGGGTGGCGACCGGATCAGCCGAGCCTAGCCGATCCGCGCCTGGCTGTCCCCTGGACCTCAGCCCTTCTTCCAGAACAGATAATCCGCCTGGTAATTCACGGTCTGCCGTTCGCCCTTGTTGGCCGAGGTGCAGGCCTTGGCCGGCGCCACGCCACCCTTGAGCGCGGTGCGCTGGATGTAGGTGGTGCCCTGGAAGGCGCCCTTGCCCTCGGCGGGCGCGGCCTCTACCAGCTGATAGGGCAGGTTGCCGCTACCGGCGGGGGCGATCGCCAGTTGCTTGCCGACCACCTTGGAGCCGTCGCTAGCTTCCCAGGTAGCGGGCGGACCGTAGTAGCGACCCACCTGCTTGCCCTGGCGATCATGCAGGTCGGCCTTGGGACCGACAAAGAACCACTCGGTCTGGCCGGGCATGTCCTTCTTGTCGCGGCACTCGTAGACGATGGTGCCCTTGCCCACGGTTTCCAGCATCAGGCTGTTGCCGGCGGGGACGCGAACGGCTTCGGGCAACTCCCCTTGCGCCAGCAGCGGGGTGCTCAGCAGGGCGGTGAGGGCCAGGATGCTGCAACGGCTATAGGTGTTGTTCATGCGCTTGCTCCGGATTGAGAGGGGCACAGTCAACTGGACTGTAGGGGCTATACCCGGCAGCCGGTGCCCTGGATGCAGCTGTCATGAAAAATTTTCAATGCAGCGGCATAGTCGCCACCGCCTCGCGGCCGAACCGCTCTGTCCTGCGGCTTCTGTCAGCCTGCCGTCAGCCTGGTTTCAGCGATCCCTAAGGTTGTTCGGCGATAGTGGCGCCGGGTCGCGAGCCCGTCCTTCCCAGCCTGCCGGAGTCCTGCCGCGTGTCGTCCATCCCGAGTCCGGCGCGCCTGCGCCTCGAAAGTCTGGCGCTGTGTCTGCTGGCGGTGCCGCTGTTCACCCTGGGGCTGTGGGAGCAGCCCTTCATCGGCTTCGACGGCCGCTTCGCACTCTTCGCCCAGGAGATGTTTCGCCATGGGGCCAGTGCCTTCCCGACCAGCTACGGACAGCCTTATCCCGACTATCCCGCCACCTCCACCCTGTTGATCGACGTCTTCGCCCAGCTGTTCGGCGAGGTCAATCGCCTGGCCACGGTGATGCCCACCGCTCTGGCCTCGGCGGCCATCGTCGGGCTGCTCTATCGCCTGCTGGCCGAGCGGTCCCGCGCCTGGGGCCTGCTGGCGGTGCTGGTGCTGCTGCTCACCAATGGCTTCCTGGCCAAGGCGCGCTCCATCTGCCTCGATCAATTCGTCACCCTGGCGGCACTGGGCTGCTTCTATCTGCTGTGGAGCGCCGATCAGCGCGGCCTGTCCCGGCGGCGCGGCCTGGTGTTCCTGTGCATGGCCGCCGGCTTCGCCGTGCGCGGGCCGCTGGGCCTGATCGAGCCCTGTGGCGTGGTCTGCGTCTACTGGCTGGTGCAGGGCGACTGGCGGCGCAGCTTCGGCTACGGCCTGGTCGGCGCCGTGGTGCTGGCGCTGTGCTGCGCCCTGCTGTTCGGCCTGGCCTGGCGTACCGGCGGCCCGCTCTTCGTCGAAGACGTGCTGCGCATGCAGGTCTCCGGACGGCTGGACGACACCGACGGTGCCGGCTATCCCTGGTGGTACTTCCTGCAGCTGGGCCTCTACCGCTACGCCCCGGCCTTTCCCCTGGCGCTGCTGGCCCTGCCGACGCTGAGACACCACTGGCGGCAGCGCCAGGCGCAGGCGGACAGTCGCCTGCTGCTCCAGCTGGCCGGCTTCGCCGCGCTGATCGTGGTGGCCCTGTCGATTCCCACCTTCAAGAAACCCTATTACATCCTGCCGGCCATTCCGGCCTGCGCCGCCCTCGGCGCCTGGGTGCTGCTGCAGGGGCAGGGCGCCCTGGCCTGGGTACGGCGGCTGTTCCTGCCGTTGCTGGTGATCTTTCCGCTGGTGCTCGGGGTGCTGGTCAAGCTGCGGCAACCCCGGCTGCAGGCCGCCGGCTGGTGGCCCGAGCTGGACCTGCGCTTCCTGCTGGGTGCCTTCGCCATCCTGGCGCTGTTCGCCCTGGTGGCCGCCTGGCGCGAGCGCGGGGCCTTCCGCCTGGGCATGCCCCTGGCCGCGGCGGCCCTGGCGCAATGGCTGCTGGTGGTGCTGGCGCTGGATCCGATGCAGGCGCTGCGCTACGACACCCGCGCCTTCGTCACCCGCCTGGAAAGCCTGCGCCAGGGTGAACCGGGGCAACTGGTGTTCTTTGGCCTGGGCCAGGACACCAAGGCCTTCCGCTACCTGATGAATCTCGACTACGACGTGCCCCTGCCGACCTTCATCGATATCGGCCAGGCAGGGCAGCTCGCCCAGGTCACCCGACCCGCCTATGTGCTGCTCGATGCCGACAGCCAGGCGGCCCTGGCCGGCACGCCGCTGGCCAGCCGCCAGCCGGTGCTGGAAGGGCGCTTCAACGACAATCGCTGGCAGGCCTACTACCTGCCCTGAGGCCGCTGTGATGACCGATTCGCCCGATTTCAAACGTCGCCGGCTGTGCCTGGCGCTGGCCGGTCTGCCGCTGCTGGCCGCCTGCAAGCCGACCCAGCGCTACGGCCTGCCGGAACACCGCGCCCACTGGTTCGAGCGGCATGCCTTCGCTCCTCTGGCGCCGCTGCCGTCGCGCAGCAGCTTCGTGCTCGGCGTCCTCCCCGATACCCAGTACTACAGTGAGAACAACCACGAGATGCAACCCAACGGCCGGCGGGTGGAGCGCTATGGCCACCTGGGCTATCCGCCGGCGCTGGCCTTTCATGCCCAGACCCATTGGCTGGCGCACAACGCCGCGGCGCTGAACCTGCCGTTCGTGGTGCACCTGGGCGATCTGGTGGAAAACGCCGAGCAGCGTGGCGAGTGGGCCCTGGCCAGCCACGCCATGGCACGCCTTGAACAGGCCGGGGTGCCCTACAGTGTCATGACCGGCGACCATGATGTCGTCGAGCTCTACACCGAGGACCGCCTGCGTGACGGTCGCGAACTCTTCACCCAGTATTTCGGCCGTGAGCGGGCGGCGCGCCAGGCCACCTTCATCGAGCGCGACGTCACCGGTCTCAACGAGGCCCATAGTTTCTCGGCGCTGGGGCAGGGCTTTCTGCTGCTGACCCTGGACTGGTGTCCCTCGGACCAGAGTCTGGACTGGGCCCAGGGCATGCTGGATCGCTATCCGCACCTGCCGACCATCCTGGCCTCGCACAACATCGTCGACCTGGTGAACGGCCAGCCGGTGCTTTCCACCCGGCGCAACGACACCGGGATACGGTTGTGGAATCGGCTGATCCGCCGCAACGACCAGATCTTCCTCACCCTCAACGGCCACAATCACGGCAGTGGGCACCTGCGGATGACCAATGACCTGGGCCATCCGGTGGATCTCCTGCTGATCAACTACCAGACCGAATACGCCGGCGGCAACGGCCTGCTGCGCCTATTGGAACTGGACCTGGCGCGGGGCCGACTGGAGGCCTTCACCTATTCGCCCTGGGTCGCCTATCGCCAGCAGAGTGGTGACCTGCCGGTGCGGCTGGGCAACGATCCGCGCGACACCTATACGGCCGAGGTGCTGGCACCCCTGGCGTCGCCGCAGTTCGACAACAGATTCGTGCTCGAGGTGGATTTCGCCACACGCTTCGCCGGCTTTGGCGGCTATACTGCGCAACTGCCGGCGGTGGCGGAAGAAGGTGTGCTGGCGAGAATGCGCCAGCAGCTGGGGATCGCCTGACGGATCAGGCGGCGAGCAGCCAGCCCCCGGCCACGGCCGTGGCGACGCCGGCGAGTCGCACCAGCGGCGTGGCCGCCTGGGGCAGGTAGCGCACCACGGCATAGCCCAGAGCATGCAGGGTGGCGGTGGCGGCGACGAAACCGGCGGCATAGGCCCAGGGATTGCCCATTTCCGGCAATTCCAGACCATGGGCCACGCCGTGGAACAGGGCGAAGGCGGCGGTCAGGCCGACGGCGGCGGCCACCGGCGGACGGGCGGCCAGGGCCACCAGCAGACCCAGGGCCAGCACCGAGGCAGCGATGCCGGTCTCCAGCAAGGGCAGCTCCAGCCCGGCGAAGCCCAGCAGGCCGCCGATCAGCATGGTGCCGACAAAGGTGCAGGGCAGCGCCAGGCGCGCCTTGCCCTGCTGCTGCGCGGCCCAGAGCCCCACGGCGAGCATGGCCAGCAGGTGGTCGAGACCGGTCAGGGGGTGCAGCACCCCGGCGGCCAGGCCGTTCTCGGCATGACCCGGATGGGCGAAGGCCAGGGCTGGGGCGAGCAGCAGGGCGGCGGTGGCGAAGATCTTGGCGTGTTTCATGGGGGCTCCTTGGGGATATATTCCTGGACTCAGGCGGCGGTCAGCAGACCCTGCTTCTCGATGAAGGCGATGATCTCTTCCAATCCCAGACCGGTCTTCTGATTGCTGAAGACGAAAGGCTTGTCGCCGCGCATCTTGCGGGTGTCGCGATCCATCACCTCCAGGGAGGCACCGACCTGCTCGGCCAGGTCGATCTTGTTGATCACCAGCAGATCCGACTTGCAGATGCCGGGGCCACCCTTGCGCGGCAGTTTGTCACCGGCCGAGACGTCGATGACGTAAAGGGTCAGATCGGACAACTCCGGGCTGAAGGTGGCGGACAGGTTGTCGCCGCCGGATTCCACCAGGATCAGGTCCAGGCCGGGAAAGCGGCGGTTGAGCTGGTCCACCGCTTCCAGGTTGATGGAGGCGTCTTCGCGGATGGCGGTGTGCGGACAGCCCCCGGTCTCCACACCAAGGATACGCTCGGGCGCCAGGGCCTCGTTGCGCACCAGGAAATCGGCGTCTTCGCGGGTGTAGATGTCGTTGGTCACCACCGCCAGGTTGTAGCGCTCGCGCAGGGCGCGGCAGAGGGCCAGGGTGAGGGCGGTCTTGCCGGAACCGACCGGTCCGCCGATACCGACGCGCAGGGGTTGAGTTGTCATCAGGGGATCTCCTAGGAACGGAACAGGCGGCTGTACTGCCGCTCGTGGGCCATGCTGCTGAGGGCCAAGCCGAAGGGGGCGCCGCCCCAGTGCGCTTCGGGCAGGGCAGCGGCCTGCTCGGCCACGGCGGTCAGGGTCGGCAGCAGAAGGGAGGTGAGGCGCTGGGCCGCTTGCTGGCCCAGCGGCAGGGTTTTCATCAGCACCGCCAGCTGATTTTCCAGCCAGGTCCACAGCCAGGCGTCCAGCGCCGCTCGCGGTGCGATCGCCCAGGCGCGGGCAGCCAGCGCCCAGCCGAGGGCGAAGGTTGGGGCCCGTTCGCCGAGCAGGCGGCGGCTACTGTCGTCCAGCTCCGGCAGACCCAGCAGCAATTGCGCCAGGGAATAGCCGGTCTGGCGACTTTCCAGCTGGAATTCCGCGGTTTCGCGACTGGCACGATGGTGCTCGGCCAGTTCGCTCAGGCGCGTCCAGTCGCCCGCCGCGGCGGCTTGGCAATGGGCCAGCAGCAGCGGCGCTTCGAAGCGCGCCAGATTGAGTTCGAGATTGTCGCGCAGCCAGACCTCGGCCTCCGCCGCGCTGCGGATCAGGCCGCTGTCGATGGCCAGTTCCAGTCCCTGGGAATAGCTGTAGCCGCCAATTGGCAACTGGGGACTGGCCAGGCGCAGCAGCGCGAAGGGCGAATTCACGTGCGCACGCCGAAGTGGTGCAGCTTGGGTGCGTAGTTGAAGCCTTCCTCGCCATGGTGCGAGTGATGGTGACCGCCGCCGTAGGCACCGTGCTCGGGCTGGAAGCCGGCCTCGATCTCGCTGACCCGGGCGCCGAGCTGCTCCAGCATGGCCTTGAGCACGTAGTCGTCCAGCAGCCGTAGCCAACCGTCGCCGATCTGCAGGGCGACGTGGCGATTGCCCAGGTGATAGGCGGCGCGGGTCAGTTCGAAGGCGCTGGCGCAGGTCACGTGCAACAGCTTTTCCGGGCGGGCGACGACCCGCACGATGCGGCCATCGCGGGCTTCCAGGCAGTCGCCATCGGCCAGCGGCGGTTGGCCGCGTTCGAGAAACAGGCCGACGTCTTCGCCAGCGCTGGTGGTGGCTCTCAGGCGACTCTTGCTGCGGGCGTCGTAGGTGAGGTGGAGTTCGGCGTCCCAGGTATCCTGGGGCGCGCAGCGGCTTTGGACGACCAGCATGGCAGGACTCTTGGCAGTTTTGCCCAGCTCTACAGCAAGGTGCCTGCCAAGGCGCGCAAGTCGCCTGGTTCTGGGGCGCCATGAGTTAACCCGGCGTTCAGTTTGCTCTTATTTGGTGCGCCATTGCATCGGCTAGCAGAGCAACGCCCTCTTTTGGGGCGTTTGCGCGCTCGCCGCGCCGCCAATGCTTGCTGCCGATCAGAATCAGCTTGAGTTGCTGCACCATCTTCGCCGCCGGCCACAGCGGCGGCGGTGTGGTCAGGGGTGGCGGATCGATCAACTCCGGCAGGGTAGCGAACACCGTCTTCACCACCAGGTCGGCCAGCACATCGATCTGCGACGGATTCAGGTGGGGCAGGCGACCCAGGACGAGCAGGTCACGGGCCAGGTCCTGGGTGATGCGCTGGCGCAACTCGGCGATGGCCTGGCGCACGGCCAGGGAGCCACCGTATTGCTCGCGGGCGAGAAAGAGGAATTGATCGCGGTTGTCGCTCACGGCGCCGAGAAAGATCTCCACCGAGGCCTCGATCATGCCGCGCTGCTGCAGTTCGTGATGACGCACCTGGCGCAGGGCGTCGCGAAAGGTGTCGCCCACCTCGGCCACCAGCGCCAGGCCAAAGCTCTCCATGTCGGCGAAGTGGCGATAGAAACCCGCCGGCACGATCCCGGCCTGGCGACTCACCTCGCGCAGGCTGAGGCTGCCGAAGCCGCGGCCGCTGTTCATCAGCAGGCGTGCCGATTCCAGCAGCGCCTGGCGCGTTTGCAGCTTCTGCTGGGCACGGATCGACATGGAGAGATTCCGGAAGACAAGGCGGCACTGTAGCAAAGGATGCCCCTGCTGACTCCAAGGGTTTTCCATGACCGCCGGGTGGTAGTCTCTGGCCCGTGCCTTGCCTTGAGAGCGTCATGAATCTCGACAACCGTATCAAGTTTCGCCACCTGCTGTGTTTTCTGGAGATCGCCCAGCAGCGCAGCTTCGCCAAGGCCGCCGATGCCATCGCCGTGTCCCAGCCGGCCATCTCCAAGACCATCCGCGAACTCGAGGAGATCCTCGAGGTGCGCCTGTTCGAGCGCGGCAAGGGCGAGGTGACCCTGACCGAGGCGGGCCTGCTGTTCCTGCGCCACGCCGGTCCCTGCGTCCAGGCCCTGCGCGAGGGCATGCAACTGGTGCGCGGTGGCGAGGCCGGCGGCCTGGTGCGGGTCGGGGTGCTGTCGACAGTGGAAAGCCAGGTGCTGCCCGAGGTCCTGATGCGCTTGCATGACCGTCATCGCCAACTGATCGTCAACGTTGCCACCGGTCCCAGCGCCTATCTGCTCGGACAATTGCGCGTCGGCGACCTGGATCTGGTGGTCGGGCGCATGACCGACAGCCCGGACATCCATGGCCTCGACTTCGAACACCTCTATACCGAGGCCCTGACCCTGGTGGTGCGCCCGGGACATCCGCTGAGCCAGGCGCTGCCGGCGGACCTGGCGACCCTGGCGCGCTATCCTCTGGTGCTGCCCTTGCCCGGGACCACCATCCGCCGCCACGCCGAGAGTCTCTTCGTCCAGTGCGGCATTCCTCTCAGTTCCCAGCGGCTGGAAACCCTGTCGCCGACTCTCAGCCGCCAGTACGTCCGCCAGAGCGAGGCCCTGTGGATCGCCCCGCTCGATGCGGTACGCCGCGACCTGGCCAGCGGCGAACTGGTGGAGGTGGAGCTTGGCGTGCGCGAAGCCGGGGGTTCGGTCGGCATCTGCCGCAATGGCAGCGTGCCCCTGTCGTTGGCCACCCAGAGATTCTGCGACGTCCTGCGCGAGGTGGCCGGCGAGTTGACACTTAACCATTAGGTTATGGGGAAGGGCGCAGCTTTCAATTCAGCCAGGCGGCGCCCTGGGCCACACTGGGATCAGCCAACCTTTGGCCCCGATCCTTCCGTGGAGCATTCCAATGCATAACAAGCCCCACGACGTTCGCTACGTCGCCCGTGATCGCACCTGGCATCCCCAGGCCTATACGCCCGCCTACAAATCCTCGATTCCCCGCTCGCCGCGCCAGGCGCTGGTCAGCCTGCAGCACCAGACGGCTTCCGAGCGCAGTGGCCCGGACTTCTCGCGGCTGCCGCTGGGACCGCACGACAACGACCTGCTGCTAAACTTCGGCACCGGCCAGTTGCCCCAGGGCGAACGCATCATCCTGTTCGGTACCCTGCGTGACCAGTTCGGCAAGCCGGTGCCCAATTCCCTGGTGGAGATCTGGCAGGCCAACGCTGGCGGTCGCTATCGGCACAAGAACGACGTCTACCTGGCACCGCTCGATCCCAACTTCGGCGGCGTCGGCCGCACCCGTACCGACAGCCAGGGCAACTATGTCTTCCGCACCGTCCGCCCGGGTCCCTATCCCTGGCGCAACGGCAGCAACGACTGGCGCCCGGCGCACATCCACGTCTCGGTCATGGGGCCGGCCATCGCCACCCGGCTGATCACCCAGCTCTACTTCGAGGGCGATCCGCTGATCCCGCTGTGCCCCATCGTCAAGTCCATCGCCGATCCCGACGCCGTCCAGACCCTGATCGCCCGCCTGGACATGAGCATGGCCAATCCCATGGACTGCCTGGCCTACCGCTTCGACATCGTCACCCGCGGCGCGCGGCAGACGTTCTTCGAACACCACTGAGGACGCCGACATGACACCCAACCGCCACGACCTGCTGCCGGAAACCCCCTCCCAGACCGCCGGCCCCTATGTGCATATCGGCCTGGCCCTGGCTGCCGCCGGCAACCCCACCCGCGAGGTCGAGATCTGGAACCAGCTGGCCAAGCCCGGTGCCCCCGGCGAGCACATCCTGCTCACCGGCCAGGTGTTCGACGGCAACGGCAACCTGGTGCGCGATTCCTTCCTGGAGTTCTGGCAGGCCGATCACCAGGGCCACTACGATCCGGTCTACGACGTGGAAAAGGCCTTCAACGGCTTCGGCCGCACCGCCACCACCTTCGATGCCGGTGACTGGACGCTGCACACCGTCAAGCCCGGCCAGGTCCAGGACCAGCGCGGCCAGCCCATGGCGCCGCACATCAACGTCATCCTGTTCGCCCGCGGCATCAACATCCACCTGCAGACCCGCCTCTACTTCGACGATGAAGCCGAAGCCAACGCCCGCTGCCCGGTCTACAACCTGCCGGAGCCGGAACGCCGGGCCACCCTGCTGGCGCGTCGCTGCGAGATCGATGGCCGCCTGGCCTATCGCTTCGACATCCATCTGCAGGGCCCGCAGGAAACGGTCTTCTTCGACATCTAGCCGTCTGGACAGCAAAAAGCCCTGCCAAGGCAGGGCTTTTTCGTGGGCGCCAGCCGCAGGTCAGATACGGTAGGTGGTCTTGGTCATCACCTTGGACACCAGGCTCATGCCGTATTTGACCGGCGCGGGGAAGCGCCAGCCACCGGCCGCCAGGGCATGTTCGGCGTGCTGTTCTTCATCGCTGCGCATCTGTTCCAGCACCGCGCGGGACTTGGCGTCGGCCGCCGGCAGCTTGTCCAGGTGCTCGTCCAGATGGCGGCAGACCTGATCCTCGGTAGCGGCGACGAAGCCCAGGCTCAGGCGATCGCTGATCAGGCCGGCACCGGCGCCGATCCCGAAGGACAGGCCATAGAACAGCGGATTGAGCAGACTCGGACGCTCACCCAGGGCGCGGATGCGCTGCTCGCACCAGGCCAGGTGATCGATCTCTTCGTCGGCCGCCTTTTCCATTTCTTCACGCACTTCCGGCAGTTTGGCAGTCAGCGCCTGACCCTGGTACAGCGCCTGGGCGCAGACCTCGCCGGTGTGGTTGATGCGCATGAGGCCGGCCGCGTGACGGCGTTCCTCGTCGCTCAGTTCGGCGTCCTTGAGCGGAATGGCCGGCGAGCTGCGGGTGGGAGCGCCACTGAAGGGCGTCAGGGTACGCAAGGCGGTATCCGCCTGGATCAGCAGTCGATCGAGGGGAGAGTAGAGGCGCTTGGATCTCAAGGTGATCTCCTTGGCGGGCGAAGGGAGGACAGAACGTGGCTCAGCCCGGAGGCCAGGTCATCTGCCGCTTGCCCAGCACATGCATATGGATGTGATAGACCGTCTGGCCACCCAGGGCGTTGCAATTCATCGCCACGCGGAAGCCTTCCTCGCAACCTTGTTCCTGCGCCAGGCGCTGGGCGGTGAAGAGGATATGGCCGGCGAGCTGCTTGTCATCGGCCTCGCTGAGGTCGTGCAGGGTCGCGATGTGCTTCTTGGGAATGACCAGGAAGTGCACGGGCGCCTGCGGGGCGATGTCATGGAAGGCCATGACCTGATCGTCCTCGTAGAGCACCTTGGCCGGAATGTCCCCGGCGACGATCTTGCAGAACAGACAATCCACGTCGATCTCCTGCTGGCTGAATAGACCCCGAGTGTACCAGCGGCTGCCGCCCGGGGTCAGGTGCCGCCGGCGGGATCACCCTTACGCGGGCTGAAAGAGTTTGCCGATCCGCACCGCGGCCGAACGCACCAGGGCGCGGGGGAAGAAGCGGGGCAGCAGACTGCCCAGGCGATTGCGCCAGCCCGGGACGATCACCGCCTGGCGTCTTTCCAGTCCGTGCACCGCGGCCAGGGCCACCTCTTCGGCGGACATCAGCAGCTTGCCCTGCTCCATGCGCCCGGTGTGCAGCCCGGCGTTCTTGAAAAAGGCGGTACGGGTCGGGCCGGGGCAGAGCACCGACACCGACACCCCCCGCTTCTTGAGTTCCTCGCGCAGGCCCTCGGAGAAGTGCAGCACATAGGCCTTGGTCGCCGCATAGCTGCTCATGTAGGGAATGGGCTGGAAGGCCGCGGTCGAGGCGACGTTGAGGATCTGGCCGCCCCCCTGGATCGCCATGTGCTGGCCCAGGGCGTGGCACAGGCGGGTGAGCGCCAGGATGTTCAGCTCCAGCTGCTCCTGCACCCGCGGCCAGTCGGCGGCGAGAAAATCCCCGCCGCTGCCGATCCCGGCGCAATTGACCAGCAGGCCGATGGCTCTCTCGCTCTGCTCCAGTTCGTGCAGCAGACCGGTCAGGTGCAGCGGCTCCGCCAGATCGCAGACCCGGTACAGCACCTCCACGTCGAAGCGCTGGGCCAGCTCGGCGGCGATGCTCTCCAGCTTGTCCTTGCGCCGCGCCAGCAGGATCAGCGGCTGACCCCGCCGCGCCAGGGCCTCGGCCAGGGCCAGGCCGATCCCGCACGAGGCACCGGTTACCAGGGCATAACGCTGCATACTGCTTTCTCCAGGAAAACGCCGGTCGCCGGCGGATCTACCGCGCATCGAGGTTCTGTACGAAAAGTCGCCGAGCGAAGGTTAGGCAAGGCAAAAATCGGCGAGGAAGCGGAGTTTACGAGTGGTAAATGAGCATTCCGAGCTGATTTTTAACGCAGCATTGCCGAGCGCAGGCACTTTTCTTACAGAGCCTAGTAGGGTTTGACCACCACCAGGATGACGATGGCGATGAGCACCAGAACCGGTACCTCGTTGAACCAGCGATAGAACACATGGCTGCGCTTGTTCTCGCCGCGCTCGAATCTCTTGCGCATGGCGCCGCAGACATGGTGATAGCCGATCAGCACCACCACCAGCGCCAGCTTGGTGTGCATCCAGCCCTGGGTCAGCCAGCTCGGGTTGATCACCAGCAGGCCGATGCCGAACACCAGCGTCAGGATCATCGCCGGCAGCATGATGCCGCGGTACAGCTTGCGCTCCATCAGGCAGAAGCGCTCGTGGCTCACGGCGTCGCTGCTCTGGGCGTGATAGACGAACAGGCGCGGCAGATAGAACAGGCCGGCGAACCAGCAGACCAGGGCAATCAGGTGGAAGGCTTTCAACCAAAGATAGAGCATCGGGGCGTTCTCCTTATCAATCGGCGTCATCAGGCGGCGCGATATTAGAGTGGCGCTGCCGGCAAGTCATTCACTCCGGTCATCTCGGCCAGGCTCCCGTGGTCGTGCAATAGTTGACCCTTTTGCTCGGGCAAGCGGATAATTTCCTGACTGAATTGTGTTCGGCGCAAGCCGGGAGACTACGGCAATGACCATTGAAACCTTCACCCCGACCCCCCTGCAGTTCACCCTGGGCGCGGCCAGCAAGGTGAAGAACCTGATCGAGGAAGAGGGCAATCCCCGCCTGAAGCTGCGCGTCTTCGTCACGGGTGGCGGCTGCTCGGGCTTCCAGTACGGCTTCACCTTCGATGAAGATTCCGCCGACGACGACACCGTCATCGAGCGCGATGGCGTGCACCTGGTGGTGGATCCCATGAGCTTCCAGTACCTGGCCGGCGCCGAGGTGGACTACCAGGAAGGCCTGGAAGGTTCGCGCTTCGTCATCAAGAACCCCAACGCCGCCACCACCTGCGGCTGCGGTCAGTCCTTCTCCATCTGACCTTGCACAGCCTCTGGCCTAGTGCGGATAGAGCGCACCCAGGACGCGGAGGCCGCGGGCGCCGGTGACTTCCGGGCAGTTGCCGGGCAGGCGCTCGCAGAAACGCTGGGCCAGCCAGGCAAAGGCCATGGCTTCCATCCAGTCCGGCGACACGTCATAGGCTGCGGTGCTCTGCACCTTGGCCGGCGCCAGTAGCCGCGCCAGACGCGCCATCAGATCCCGGTTGTGCGCCCCCCCGCCACAGACCAGCACCTCGTCCACCACCTGGGCTGCCAGGATGCTGTCGGCGATGCTGCGGGCGCTCAATTCGGCCAGGGTGGCCTGAACATCGGCCGGAGCCAGCGCCTCATGCCGGGCGAGATGCGCTTGCAGCCAGGGCAGGTTGAAATGCTCGCGCCCGGTGCTCTTTGGTCCGCTTTTCACGAAGAAGGGATCGCTCAGCAGCCCCTGCAGCAGCGCCGGCACGACCTGTCCCTGCGCGGCCCAGGCGCCATCGGCGTCGAAGAGCCGCCCCTGGCTGTGGTGGATCCAGGCATCCAGCAGCACATTGCCCGGTCCGCAATCGAAGCCTCGTACCGGCAGACCCGGTGCCAGCAGGGTCACGTTGCTGAAGCCGCCGATGTTGAGCACCGCGCGCGGACGGTCCAGGCCGAAGAGATCGGCATGGAAGGCCGGGACCAGGGGCGCGCCCTGGCCACCAGCGGCCAGGTCGCGGCGGCGAAAGTCGGCGATGACATCGATGCCGGTCAGCTCGGCCAGCAGGGCGGCATCGCCGATCTGCAGGGTGTAGCCCTGCGCCGGCAGATGGCGGATGGTCTGGCCATGGCTACCCACGGCACGGATATCCGCGGGCGTCAGCCCCTGCTGCGCCAGCAGTTCGGCGATACCCTGGGCGGCCAGCCCGACCCAGGCCTGTTCGGCCCGGGCGATGCGCTCGATCTCGTTGTCGCCGGGCGCGCACAGCGCCAGCAGGTCGCGGCGGAGCGCGTCCGGCATGGGCACGCCCAGGGCAGCAACGAAACGGGTCCGCTCATCCTGCTCGATCAAGGCGATATCCAGTCCATCCAGACTGGTGCCGGACATCACCCCCAGGTAGCGCTCCATCTCAGCGCTTGTTCATCGCGAGCAGCGACGCCCGCTCCTGGTCCATGCGGGCCATGAGCGGCTGGCTCTGGGCCAGGAAGCGCGAGATCTCGTTCTTGGCGATGGGATCGGCCATCGGCAGTTTCACCCCGAGCGGATCGACGTGGTTGCCATTGATGCGGAATTCGTAGTGCAGGTGCGGACCGGTAGCCAGCCCCGTCATGCCCACGTAGCCGATCACCTGGCCCTGCTTCACCGAGGCGCCGGCTTGCATGCCCTTGGCGATCCGGCTCATGTGGCCATAGACGGTGGTGTAGGTCTTGCCGTGCTGGATCATCACCACGTTGCCGTAGCCATTCTCGCGACCGGACTTGGCGATCTTGCCGTCGCCGGTGGCATGGATCGGCGTACCGGTGGGCGCGGCATAGTCGACGCCCTTGTGCGCGCGCATCTTGTTCAGCACCGGGTGGAAACGACCCATGGTGAAGCGCGAGCTGATCCGCGAGAACTCCACCGGGGTACGGATGAAGGCCTTGCGCATGCTGCCGCCTTCCGCCGTGTAGTAGTTGGTGGTGCCGTTCTTGGCGGTGTAGCGCACGGCCGTGTAGGCCTTGCCCTTGTTGACGAAGCGGGCGGCCAGGATGTTGCCGTAGCCGACGTGCTTGCCGTTGACCACCTTGTCCTCGTAGACGACCTCGAATTCGTCGCCTTCCTGGATGTCCAGCGCGAAGTCGATGTCGTAGCCGAAGATGGTGGCCAGCGCCATGGTCATGTCATGGGACAGTCCGGCTTTCTGCGCCGAGGCGAACAGCGAACTGCTGATCCGACCCTGGGCATAGGCCTTGCGGATGTCCGGGGTAACGGTCTTGTGCTCGACCTCATAGCCCTGGTCGGACTTGACCAGCGACAGGGTCTGCAGCGCGGTGAGCTTGGTGCGCACCGCCAGCAGGTCACCTGAGTGATCACGCTGGAACTCGATCTTCTGGCCCACCCGCAGGCGGGTCAGCTTCTTGGCTTCCTTGCTGCTGGCCAGCACCTCGTGCACCACGGCAGCGGCAAGGCCAGCCCGCTCGAACAGGGTCGAGAGGGTGTCGCCCTTGCGCACGGTTTCGGTCTTCCACTGCGGCTCGACGCTCTCGGTGGCGGCAACTTCCTCTTCGGCAGGCGCTTCCTCGGCGGTCTGAGCTTCCGTCTGCTCAGGGGCGACCTGGGCAAATGGGGAGGGGGACTGGGTGTCCGCGGCTTGAGTATCTGCGAGCACTTGCTCCTTCAGGTCATCCTGACCCTGCACGACGCGCCGGGCGTCCTGTTCAACATCCAGATTGATGGAAGTGCGTTTCGCCTCGACCTGCTGAGAGGGAAACACGAGCAAGGCCAGACTCAAGAGTGCGGCCACCCCGCTGGCGGCCACGAGGTGGCTTTTGGGGTAGAACGGACTTTTGGGGATTGGCTTCGTCATTTAGCTAAAGTGATGATCTGACGTTAAAAGAAGTGAATAACTGCCTAAAATATAATCAAAATCTGGCTGTCACAACCCTTTGGGGTGGTGATCCGACGTGCCGGCTGGCGGCTACTAGGGGCATCTTGATAAGGTTCACGCTTTCGAAATTCAGAGGCGAAGCCCCCATGAAAACGGTCCAGGAGCAGCTGGCGGTCATCAAGCGTGGAGCAGATGAGCTGCTTGTCGAGTCAGAGCTTGTAACAAAACTGGAGCGTGGCACCCCGCTGCGCATCAAGGCAGGCTTCGATCCGACCGCTCCGGATCTGCACCTTGGCCACACCGTGCTGATCAACAAGCTGCGCCAGTTCCAGGAGCTGGGCCACCAGGTCATTTTCCTGATCGGCGACTTCACCGGCATGATCGGCGACCCCAGTGGCAAGAGTGCCACCCGCCCGCCGCTGACCCGCGAGCAGGTGCTGGAGAATGCCGAGACCTATAAGGCCCAGGTGTTCAAGATCCTCGATCCGGCCCGTACCGAAGTGGCCTTCAATGCCACCTGGATGGATCAGCTGTCGCCGGCCGACTTCATTCGCCTCTCTTCCCAGTACACCGTGGCGCGCATGCTCGAGCGCGACGACTTCAGCAAGCGCTACGCCGGCAACCAGCCCATCGCCATCCACGAGTTCCTCTATCCCCTGGTCCAGGGCTATGACTCCGTCGCCCTGCGCGCCGATGTCGAGCTGGGCGGTACCGACCAGAAATTCAACCTGCTCATGGGCCGTGAACTGCAGCGCGCCTATGGCCAGGAAGCCCAGTGCATCCTCACCATGCCACTGCTCGAAGGTCTGGACGGCGTGAAGAAGATGTCCAAATCCCTGGGCAACTACGTCGGCATCCAGGAAGCGCCCGGCGTCATGTACAACAAGCTGGTGTCCATTCCCGACACCCTCATGTGGCGTTACTTCGAGCTGCTCAGCTTCCGCAGCCTGGAAGAGATCGCCCAGTTCCGCAGCGATGTTGCGCAGGGCGCCAATCCCCGCGACATCAAGATCAAGCTGGCCGAAGAGATCGTGGCCCGCTTCCACGGGGAAGAAGCCGCCCAGACCGCCCACCGATCCGCGGGCAACCGCATGAAGGATGGCGAGCTGCCGGAAGACCTGCCGGAAGTCGAGCTGGAAACCGATGCGGCGCTGCCGGTCGCTGCCGTCCTCAACAAGGCTGGACTGGTGAAGAACGCAGCAGCAGCCCGCGACCTGCTGGCGGCGGGTAGCGTCAAGGTGGATGGCGAGGTGGTCGATCGCGGCTTCCTGTTCGAGATCGGCCGTACCTATATATGTCAGGCCGGCAAGAAGGCTTTCGCCCGCATCAGCGTCCGTCAGCAATAAATTTGAAATAACCTGTTGACCTGTCCTGAAACTCCCCTATAATGCGCCCCACTTCCGGCGCAGACGCTGAAGCGGCTTGAAA
>NZ_JASNRF010000011.1:0-15466 GCF_030175875.1 Pseudomonas sp. HR1
CAGACCTTGGTCAGCGCTGCGGTCAGAGTGGTCTTGCCATGGTCAACGTGACCGATGGTGCCCACGTTCAGGTGCGGTTTGTTACGTTCGAATTTTTCTTTAGCCACGAGATAAAACCTCTAGTCAAAGCGCTGATTAAGCTTGTTTCTTGATGATGGCTTCGGCGATGTTCGACGGAGCTTCGGCGTACTTGGAGAACTCCATGGAGTAGCTTGCGCGACCCTGAGACATGGAGCGGACATCCGTAGCGTAGCCAAACATCTCGCCCAGCGGAACCTCGGCACGGATGACCTTGCCGGTCACGGTGTCTTCCATACCCTGGATCAGGCCACGACGACGGTTCAGGTCGCCCATGACGTCGCCCATGTAGTCTTCCGGGGTCACGACCTCGACCTTCATGATCGGCTCAAGCAGCACGGCACCACCCTTCTGGGTGAGCTGCTTGGTCGCCATGGAGGCGGCGATCTTGAACGCCATCTCGTTGGAGTCGACGTCGTGGTAGGAACCGTCGAACACAGCGGCCTTCAGGCCAAGCAGCGGATAGCCGGCAACAATACCGTTCTTCATCTGCTCTTCGATGCCCTTCTGGATCGCCGGGATGTATTCCTTCGGAATCACACCGCCCACGACTTCGCTGACGAACTCCAGACCTTCCTGACCTTCGTCGGCCGGTGCGAAGCGAATCCAGCAGTGACCGAACTGGCCACGACCACCCGACTGACGAACGAACTTGCCTTCGATCTCGCAGGTGTTGCGGATGGTTTCGCGGTAGGCAACCTGAGGCTTACCGATGTTCGCTTCCACGCCGAATTCGCGCTTCATGCGATCCACCAGGATGTCCAGGTGCAGCTCGCCCATGCCGGAGATGATGGTCTGACCGGACTCTTCGTCGGTCTTGACGCGGAACGAGGGGTCTTCCTGGGCCAGCTTGCCCAGTGCGATGCCCATCTTTTCCTGGTCGGCCTTGGTCTTCGGCTCGACGGCGACCGAGATCACCGGCTCCGGGAAGTCCATGCGCTCGAGGATGATCGGCTTTTCGATCGAGCACAGGGTGTCACCGGTGGTGACGTCCTTCATGCCGATCAGGGCGGCGATGTCGCCAGCGCGAACTTCCTTGATCTCTTCACGGGTGTTGGCGTGCATCTGCACCATACGGCCGACGCGTTCCTTCTTGCCCTTCACCGAGTTGATGACGGAGTCACCGGAGCTCAGTACACCCGAGTAGACGCGGGCGAAGGTCAGGGTACCCACGAAGGGGTCGGTAGCGATCTTGAACGCCAGAGCCGAGAAGGGCTCGTTGTCGTCTGCATGACGCTCGTCGGTGATTTCCTCGTTGTCCGGGTTGGTACCCTTGATCGCGGGAATCTCGATGGGCGCCGGCAGGAAGTCGATCACGGCGTCCAGAACCAGGGGCACGCCCTTGTTCTTGAAGGACGAACCGCAGACGGCCGGGACGATTTCGCAGGCGATGGTACGCTGACGCAGGCCGGCCTTGATCTCGTCGATCGACAGCTCGCCCTCTTCCAGGTACTTGTTCATCAGCTCTTCGTTGGCTTCGGCAGCAGCCTCGACCATGTTGGAGCGCCACTGCTCGGCATCGGCCAGCATGCCCGCAGGAATCTCTTCCTCGCGATAGGTCATGCCCTGGTCGTCATCGTTCCAGAAGATGGCCTTCATCTTCAGCAGGTCGATCTGGCCCTGGAAGTTCTCTTCCGCGCCAATGGCCAGCTGAACCGGGACCGGAGTGTGGCCCAGGCGCTTCTTGATCTGCTCGACGACGCGCAGGAAGTTGGCGCCGGCACGGTCCATCTTGTTGACGTAGACGATGCGCGGTACGCCGTACTTGTTGGCCTGACGCCATACGGTTTCGGACTGAGGCTCGACACCGGAGGTGCCGCAGAACACCACGACCGCACCGTCCAGCACGCGCAGGGAACGCTCCACCTCAATGGTGAAGTCCACGTGGCCGGGGGTATCGATGATGTTTACGCGGTACTTGTCGTACTGCTTGGTCGAACCGGACCAGAACGCGGTGGTGGCAGCGGAGGTGATGGTGATACCACGCTCCTGCTCCTGCACCATCCAGTCCATGGTCGCAGCGCCGTCGTGAACCTCACCCATTTTGTGGTTCACGCCGGTGTAGAACAGAATCCGCTCGGTAGTAGTCGTCTTACCTGCGTCCACGTGGGCGCAGATACCGATGTTCCGATAGCGGTTAATAGCGGTTGTACGAGCCATAAGGTCCTCGCTTGATTGGAAGCGCTAGGCTTAGAAGCGGTAGTGCGAGAAGGCCTTGTTGGCTTCTGCCATGCGATGCACGTCTTCGCGCTTCTTGACTGCGGCACCCTTGCCTTCAAAAGCGTCCATGAGTTCACCCGCCAGGCGCAGAGCCATGGACTTCTCACCACGCTTGCGCGCGGAGTCCACCAGCCAGCGCATGGCCAGGGCATTACGACGGGAAGGACGAACCTCAACCGGCACCTGGTAGGTAGCACCGCCGACACGGCGGGACTTCACTTCGACCAGCGGAGCGATGGCGTCGAGCGCTTTTTCGAAAACTTCCAGGGGTTCGGCATTCTTGGAACGCTCTTTGACCTTGTCCAGAGCACCATAAACGATACGCTCGGCAACGGCTTTCTTGCCGCTCTCCATCACGTGGTTCATGAACTTGGCCAGGATCTGGCTTCCGTATTTCGGATCGTCAAGTATTTCGCGCTTGGCCGCTACACGACGTCTTGGCATTGATAAGCCCTCAAAACGGTCTTCAGGTTAGCTCGGGACTCGTTGCCCGACCTTACTCTTATCGACTCGAACAAAAAGAAAGGTGGTTACTTCGGACGCTTGGTGCCGTACTTGGAACGGCCCTGCTTGCGGTCCTTCACACCGGTGGTGTCCAGCGAGCCGCGCACGGTGTGATAACGCACACCCGGCAGATCCTTGACCCGGCCACCGCGGATCAGCACGACGCTGTGTTCCTGCAGGTTGTGACCTTCACCGCCGATGTAGGAGGTGACTTCGAAGCCGTTGGTCAGACGCACACGGCAGACCTTCCGCAGTGCGGAGTTGGGCTTCTTGGGAGTGGTGGTGTACACGCGGGTGCACACGCCACGACGTTGCGGGCAGTTTTGCAGCGCAGGTACGTCGGATTTCTCGACGATACGCTTGCGTGCACTACGCACCAGCTGGTTGATAGTTGCCATCTATAGCTCCACTGATTGTCTTGCGACATAAACGAAATAGCAGAACGTCAGTCCTGCCCATTTTCGGGGAACGAAAGTCTAAAGAGCTTCGGCGTCCCAGTCAAGACAAAGCCCCCGGACGCCTGGGGCGCCGGGGGCTTTGTCAAGCGAGACCTGCTACCGAACTCAGCTGGCGCTGGAGTTCAGCGCTTCGGTCAGGGCGGCTTCGGCCTCGCTGGCGCTCACGCGCTGCGGCTTGCCGAGTTCGCGCTGGCGCTTGCGCTCGCTGTGGTAGGCCAGACCGGTACCGGCCGGGATCAGACGACCCACCACCACGTTTTCCTTCAGGCCGCGCAGGAAGTCGCGCTTGCCGGTCACGGCGGCTTCGGTCAGGACACGGGTGGTCTCCTGGAAGGAAGCGGCCGAGATGAAGGACTCGGTGGACAGCGAAGCCTTGGTGATACCCAGCAGCACGCGCTCGTACTTGGCGACGAAGCGATCATTGCCGACCAGCTGCTCGTTCTCTTCCAGGACGTGGGTCAGTTCGACCTGATCGCCCTTGATGAAGCTCGAGTCGCCGGTGTCGCTCACCTCGACCTTGCGCAGCATCTGCCGCAGGATGGTCTCGATGTGCTTGTCGTTGATCTTCACGCCCTGCAGGCGGTACACGTCCTGGATCTCGTTGACGATGTACTTGGCCAGCGCGCTGACACCCAGCAGACGCAGGATGTCGTGCGGGTTGCTCGGACCGTCGGAGATGACTTCGCCGCGGCTTACCTGTTCGCCTTCGAAGACGTTCAGGTGGCGCCACTTCGGAATCAGCTCCTCGTAGGGATCGGTGCCGTCGGTCGGGGTGATGACCAGACGACGCTTGCCCTTGGTTTCCTTGCCGAAGGAGATGGTACCGCTGATCTCCGCCAGGATTGCCGGCTCCTTGGGACGACGCGCTTCGAAGAGGTCGGCCACGCGGGGCAGACCACCGGTGATGTCGCGGGTCTTGGAGGTTTCCTGGGGGATACGGGCGATAACGTCACCCACATGCACCTTGGCACCGTCGCTCAGGTTGACCAGCGCGTTCGGCGGCAGGAAGTACTGGGCCGGTACGTCGGTACCCGGCAGCAGCAGGTCCTTGCCGTTGGCGTCGATCAGCTTGACCGCCGGACGGATGTCCTTGCCGGAAGTCGGGCGATCCTTGGCGTCGAGCACCTCGATGTTGGTCAGACCGGTCAGTTCGTCGGTCTGGCGCTTGATGGTGATGCCCTCCTCCATGCCGACGAAGGCCACGGTACCGTCCATCTCGGTGACGATGGGGTGGGTGTGCGGGTCCCACTTGGCGACGATGGCGCCAGCGTCGACCTTGTCGCCTTCCTTGACCGAGATCACCGCACCGTAGGGCAGCTTGTAGCGCTCGCGCTCACGACCGAAGTCGTCGGCGATCGCCAGCTCACCGGAACGGGACACGGCAACCAGGGCACCGTCGGCACGTTCGACGTGCTTCAGGTTGTGCAGGCGGATGGCACCGCCGTTCTTGACCTGGACGCTGTCGGCCGCGGAAGTCCGGCTGGCCGCACCACCGATGTGGAAGGTACGCATGGTCAGCTGGGTACCCGGCTCACCGATGGACTGGGCGGCGATGACGCCGACCGCTTCACCGATGTTGACCTGGTGACCACGGGCCAGATCGCGACCGTAGCACTTGGCGCAGATGCCATGACGGGTTTCGCAGGTGATCGGCGAACGCACCACGACTTCGTCGACGCTGTTGAGCTCGAGGAACTCGACCCAGCGCTCGTCGACCAGGGTGCCAGCCGGCACGATGATCTCTTCGGTACCCGGCTTGGGCACGTCGCGGGCGATGACCCGGCCCAGAACGCGCTCACCCAGGGGCTCGACCACGTCGCCGCCTTCGATGTGCGGGGTCATGATCAGGCCGCGCTCGGTACCGCAGTCGACCTCGGTCACCACCAGATCCTGGGCCACGTCGACGAGACGACGGGTCAGGTAACCGGAGTTCGCGGTCTTCAGAGCGGTATCCGCCAGACCCTTACGGGCACCGTGGGTGGAGATGAAGTACTGGAGTACGTTCAGACCTTCACGGAAGTTGGCGGTGATGGGCGTCTCGATGATGGAGCCGTCCGGCTTGGCCATCAGACCACGCATGCCGGCGAGCTGACGAATCTGGGCCGCGGAACCCCGGGCGCCGGAATCGGCCATCATGTACATGGAGTTGAAGGACTCCTGGTCAACTTCCTTGCCCTCGCGGTCGATGACCTTCTCTTTCGAGAGGTTGGTCATCATCGCCTTGGACACTTCGTCGTTGGCCTTCGACCAGAGGTCGATCACCTTGTTGTACTTCTCGCCCTGGGTCACCAGGCCGGAGGCGTACTGGCTCTCGATCTCCTTCACCTCGGCGGTGGCGGCATCGATGATGCGGGCCTTCTCGTCCGGGATGACGAAGTCGTTGACGCCGATGGAGACGCCGGACAGGGTCGAATAGGCGAAACCGGTGTACATCAGCTGGTCGGCGAAGATGACGGTGTCCTTGAGACCCACCACGCGGTAGCAGTGGTTGATCAGCTTGGAGATGGCCTTCTTCTTCATCGACTGGTTGACCACGTCGTACGGCAGACCGGCGGGCACGACCTGGAACAGCAGCGCGCGGCCGACAGTGGTGTCGACGATGCGGGTGTTCTTGGTCAGGCTGCCGTCCTTGTGACGGATGGTCTCGTTGATGCGCACCTTGACCTTGGCGTGCAGCGCGGCTTCGCCGGCACGGAAGACGCGATCGACTTCCTGCAGGTCGGCGAACACGCGGCCTTCGCCCTTGGCGTTGATGGCTTCACGGGTCATGTAGTACAGACCCAGAACCACGTCCTGCGACGGCACAATGATCGGCTCGCCGTTAGCGGGCGACAGAATGTTGTTGGTCGACATCATCAGGGCGCGCGCTTCCAGCTGGGCTTCCAGCGTCAGCGGCACGTGCACGGCCATCTGGTCACCGTCGAAGTCGGCGTTGTACGCGGCGCAGACCAGCGGGTGCAGCTGGATCGCCTTGCCTTCGATGAGGACCGGCTCGAACGCCTGGATGCCCAGACGGTGCAGGGTCGGGGCGCGGTTGAGCAGCACGGGGTGTTCGCGGATGACTTCGGCGAGAACGTCCCAGACCTCGGGCAGTTCGCGCTCGACCATCTTCTTGGCGGCCTTGATGGTGGTCGCCATGCCACGGGCTTCCAGCTTGCCGAAGATGAACGGCTTGAACAGCTCCAGGGCCATCTTCTTGGGCAGACCGCACTGGTGCAGACGCAGGGTCGGGCCCACGGTGATCACGGAACGACCCGAGTAGTCGACGCGCTTGCCCAGCAGGTTCTGACGGAAACGACCCTGCTTGCCCTTGATCATGTCGGCCAGGGACTTCAGCGGGCGCTTGTTGGAACCGGTGATGGCACGACCGCGACGGCCGTTGTCCAGCAGGGCGTCAACGGCTTCCTGCAGCATGCGCTTCTCGTTGCGCACGATGATGTCGGGCGCGGCGAGGTCGAGCAGCCGCTTGAGGCGGTTGTTCCGGTTGATGACGCGACGATAGAGATCGTTCAGGTCGGAGGTCGCGAAGCGGCCGCCATCCAGCGGCACCAGCGGACGCAGGTCCGGCGGCAGCACGGGCAGCACGGTCATGACCATCCACTCCGGCTTGTTGCCGGAGCCCTGGAAGGCTTCCATCAGCTTCAGGCGCTTGGACAGCTTCTTGATCTTGGTCTCGGAGTTGGTCTGCGGAATCTCTTCGCGCAGGCGGCCGATCTCGTGCTCCAGATCAATGGCGCCGAGCAGTTGGAACACGGCTTCCGCACCCATGCGGGCATCGAAGTCGTCGCCGAACTCTTCCAGGGCCTCGAAGTACTGTTCGTCGTTGAGCAGCTGGTACTTCTCGAGGGTGGTCATGCCCGGGTCGATCACCACGTAGCTCTCGAAGTAGAGCACGCGCTCGATGTCACGCAGGGTCATGTCCAGCAGCAGGCCGATACGGGACGGCAGCGACTTCAGGAACCAGATGTGGGCGACGGGCGAAGCCAGCTCGATGTGGCCCATGCGCTCGCGGCGCACCTTGGCCAGGGCGACTTCCACGCCGCACTTCTCGCAGATCACGCCGCGGTGCTTGAGGCGCTTGTACTTTCCGCACAGGCACTCGTAGTCCTTGACCGGGCCAAAGATCTTGGCGCAGAACAGACCATCGCGCTCGGGCTTGAAGGTACGGTAGTTGATGGTCTCCGGCTTCTTCACTTCACCGAACGACCAGGAACGAATCATCTCGGGCGAGGCCAGACCGATACGGATGGCATCGAACTCTTCGAGTTGACCCTGGTTTTTCAACAGATTGAGCAAGTCTTTCAAGGCCTTTCCTCCTCACGGACCGGAGACGACCGCCGCGCGGTCGTCTCCTCTAGGGTCTCGTGTTATTCGGTTTCCAGTTCGATATCGATGCCGAGCGAGCGGATTTCCTTGATCAGTACGTTGAAGGACTCGGGCATGCCGGCCTCCATGCGGTGATCCCCGTCCACGATGTTCTTGTACATCTTGGTCCGGCCGTTCACATCGTCCGACTTCACCGTGAGCATTTCCTGCAGGGTGTAAGCCGCGCCATAGGCCTCCAGTGCCCAGACCTCCATCTCCCCGAAACGCTGACCACCGAACTGCGCCTTACCACCCAGCGGCTGCTGGGTAACCAGGCTGTAGGAGCCGGTGGAACGGGCGTGCATCTTGTCGTCCACCAGGTGGTTCAGCTTGAGCATGTACATGTAGCCAACGGTGGTGGTGCGCTCGAAGGCGTTGCCGGTGCGACCGTCATACAGACGCATCTGGCCGCTCTCGGGCAGATCGGCCAGCTTCAGCATAGCCTTGATCTCGCGCTCCTTGGCACCGTCGAATACCGGCGTGGCCATGGGAACACCGCCACGCAGGTTCTTCGCCAGGTCGAGGATTTCCTGATCGCTCAGGTCGTCCAGCTTCTCCTGACGGCCACCGATTTCGTTGTAGATCTCGTGCAGGAAGCTACGCAGTTCGGCAACCTTGCGCTGCTCTTCGATCATCACGTTGATCTTCTCGCCCAGGCCCTTGGCCGCGAGGCCCAGGTGGGTTTCGAGGATCTGACCGACGTTCATCCGCGAAGGTACGCCCAGCGGGTTCAGCACGATGTCCACCGGCGTGCCGTTGGCGTCGTAGGGCATGTCTTCGACCGGCATGATCACCGAGACCACACCCTTGTTACCGTGGCGACCGGCCATCTTGTCGCCCGGCTGGATGCGGCGCTTGATGGCGAGGTAGACCTTGACGATCTTCAGTACGCCCGGAGCCAGGTCATCGCCCTGCTGCAGCTTGCGCTTCTTGTCTTCGAACTTGTCGTCCAGCAGCTGGCGACGGTCGGACAGGTAGGCCTGGGCCTTTTCCAGCTGCTCGTTGTGAGCATCTTCCGCCATGCGCAGCTTGAACCACTGGCCGCGCTCGAGGCCGTTCAGGTACTCGTCGGTGATGACGGCACCCTTCTTGACCGCCGGACCGCCTTCGGCGACCTGACCGACCAGAGCCTGACGCAGACGCTCGAAGGTCGCGCCTTCGACGATGCGGAACTCTTCGTTCAGATCCTTGCGGATCTCGTCGAGCTGGGACTTCTCGATGGCCAGGGCGCGGGAGTCGCGCTCGACGCCGTCACGGGTGAAGACCTGGACGTCGATGACGGTACCCTTGGTGCCGGTGGGCACGCGCAGGGAGGTGTCCTTAACATCGCTGGCCTTTTCGCCGAAGATGGCGCGCAGCAGCTTCTCTTCCGGGGTCAGCTGGGTTTCGCCTTTGGGCGTGACCTTGCCGACCAGGATGTCACCGGCACCGACTTCGGCACCGACGTAGACGATACCGGCCTCGTCCAGTTTGTTCAGCGCAGCCTCACCCACGTTCGGGATGTCGGAGGTGATCTCCTCCGGGCCGAGCTTGGTGTCACGGGCCACACAGGTCAGTTCCTGGATGTGGATAGTGGTGAAGCGGTCTTCCTGGACCACGCGCTCCGACAGACAGATGGAGTCTTCGAAGTTGAAGCCGTTCCAGGGCATGAAGGCCACGCGCATGTTCTGACCCAGTGCCAGCTCGCCCATATCGGTCGAGGGGCCATCGGCTAGGATGTCGAACTTGGCCACCTGATCACCCTTGCTCACCAGCGGACGCTGGTTGATGCAGGTGTTCTGGTTGGAACGGGTGTACTTGGTCAGGTTGTAGATGTCGACGCCGGCTTCACCGGTCTCGACTTCGTCATCGTTGACCCGCACCACGATACGGCTGGCATCGACGGAGTCGATCACGCCACCCCGACGGGCCACGACGCAGACGCCGGAGTCACGGGCGACGTTGCGCTCCATGCCGGTACCCACCAGCGGCTTGTCCGAACGCAGGGTCGGTACGGCCTGACGCTGCATGTTCGAACCCATCAACGCGCGGTTGGCGTCGTCGTGCTCGAGGAACGGAATCAGCGAGGCGGCGACGGAGACGACCTGCTTGGGCGAAACGTCCATCAGGGTGACGTCTTCGGGCGCCTTGACGGTGAATTCGTTCAGGTGACGCACGGCCACCAGCTCGTCGATCAGCCGGTTGTTCTCGTCCAGCCCGGCGGAGGCCTGGGCGATCACGTGGTTGGCTTCTTCGATGGCCGACAGGAAGACGATCTCGTCAGTGGCTACGCCGTCCTTGACCATGCGGTACGGGCTTTCGAGGAAGCCGTACTGGTTGGTGCGGGCATAGGCAGCCAGGGAGTTGATCAGGCCGATGTTCGGACCTTCCGGCGTTTCGATCGGGCAGACCCGGCCGTAGTGCGTCGGGTGTACGTCACGGACTTCGAAGCCGGCGCGCTCACGGGTCAGACCGCCCGGGCCGAGTGCGGAGACACGGCGCTTGTGGGTGATCTCCGACAGCGGGTTGTTCTGGTCCATGAACTGGGACAGCTGGCTGGAACCGAAGAATTCCTTGATCGCGGCGGCCACCGGCTTGGCGTTGATCAGGTCTTGCGGCATCAGGCCTTCGCTTTCGGCCATGGACAGGCGTTCCTTGACGGCACGCTCTACCCGCACCAGGCCCACGCGGAACTGGTTCTCGGCCATTTCACCGACGCAACGGACGCGACGGTTGCCCAGGTGGTCGATGTCGTCGACGATGCCCTTGCCGTTACGGATGTCGACCAGGGTCTTGAGCACGTCGACGATGTCTTCGCGGCTCAGGACGCCCGAGCCTTCGATGGCGTCGCGACCGATACGGCGGTTGAACTTCATGCGGCCGACGGCGGACAGGTCGTAACGCTCGGCGCTGAAGAACAGGTTGTTGAACAGGGTCTCGGCAGCTTCCTTGGTCGGCGGCTCGCCAGGACGCATCATCCGATAGATCTCGACCAGGGCTTCCAGCTGATTGCCGGTGGAATCGATCTTCAGGGTATCGGAGATGAACGGGCCACAGTCGATGTCGTTGGTGTACAGCGTCTCGAGCCGTACGACATTGGCCTTGGCCATCTTGGCCAGCATGTCCAGGGTCAGCTCGGTGTTGCACTCGGCGATGATCTCGCCGGTGGACGGGTGCACGATGGCCTTGGCGGTGGTACGGCCAATGACGTAATCGAAGGGCACTTCCAGCTCGGTGATGCCGGACTTCTCCAGCTGGTTGATGTGGCGGGCGGTCACGCGACGGCCCTGCTCCACGATCACCTTGCCGGTTTCGTCCTTGATGTCGAAGCTGGCGATGTCACCACGCAGGCGCTGGGGCACCAGTTCCAGATTCAGGGTCTCGCCCTTGATGTGGAAGACGTTGGTGTCATAGAAGGCGTCCAGCACTTCTTCGGTGCTGTAGCCGAGCGCGCGCAGCAGTACCGAGGCCGGCAGCTTGCGGCGACGGTCGATACGCACGAACACGGCGTCCTTGGGGTCGAACTCGAAGTCCAGCCAGGAGCCGCGGTAGGGAATGATGCGCGCCGAGTACAGCAGCTTGCCCGAGCTGTGGGTCTTGCCGCGGTCGTGATCGAAGAACACGCCCGGGCTGCGGTGCAGCTGGGACACGATGACACGCTCGGTACCGTTGATGATGAAGGTACCGTTCTCGGTCATCAGGGGGATTTCCCCCATGTAGACTTCCTGCTCCTTGATGTCCTTGATCGCCTTGTTCGACGACTCGCGGTCGAAAATGATCAGGCGAACCTTGACCCGCAGCGGGACGGCGAAGGTCACGCCGCGCAGGACGCATTCCTTGACATCGAAAGCCGGCTCGCCCAGGCGATAGCCGACGTATTCCAGGGCCGCATTGCCGGAATAGCTGATAATCGGGAAAACGGACTTGAAGGCCGCATGCAGGCCGATATCGCGGAACTGGTCTTTGCCTGCGCCCGCCTGCAGGAATTCGCGGTACGAATCCAGTTGGATAGCCAGCAAATAGGGCACGTCCATGACGTGCGGCAACTTGCTAAAGTCCTTGCGGATACGTTTTTTCTCAGTGTATGAGTAAGCCATCAGCGTTCCCCAGCTTGGTCACCAGCTTGTTTGGCCTCTCCGACGGGAGCAGCCGGAAAATCGTGCAAACCCTTGGTTTGCCGCACCCCGAGAGCGAGGTGGATACAGCGCGTTTTGCCAGGCGGATATGCTCGCCCTGCACAAAACGGCAAAAGGCCGGTGGCGTTCGCCACCAGCCATCAGCCGAACGTGAGACGTTCTGGCTGTAGACGCAAGAACCGAACTTACTTGAGCTCGACCTTGGCGCCTGCTTCTTCCAGAGACTTCTTGGCAGCCTCGGCTTCCTCTTTGGAAACGCCTTCCTTGACCACGCCCGGGGCGCCGTCAACGACAGCCTTGGCTTCTTTCAGGCCCAGACCGGTCAGTTCACGAACGACCTTGATGACGTTCACTTTCTTGTCGCCGGCTTCGGTCAACATGATGGTGAATTCGGTCTGCTCTTCGACGACGGCAGCGGCAGCAGCCGGGCCAGCGGCAACGGCGGCAGCGGCGGTCACGCCGAACTTCTCTTCCATCGCCTTGATCAGTTCCACCACTTGCATGACGGACATTTCGGATACGGCGTTGATGATGTCTTCGTTGGTCAGAGCCATGACTCTAGATTCCTATAACAGGGTGCGGCTTCAGGCCGCAAATAATAAGAAAGACTTGCAGGAAACGCAGCACGCCTGATCAGGCGGCGGCAGCTTCCTTTTGGTCGCGAATGGCGGCGAGGGTACGAGCCAGCTTGCTGGTAGCGCCCTGGATGACGCTCATCAGCTGGGACACAGCTTCGTCGTAGGTCGGCAGCGATGCCAGTACGTCGATCTGGTTAGCCGGAATGAGCTTGCCTTCGAACGCGGCGGCCTTGATCTCGAACTTGTCCTGACCCTTGGCGAAATCCTTGAAGATACGGGCGGCAGCGCCCGGATGCTCCTGGGAGAACGCGATCAGGGTCGGGCCCTTGAAGGTGTCGTTGAGGACGTCGAAAGACGTACCTTCAACGGCACGACGCAGCAGGGTGTTACGTACGACACGTACATAGACACCGGCCGCGCGGGCCTCTTTACGGAGTCCGGTCATGGCACCCACAGTCACGCCACGGGCATCGGCCACGACAGCGGACAGGGCACCTTGGGCAGCCTCGTTGACTTCAGCGACGATAGCCTTCTTGTCTTCGAGTTTGATTGCCACGGGTTTAACTCCTGGATGTTACCGTTTCGCCCGATGGACTGGGCGGCGTTTTGGTGTCTGACTCGGTAACCGAATCGGGAGCACCATCTGCGTAGGCTAGGGTTTCCCCGGTTTAAGACCTGCGTCCCCTACGGTCTTGGACAGCCCCCGCCAGGCAGGGACCCCAATCTTGGCGCCGTGCCCGAGGGCACGGCGACTTGCAACTTGCTTAGGCTTCCAGGGAAGCCTGGTCGATCTGCAGACCCGGGCCCATGGTGGAGCTCAGGGTGATGCGCTTGACGTAGATGCCCTTGGAGGTCGAGGGCTTCAGGCGCTTCAGGTCGGCCAGCAGAGCTTCAACGTTCTGCTTCAGCTTCACGGGCTCGAAATCGATCTTGCCAACGGAAGCGTGGATGATACCGTTCTTGTCGGTACGGAAGCGCACCTGACCAGCCTTGGCATTCTTGACGGCGGTAGCGACGTCCGGGGTCACGGTGCCAACCTTGGGGTTGGGCATCAGACCGCGCGGGCCGAGCAGCTGACCCAGCTGGCCAACGACGCGCATGGCGTCCGGCGAGGCGATGACGACGTCGTAGTTCAGGTCGCCGGCCTTCATTTCAGCAGCCAGTTCGTCCATGCCGACTTTCTCGGCACCAGCGGCCAGTGCAGCTTCGGCATTGGCACCCTGGGTGAACACGGCAACGCGAACCGACTTGCCGGTGCCGTTGGGCAGCACGGTGGCGCCACGGACGACCTGGTCGGATTTACGCGGATCCACGCCCAGGTTCACGGAGACGTCGATGGACTCCTTGAACTTGATGGTGGACAGCTCAGCCAGCAGGGCTGCAGCTTCTTCGAAGCCGTACTGCTTGCCAGCCTGGATTTTTTCGGCGATAGCCTTTTGACGCTTAGTGAGCTTGGCCATTACACGCCCTCCACATTCAGACCCATGCTACGAGCGGAACCGGCGATGGTACGCACGGCGGCGTCCATATCGGCGGCGGTGAGATCGGCATTCTTGGTCTTGGCGATCTCTTCCAGCTGGGCGCGGGTGACGGTACCGACCTTCTGGCTGTTGGGACGAGCGGAACCGCTCTGAATGCCAGCAGCCTTCTTGAGCAGCACGGAAGCCGGGGTGCTCTTGATTTCGAAGGTGAAGCTGCGGTCGCTGTACACGGTGATGATCACCGGGGTGGGCAGACCGGGCTCCATGCCCTGGGTGCGGGCGTTGAACGCCTTGCAGAATTCCATGATGTTGACGCCGTGCTGACCCAGCGCCGGACCGACCGGCGGGCTCGGGTTGGCTTGAGCGGCCTTAACCTGCAGCTTGATGTAAGCCTGAATCTTCTTAGCCATGTGCTACTCCAATGATGGGTTCAACGCCCCGCGGGGCTCCCCAATTACTTGCTATATCCCAGTGACGACAAAACCCCGCAGCCTGGGCTACGGGGTGAGGGATGCGGACAACCTAGACCTTTTCGACCTGGCTGAACTCAAGCTCCACAGGGGTCGACCGACCAAAGATCAGTACCGCCACGTGGATGCGACTCTTCTCGTAATTCACTTCTTCGACGACGCCGTTGAAGTCGGCGAACGGACCATCTACCACCCGAACCGTTTCGCCAGCCTCGAACAGGGTCTTCGGCTTGGGCTTGTCGCTGCTGTCGGAGACACGACGCAGAATGGCGTCCGCTTCACGATCAGTGATGGGTGCCGGCTTGTCGGCGGTACCACCGATGAAGCCCATGACCCGAGGAGTATCCTTGACCAAGTGCCAGGTCCCTTCGTTCATTTCCATCTGCACCAGGACGTAGCCCGGGAAAAACTTGCGCTCGCTCTTGCGCTTCTGGCCATTGCGCATTTCCACCACTTCTTCGGTGGGCACGAGAATGTCGCCGAACTGGTCTTCCATTTCGTGCAGCTTGACGCGCTCGATCAACGAACGCATGACATGCTTCTCGTAACCCGAGTAGGCATGCACGACGTACCAACGCTTAGCCACGGCGAACCCTTTCAACCAACAATCGTGGAAACCAGCCAACCGAGCAGGGAGTCAAGCCCCCACAACAACAAAGCCATCACGAGCACCACAGCAACCACGATCAGCGTGGTCTGAGTGGTCTCTTGCCGGGTAGGCCAGACAACCTTGCGAATCTCGGTACGGGCGTCTTTCAGCAAGCCGAAGAAGGCCTGCCCCTTGGCGGTCTGCAGGGCAACAAAGGCAGCAATGGCTGCCAACACCAACAGACCTACCACTCGATACAGGATGGACTGAGCAGCGAAGTAGTGGTTGGCAACAACACCGACCGCTACCAGAACGACAACCACCAGCCACTTCAGCGCATCGAAGCGCGACTCTTTGGCTTCCGCCTTGATGCTCATTGCATGAATCCTGTAAGGAGTGCCAGATGGGAATCTGGCAGGCCAGGAGGGAATCGAACCCCCAACCTGCGGTTTTGGAGACCGCCGCTCTGCCAATTGAGCTACTGGCCTGTAACTTGAATCAGGCCGACCATTATGCCGACCTGACAGTCCAAGATCAATCGATTACTCGATGATCTTGGCAACCACGCCGGCGCCGACGGTACGACCGCCTTCACGGATGGCGAAACG
>NZ_JASNRF010000012.1:0-2425 GCF_030175875.1 Pseudomonas sp. HR1
TTACCTCCCTTGGTTTCGATAATTTCACCAGTTTCGGGGTGCTTATAGCGCTTCACCGCGCGCTGCCGCCGCTGCTGTGGGGCTGAGGTAGAATTGCCTCTGCGGCTCGTACTTGTGCTGCGCTCGGGGTCCAGGATAGCAATAACATCACGCAAGGATTTGCTATGTTCACCCAGCAGAGCACGGAGCCGTTCTTCGAATTCCAGTTCTCTCTGCAAGCGCTCGTCACCATTCAACTGTTCCAGGCGCTGCTTCAGTTCTTCGATTGCTGCTTCAGTCTGACGGTATTCTTGGATCAGGGACATCACAATCTCCTCAAGATTAGGCGGTGGCTGCTGTTATAGCGCTTTCGTGAATAAAAGACTAGAGGAAAATAGAAAATTTTATCTTTGGTGTCGCTAGGGCGCTAATAATAATTAGGTTTAAACGAAAATACAATATCACATCTTTACTAACGCGCGGCTTTATAGGATAAATATAATTGCGATCGTGCCAGTTTTAATTTTTGATTTGTGTAATTGACCGCTGTAGTAGCCGTGTATGGGCGCTCATCTAATAGCGCAGGATATACGCTAGGAGCTGATTCCGTACTCGGAATACCAAAACTTAAGACTTGACAAAACCTCAAGTCTTAAGTTTTGCGAACCAATAGCCAATAATTCTTTCGAAGTTTATTCTTGCTACAAACAATCTGTTGCGGTTATTGGCATTCCTAGCTTTAGTATCGTCCAAGCAGATGGCATTCACAATCACTATCTTCTGAAAACGACCAGATAGAAAGCGAAGATGCCATAGGTCGTACTACTATTGGGGCATATTAGCCGTCAACGACGTAGGCTCATATTCAGAATTGGGAACCCTTATGTGGGCCGGTGTACGGGTGGTTACGGACTTGGAATACCGTCAACTCGTGTACACGTGGCGACGGTCATTCGCCGAGTAGGCCCGTGTTAGCCAGAAAACGCGTCTATTACGCGGGTTCTAGAGGAATTGTAGGCCGGATGATTGCTAGCCTCATAGACCGTCGCCGCGTGTACGCTGACCGTCGCGGCGCGTACGCATGATCAGGGACCTTGGGTACCGTCAACTCGTGTACACGTGGAGACGGTCTTTTGCCCACTAGGCCTGTAGCAGCCGGAAAACGTGTCTATTACACGGTTCTTAAGGGAATGATAGGCCGGATGATTGCTGGCTCGCGGACCGCCACCGCGTGTACAGGTAATTACGGGCTTGGGGTACGGTCAACTCGTATATGTTATTCCAAGCAAATGATAGGAATTAAGATCAGCGAAGAGCTCATTTGGATTTCCTCATGGACGAGCTGAAAAATCTAGGCATGAATTTCGGTGCTTTCTTTCTATAATATTATGCGCTAGAATTGCATGGCGTGCTTCGAGAATCGTTGGTTATACCTCCCCTCGAAGACATTTGAAGCCCTCTTTTAGAGGGCTTTTTTATACCTGCTAGATTTTCCTCTCATTTTTAAAATTTATATTTTTGTCTATATATACACGCCGTATTCGATCTGTAATAGATATTCGATAAGCATCTCAAATCCTAGAGGATAGGTAGCAACATTTAAGGGGGGCTCGCCTCCCAGATATGGATTTTTATTACCAACCCACTCTTCTGCTAATTCATATGTGCCTAGAGCTTGAGACGCCTGGTTAAGGAGCGTAGCATATTTATAAGCTTGCAAGCTTTGAAAGGCGTTCAGCTTTCTTGGGCTAGTCCTGTTTTTATGCCTTGGGCAATCGCCTATAATATTTATCAAGATGCTATCGGCAATATTTGGAGCGAAAGTTTTCGCCATCTTCTTCGCGTTCTTGTATAAGAAACCGTTGTGAATTGCTCTATAGAGATCTCGGGCTTGTATGTTTTTCACGCTCTGACCGGACAGGAGGTCTAGAGGCTCGTTTATTATAGGCATTGGAAGTATACTGAAATTGCTTGGTTCATATAGCTCGCGCTTTTTGAGGCGACAGAAATTTCCCCCGACCATTGCCTTCTCAGCCTCATAGGCTGCTTCACTATCTCGGTGCATGAAATTTTCTTTTAATCCGCTCCTAGCAATTTTTTCTAGGGCTTCTCTAATAGCTGGATTTTCTTTCATATTTCACCTCATGCAGAAGCAAGTTAGCTCATCTGGGTTCCAGCCTATGAAATTTAAGGCGTAGCGGGACGAAATACCCTCCAAAGTGCCGCCACCTGCATGTGTGAAGAGGCTACCAGCGCCTGCCTATGGCGTTTCGTACATCGCCATCCTAATTATCGCCGCATATCTTCCTGCGTGCTGAGAAACGGGCCTTGCCTTCGATGAAATGACCCCCGAAAGTTGGACGCTGCCCTGAAGGCGTACCATGCCCAAGTACTCTCTAGCGTTCAAATTGAAGATCGTCGCTCAGTACCAAAAGGGCGATTGCAG
>NZ_JASNRF010000013.1:0-2364 GCF_030175875.1 Pseudomonas sp. HR1
ATCAGCGCGCCCAGGCGCAGATAGCCGGCGGCGATCTGCAGCACCCCGGTCAACAGGGTGGCGGCCAGCAGGTACTGCAGGCCGTGTTCCTTGACCAGGGTCACCATCAGCAGCGCCATGGCGCCCGTGGCCGCCGAGATCATCCCCGGCCTACCGCCGACGAAGGCGATCACCACGGCGATGCAGAAGGAGGCGTAGAGCCCCACCTTGGGATCGAGCCCGGCGATGATGGAAAAGGCGATGGCTTCCGGGATGAGCGCCAGGGCGACCACCAGGCCGGACAGCACGTCGTTCTTCACATTGGAGAACCAATGCGTCTTGAGGGTATGCAGCATAGATAACTCGCACCTGTGCCTGACCCGTCGAGCAGGTGGCAAACGCCGGATCAGGCGTGAATGTCAGGGTGGGCAGCCGCCACGTCACGGGCGCGACAGGACGGCAAGCGTCCTTGCAACAGGCAAGGACGAGGAAGGCGCGAGCTATGGGGGACTGACTTCGCAGTACGATTGCAGTAGGTGCATAACGCAAGTCTAGCCGATTTGCACTGATCGCTGCACCTAGCTCGGGACCGGCGGCCCGGTACAGATGAGGCCAATGTCCACCTTAGGAAGCGTTGCGGCATCCTATTTACCGCAACGGCAAACATTGTATTCGAGGACGTACCGGCAGACGGCAATCGCATTAGGTAGCAGACAGACGGCAGGGAACGTAAACGGAAGATGTGCTATCAAATTGCGATCGTTCTCAACATGCAGGGATAGCAGCTATGGATCGAGTGATCGCTCAGATTTCACAGACGATTGATTGGGAAGATCTCATTGCGCTAGAGCGCACCTTGGCAAACCGGGGCCTCATCAGCGAAAACGTTCGAGCCGAACTGAATCGTCACGCACACACGCTAGCCCGACGCTACTTGATAAACAGAGGCAGGCTAGACAGCTCGTTTTTCTCCGCAGCTGAGGAGGAAACGCTCGACGTCCTTGCTGCCGCTGTTGTGGCTTTGCGACGCTCCCAGCAACTCCCGCACAACATAGTTAAATGTCTTCGTGCTGGTGGCCTCATCGGCACTGTGGAGCACAGCGTTTGCCATTCTAGTGGCCTGCAATACCGTTCGAATCTCGAAGAGGACGGTGTCGCTCGAAGCCTGCTGGAGGCGATAGTGATTCGGCATCCCGCTGAATTCGATGCCGATACGGTGAAAGTCGCGAGCTTGCATGCTGGGCAGCCCGTAGAAGAGCTCTTCCAGGCAGTTAGCTGAAAACGTTGGGTGACCATCCGAGAAAGAGCGGTCTAGCCGCAGATAGCCACGACGATGACTTGCGAGGTATCTTCAGAGGTCTCAGCGCCTTGGTCTCGGAAGCGGAAGTATCAATTCCTGGAGTATCGAGTATCCGGACATCGACTGGTTTCGAGCGCCGGTGGGAAGCCACGTCCTTTCATAGCTGAAATGGCGTTTATTTAAGGGTGGTTTGAAAGACTTTACGGAGGCCTGCTTTTGTTGTTCAGGCTTCGTAATGGAGTGCTATATCGTCGCGTTAGGGACGCTGATTCCACTAGAGTTTTATGTTAGCACTTAAAGCGTTGGGGCTATGAAAATTTCCGCTTAAGACTTAGTAGGGAAAGCATCGGTTCTCGCCACTTGGAATGAATTAGCTTGCCTGCGAGTAGGTGTGCGTAAATCTCTAGCTCCTTGGCCGTGGAATGGTTTTGCCATTCTCTTTCGAACTTTGCTTCTGCCAAGATTTTTCCTACAGATTCAGCTACAGACCGTTCCTCCTCAACATTTCGGCAAGGACTGATCCAGTCCACTTGGTTGTCTTCTGTTTTGAACTTTGCTGAAAAGACAAAGTTGCCCCAGTGATCTCTGATTGAAATTCGCGCGGCGAACATCTGGTACTGCCCTATTATGATAACTCCTTTTTTTGCTTTTAGGGCATCGCGAATGCAATCCGCAATCCATGTGACTTCTCGAAAAAAACTGCAGATCTCTATATCGATGGTTTCGATTTGCCAGCTCGGATGTCGCTCGATTTCGCCCGGCTGGGATTCCAGAACACCTGAAACGGAGATAATAAATTGCCCAGGCGAGACAGAAAGTTTTCTCAGTGCGCTCTGGGGAAAGCATAGTTCTTCCCAACCAAAATTGGTTCCCTTTTGCTTGTCCATATTCCTTCTCATGCAATCTTAGGGTGAAGAGCTTTAATGTCTGTACATCTATAGTTTAGCCTGTCTGCAAGCGCAAACCACTGTAGCTTGATTTTCATGCCTTGGAAGGCGTTCGAGTCTCAAGTGCTGCGCTAGAGCATTTGCGGAAGTGTTTCATTTCATTGCTGGGAACCACTTTTCTGGCAAAGGCCATATCAT
>NZ_JASNRF010000014.1:0-1727 GCF_030175875.1 Pseudomonas sp. HR1
AGTTATTACCGCCGGTAGCCTGTACTTCGGCGCAAGTCTCACGCAACCGATCCAAATTGCCACCGGGGGAGAGGTATTCCCGAATCAGACTGCCAGCCTCCTGGTCATCCGGTTCTTGAACCAGAATCTGCACCACGCCATCCAGGGTCGCCGCCAACTGCTCCAGCTTCTGGCGTTGCCGCGCCTGGATTCGCTCCAACTCCTCCTTGGCGCGTTTATGGATCGTCGAAATCCGTCGGATGAACATCTCGGCCAGGTGATCCCGGGTCCGCCCGCGCATGCGGTAGATCAAGGCCAGCATCAGCGTGTAGCGTTTCGGCAGTGAGCAGTCCTTCAGCTCGGCTACATCCGACGCCGCGGCTTGGGCAGCGAAGTGGCGGATCTTGGTGTCGACTATTCCTCCAAAAATGGCATCCAGATCCCCGAGGCTCTCGAGCCAAGCCAGATGATCGATCAGCACCTCCAAGTGCTTGCGAGATGGCTTCTTGGGCGCCTGCTTCAGCGCATTGAAGTCGCTCTGGCGTCGGCCGAAATCAGTGTCGAGCAGATCCTTTAACTTGTGGATCACCTCGACTGGCGTTCTGGTTACTACGAGGTTGAATATTGCCTCTTGGGATTCGGCATGAATTCGCTCAGCGAGATCATTCAGGGTCGAGTACGCAGGGAGCTCATAATCCTGGCTGATCAGTTCTTCGATTACGGAGTTGATGATGTCGGCGCGTTGGTCAAGCACAAACGACATTGCTTTGGCATGCCGCTCGGCGAGCTCCATGGCATCAGAGCCGTAGAATGCCGTCACACCGAGGCGAGCTCGGATCGCGTTCATGTGGCGATATTGTTGGAACCACTTGTATTCCGCGAGTTTCACCTTGCTACGCTGACCCAACTCTCCGCGAATGAAGTCCACCAGTTGAATAGGTACGTCGGTGATATCAGGAAAATATCGGAGCACCTGAAAGGTTTTTAGGAGAACGGCGAGATTGAGGTGAAAGGGGGCCTTGGACTTGCTTCGTACCCACTTAATCTCATCATCTGAGAACGAAAAATCACGCTGCAGCTCAGCTTTTGAATACGCCTTTGGCAGAGTGGGATACGCCGTACGCTCTAATGAAGCCATAGGAACTCCTTTTCTGAGGAGTCAGAAAAGATAGTCCACGATCAGAGGCTGTGCGGTCGACTTGGTAAATTCTCTTGGCATCAACACGTTACGTGCGAAGTGAGTGAATTTTCCTTATATCTCGGCATGACCCCCTGACCATGTCGGGGATGCATCATAGCGAGCGTATCTACGAAGAGCATCTGCAGATCCTCAATACCATGGAGAACCGTGACAGCGAGGCGGCTAGTCATGCCATCCATCATCACATCGATGACTTCCGGCGGGTGATCATCCGTACGCTTTGAGCTGATTGGTTTTTAGCTCCGTGTTCCTATGTTTAACTACATTTACGTAGAGGCTACATAAGCGATACTGCAGAGCCGGTAGGTCGAAGGTGTCTTGAGTGGCACCAGTTCGCCCTTCTCCATATTCACCATCTCCCCCATACGAGTCCGTGTTTCCACCTTGGCACTGGCGCAATGGGGCTGCAGCACGACTCGCTGGCCCTGCCTCAGCGCGTCGGGGACTCTTGGCTCGTCGACGAAGACACCCAGTCCAGCGCCGCAATGTGGCCTTCACGCAAGGCGGCTATGAGTGCGCGCTCATCGACCAACTTCCACGGGCGATG
>NZ_JASNRF010000015.1:0-1675 GCF_030175875.1 Pseudomonas sp. HR1
TCACGCGGCTCAAGCCGCGGCAGATATCAAAAATCTGACGCTACACTTCGATGGGTGCTTCTATGTCCTAATTAATACGACGCGAGCGCGGCACTAGCAGGTCAGTACGTTGGGGCCTATTGACCAACCAGACGGACGGAACGAAGTGAGATCGGAGATGCTTCCTTGCCGTTTAGCATTCTTGATCAGCTGCAACACTGTGCCTCTCATGCTCGTATGTCCCTAGCGCTATCTAGTTGGCCACCCTGCCTGTCCTTGAGCCTAGGCATTCGAGTACGGTACTTCTGCTTAAAAACTTACCATACCCTCAGTCAGAGCCTAAAAAGCCACAAGCGACAAAATGCCAATTTTGGCTGTTAAAATTAGTCGGTCTTTTTAATTGTATCTTGCTTACCTGACTGATTGACCTCCTCCGCCACCATCTCATGCGTCTCTCGATGCTGCTGGAGCGCCGCTTGGCGCTCGCGAAAATTTTCGTTGTGCGAGATCGAGCGCTCGCTGCCGTCTGCGGCATAGCTGAGGTTCGCAACAACGAGGGTGGCGGCAAACAGGGCAGTTTTAAGGAACGTCATGGTGTTTCTCCTTCTAGGGTGCAGTGTGGGTATGAGAGCCACTCTAGAGGGGCGCGGCTAACGCCAGGATGAGCCGCGCATTACAATCCTGTCATCCTTCCCCGGGCTGTTCGCGACGGCGCAGGACACTGTGGTAGAGCGCGGGCAGGACCAGCAACGTCAGGGCGGTGGAAGACAGGATGCCGCCGATCACCACGGTCGCCAGCGGCCGTTGTACCTCTGCGCCGGTGCCCGTCGCCAGGGCCATGGGAATGAAGCCCAGCGAGGCCACCAGCGCAGTCATCAGCACCGGCCGCAGGCGGACCAGCGCCCCCTCGCGCACGGCGATGTCCAGCGGCTTGCCCTCCTCCAGCAGGCCACGGATGAAGGAGATCATCACCAGGCCATTGAGCACCGCGACGCCCGACAGCGCGATGAAACCCACGCCTGCCGAGATCGACAGGGGAATGTCCCGCAACCACAACGCCAGCACTCCGCCCGTCAAGGCGAAGGGAATACCGGTAAAGACCACGAGGCCGTCGCGCAGATTGCCGAACATCATGAACAGCAGCACGAACACCAGCAGCAAGGCCACCGGCACCACGAGTTGCAGGCGGGCGGCGGCAGCCTGCAACTGCTCGAATTGGCCACCCCAACTGGTCCAGTAGCCTGCGGGAATCCGTACCTGGTCCGTAATGGCGGCGGTGGCATCCGCCACGAAGCTACCCAGGTCCCGATCGCGAACATTGGCACTGACGATCACCAGGCGCTTGCCGTCTTCACGGCTGATCTGATTCGGCCCCAGCACCGTTTCCAGGCGCGCCACATCGGCCAGGGGAATGAACTCGACGCGGCCTTCCACCGCTGGCAATGGAATGGGCAGGCGCGCCAGCACCGCCGGATCGCTGCGCAGCGTTTCCGGGAGGCGGATCATCAGATCGAAGCGGCGATCACCCTCGAAAAGCGTGCCGGCCTTGCGTCCGCCGAGCGCCGTGGCAATCACATCCTGGATGTCACCGACATTGAGGCCATAACGCGCGGCTCGCTCACGATCGATCTGCACGCTCAGCAGCGGCAACCCCCCGGTCTGCTCCACCTTCACCTCGGCGGCGCCGGTGCCCTTC
>NZ_JASNRF010000016.1:0-1605 GCF_030175875.1 Pseudomonas sp. HR1
TGGCTGTATTTCCCGAGCGCTATCTTGTTGGGTGCCCTGCATGGCCTGGAGCCTGGGCATTCGAAGACCATGATGGCTGCTTTCATCGTGGCGGTGCGTGGCACGGTCAAGCAGGCGGTGCTGCTGGGTCTGGCTGCCACACTGTCCCATACGGCCGTGGTTTGGCTGGTGGCCATGGTCGGCATGTATGTTGGGCAAGGCCTAGACGCAGAGACTACCGAGCCCTATTTCCAACTGGCCTCGGCTGCCCTCATCATTTCGATAGCGTTGTGGATGCTCTGGCGTACATGGCGGGGTGAGCGGCTGTGGCATGCCCAAGAGGGTCATGCCGCTCATGATCACCACCACGATGAAACGCGCCGCATCGATACCGGGCATGGGTGGGTCGAGCTGTCGATCTTTGAGGACGGCGTGCCGCCACGTTGGCGGCTGAAGTCCTTGAAGGGGCATGCCTGGCCCGCTTCTGAAGTGACCCTGAACACCACCCGCCCAGACGGTGCAATCCAGCATTTTCGCTTCGTCGATCATGGCGCCTATCTGGAGTCCGTCGACGAGATCCCCGAACCTCACGAATTCGATGTCCGCCTAAGCCTCGGACATGCCGGCCATTCCCATGACTACGATCTGTCGTTCCAGGAGCACGATCATCATCACGGCCACCAGGAAGGTCTAGCGCTCGCCACCGAGGGCTATCAGGATGCCCACGAGCTGGCGCATGCCAATGACATCCGGAAGCGCTTTAGCAACCAGAATGTCACCACGGGCCAGATCCTCCTCTTCGGGCTTACGGGGGGGCTGATACCCTGCCCAGCGGCCATTACCGTCCTGCTGCTTTGCCTACAAGTGAAGCAGATCGCGCTGGGGGCGGTACTCGTGTTGTGCTTCAGCGTCGGCCTGGCCATTACCCTGGTGACTGTCGGTGCAGCGGCTGCCATAGGCGCCCGCCATGCTTCCAGTCGGTGGCCTTGGCTGAGCGCTGCCGCTCGGCGAGCGCCCTATCTGTCCAGCCTCTTGATCATTGGCGTCGGCATTTACGTGGGGATTCATGGCTGGATGGGCCTGAGCGCCTAGTCTGATGTGGGAGCTTTCCGGGTACCTGGGCCTATTCGTCGCGGCTTTCGGCGCGGCAACGCTGTTGCCCTTGCAGTCGGAGGCCGTACTGGTTGGACTGTTGGCGACTGAGCGATACCAGACATGGACGCTGGTGCTGGTCGCGACGGTGGGCAACGTACTGGGCTCCGTCGTGAACTGGTGGCTTGGCCGCTCGGTTGAGCGCTATCGACACAAACGCTGGTTTCCGATCAGCCCGGAGAGGCTGGAAAAGGCGCAGAGGGCGTATCAGCGCTATGGTCGTGGATCGCTGCTGTTCAGCTGGGTGCCCATCATCGGGGATCCGATTACCGTCGTAGCAGGGATTCTGCGCGAGCCTTTCTGGAGCTTCCTAGCGCTCGTCGCGCTGGCCAAAGCTGCTCGGTATCTGGTGCTCGCCGGCCTGACGCTGGGATGGCTGTGATGATAGAGCACGACCGGGACAAGGCCCTGGATCTGATCAAGTGGCTAGCGATCCTCACCATGGTGCTGGATCACCTACGCTATCTCTGGCCT
>NZ_JASNRF010000017.1:0-1566 GCF_030175875.1 Pseudomonas sp. HR1
TATCGGTCCTCTCTAGGGAAGTAATGCTTGCAGCTTATTTCTGGCGTACGTCCAGGGCTGTATGATGTCGACGAGATTTTCCTGAGCTTCAAAAATCTGCTTCTTCCTCCTGCCTAAGTAGCAAGCTTTGATCACCTCTCTGGTGATCCACTCAGTTTCCTTACGGGTTCTCAGCGCACGTACTGCGTCCTGCACTTCATACTTTTCAGGATCACGACCAAGCTCGCGCTTCAGCCTATTAGCTATTCGCTTGTGCTTGAGCGCTTTTTTAAAATCAACGATCTCATTGTACCGACGCTTCTGTGTAAGCCGGTTGTTGCTTACCACTACCACCAGGCTTGGCTTGGCCGGTCCCAGTGGATCAAAGTCATCAAGCCTGTAGGTACAGCGGATAGCCCTGTATCTGATCTTTCCCATAGTCGTATTGAAGTTGAACATAGCCTCGTCGAGTGCATCTGAAAGGGCTTCGAATTCGTCAAAAGCTTTTTCCAGTCGGGAAACGCACATCTCTCCATAAGTACCCAGAGCACATAGCCAACGGTAAATTACGGTTCCATCGCCCTCCGTTGAGGGAAAGGCAATGCCGAAATTTCTCAGAGCAGCCACTCGATCGTTGAACAGATTCAACGCTTTCAGTGCAGCTGCAACCTGCTTCACCTTCCTGGCATCGACTGTCGCTTTGAGTATGGGAAGCAGATCGTCGGGCTCAGCCCTACACAGGTCTGTCCGCATGGAGGCGGAACGCATGGCGATGCCAAGATTTCCATAGCGTTTATCCCTCCTGTGGATGTCGTACACCAACCGCAGCCTGTCATCACCTGCCTGCTGGGGAAAGGCATTGAACAGTGGTTCAAGAGCGGAGAGGTGTAGATGGCCATGAGCCTTGAGCTTGCATAGCCAATCTATTAATAGCTGCTTGGAATCGAGCACGCGTGCCCGCGAAGCTGCGAGCCGATTGAGGTAGGCGTCTCTGTCGAAAGCGGGTGGTGCTGCGTGGGAACTCATTGCCGGGACTCGATCATGGTCGTGAATCCCGATTGTCTCGATAAGCCGAAACAGATTCATCCAAAGTCCCTGCAGTTACTCACACCCAACTGGGTTACTGGCCTACGTGCAAGACCGTAGAACTCTGCATTCTGTACAACTACGTGCCATTCTTTGGTTTTTCCTCTGTTTGCGGCCGATTTTCACGACTTTACGGCGGATTATCCTGACGTTTCCTCAGGGCGCCTCTGCGATTCATCTTAGTTTCATCGTCAGACCCGTAGCGATCAGAGAAGCATCTGAGGGGTTCATCCACGCTTCCTCGGCGCTACGTCGCGAATCGTGCCGCGTCGCCGAGATTCATACAGGCTCCTTCGCGCTTCAGAAACCATTCATTTCAAATTCATAAGCTTGTCTGCGCCGATCATCCATTAGCGTTCAGGAATACCTAGCGTTCCTCAGGGCGCCTTCAGGATTCATTTTCTTTACCCTTGCCTTTCATATGGATGTCCTAGGCATTCACAGGGAGTCAGCCGCTTGCATCGGCTCTCATACGGATTCCTAGACACGCAGCCGCTTTCT
>NZ_JASNRF010000018.1:0-1499 GCF_030175875.1 Pseudomonas sp. HR1
CAGGACGAGGATGACTCTGTCTCTTGGGAAGGGCGGTGGCGTCCTACCGTGCCAATCTCGGCAGGCGTCTTGATGTAGAACAGTGCCAAGTCTTCCGATTCGAGGCGTTGAAACAGCATGTCGTGTTGAATTTGAGTCAGCGCCATCGTTACCTGGATGGGCTGATCGGCAAGCTCAAATAAATGAGCGGAGTGGCGTTTTCCATCTTGGCCAAAGCCTTCAGCCGCCACTGACAACGTTGCGCCACTTAGGTGAAGCTCTTTAGCAAGATCCAGAAGCCAATCTCCAATCTGCTGATGTTCATGGCGACGATTTTGTTCGGTATAGAACGTAACGAGATAGTCGTTCATGCTATTGCCTTTAGCGTGGGTGCAGCAGGTTGATGGTCAAGATACCCAGGGCTGTCATGCACAGGGACCCCACGACATGAACGCTGATTGCAGTCAGCGCCATGAGCAGCCTTCCTTGCTGGATTAGCATCAGTGTCTCAGCAGAAAACGTCGAGAAGGTGGTTAAGCCGCCGCAAAATCCGGTGATCAGAAACAGCCGCCATTCAGGCGCAATCCCGGGCCAAGCAGCGAAGATGGCTACGGCCATTCCGATGATGTAGCCACCTACAAGATTCGCAACGACCGTCCCAGGCGGGAGCGACGGGAACCAGGCATTTAGCTTCAAGCCCAGTATCCAACGGAGCCAGGCACCCAAGGTCGCACCGAGTGCGATGGCTATGAGCGGCTTCAGCATGGAACGTCTCCCAAGGGGAATGGAAGACTAGGGGCCGGGGAGGGATATGGTCGGTGCATAGCGCTGTCCTCGAAAAAGACAGGGCGCACCTACGCACCCTGCCAAGGGGTTACGTAGGCATCATCAGCACGAGGCGGTTTGAGGAGGAATGCCATCTCCTTAGCGGATCATAGCAGCGCAGCAGATGACTTTGAAGATGGCTCGTTCTTGAAGCCGACATGCCTGCCACTGCTTATTGAGACCCGGAGCATGCCTGCACTCCTCAAACGCCGAGGGTCTAGAAACCGATCGACTCTGCGGTAGCTATGAGGCAAACGTCCTATTCGTCACAGGTATTCACAGCTTTCGCTATTGCCAGACGATATTCAGCTGGACTGCGCCCACCCAGTGCCAATTTGATTCGCTCCTTATTGTAATAGTCGATATAGGCCCGAATTGCTACTGCCAGCTCCTCTACGCTTGAGAACCTGTTGCAGTGGAAAAGCTCAGATTTTAGTACTGCAAAAAAGCTTTCCATTGCCGCATTGTCGAGGCAATTGGCTCGCCTTGACATACTCTGAGTCAGTCCATGCTGACGGATCAGCTGTTGGTAGGCAGGGTATTGATAGTGCCAGCCTTGATCGGAATGGATGAGCGGTTTCTCATGAGGCCGAAGGGTCTTCAATCCGTCTTTCAACATACGTAAGACCATCTCGAACGATGGGCGCTCACTTATCTCGAAAGCCACAATTTCCTTATTGAAGAGGTCAAGAATC
>NZ_JASNRF010000019.1:0-1454 GCF_030175875.1 Pseudomonas sp. HR1
CTGGACGATTTGTGAAAGCATGGTCCCGGAGCCAACCTTAGTGGCTCGCATGACAAGCGAGCCGCTCGTGTTCATCGTCGCGCCGATAAGCGAATCGCCTGTCCGCTTCGTCACCGGAACCGGCTCGCCCGTTAGCATGGATTCATCGACGGCGCTCTCGCCCTCCAATACCTCTCCATCAACGGGTACCTTTTCACCAGGACGAACGCGCAGATGGTCGCCCTCATGAACATGTGTGAGCGGGATGTCCTCCTCTGAACCATCTTTGGCGATACGGCGAGCGGTTTTAGGTGATAAGCCAAGCAGGGACTTAATTGCCGAGGACGTCTGCGAGCGGGCCTTCAATTCCAGCAACTGGCCCAGCAGAGTCAATGAAATGATCACCGCGGCGGCTTCGTAATAAACGCCTATCCGGCCGCCTACTGTGAATGACTCTGGAAACATGCTCGGTAAGAGGGTTGCTACGACGCTGTAAATATAGGCAGCCCCCGTGCCAAGCCCGATCAAGGTCCACATGTTTGGGCTGCGATGTTTGACCGAGGCGAGACCGCGCGCGAAAAATGGCCAGCCTGCCCACAAGACAACCGGGGTCGTGAGGGCCAGTTCAACCCAGTTCTGGCTAGCCCCGTGAAACAGCGGTATCGCATGTCCCGCCATGGCCAATAGTGTCACTGCTACGGTCAGGGGCAGCGACCACCAGAATCGTTTCGAAAAGTCCTTGAGTTCAGGATTTTCCTCCTCGTCGAGTTCAGGAATCAGCGGTTCCAATGACATCCCGCAAATAGGGCAATCACCTGGCCCCATTTGGCGGATTTCAGGGTGCATTGGGCAGGTGTACTCTGTCGTTGCATCACCGGCGGGTGGTTTCTGTGCGGGTGGGGTAGATGCCCGAGAGGAGGTCCCATGAGCCTGCGGTGCAGCGAGATATCGAGCAGGGTCGGAACGAAACTTGGTCTGGCAACCCTGGCTGCAGAAGCGGTAAGTGCTTCCCTGATAATGCTCTTGATGCTCGCTATCCTCTTCCACCTTCATCCCGCAGACGGGGTCGGTGAGTGCTGCAGTACCTTTCGTTTGGTCGGGCTGGTGATGGCACTGCTGAGAGGACATACGGGGCACCTTATGGATTGGTTAGCGACGAACTTGGCCTATTGCAGGGACATTTGCGGTTTTTCAATGCTTGCAGCGTCTGACAGCCAATATATGCAAAGCGTCCTGACCAAAGGCTGAAGTAACCATTACATTTCTGTCAGGTTCTCTGGTATGTCAGGTCGTATGTATGTTGAAGCGAGCTGCTGAAAAAGTAGCTCGCGCAGATACCGCCTGCTGGCCTAGCCTATGCCTCCATTGTTCGATGCTCGGCCGCTTCATTTTGATGAATACCGAACCGTGCAAAAGCCAGCGCCTCAAGATCCGTCTGTAGAGATTCGGCCTCTGCCCAGATACAGGCACTCTCG
>NZ_JASNRF010000002.1:0-900692 GCF_030175875.1 Pseudomonas sp. HR1
CTCTGGCCTAACGCGGAATGGCTGTTCAGCCTGGGCCGCTTGACCTTTCCGCTGTTCTGTCTGGGTATCGCCGTCAACATCGCGCGCTCGCCAGCAGGCGATCTCTATACCGAAAGCAACGCTCGCTACCTGATCTGGATGACGGTGTTTGCCGTCATTTCCGAACTGCCTTTTCGACTCCTCTCCAGCGACAGCGGCACGCTCAACGTCATGTACTCGTTGATGCTGGGATTGCTGATTGTCTGGGGAGTCCATCATCGAGGTCGGGACGGACTGCTGCTCGTGGTGGTTAGCGTCGGTGTAGCCGTACTCATTCGCGAACGGCTTATGTATGGCGTCTTTGGCGCGTTGCTACCTGCGGCGCTGCTGCTTGCCATACGCCGGCCAGGCCTGCTCTGGCTCCTACCTGCTGTGCTCTGCGTGCTAGCCAACTGTCGTAATCGCTGGGTCGAAGAATGGGATCAGCCGGTCTTCGGCGCGCTTATTCTGCTGGTGGCTTTCGTTGCCCCTATGCTCGGGCTCTGGCTGCTACGAAGCGCTAACGACCTGAAGGTCTGGGCAGTACGTCGGTGGGGTTACTGGTTCTATCCAGGCCACTTGACTGCGTTGTACATGATAGAACTCGTGGTCTGAGCCCCTAGCAAACGTACTCGCTATGCTTTGTTGTAGCAGCGAACGACAACAATCTGCGGGCGCCTGCGAGTTACTGTGACTAAAAACTTCACTGCCGAAGCTGACTCATTCTGTCTGCAGTGACATTTCTAATTAGCTACCAGAGTGACATCTGTATTTAGCCTTGACATATGGTTATGGAGCGCTGCACCGAGTGTCTGCCTTTTCACGCTGGCGGCTTTCTGAAATCCGCTACCGCCTTGCCAGTTTGCCAGACATGACCGCTTCAGGAATTCAGATCGCCGCTTACCGCACACCTGCAGCGCAAAATCCGCAGCGGCCGTTTGTACAAGCTGCCGCCGACAGCTTTAATCGGATGGCGTCCGTTCCCGGAGCTCTTTTCCCGGTGGTCGCGCCTCCGCCTGTGTCACCACGCGCGAATGTCCTGGGTTTCCAACAAGTATTCCATCCCGAGGAGTTTTGAATGGCTTATCAAGCCGCTTCCGATCGCTACGACCGTATTCCTTACCGCCGCGTGGGTCGCAGCGGGCTCGTGCTGCCGGCGCTGTCGCTGGGCCTCTGGCACAACTTCGGCGATACCACGCCACTGGATCGTCAGCGCGCCTTGCTGCGCACCGCCTTCGATCTGGGCATCAATCATTTCGACTTGGCCAACAATTACGGGCCGCCCTATGGCAGCGCCGAAATCAATTTCGGTCGGTTGCTGCGCGAAGACTTCGCCGCCTATCGTGACGAGCTCATCATCTCCAGCAAGGCCGGCTGGGACATGTGGCCCGGGCCCTATGGCCAAGGTGGCGGCTCGCGCAAATACGTGCTGGCCAGCCTGGACCAGAGCCTCAAGCGCCTGAGCCTGGATTACGTCGACATCTTCTATTCGCACCGTTTCGACGAACACACGCCATTGGAGGAAACCGCCAGCGCCCTGGCCACCGCGGTCCAGCAAGGCAAGGCGCTCTATATCGGCATCAGCTCCTATTCGGGGACCAAGACCCGGGCAATGGCCAAGCTGCTGGCCGACTGGAAGATCCCGCTGCTGATCCACCAGCCGGCCTACAACCTGCTCAATCGCTGGATCGAAAAGGATCTGCTGGATGCGACCGAGGAAATCGGCAGCGGCGTGATCGCCTTTACGCCACTGGCCCAGGGCTTGCTGACCGACAAGTACCTCAATGGCGTTCCGGCCGAAGCCCGGGTCAATCAGCCCGGTGGCCAGTCGCTGCAGCAAGGCCATCTGTCTGCCGAGAACCTGGCCCGGGTCCGCGCCCTGGATGCCATCGCCAAGCGCCGCGGCCAGAGTCTGGCGCAGCTGGCCCTGGCCTGGACCCTGCGCGATCCGCGCATCACCAGCGCCCTGATCGGCGCCAGTCGGCCCGAACAGATCGTGGAAAACGTCGCGGCCCTGGACAACCTGAGCTTTACCGCCGAGGAACTGGCCGAGATCGACACCCATGCGGTCGAAGGCGACATCAACCTCTGGGCCAAGCCGTCCAGCGCGGAATAAGGCTGTGTTCGGCGTATCTGGCGCTCCAGGGCCAGGTACGCCTACCTCTATGAGCGCCTACCGGCCCAGGACACAAACACCCTCGCCCGCCCTCACCCATGCGGCTGCTGACGCCGGGTTCCGATCTGCTCCTGGCGATACTGACTGGGCGTCCGTCCGGTCTCGTTGCGGAAATGCCGGTTGAAATTGGACAGGTTGGAATAGCCCACCTCGAAACAGATGGCGGCGATGGACAGCTCCGCCTGCAGCAGCAGCCGACAGGCTCGCTGGATGCGCAGCTTGCGCGCCAGTTCGATGAAACCGTGGCCGGTGACCTTCTTGAAGAAGCGTGAAAACCCCGCCTCGCTCATGCCGACGCGCCTGGCGATCACCGGCAGCCGGATGTCCTCGGTGAGTTCGCTCAGCAGATAGTCGAAGGCCTGATGCACCCGTGCGGAACTGCGGGCATCCAGCGCCGGCGCATAACAGGTACTGGCCAGGACGAGCCTCTCGCTTCCCGGCGCCCGGCACAGTAAGCCCAGCAAGGCGAACAGCCTGAGTAGCCGCTCGGCGCCCTGGGCCTGGCCGATCGCCTCGATCAAGGCAGCCGCTTCGCGGGCCGTGTCGCCGCTGAACTCCAGGCCGCGTCGGGCCTGTTCCAGCAACGGCAGATAATCGCCCAGTTCCGGCGCCACGGCGCTCAGCGAGCGCAACAGTTCGCCGTTGAACTGGATGACCACGTCACGGCCAGCGAGCACCTCGCCGGGTGGCAGATCGCCGATCCAGTCGTGCGGCAGATCCGGTCCGATCATGGCTACATGACCTGCGGCAAAGGGCCCGACATAGTCGCCGGCCAGCAGCCGGCCGCTGCCTTGGCGGATCAGGTGGATCTCGTATTCCGGATGATGATTCCAGCGCGCCAAGGCGTAGGGATAGTCGTGCTCGTACCAGCGAAAGCTCTGGTCGGGCGCGGCAAGGATCACTTCCAGCTCTGCCGGCCGCGCCTCGAGGAAGGCGGTCGCCTTCATGATGCACCTCTGCTCGTTCTTGTAGGCCCGCACCGGCCGGCCTGGCTATCGATGCTTTTTTGACCTCGGTGCGCTCGGCGATCCAGGTCAAAAATGTATCGGTAATCGGTCAGTGCCAGGTTAGCCAGCGGCTTGGCCCTGCTGTTGTAATCCTCTCCAGCTGCGCTGTCGAGATCAGATTTATATCGGCGGCCAGTCATTCATAACAACAACAAGCTGCCCGTTGTGGCAGTCACGGAGAGAAGAATATGAAGCGCCCTATCGCCTTGCTGCTGTTGGCCGGTCTCGGGTTGACCGGTATTGCCCAGGCCGTCGAATCGGTCACCGTTGCCACCGTCAACAACAGCGACATGGTGCGCATGCAGCGGCTGTCCCAGGTGTTCGAACACCGGCACCCCGACATCAAGCTCAACTGGGTGGTGCTCGAAGAAAACGTGCTGCGGCAGCGGCTGACCACCGACATCACTACCGGTGGTGGCCAATTCGATGTCCTGACCATCGGCACCTACGAAACCCCGCTCTGGGGGGCCAAGAACTGGCTGGAGCCGCTCGACAACCTGCCTGCCAGCTATGACGTCGAAGACATCTTCCCGGCAGTCCGCCAGGGGCTGTCGGTCAACAACCATCTCTATGCCCTGCCGTTCTATGGCGAAAGCACCGTCACCTACTACCGCAAGGACCTGTTCAAGGCCGCCGGCCTGCAGATGCCCGACAAGCCGACCTGGTCGCAACTCGCCGCGTTCGCCAGCAAGCTCAACCAGCCGGACAAGGAGCAATACGGTCTCTGCCTGAGGGGCAAGGCCGGCTGGGGGGAAAACGTCGCGCTGCTCAGCCTGATGGGCAACGCCTTCGGCGCGCGCTGGTTCGACGAGCAGTGGCACCCCGAACTGACCAGTCCCGAGTGGACGGCAGCGGCCAACTTCTATGTCGACAACATGAAGAAGTACGGCCCGCCCGGGGCTTCCAGCAACGGTTTCAACGAGAACCTGGCCCTGTTCAACAGCGGCAAGTGCGCGCTCTGGGTGGATGCCAGCGTCGCCGGTTCCTTCACCACCGACAAGAGCCAGAGCAAGGTGGCGGACGAGGTCGGCTTCGCCGCCTCGCCCCATGAGGTCACCGACAAGGGCTCGTCATGGCTGTATGCCTGGTCGCTGGCGATCCCGGCGAGCGCCAAGCACAAGGAGGCGGCCAAGACCTTCATCACCTGGGCGACTTCCAAGGAATACATCCAGCTGGTGGCCGACCAGGACGGTATCTCCAACGTCCCGCCGGGCACTCGCCAGTCAACCTACAGCCAGGCCTACCTGAGCGCTGCGCCCTTCGCCAAGATCACCCTGGAAATGATGCAGCACGCCGACCCGGCCCATCCCTCGGCCAAGCCGGTGCCCTATGTCGGCATCCAGTACGTGACCATTCCCGAATTCCAGGCCATCGGCACCTCGGTCGGCAAGCTGTTCTCGGCTGCCCTCACCGGCCAGATGAGCGTCGAACAGGCCCTCAACGCGGCCCAGACCTCGACGACCCGCGAGATGAAACGCGCGGGCTATCTCAAGTAATCCCTTTCTACCCCAAGAAGCCGACCGCGCGGTCGGCTTCTCTCGATTGGAGCCAAGACCATGAACAGACTGGAAGGAAAAAGCACCCTGATCACCGGCGCCGCGCGCGGGATCGGCAAGGCCTTCGCCCAGGCCTACCTCAGGGAAGGCGCGACGGTGGCCATCGCCGACATCAACATCGAAAGAGCCCGCGAAACGGCCGAGGAACTGGGCGAGCGTGCCTACGCCCTGGCCATGGACGTCACCGACCAGGCCTCCATCGACACGGCCATCGCCCAGGTGGTCGCTACCGCCGGCAAGCTCGACATCCTGGTCAACAATGCCGCCCTGTTCGACCTGGCACCCATCGTCGAGATCTCGCGGGCAAGCTATGACCGGCTGTTCGCCATCAACGTGGCAGGTCCCCTGTTCACCCTGCAGGCCGCTGCCCGGCAGATGATCGCCCAGGGGCATGGCGGCAAGATCATCAACATGGCCAGTCAGGCCGGTCGCCGCGGCGAAGCCCTGGTGGCCGTCTATTGCGCGACCAAGGCGGCGGTGATCAGCCTGACCCAGTCGGCCGGCCTCGACCTCATCAAGCACCGCATCAACGTCAATGCCATCGCCCCGGGCGTGGTCGATGGCGAGCATTGGGAAGGTGTGGACGCCCTCTTCGCCCATTACGAGCAACGACCGCTGGGCGAGAAGAAGCGCCTGGTCGGCGAAGCCGTGCCCTACGGCCGGATGGGAACCGCCGAGGACCTGGTCGGCATGGCGCTGTTCCTGGCGTCCAGTGACAGCGACTTCGTGGTGGCCCAGACCTACAACGTCGACGGCGGCAACTGGATGAGCTGATCGCCGCGCGGTCAGCTCAGGTCGTGCAGTTCCTTGACGATCGCCGGCCCGATCTGCAGGTCGGCAAAGCTGACCTCCAGGCCCTCGCGCTGCGGCGAACAGCAATAGGGCCCGACCTGCAGCGCCGCGCCCTCTTCGCTCGCGAAGCGGCACAGCCGCAACAGCGGCCAGGTCTGGCCATCCAGGGAATACTGGAGGCGCAGCACCTCGGCGTGCAGCGTCATGCGCAGCCAGAATCCCCTGACCGCATCAGGCATCGGCCCGAGGGCCCAGTCGGAATGCCCCAGGGTGAGGACGCTGCCCAGATGGGCGATGCCATCGTTGATCTCGAGCCCGGTCTTGCACCAGCGCTCGCTGCCCTGCCGCACCATCAGGCCGGCCTGGTCGTACAGCTCGGTAAAGGTCCCGGTGATCCGCACCTGCACGGTGAAGTCCGCGCCGGCCGCATAACCCCGGAAATGTCCGCTGTCACGTTCGAAGCCGTATTGGGTCTTCTGCCAGAAGTCGGTCTCGCGATCGGTGCTGATATGCAGCAGGCCGTCCGTATCGGACCAGCGCGTCGGCTCGTTCAGCCAATGGGCAGGCAGGGTCTTCGCAAGGGTCATGACAGGTATCCATGGCGGATGGGCTGCGCTCACGATAGATCACGGATGCCCGATGCGCCAAAGCCAGACGGTAAATCGTACTGCGAGGACCACGAGCAGAGTGCTGAGCGCTGTGCCAGGGGCCATTACCTGCCCTCCAGCGACTTTTTTGCAGGCATGAAAAAAAGGGAGCCCTGAGGCTCCCCTGTTCAAGTACGTCTGCTGTCCTCTTGTTTTTGTTGTCGGACGTCGACGTCATCGATCTTTAGTACGCCCCACCAACGAGGTGGGAAGTGAACAGATTACTTTGGTTGCTCTGGAGCGTTCCAAAATGATCGGTTCGCGAGCCTTGGCCGTCTTGTTCTTGTTGTGGGCGGTTAGCGGCGCATCTTGTTGTTCTTGTGCCAGTAATAAAGCACTCGCCGTGCCAACATTCATAAGTCGTTGAAAATCCCGGGTTTCTCTGATTCGAGGCTGGTGTGCAGGCAACTGTTGCGGAGGATTTCGTTACCTTTTCACTCGGCCATGAAGGATCTGGTTACGACATCCACCCGCTCGGTAACGTCATCGGGGCTCAGCGACTGTAGGTCGAGCGCTTGAGCGTAGCCTCGTTGTTGCGCTGGGCGGCGGGCCGTTCCGGGTTATCGGTGGGCAGGTACAGCAACCGCGTGGCCAGCACCTCGCGACGCGGCTTGATGTCGGGTCGCAGTGCCCCGCGCTGAGTCCGGTCGAAATCGCGCAGATCGACGACCTGCATGCCGTCCTGAGCCGGTACCACGAACACCGGCAGGTTCGCGTGGATCATGGCGTCATAGCGACTCTCCTCGCCGAACCAGAGCATCGCCCGCGGATGCGGCGCGATCTTCTTGTGGCGGACCAGGATGTCATCGTCCGCCATGCGATTGAGCGCCTGGTGTTCCTGCCATTCCGGGGTGCGATCCAGGGCGATCCGCTCCCGGTCGGCACGGGCCATGGCCAGGGTCTTGAGTTGCTCGCGCACCTTGGCCACCTTGACCCGCTCTCCCCCTGCGGTGTGCCCGGCCCAGGTAAAGGTCAGCTGCCGGACCGGATCGGGAAAGCCATGCACCTTGCGGATCAGCTGCTTGGTATTGAAGGCGCCACCCAGGGCCTTGCGCATGATGCGGGGCCGCGCCTCCGGCGCCAGCTCCAGCTCCAGGCGTGTCTGCTCGATCGCCGCGCTGAAGGCGGCCTTGCAGGTATTGATGGCCAGGATCTCCTCCATCAGCGGCTCGGCCAGGGCGATATAACCGGGCAGTCGGCTGACCGTACCCGGTGCCTGGCCGGGTTGCAGATGGAAGGCCAGCAAGGCATCGCGGGTGAGTTCCACCGCGGCGCTGCCCTCGAAGGACTCCGCCGCGATGTGGTCGGGCACCCGCTGTTGGGCCAGCAGCGGCAGCCGCCAGACCCGGGCAGCTATCACCTTCCCGGGCCAGCGTTCATTGAAGATAGCGATGCTCCGCTTTAGGTCTTCGAACGCGCTCTTGATGTCTTCGTACATGGCCAACTCCAACCTGATATCTACCAGATTGTAGCATTTACAAGAACTTGGACCTCTTCTTGATAGCTGTGCAGAGGATTATCATTAAGTGTATTTACGCTACAGGGGTGGTATTGCTATTCAGGGGCTGCAACTTCTGGGTAAATTGCGGAAGGCCGTCCTGATCCCTGAGAGTGACTTGCAATTCGGCGGTCTTGCCGTCGATCTCCACCTCCCCGAAGAATTGAAAGTTGCTCAGCGGTGAGGTATTCGCCTGAGGTGGCGCCTTCTGGAACACCACCTCGGGCCCGAAGGTGGCATCCAGCGGGTTGGGACCGAAGCTGCCGGCGTTCAGCGGCCCCGCCACGAATTCCCAGAAGGGTTCGAAATCCTGGAAGGCCGCCCTGTCCGGGTGATAGTGGTGCGCGGCGCAGTAATGCACGTCCGCGGTAAGCCAGACGGTGTTGCGGATCCCCTGCCGGGCGATGAAACGCAGCAGGTCGGCCGTTTCCAGCTCGCGCCCCTTGGGGGCTCCGGGATCGCCATTGGCGATCGCCTCCCAGCGCGCCTGGCCCTGTGCGTCCTTGCCATCCGGGACCTGCAGCCCGATGGGCATATCGGCCGCGATCACCTTCCAGGTCGCCTTGGACGCCTGCAGCTCCTTTTTCAGCCAGTCGAGTTGCTCCTGACCCATAAAGGCGCCCTGGCCGCCCTCCTCACTACCCAGATTGCTGTCATTGCCGGCGCGATAGCTGCGCATGTCCAGCACGAAGACATCCAGCAGGGGGCCATAGGCGATCCGTCGATAGATGCGCCCTGCCCCGTCGGCCGAGACGCCCCGCATGGGCGCGTATTCCAGGAAGGCCTGGCGGGCCCGACCGCTCAGGACATTGATGTCCTTGACCCGGTAGCGATCGTCCAGCGTCTTGCTCGGCGACCAGTTGTTGGTGGTCTCGTGGTCGTCCCACTGCCACACCTGGGGCACCTCGGCGTTGAATCTCTTCAGGTGGGCGTCCATCAGGTTGTAACGATAGTTGCCGCGGAATTCGTCCAGGGTTTCCGCCACCTTGCTCTTGGCCTCGGTGGTGAGGTTGCGCCAGATGCGTCCCTCTTCCACCGTCAGCTGGGCCGGGACCGGGCCGTCGGCATAGATGGTGTCACCGCTGTGCAGGAAGAAGTCCGGCCGCCGCTCGCGCATGGCGTTGTAGATGCGCATGCCGCCGATGTCGGGGTTGATGCCAAAGCCCTGCCCTACGGTGTCGCCGCCCCAAACGAAGCGGATATCGCCGCGCTGACTGGGCGCCGAGCGCAGGTGGCCGATGACGGGCTCGCTGAGCGCGCCGCTGTCTACGTCTTCGAAGCGCACGCGGTAGAAAATGTGCTGATCGGCCGGCAGCCCGGACAGGTCGATGCGGGCCGTGTAGTCCTGGGCCGCCGTGGTGACGGGGCCTGCCGCCTTGCGCAAGGAGCGAAAGCTCTCCTGGGTATCCCACTCCACCAGCAGCCGCGCCGGACGATCCGTCCGACTCCAGATCAGCGCCTGCCCGCCGGTGACATCCCCCGCCTGGACCCCATCGGGTATTCCCGGGCGCCCTGCCGGTGCGGCCCAGGTTCGCTGGCCCAGGGCGGGCAACAGCAGCGTGGCACCCAGGCCTTGCAGAACGCGACGACGATCGGGACGGATAAGGGACATGGCAACGGCCTCTGGCGGAAAAAGGCTAGCACTACCCCGCCTTGATGACCCGTTCGTGACAATAGGGGTAACAGGTAAAAAGCATTGTCCCTATAGGGGTGGTATTAAAGAATGGGCGCTTTGGCCTGGGCGGCCTGAAATGGCATCATGGCGCCCCCATTACGATCCGCCGTTGTGGCCGTCGCGAAGTTGCTTGGAGCCCCCATGTCCGCCAGACCCTACATCACCGTCACCCCGCCCAACGTCGCGCTGCATGGACGGGTCGCCCCACCCGGTTCCAAGTCCATCACCAACCGCGCCCTGCTGCTGGCAGCGATGGCCAAGGGCACCAGCCGCCTGACCGGTGCCCTCAAGAGTGATGACACCCGGCACATGTCCGAGGCGCTGCGGCAGATGGGTGTCACCGTCGACGAACCCGACGCCACTACCTTCGTGGTGACCAGCTCCGGGCGCCTGCAGCAACCGGAAGCACCGCTGTTTCTCGGCAATGCCGGCACGGCGGTACGCTTCCTGACCGCGGCGGTGGCCACCGTTGACGGCGCCGTCACCCTGACCGGTGACACCTATATGCAGAAGCGGCCGATCGGTCCCCTGCTGGAGACCCTGAGCGCCAATGGCATCCAGGTGGAGGCGCCGAGCGGCTGCCCGCCGGTGACCGTTACCGGCCAGGGCCGTCTCACCGCGCGCCGCTTCGAGGTGGATGCCGGCCTGTCCAGCCAGTATGTCTCCGCCCTGCTGATGCTGGCCGCGCTCGGCAGCGAACCGGTGGACGTCGCCCTGCGCGGCAGCGACATCGGTGCCCGTGGCTATGTCGACCTGACCGTGGAGGCGATGCGCGCCTTCGGCGCCCAGGTCGAGCAGCTGGACGCCGCCACCTGGCGGGTCGCCCCGACCGGCTACGTCGCACGGGACTACTTCATCGAGCCGGACGCCTCCGCCGCCACCTATCTCTGGGCGGCCCAGGCCCTCACTGGCGGGACCATCGACCTGGGGGTGGCCGACGACGCCTTCACCCAGCCCGATGCCAAGGCCCTCGACCACATCGCCGCCTTCCCTCGGCTGCCGGCGGTCATCGACGGCTCGCAGATGCAGGATGCCATTCCTACCCTGGCGGTCCTGGCAGCCTTCAACGAGACCCCCGTGCGCTTCGTGGGCCTGGCCAATCTGCGCGTGAAGGAATGCGACCGGGTGGCGGCCCTGCACGACGGCCTCAACGCCATTCGCGCCGGTCTCGCCAGCGTCGAGGGTGATGACCTGCTGGTGGCGGCCGACCCTGCCCTGGCCGGTACCCGGACCGATGCCGTGATCGAGACCCATGCCGACCACCGGATCGCCATGTGCTTCGCCCTGGCCGGCCTGAAGGTGGCAGGCATCCGCATTCTGGACCCCGAATGCGTCGGCAAGACCTATCCTGAATACTGGAATGCCCTGCGCAGTTTGAACGTCCAGCTGAGCGAGGGTATCGAAGCCTAGGTAACGCCCGTCACACGCCCGCTCGCTGAATGGAATCCCCGCATGTCGACCTCTCTGCTCGAACAGCAGGCGCTTTTGCAGTTGACCTCCCACGCTCTGGTCATCACCGACCGTGACGGGTGCATCGAGCGTTGGAACCGCGGGGCAGAACTGCTATGTGGCTGGCCGGCCAGCGAAGCCCGGGGCCAGCGCTTCGCTGATCTGCTGACGTCGGGTCGGGACGCCGCCTTCCTGACCACCGCCCTGCATCAGGCGCTGGTCGACGAGCACGGCCAGGGCGCCGGCTGGATCACGGTGCAGGGCGGTACGCCACGCTGGGTGGAGATCGCCACTACCGCTCTGAAGGACGCCGAGGACCCGCTCGGCTTCGTGCATGTGCTGCAGGACAGGACCGATCAGCTGATAGCCGAAGAGCGGGTGCGACTGGCCCAGGAGGTCGGGCGCGTCGGTACCTTCGAGCTGTTACCCGGCGAGGCCCGACTGCTGGTGTCCTCGGGGTTCTGCCAGCTGTGGGGCTTGCCGGTCAGCCGCAGCTATCCCCTGGAAGAGCTGATCCGGCAGCTGCATCCCGACGACGTCTCCAGCCTGCGAACCCTGACCGCGGCGCCGGACGACGACGCCCTCGACTATCTCGAATACCGCATTCGCCGTGCCGACACCGGCGAGGAGCGCTGGCTCGGTCGACGCGGCCAGCTGATGACCAGCCAGGGCGGCGGCCGCTACCTGGGCGTGTGCTACGACATCACCGAGCGCAAGCTCAACGAAGCCGCCATCACCGAGCGCGATCTCTGGCTGCAGGAGCTGTACCACGGCATGCGCGAGGGCTTCTACATGGCCCAGGCGATCCGCGATGCCGCTGGCCGGATGGAGGATTTCCGTTTCCTGGAGGTCAATCCGGTCTTCGCCACCCTCACCGGCATCCCCCTGGATCAGGTCCTGGGGCGGACGCTGCGCGAATCCCTGCCGCAGCTGGAAGCCGACCTGCTGCCCGCCTATGTCGACTTCATGAACGGCGATGCCGAATTCACCCAGTTCGACATCCTGCTGCACCTGCAGCATGAACACTGGTACGAGGTGCGCGCCCACAAGCTGCCGGGCGACCGTTTCGCGGTATTGTTCATCGACATCAGCAATCATCGCCGCCAGGCTCAGGAGCTGGCCCGCAACGAGGCGCAGCTGCGCGCCATCATCAACTCCATCGACCAGATGGTCTGGGCCACCCGCCCCGATGGCCACCACTTCTATTTCAACAACCGCTGGTACGAATTCACCGGGGTGCCGGAAGGCTCCACGGAGGGCGAAGGCTGGGCCAACGTCTTCCACCCGGACGACCAGGAGCGCACCTGGAAGGTCTGGCACCACAGCCTCAGCACCGGCGAGCCTTACCATATCGAATATCGCCTGCGGCATCGCTCCGGGCGGTATCGCTGGGTGCTTGGCCGGGCGCAACCGGTGCGTGACGCCAAGGGCCGCATCGAGCAATGGTTCGGCACCTGCACCGATATCCAGAGCATCGTCGATGCACGGGAGGTCCTCACCCGTTCGCGCCAGGAGCTGGAACAGCAGATCGAACTGCGCACCCGCGAGCGTGACCGGATGTGGCGCATCAGCCATGACCTCATGGTGATCTGCCGCGCCGATGGCGAGGTGAAGACGGTGAACAGCGCCGCTACCCGCCTGCTGGGACGGCGTGAGACCGATCTGGCCAGCATCCAGCTCACTGAACTCATCCATCCCGACGATCAGCGCCAGGTCTTCGATACCCTGCGCAGCCTGGGCCGCCAACAGGGCTCGGCCAATCTCAGGGCGCGGTTGCGTGGCCGCGATGGCAGCTATCGCATCCTCGACTGGACCGCCAGCGCCGAAGACGAGCTGATCTACGCCGTGGGGCGCGACGTCACCGAGCAGCAGGAGCTGCAGGAGCAGTTGCGCCAGGCGCAGAAGATGGAAGCTGTGGGTCAGCTCACCGGTGGCATCGCCCACGACTTCAACAATCTGCTGACCGGCATCATGGGCAGTCTCGACATGCTGCAGCGGCACCAGAAGGCCGGTCGTCAGGACAAATTCGACCAGTATCTGCATTCGGCGCTGACCTCCGCCCAGCGCGCCGCCGCCCTCACCCAGCGGCTGCTGGCCTTTTCCCGGCGCCAGGCGCTGGATCTGCAGCCCATTCACGTCAACGACTGCGTGCGCTCCATGGAGGAGCTGCTGCTACGCAGTCTGCGCGGCGATATCGTCCTGCAGCTCGAGCTGGACGCCGGACTGTGGCAGGCGCTCACCGATGCCCACCAACTGGAAAGCGCCCTGCTCAATCTGGTCATCAATGCCCGCGATGCCCTGCCCCATGGCGGCACCGTCCGCATCGAGACGCGCAATGTCTATCTCAGCGACAGTGGCAATGGCCTGGACGCCGTGAGCGCCGGTGACTACGTGGCGCTGCTGGTGGCGGACAACGGCACCGGGATGCCGCCCGAGGTCATGGCACGCGCCTTCGACCCCTTCTTCACCACCAAACCCATCGGCCAGGGCACCGGCCTGGGGCTGTCGATGATCTACGGCTACGCCAAGCAGTCCAAGGGGCATGTCCGGCTCGATTCCCTGCCCGGCCAGGGCACGACCGTGGGCCTCTACCTGCCCCGCTACCTGGGCGCCGATGTGGAACCGCCGCGGCTAGCCTCCCCTACGGTCACCGCTCATAGCGCCGGCAAGACCGTGCTGGTGGTGGAAGACGAACCCGTGGTCCGGCAGATGGTGGTGGATCTGTTGCGCGAACTGGGCTACGCGACCCTGCAGGCCGAAGACGCGCGCAGCGCCCTGCCGTTGCTGGAAAGCGGCCGCCCCATCGACCTGCTGCTGTCCGATGTCGGCCTGCCGGGCATGAACGGTCGCCAGCTGGCCGAGATCGCGCGGCAGCGCCGGCCCGGCCTCAAGGTACTGTTCGCCACCGGCTATGCCGAGGGGGCCCACCTGGAAGGCTATCTCGACCCCGGCATGACCCTGATCACCAAGCCCTTCAATCTCGACGCCCTGGCCACGCGCGTCGGCGAAACCCTGGCAGCCGATCCCCTGCCCCTCAGCTCGGCGGCTGTTGGCCCGCAAGACGGCGATAACTGAGCGGACTCTGGCCGGTGCCGCGGCGGAAGAAGCGGGCGAAGTAGGCCGGATCGACAAAGCCCAGGGCATCGGCGATCTCGCCCACCGATGCCTGGGTGTAGGTCAGGGTGCGGCGCGCCTCCAGCAGCAGGCGCTGGTGCACGATGGCCAGCGCCGAGGCTCCGGCCAGCTGCCGGCAGAGGCCGTTCAGGTGTACTCCCGAGATCCCGAGCGCCGCCGCGTAGCGCCCCAGGCTCCAGTGCTCGCGATAGTGCTGCTCCACCAGCGCCAGAAAGCGTCCCAGGTGCTGTTCGGCGCGTCGTGGCAGGGTCGCGCCCTGTTCGGGCCGATGCTGCCGCAACAGCCAGATCGCCAGGCTGTCGAGCAGGGCTTCGAGCATGACCTCGCGACCCGGCTTGTGGCCCTCGTATTCGGCGACGAGCTGACCGATCAACTGGTCGATCCAGGGGGCGTCGGGTCCGCTCAGGTCCAGGCACCCGGCGGCCAGGAACAGTCCCTGCCCGGCTCTCTGGCAGCGCTGCTTCAGGCGCTCCAGCTGAGGCACCGGCAGGGTGACCACGAAGCCCTCCACCGAAGGCTCGAATTCGAAGGCATGCACGCACAACACCGGCAGCACCACCAGCAGCGGCCCGGTCCTTTCGCCCTGCCAGTCTTCCAGCTGCAGGCGCACCCCGCCCTGGCGCACATAGAGCAGCTGCGCGAGATCCGCATGACGATGGGTTTCGATATGCCAGGCATGCAGCCGACTGCGACTCTCGATGGTTTCGCAGTGCAGCAGGTCCGGCGCCGGCCAGGCCTGGGCCTCGCCATACAGCTTGAAGATGGGTGGCAAGGCAGTGGTCATCGTCAGTCCCTGGGCGATAGCCGCACGAATCATTGAAAAGTACCAGAAAGTATCGCAAAGGTCGCTGTCGATACCGGCGAAAACCGTCCAAAAATACCGGAGCCCCATAATAAACGGCGATCACGCCAGACAAGAGGACAGACTCCATGCGCACCCAAGTCGTCATCATCGGCGCGGGCCCTTCCGGACTGCTGCTGGGCCAGCTGCTCACCCGCTCGGGTATCGACAACGTCATCGTCGAGCGCCAGAGCGCCGACCACGTACTCAGCCGCATCCGTGCCGGCGTGCTCGAACAGGGCACGGTCGATCTGCTACGCCAGGCCGGCGTCGCCGGGCGGCTGGAACAGGAAGGCCAGGTGCATGAAGGTGTGGAGTTCGCCATCCACGGCCAGCGCGAGCGACTGGACCTGAACGATCTGCTGGGCGGACGCTGCGTCACCGTCTATGGCCAGACCGAGGTGACCCGCGACCTGATGGCCGCCCGCCAGGCCAGCGGCGCCCCTACCTTCTACCAGGCCAGTGAGGTCCAGCCCCACGAACTCAAGGGCGAGCGCCCTCATGTCACCTGCCAGGTCGCCGGTGAGACGCTGCGCATCGACTGCGATTACATCGCCGGCTGCGACGGCTTCCATGGCGTTTCCCGCCGCAGCATCCCGGACGGCGTGCTCACCGAATACGAGCGGGTCTATCCCTTCGGCTGGCTGGGCTTGCTGAGCGACACCCCGCCTGCCGCCGACGAACTCATCTATGTCAATCACCCCCGCGGCTTCGCGCTATGCAGCATGAGATCGGCGACCCGCAGTCGTTACTACCTGCAGGTGGAAGCCGGAGATTCGGTGGAGAACTGGTCGGACGAGCGTTTCTGGGCGGAACTCAAGGCGCGCCTGCCGGCCGAGACGGCGGCCCAGCTGGTGACCGGTCCCTCGCTGGAAAAGAGCATCGCCCCGCTGCGCAGCTATGTGGTCGAACCCATGCAGTACGGCCGGCTGTTCCTGGTCGGCGATGCCGCCCATATCGTCCCGCCCACCGGCGCCAAGGGACTCAACCTGGCCCTGGGCGACGTGCGCAATCTGCACCTGCTGCTGGAACGCGCCTATCGCAGCGGCGACGCCAGCTGCCTCGAACGCTACTCGGCGCTCTGCCTGAAGCGGATCTGGGCGGCAGTGCGCTTCTCCTGGTGGATGACCACCGCCCTGCACCGTTTTCCGGATACCGATGCCTTCACCCAGCGGGTGCAGGACGCCGAACTCCAGGCGCTGCTCGATTCCAGAGCGGGTCGCACGACCCTCGCGGAAAACTACGTCGGATTGCCCTTCCCCGCCCTGGATTGATCGAGGTCGCCCGCAGGTGGTGACGGCTGCGCGTCTGATGCATGATGGCGCCCCCGTTCCACCTGGCGCCCTACCCTCATGCTCGAATTCGCCCTGGACCCCATGACCCTGACGCTGCTCGCCGGGGTCGCCTTCCTCGCCGGTTACATCGACGCCATCGCCGGCGGGGGCGGCCTGCTCACGGTGCCGGCGCTGCTGATGGCCGGCGTGCCGCCCCATCTGGCGATCGGCACCAACAAGCTCAGCTCGACCTTTGGCAGCGCCACCGCCGCCTACACCTTCTACCGCCGCAAGCTGTTCCATCCCCGTCAGTGGCGGCATGCGCTGCTGGCTACGGCCCTCGGTGCGGGGATTGGCGCCCTGGTGGCCCACCATCTCTCCGCGGACTTCCTCAATCAGCTGCTGCCGGTCGTGGTGTTCAGCTGCGCCCTCTATCTGCTGTTCGGCGGCACGCCCAAGGCACCGGTACTCAGCGATGCGCCCGTGCCGCAACGGCGCCAATGGCCCCAGGGCCTGACGCTGGGTGCCTACGACGGCCTGTTCGGGCCTGGTACGGGCGCCTTCTGGACGGTCAGCAGCCTGCTCCTCTATCCCCTGGATCTGCTCAAGGCCAGCGGCGTGGCGCGCACCATGAATTTCGTCAGCAACGGGGTCGCCCTGGTGATGTTCATCGCCCTGGGACAGGTGCTCTGGGTGCTGGGGCTGACCATGGGTCTGTCGCTGACGCTCGGGGCCTACCTGGGTGCGCGCAGCGCCATCGCCGGCGGCGCCAAGTTCATCCGCCCGGTGTTCATCTGCGTCGTGCTGGCGCTGACCGTCAAGCTAATCTGGCAGCACTGGTTCAGCGCCGCCTAGGCGCTCGACCCGATAGCGATCGATCAGAAAGCGCGAGATGGAAAAGGCCGGCGGCAGCGTCGGCAACTCGCGCAGGTGGAACCAGCGGGCATCTTCGATTTCATCCGGTTGGCACCGGATGTCGCCGCTCAGGTAATCGACGTGATAGCCCAGCATCAGGGAATGCGGATAGGGCCAGTTCTGGCTGCCCTGGTAGCGCAGGTTGGTGACCGAAACGCCCACCTCTTCCATGATCTCCCGGTGCACGCAGGCCTCCGCCGACTCGCCCGGCTCGACGAAGCCGGCCAGGGTGCTGAAGACCCCGGGCGCGAAACGGGGCGACCGCGCCAGTAGTACCTCGTCGCCGCGCGTGACCAGGGCGATCATGCTCGGCGACAGGCGCGGATATTGGGTGAGCTGGCAATTCGGGCATTTGAGGCCGCGCTGGCCATCGAGGGCGAAGGTGCGGGTACCGCACTGTCCGCAGAAGCGATGCTGGCGTGCCCAGGTCCCGATCTGATTGGCATAGCCCAGCAACTTGAACAGCGCATGGGGCGATTGCAGCATCAGCGGCCGCAAGGGTTGCCAGACGCAGCCCTCGATGTCCGGCGGGGTGTCCAGTTCGAGCAGGGTGACCGGCTGGGCCTGCCACTGGCCAAGGCCGTGGCGCTCTCCTTCGAATCCCTGCACCCGCGGATCGTCGCTGGCGAAGAGCACGTCCGCCCCCGAGGTCAAAAACGCCTGGCCGCTATGGACGACCAGCCAACCGCCAGAGGATTGGGCAGTCTGGAACCAGCCGGGCTGCCAGACACTCATGCCGCAGCCGAGGTCCAGCCCAGGGCGCGAATGCTTTGCGCGGCGATATCGAGGATTTCCGGGGTACCGTCCTGACTCTCGGTGCCACCGCTTTCGACAAAGAATTCGATGCTGCTGAGGGCATCCGCCAGCACCTCGAGGGTCGCCGGCTCACAGGCCTGGCCGCCTTCGATCAGGCAGCGCTGGATGTAACCGGTACAGGCACGCACCAGCTCGGCCGCCCGGGGATTGCCCAGGAAGAACAACGCCCCGCGGACGGTATCCAGCAGCGCCGGCACGGTGGCCAGGTGCAGGGCGTCGCCCCGCGAATCGAGGAAGGCACCGATGGCGCGCTTGGCGTCGGTCAGGCCTTTGTAGGCTTCCCGATGCAACAGCGCCTGGGCTTCGCCCAGCTGGTAATTGGCGACACTGACCTGGACGCCATCGGCTTCCAGCGGCACGTCGATCAGCGAGCCCTGCCCTTCGGGCTGGCCCAGCAGACTTTCCACCAGCAGCAGGGCATCGGCCAGGGGCGCGAGATCATCCAGCACCAGGGACTTGTCGCGGAACTGGGAGATGTTCGGCAGGCACTGCTGCAGGACCTGGCCGGCATTCTCCTGGCCAACCATCTCCAGCGTCTTGCCGAGCAGGCCGACCTGGACATACAGCCGGGAGAAGTTGTCGGAGCGTGGCAGCCGATTCTGCTCGGCGCCGTTGCGCAACTCGGTTTCAATGAGATCTATCAGGTCCTTGACCGTCTCCAGCTCTTCGCGGATGGCGGCCGACAGCGAATGCATCACGGCATGACCCGGACCGGCGAGACGCTTCTTGCCGGCTTCGAGCTGGGCGTCGGTGAAACCGAGTCGCTCGAAACCGTAGGCATTCATGACTTCCTGTGGATGGGCGCCTTCGACACCGGCCAGCGCCAGCAGATACAGCAACTCCTTGAGAGTGCTGCGCGCGGGCTCGTGCAATTCGTTGCCCAGCATCTGGCGCAATTCGCGATCCACCCGGGCGAACAGCTGCTTGCGTTCACGGGTGGCAGTCAGGCGACCCTGGGCGAAGCCCTCGACGGTAGCCGCGGCGACCCAGGGCAGGTAGCCGCCGACCTGATCGTGCAGCAGCGCCGCGGAGCGCTCCAGCGCCCGCGCCATTAGGCGCAGACTGGCTACGCCATTGACGTCGCGCAGGAAGCCCAGCAGGCCGACCTGGTACATCTGGCGCATCCGGCGTGCCTGGGCCTGACGCTCGCGCAGGCCAAGGCGCGTGGTGGCGCTGATCAGCGGGCGCTGATCGAGGCGGACGCTGAAGAAATAGCTTTCCGGAAGTTCGGGTTCGCCGCCCGCCAGGCGCAGGGCATTGATCGCCGGCAGCAGCAATTCGGGCATCTCGTCCTGGCCGCTGCGCAGCTGTTCGAGATAGCGGCGCAGGACATGCAGCCCACGGCAGATCGCCATGAGGTGCTCGTCATGCTCGGGACCGGCGCCGGCCGGGATGTCGTTGGCAATCTGCAGCGTCTGATGGGCGAGCAACTGGGCGCCTGCCAGCTCGATCAGCGTCAGGGCGCCGCGAATCTGGCCGATACTCTCGACCGCGCGCTGCAACAGGCTGCTGCAGTGCCGCTCGACGATGAATCGTTCAAGATGGGATTCAGCTTCCTCTATGGTCGCGAACAGCTGTTCGCGGACCAAGCTCAAAGCTCTTGCTCCGGTCACCATAGTGCCTTACGCCTCCTGCGCCATTACAACCTCGCCAACGCCATTTTAAAACGGGAAGAAAGGCTTGCTATTCCAACTAGAGCCTAGGTACCTGCGTCTTCCTGACCGGGCCACACTAATCATTCCAGGCGGACGGGGATTCGACCTCACGCCACGCCAGGGAACCTTGCTCTGGAACGCTAGACCTGTAAATCCACAAAAGCGAAGCGATAATTCCGAATCGTCATATGATTTTCAGGAACCAAGAAAGTTCCGCGCAATTCGAAATTCGAGGCTTCATGCGGGCTCAAATGACCAGCCTGCAGCATCTTAGTTGAACGATAGCTGAAAATTGTGAGGTCTTTCAGCTTATTCGGACGAACGCGAACGCCCGTTCAGGCAGTGACCGGGCGCTGGGGAGAAGGGAGGAAGGCGTTATTCGGCTCCGGCGCCCGCCAGCCAGAGCGGGGTCCGGCCACAGCTCTTCTCGATGGCCGCCATGCGCGCCGCATGGGCATCGAGATCGGCGCTGCTGGCGTTGATCACGCGCGTGCGCTGGCGATCGGCCGGCAGTCGCCGGATCGGCATGACATAGTTGCCATCGCCATTGCCTTCCTGGCCGTGCGCGGCCAGGGACAGGCTGGTCTGGCCACCGGTCATGGCCAGGTAGACGTCGGCGAGGATCTCGGCGTCCAGCAGGGCGCCGTGCAGCTCGCGGTTGGAGTTGTCTACGCCATAGCGCTTGCAGAGCGCATCCAGGCTGTTGCGCTGCCCGGGATGCCGACCACGCGCCATGACCAGCGTGTCGAGCACCGAGCAGTGCTGGGTGATGTCGGCCCGCTCGGGATGGGCACCCAGCCGGGCGAACTCCATGTTGATGAAGCCCACGTCGAAGGGTGCGTTGTGGATGACCAGTTCGGCGCCTTCGATGAATTCGAAAAAGCTGTCGGCGATCTCGGCGAAGCGCGGCTTGTCGGCAACGTATTCGTCGGTGATGCCGTGGACCGCGATGGCGCCTTCGTCGATCTGCCGATCCGGATTGAGATAGACATGGAAGTGCCGCCCGGTCAGTCGCCGGCCAATGACCTCCACCCCACCGATCTCGATGATTCGATGGCCATCGGTCACCGGCATGCCGGTGGTTTCGGTATCCAGAACTACGTATCTCATCGCTAACCTCTTGGCTGGTTACGCCTTGGCGGCCTGCTTGGCCTGCCGGACTTCATCGACACCGCGGTTGGCCAACTGGTCGGCCCGCTCGTTCTCGGGATGGCCGGTGTGACCGCGCACCCAGCGCCACTCGACCTGATGGCGCTGAACCTGCTCGTCCAGGGCCTGCCACAATTCGGCATTCTTCACCGGCTGGCGCGCGGCGGTCTGCCAGCCGCGCTTCTTCCAGTTCACCAGCCACTGGGTGATGCCCTTCATCACGTACTCGGAGTCGGTGGTCAGGCGGATCTGGCAGGGCCGCTTGAGCGCCGCCAGCGCCTGGATGGCCGCCATCAGCTCCATGCGGTTGTTGGTGGTGTTGGCTTCGCCACCCCAGAGCTCGCGCTCCGCACCCTTGAATTTCAGCAAGGCACCCCAGCCGCCCGGGCCGGGATTGCCCTTGCAGGCGCCGTCGGTAAAGACCTCGACGATGTCGTCACTCATTGGATTCACTCGATTCGCGGCGGCTGATCTTGGCCACCGGCATGGGCACCAGCTTGCCACGGGGCTCCTTGCGCGCCTGGGGCACGGGGCGCAGGCCGAACATCAGCTTGCGCGCCGACAGCAGATAGAAGCCCGCCCCCGCCGCCTGTTCGCAGTTGGGTTCGGCCTCGCCCTGCTCCATCCAGGCCAGCCGCTGCTGCCACTTGGGGGATGAAAGCGGCGGACGATAACACCCGAAGCGACGTTTCTCCAGCGCGAAGCCCAGTACCGAGAGCCAGTCGCCGACCCGGCTGGGGCCGAAACAACGGGCCTTGCGCAGGGCATCCCGGGCCAGGTAATGGCGCATGCCCCAGAGGCTCCAGGGGTTGATGCCCACCACCACCAGATGCCCGCCCGGGCGCACGCTCAGAGCCGCTTCGCGCAACAGCCGATGGGGCGCCAGGGAGAAGTCCAGACCGTGCTGCAGCAGGACCACGTCGGCGGCGTGCTCACCCAGCGGCCAGGCGCCCTCCTCGCAGACGATGTCGACATCCCCCAGCGGCGGACCGATGCGCACCGCATGGCGGAGCTGGCCGCAATTGGCCGGCGCCTCGGGGTGCGGACCGTAATGGATCAGATAGCTGCCGAAGTGACGCTTGAGCTCTTCATCGATCAGCACCCGCTCCTGCTCCAGCAGCAACTGGCCCAGCGGGCCGGCCAGCCATTCCCGTGCCGAGCTCATCAATTTCAGCCAGCGCGGATCGACCTGGGCGGAGAATTCATCGTGCATCGTCTGGTCCTCTCATACTGAAGCCTAAGCCCTTCCGCCGACTGCTACCCTAGGGGCCAGCCGTCCGACCAGAGAGCCCATCCATGTTCGACATCCTTCCGCTGCCCGCTTTCAACGATAACTACATCTGGCTGATCAAGGACGCCGCGACAAGACAGGCGGTCGTGGTCGATCCCGGCGATGCCGCCCCCGTCCTGGCCTGGCTCGACGCCCATCCGGACTGGCGCCTCTCCGACATCCTGATCACCCACCATCATAACGACCACACCGGTGGCATCGCCGCCCTGAAGCAGCGCAGCGGCGCCCGGGTCAGCGCGCCAGCCGACGAACGCATCGCCGCGGTCGATCTGCCGCTGACCGACGGCCAGCAACTGGAGGTGCTGGGTACGCGCTTCGAAGTCCTGCGCGTGCCTGGCCATACCGCCGGCCATATCGCCTTCCATGTCCCTGGCGAGCGGCCCCTGCTGTTCAGCGGCGATACCCTCTTCTCGGCCGGCTGTGGCCGCCTCTTCGAAGGCACGCCCAGCCAGATGCTCAGCTCGCTGCAGCGCCTGGCCGAGTTGCCGGACGCCACCGAAATCTACTGTGGCCATGAATACACCCTGAACAACCTGCGTTTCGCCGAGGCAGTGGAGCCGGACAATGCCGCGGTCCGGGAGGCCCTGGCCGAGACCCGGCAACTCAGGGACGCCGAGCGCCCCACCCTGCCCTCCAGCCTGGGCCGCGAACGCCAGATCAACCCCTTCCTGAGAACCGGCGAAAGCAGCGTGCGCCAACGCCTGCAGGAAGAACGCGCGGTTCCGGCCGAGGCGTCGGAGGATACCTATTTCGCCGCCTTGCGCGGCTGGAAGGACACGTTCTGACACCTATTGCCCAGATCCTGCCAGAGCGCTGAAACCCAGGGTTTTCGGTCGTCGTACAGGTCACAGGCCAAGGGGTTGTTCCTTGACCCCCCGGGATGCGGTTCCTAGAATCGCCCATCCTTCAGCTCCCGGAAAGCCCAGACCGATGCCGCCAGCGACGCCGAAAACCCGCGAAATAGACGTGCTGGCCACCTCCTTCAAAGTCTCGGCGCTCTGCCTCGCCGTCTTCCTCGCCGGCTGTCAGAGCAACCAGCAGCCCGATAATCGTGCCTACCAGGCCGATCTGCACATGACGCCCAGCAAGATCCAGCGCCCGCCGGAATGGCTGCGCAAGGCGCCGACCGCGGCAGCGACCAGTGGCGACATTTGGGACCGGGTACGGGACGGCTATCAGTTGCAGGGCGCCGGCGACAACGGCACCAATCCGCGCATCGATCGCCAGCGCCTCTGGTACGCCAGCCACGAAGCCGCCCTCGCGCAGTCCTGCAGTCGCGGTGCGCCCTATCTGCATTACATCGTCGAGCGCCTGGAAGAGCGCAACATGCCGCTGGAACTGGCCCTGCTGCCGGTGGTGGAAAGCTCCTTCAACCCCAACGCCCTCTCGCGCAGCGCCGCCTCCGGGCTGTGGCAGTTCATCCCCACCACGGGGAAGTACTTCAATCTGCGCCAGACCCGCTTCTATGACGGTCGCCGCGACATCACCGCCTCGACCAATGCCGCCCTGGATTACCTGAGCAAGCTGCACGACATGTTCGGCGGCGACTGGCTGCTGGCGCTGGCCGCCTACAACGCCGGCGAAGGCACGGTCAGCCGCGCCATCGAGCGCAACCAGTCGTTGGGCCTGCCCACCGACTACTGGAATCTGTCGTCGCTGCCCCCGGAAACCCAGGACTACGTGCCCAAGCTGCTCGCCGTCTCCCAGATCGTGCGCAACCCGGACGCTTACGGCCTGGCCCTGGAATCCATCCCGGACGAGCCCTACTTCGAAGTGGTGGACATCAAGCAGCACCTGGACCTGGCCCGGGTGGCCGAGCTTGCGGACCTGGATGCCAACGAACTCTATCGCCTGAATCCCGCCTACACCCAGCGCGTCACCATGGACGGCCCCAAGCACCTGCTGGTGCCGGCGGAAAAGGCCAAGCGCCTGGTCGCGACCCTGCCCAACATCACCCCCGACGCCGTGGTGCAGTGGCAGGAATACCGGGTGCGCCGCGGCGACACCATGCGCAGCGTGGCCAAGCGCAATCGCGTGAGCGTCGAGCAGCTCGCCGCCCTCAACAAGCTCAGCAGCAGCAGCCGCCTGTCCGCAGGCCGGGAATTGATGATTCCGCGGCGCGAGACCGGCAAGACCACCACCCCGCTGGAAACCATCGCCGTGGCCGAAGAGCCCGTGGTGCGCACCTACAAGGTGCGGACCGGCGACAGCCTCTGGTCCATCGCCCGGGCCAACGAGGTGGAACTGGCCGACCTCAAGCGCTGGAACGATCTCGGCAAGCGCGGCCTCAAGGTCGGCGAGACCCTGAAGCTGCACGGCACGGGCAGCAGCAGCGCCTCCGCCGTGGCGATGCCGGCGTCCTATACCGTCAAGACCACCCAGGCCGCCGCCAAGGCGACCAAGACCGCCAAGGCCGCGCCCACCTACTACAGGGTCAAGGCGGGCGATTCGCTCTACCAGATCGCCAAGCGCTACAACATCGGCGTGCAGGCGCTGCAGGACTGGAATCCGCGCATCGCCTCCGCCCTGACCCCAGGTCAGACCCTGACGCTGTTCCTCAACTGAGGCGCGACCGCTCACCGCAGCGGTCAACCAGCGCTTTTGTCCCGGGTATCGACCTGCTACCTTACCGCCCCACCCGTGCCTGACCCCTAGCGGAGTCAGGCCAAGATCTCGCTCTGACCTGCGCAGAGCCCTGCCCAACCCGGACCTCAGCCCAAGGCTGCTGCCCGGGAATCAACACAGAAGAGGAAAAAACCATGGGATTTCTCGCCGGTAAGCGCGTTCTCATCGTCGGCGTCGCCAGCAAGCTGTCCATCGCCTCCGGCATCGCCGCGGCCATGCACCGCGAAGGCGCCGAGCTGGCCTTCACCTACCAGAACGAGAAGCTCAAGGGCCGCGTCGAAGAATTCGCCGCGGGCTGGGGTTCCAATCCCGAGCTGTGCTTCCCCTGCGACGTTGCCGACGACGCCCAGATCGAAGCCGTGTTCGCCGCGCTGGCGAAGAAGTGGGATGGCCTGGACTGCATCGTCCACTCGGTCGGCTTCGCCCCGGGCGACCAACTGGACGGCGACTTCACCGCCGTGACCACCCGTGACGGCTTCAAGATCGCCCACGACATCAGCGCCTACAGCTTTGTCGCCCTGGCCAAGGCCGGTCGCGAGATGATGCGCGGCCGTAACGGCAGCCTGCTGACCCTGTCCTATCTGGGCGCCGAACGCACCATGCCCAACTACAACGTCATGGGCATGGCCAAGGCCAGCCTCGAGGCCGGCGTCCGTTACCTGGCCGGCAGCCTCGGCCCGGAAGGCACCCGCGTCAACGCCGTGTCCGCCGGTCCCATCCGCACTCTGGCCGCCTCGGGCATCAAGAGCTTCCGCAAGATGCTGGCCGCCAACGAGCGCCAGACGCCCCTGCGTCGCAATGTGACCATCGACGAAGTCGGCAATGCCGGCGCCTTCCTCTGCTCCGACCTGGCGTCGGGCATCAGTGGCGAGATCCTCTACGTCGACGGTGGCTTCAACACCACCGCCATGGGTCAGCTGAACGACGACGAGTAATCGCGGCAGCTGCCTGATCACTGCGAAGGGCCGGCAATTTGCCGGCCCTTTTGCGTTCAGGTATCACTGCGTACCTGGGCGTGGCTGATCAGCGCGAAGATCAGGCTACCGCCGACGATGTTACCGGCCAAGGTCGGCCCGGCAAAGGTCAGCAGGAAATCGCTCCAGCTCGCCTCACCTGCGAAGACCAGATAGGCCACCTCGACGCTACCCACCACGATGTGGGTGAAGTCACCCAGGGCCATCAGGTAGGTGATGAGCACGATGATCCAGATCCTGGCGTTCTCTGCTGCTGGCAGCATCCAGACCATGGTCGCGATCATCCAGCCCGACACTATGCCCTTGGCAAACATCGCCGAGGCGTCGTTCTCCATGACATGGGTGCCGATTTCCAGAAATTTCGCGTCGGTCTTGGCGTCGAACAGGGGCAGGTGGAGTACCACATAGGCCACCAAGATGGTACCGATCAGGTTGCCCACCAACACGATGCTCCACAGCCTGGCCAGACGGCCAAAGTTGTGCAGCGTTGGTTCGCTCATCACCGGCAGGACTGCCGTAAGCGTGTTTTCGGTGAACAGCTGCTGACGAGCCAGGATCACCGCCAGAAAGCCGGCCGAATAGCCAAAGCTGGCAATAACCTTGCTGTAGCCACCCTCGGGGAGGTTGGCATTGAGCAATCCCATCGCCATCAACGACAGGCCCATGGTCAAACCGGCCGCTAGTGCCGACCAGAACAACGCCGCGATCGTCCGCTCCAGTTCATGATCACCCTGGGTGCGGATGATCTCGTGGAGAACCACCGCGCGAGGCAGCTGACTCTCGCCGACATCCTCCTCTTCTTCACGACTCAGCTCCGGATCTTCCGGAGTGGATTCCTGAGTCTGTCGAGGTTCTTCGCCCTGCTCCTGGTCTCTCTTCATCAGACGGCCTGCTCGTCCCAAAGAAGCTCATCGTTCTCGCCGATTTCCGTCACCCGATTGAGCGCGGCATCAGCGGCTTCTTCCGCTTCCGAGGCCAGATCGAAATGCCGCTCGGTAGCGACCTTGTGAAAGGTCGGACGGGCGTCATCGCGCCGCGCCTTGACGGCGATGACCGCTTCAAAACCCTGTTCAGCCGGAACGGCAGACGAGATCGCTTCGTGATGATCGAAATGCTTGATAGCCATGGACGCCGATGTCTCCAACCTGAGGCGACCGGACTGGTCGCACCTGATCAATAGACTGCCCAGGCAGGAAAACGATCTGTGGCGATGGCGAGGATCAGGCGCCGAGCAGCTTCTGCACCTGGAGGTGGAGACGCTCGAGCGAGAAAGGCTTGGTCAGCAGCGGGACCTTGCCCAGCAACGGCGACCCGGTGTCGATGATTTCGGCGGGATAGCCGCTGATGAAGAGAACCTTGAGGTCGGGGCGCAGCTTTAGCGCCGGCTCGGCGATCATCACGCCGGACACGTCGTCGGGCAGACGAAAATCGGTGATCAGCAGATCCAGCCGTGGCCGCCCGGCCAGGATCCGGAAGGCTTCGAGCGACGAGGGGGCTTGCAGGACGGTGTAGCCCAGTTCGGAAAGATAATCCGCCAGAATCATCAAAATCTGCGGCTCATCCTCGACGACCAGGACAACCTTGCTCTGTTCCGCACTCACCATCTGACCCCTGTACCCACACGCTCGGCTCCCTTGGACACAAGGGGCCTGTAAAGTTCCATTCTAGACGCAGGTTCAGGGTCGCCGGCGGTGCCAGCGACCCTTCGACCTTACTGCTGTTGCTTCTGGCCCTGCTCGTTGAGCGTGGTCTTGCCAGCACCGGTAGCGGCGCCTGCGCCTTCACCGGTCTTCTGACCCGCCGGGGTGCCCATACCGGCGCTGTTGGCCTTCGGCGGATTGCCTGCACCTTCGGTGGCGAAGGCAGCGCCACTGGCGGCGATCAGACCAGCAAACATCAGGGCAGAGATTTTCTTCGCGTTCATGGTAGGACTCCGGGTTGATTGGACACTGTTTAGGCAGGCCAAGCGCCGATTCGTTCTCTACCGGATGCCAGAGGCGATGTAACGGGATACTAAAGACGGTCTGGCGGGTGTGCCAGCGCCGAGCGGGCGTGCCAGAGGCCCCGCCGCCGCTTGGAAGAGTGCCGCGCGACGGGTAGTAGTCAGGCTATTGCAGCATGGGTGACTGAGGCAAAGATGCAGCGGGAGGCTGCGCGCCCTTCCCGCCCGGGCTAGGCGGGAACGGCGCGACGATGCAAGGTCAGACGGCGAATTCCCGCACCACGCGATTCAGTCCGGTGGCGAGCTTGGAGACCTCGGCGCTGGCGCTGGCGGTCTGGGTGGCTCCGGTCGCGCTCTGGGTCGCCAGGTCGCGGATGCTGGTGATGTTGCGATCGATTTCGCGGGCCACCTGGGCCTGCTCCTCGGCGGCGGTGGCAATGACCGCATTGCGGTCGTTGATCTGGGAGATGGATGCGGCGATCTGTTCCAGGGACACATTGGCCAATTGGGCGACCGAGGTGGACTCGCCCGCCAGTTGCTGACTCTCGGCCATGGCCTTGACGGCCAGCGACGAATCGCTCTGGATGGCGCCGATCATCTGCTCGATCTCGCGAGTCGACTGCTGGGTACGATGGGCCAGCGCCCGCACCTCGTCGGCGACCACGGCGAAGCCACGGCCCTGCTCGCCCGCCCGGGCCGCCTCGATGGCGGCGTTCAGCGCCAGCAGATTGGTCTGCTCGGCGATGCCGCGAATGACCTCGACCACGGCGTTGATGTCCTGGGCACGGGAGGACAGGGCCTGGATCTGCTCGCTGGTACTGGCCACGTTCTGCGCCAGTGCCTCGATCGACTGGACCGTGCGGGTGACCTTGTCCAGGCCATCGCTGGTCAGGGTCTGGGTATGCAGCGAGGTGCTGGCCGCATCGGCGGCGTTGCGCGCGACCTCCTCCACCGCCGAACTCATCTCGGTCACGGCGCTGGCAGCCTGATTGACCTCGTCGTTCTGCCGCACATAACCGCGCCCGGCTTCATCGATCACCGCGGTCATTTCTTCCGCTGCGGACGCCAGCTGGGTCGAGCTGTCGGCGATATGGGAAACGGTGTCGCGCAGATTGCCCTGCATCTGGGCCAGCGCCTGCAACATCCCTGCGGCCTCGTCACGACCGACCACGGTGATGCGCTCGGTGAGGTCCTTGCGCGCGATCCGCTGGGCGATGCGCAGGGCTTCGCCCACCGGCAGGGTGATGCTGCGGATCAGCAGCGCGGCCAGCACGACGGTGGCCGCTATGGTCAGGCCGATCAGCCCATAGACCCAGAGCAGGCCGTCGGCATAGGTGGCGCCGGCCGCCTGCCCAGCGGCCTTGGCACCACGCTCGTTGAAGGCGTTCAGCTCGGCGATGGTCTTTTCCAGCGCGTTGGTGAGCGGACGGATCGAGGTGTTGATCAGGGCGATGGCGCCTTCGTTGTCGCCCGCGCGCAGCTTGGGTTCGAAGGTATCCAGCAGTGTCCGGTAGCTTTCGGCGCCCTTGACCACGGCGGCGTACAGCTGGCGATCTTCAGCGTCGGCCACGGTCCTTTCGTAGTCCTTGACCGCGGTGAAGAAGGCCTCGCGATAGCCGGGGAAGGCCGCGACGGTCTGGGCCCGCAGCTGCGGATCCGGCGTGGTGGTGGCCCTGAGGCTTTCCAGGCGCAGCCGCAGCAATCCGCCACTCATCTTCGCCGCCAGCTGGTTGCCCGGCAGCCAACTGGTCTCCACCTCCTGTTCCGCATCGTACAGCTTGCCCATCTGCACCACGGCGACCCCGCCGAGGGCGAAGACGATCAGGACGATCACGGAAAAGAACAGCACGGCGCGGGGCGCGACGTTCAGGCTGCGAAGATTCATGGGTGGGCATCCCTAATAAAATGACTATTAGGGATATCGGCGCAGCGGTGCCCCCTTAAGCCAGGGGCGACGGACGGCCGCGAACCGCTTGCCAGCGGTTGCGGCGTCCATTGGGAGGACGGTAGCGTCAGAGCAATTGCAGCGGATAGTCGAGGATGACCCGCAGCTGATTGACCGAACCGCCGGTGGATGGCGAGCCGCGGTGCCAGGCCTGGCGGACCCGGATCGACAGCCCCTTGACCGCGCCCGACTGCAGCACGTAGCGACCCTCCAGGTCGACTTCGTGCTCGTGGTCGTCGGCGCCATAGAGCCCGCGATAGGCACTGTTGGCCGGCAGATCACGGCCATCGATACCACTGCCCTCAAGGTAGCGGGTCATGAGGCTGAGGCCGGGCACGCCGAGCGTCTTGAAGTTGAGATCGTAGCGCGCCTGCCAGGAGCGTTCGCCCGGGGCATTGAAATCGGAGAGCATGACGGCGTTGGCCAGGAAGATTCCGCCGCCCAGGCGGTCGTTGTCGCCCAGGGCCACATAGTCGAACGGCGTATCACCGTGGATCTGCTGCCAGCCCAGGGTGAAGGTGTGCGGCCCCTGGCTGAAGGCGGTGGCCAGGCTATAGGAGGTATTGTCGATGGGACCCGCCTTGGCCGCTCCGGTATCCCGCGTGCGATAGAGATTCGCATCGAAGGTCAGCGCCTGGGTGCCGGACAGCGCCTTCACCAGATTCAGGTTGCCGTAGTACTGGTTCCAGATGTCATCCAGCTGCGCCGCATAGAGCGACAGGCTGACGCCCTTGACCGGGCTGTACTTGCCACCGGCGAAATCGATGTGATCGGCGCGCTGCCGTGCGTATCCGGCCCAGAGATCCCCGTTGCGGTTGGTGCTGACCTGATCGGTGGAAGAGGTGAAATGCCCTGCCTCCAGCAACAGATCCGTCACGTCGTTACTGAGCAGGCTCCAACCCGTGGCGGTCTGCGGCAGCAGGCGACTGGTGCTGATGGCGAACACCGGCGCCGTGGGCGCCTGTTGCCCATAGCGCACCACGGTATTGCCCAGACGCAGCTTCAGCGCAGCGCCGGCACGGGAATATTCGTCAGCCGGCTCGTTCCCGGCATGGACGGGCAAGTTACCGGTGCCACGGCGCCCCGGGCCGGCATCGAGCTTGAGGCCCAGGTAACCGAAGGCATCGATCCCGACCCCCACCGGGCCCGGCGTGAACCCTGACTGATAGTCCAGCAGGAAACCCTGAGTCCAGTCTTCCTGGTTCGCCCGTCCGTTGGCGCGGTCACTGTTGAAGTAGAAGTTGCGTACCGTCAGCACCAGTTTGCTGTCGTCAACCAAGCCCTCGGCGAAGGCTGCCTTGCAGCCAAGCAGCAGCGTACAGCCGCCCACCACCCCAAGCGTCCAGGGGCCGAAGAATCGGCTGAAACTGGTCAAAGGGCTATTGGATATAGCTCCTTTCTGATAACGCGAGCTTTGCATAACTTCCCCTATTCATTGTCGGCGACTACTAGTGATTGAAGACGCGCAGCCAGACGCGCGCCGGAGAGCAAAGCCGCACCGGCGAGGCTTGATATGCGCGTTGAAGAGAGCCCGCACTCCCCAGTACGGACTCTAAAATCAGGTCATGGCGCTGGCGAATCGACTACCAGAAAGAAAAGACTGCGGATATAAGAATCATCAGTTCCTTAGCGCCAAAAAGCGGAGTTGCAGGCTGACTAATTCAGCCCTTCGCTAGAACTTGAGGCCCTTGTCAAAATGGGCCACATAAACTTTTGTACTCTTGCCCAACCAAGGGTGTAGAAATCAGTCGTCACATGAACTTCATTGCTAGAGCGTTCTCTTATACGGACACCGCCTTGCAATCGCCTGGCGCAGTCGATTGCAAGAGGGGCACGTCTACACGGGATGCATAATGCTGCTTTTTCTTTTCAGCATGCGTCAAGTAATAAGGCGCTCTTTCACTCAAAATTCAAATTTGGACATTTGAGACACCAAGGCTTTTAGCGCCAACAGCCGCCGACAACCAACTAGCACTGAGGATAAAAAGCGGACGTATTATAAGAATGCCTTAATTGAACAGTGGAAACTTACGAACTTCGCAGTGGACGCCCCAACCAAACAAAGGTCGACGAAAAACCTAGATCAAGTCGCCCAGTGGTTGTGCCGCCAACCGAGATTCCGCTCTAACTGACCCAAAGCGCATTACCGGCAACTTGCAATAAAGTAATACCAAGTTGAATCTGCGGCGCTCGAAGCAGGGTGTGGCCACCTCCTGCCCGCTACCCAGGGCTGTTAGCCGCGGCCGTTGCACGCAACACGCGACTGTGGCCGCCGGGTGTCAGGAGGCGCTCTTGGCTGGGAGGGTGAAGCCGGCGCCAAGGGATGCCGGCGAAAACCCTATTCCTGAGCGGTGGAGACCACCTCCATCCCCCTGGAACGGGATTGCCGATCCACCAGACTCCGCGCAAGCGCCGGATCTGCCAGGTGGATGCGCCGATCGGCGACGGCGTCCACCAAGTCTTCGTCATGGCTGACCAAGAGGATGGCGGTTCCGGATTCATCGGCGGTTTCAACCAGCAGCTCGATCATCTCCTTCTGGGTGATGAGATCCAGCCGCGAGCTCGGCTCGTCGGCAAAGATCAGCGCCGGATCGAGCAGGAGCACCCGCAGCAGGGAAAAGCGCTGCAGCTCACCGCCGGAAATATTGCCGGGCAGTCGATCCAGCAGGCGCTCGTCGAGGCGCAGGCGCTGCATCAGCCGACCGATGCGCGTCGCATCCAGCCGATGCAGTCGCACCAGATCCGTTAGCAGTTGACGGATGGTCACCGAGGGCGCGAAGGCGGCCACCGGATCCTGATGCAGCTTCTGGAAGGCGAAGCGACCGAGCCCCGGCTGACGGCGGATCGTCCCGGCGCTGGGCGCGGCCAGGCCGAGCAGGATGTCGCCCAGGGTCGACTTGCCACAGCCCGACGGCCCGGTCACGCCGAGGATTTCCCCGGGCCGGACGGTAAAGGACAACTCCTCGAACAGCTGCCTGCCACCGCGCTGGGCGGCGAGCCCTTCCACCGTGACCACGGCTTCGCCGGTAAGGGACCGCGACGGACGTCTTGGCCACTGAGCGGGATCGGCGGCCAGCAGCTGGCGGGTATAGGCATGCTGCGGCCGGCCCAGCACCTGCTCGGCCGTACCGGCCTCGATGACCTGCCCCTTGAGCATGATCATCACCTCGCCACCCAGCCGGCGCGCCACTTCCAGGTCGTGGGTGATGATGAGCAGGCTGCCGCCTTCGGCGAGCATGGCCTTGAGCAGGTCGATGACCTCGTCGATGCGGTCGCGATCCAGCCCCTTGGTGGGCTCGTCGGCGATCAGCACCGGCGAGCCGCCGGCATGGGTGGCGGCGAAGGCCAGGCGCTGGGCCATGCCCCCGGACAGCTGGAAGGGATACTTGCGCTCGGCGCCGGCCAGGCCCAGCCGCGCCAGATCCGCGCTGGCCCTGTCGCGGGCTTCGCTACGACCGAGGCCGACCACCTGGGTATAGGTCTCGGCGACCTGGGACAGCGCCTGCATGGTCGGGTCCAGGCTCAGCCAGGGTTCCTGGGGCAGCACCGCCAGCCCCCTGCCCCAGTGCGCCCGGCGACCGGTCTGGCGGCCTTCTTCGCTGAAGCCGTCCGCCAGGCCTATCTGCCCGTGGGCCTCTAGCCCCACCGGCAGATTGCCGACGACGCCCTGGGCGAACAGGCTCTTGCCCGAGCCGGTCTCGCCGATGATCGACAACACCTGACCCGGCGCCAGGCGGATGGACAGCGGTTCCACCAGCTGGGTATCAGCGGTACGGATCTCCAGCGCCGTGGTGGTGAGCAAGGCGGTCATGGCTTGCGGCCTCCGGTGATGAGCAGCAGCGACAGCACGGTCAGGAAGATCGCCAGGATCGGCAGACCTATGACCAGCGGCGCCTCGGCGTAATAGGGCAGCAACTCGGTGATCATCAGCCCTAGCTCGGCGGTGGGCGGGCGTACGCCGATGCTGACGAAGCCCAGAGCGGCGATGGCCATGATGGTCGAAGCCGCGCCAAAGGCGGCGATGGTCAGGAGCACCGGCGCCAGCTGCGGCCAGAGATGCCGACGCACGATGTAGACGGGACCGAAGCCCAGCAGCCCGCTGGCGGCCACCGCCGGCGAGGCCAGCACGGTGCGCGCCAGCGCCCGGGTCATGCGGAAGTACTCCACCCAGAGCACCAGGGCCACGGCGCTGTAGAGGGCGACGAAGGAGCCGGGAAACACCGCGACGATCAGCAGCACCAGCAGCAAGCCCGGCAGCGCCAAGAAGAGTTCGGCCAGGCCGCCGAGCAGCTTGTCCACCAGCCCGCCCTTCCAGGCGGCCAGGATGCCCAGCAGCACGCCGGGAATGGCGGCGGTGCAGACGCTGATGAAAGCCAAGCCCAGGGAGAAGCGAATGGCCACTGCCAAGCGCGCCAGCATGTCGCGGCCGAGGTGGTCGGTGCCAAGAGGATAGGCACCGCTGGGCGCCGACAGAATCGCCATATAGTCCTGTCGGGCGATGTCGCCCTGCCAGAGCAACGGGGTGAGGACGGCAAAGGCGATCAGGGCCGCCAGCAGACCCAGGCCGAGCCCGCGCGCGGAAGACCGCTTGTGAGGCGCCGCCAAGGCGACGGTAGCGTCGAGATTCATGCGTTTCTCCCGCGCGGATCGATCAGGTGGTTGGCAAGATCGACCAGGGTATTGAGGATGACGAACAGCAGCCCCATCGCCAGGGCGGTGCCCTGTACCATGGGCACATCGCGCTGGACGATGGCGTGGACCAGGCCGTGGCCGATGCCCGGCCAGGCGAACAGCGTCTCCACCACCACCACGCCTTCGATGAGATACACCAGCTGCACGCCCAGGTAGGTCACCACCGGCACGCCGATATTGCGCAGGCCATGGCGCAGGAAGACGCCAGCGCCTCTCAGGCCCTTGAGGCGGCCGAAGCGGTAGTAGGCGGATGCGGCCACCTCCACCGTGGCATCCCGGGCGACCCGCGACGACACCGCGGCCAGCCCCAGCGCCAGGGTCAGCGTGGGCAGGACGCTGTGCCAGAAGGTACCGTGACCGGCCGCCGGGAACAGTTGCCAGGAGATGGCGAACAGCAGCACGAAGATCACGCCCAGGACGAATTGCGGCAGCGCGCGGATCGCCGTGGTCAGCACCAGCAGGCCGCGGTCCAGCAGGCCGCCCGGGCGCAGACCGGCCATCACGCCCAGCGGCGGACCCAGCAGCAACGACAGGCACACGGCGCCGATGGCCAGGCGGATGGAGCTGCCCAGTTCGTGGGCGACGACGTCCATCACCGGCTTGCCGGAGACCAGCGAATGACCGAGATCCAGGGTCAGCAGATCGCCGATCCAGGCGAAGAAACGCCACAGCAGCGGCTGATCCAGATTCAGCTCAGCCCGCACCGCCTCGGCCGCGGCAGTATCCACCAGGTCATAGCCGTAGCGTCCGGCGGCGATGCGGTAGGCGGCATCGCCCGGCAGCAGGTTCATGAACAGGAAGGTGAGACCGCCCACCAACAGGGCGACCAGGCCCGCCTGCAGCAGGCGAAAGGCGAGCAGCCGGGTCATTGGGCCCACCGCAGCGTGCTCAGGCCGAAGGTGCGCTCGAAGGGATCGATGGCAGCGCCTTCGACGGCATTGGAGACGGCCATCGTCTGGCGGTACCAGGCCACCGGAATCACCGGCAGGTCCTTTTGCACCTGGGCCATGGCGGCATAGCGCTGACGCTGTTGCTCGGCTGGATCATCGCTAGCCAGTAAGGCGGCCATGGCCTGGTCGAAGGCCTGATTCTTCCAGCCCAGAGGGCCCCATTCGGCGCCGCCATGGCTGAAGTCATTGAGCAGAGTGACCAGGGGATCCGGCACCAAGGCGAAGTTGCGGCCATAGAGCGCCAGTTGCAACGACCCATCGTTGTGCGCGGCCGGGATGGCGCTGGAGTTCTGCACCGCGACCTCCACGTCCACACCCACCTCGCGCAACTGTGCCTGCAGGGCGGTGGCGATCAGCGGCAGCTCGGGTCTGTCGGAATAGGTCAGCAGCTTGAGCCTGAGTGGCGTGCCGTCCTTTTGCAGGATGCCATCGGCGCCGGGGGTCCAACCCTGCCCCGCCAGCAGCTTGCGTGACGCCGCCGGATCGTAGGCGAGCGGCGCCAGCGCGGGGTCGTGCCAGGCGGGCACGTTCTTCGCGAACAACTGGGTCGCCCCGGTACCCGGCGCCCGCAACACGGCGGCAGCGACGCCGTCGCGCTGGATGGCCAGGCTGAGCGCCTGCCGGACCTCGACCGGCGCCGTGGCACCAGCGCCGGAGTTCGGGGTCAGCAACACCACCCGCGGGACTGGCTCGATCAGCACCTTTAGGCTGCTGGAGCGCTTGAGGCGGGCGATGCTGGGCGGGTCGAGCTGGAACACCAGCTCAACATCGCCGCTCTCGGCCATCAGGGTGCGGGTCTCACCGCGGCCGGCGGCCAGGTAGGTTGTCCGGGCGATCTCCGGCTTGGCGCCCCAGTAGCCTTCGAAACGTTCGGCGGCCAGGCGCTGCGGCGGTTCCAGCAGGGTCAGCCGGTACGGCCCCGTGCCGATGATCTTCTGCACCTTGCCTTCGGCGTCATAGGCGGCCGGCGCCAGAATATTGGTGGAGGAATGCGCCAGCAGTGCCAGCAGGGGCTTGAAGGGTTTCGCCAGCCGGATCACCACTTCGTTGCCCTCGGCGATGACCGACTCGATGCCCGCCTGCTTGAGCACCCCCGGCTTGCCCCGCGCCGCATCGAGGGCAGCCGCCGCGGCCTTAGCCGTGAGCGCGCTGCCGTCATGGAAGGTCACCCCCTGGCGCAGGCCAAGCCGCCAGGTCAGGCCATCTGCGGATTCCGTCCAGCGCTCTGCCAGTCCGGGAATCGGCTTACCCTGGGCATCGGCTTCGAGCAGGGTCTCGGTGATCTGCATGCGCTGGAAGACGAAACCGGAAATCGACGGGTCCAACCCACCGATCTCGAAAGGTCCGACTACGTCGAAGACGCGTTCTTCAGCGCTGGACAGCGGTGGCACGAAGGCAACCAGGGTCGCCAGGGCCGAAGCGGTCAGCACCAGGCGAAGGGAGCGGGATACAGGCATGACAGTCCTTAGCAGAGCGAAAGCGCCGATACCCGCCGCCGACAGCTGGGCATCGGCCAAGCCAATGAAGGCGCACGTTATATCATAACGTCTTCGTGAGAATCCAAGGCCAGCTGGTGATGGCAACATCTTGAAACAGCTGAAGATTTTGCTGGGGAGCTTCGTCAGAGAGTGACGCCGAATTCACCTGGCCGAAGGCTCGGGTGAGCGCCATTGGAGGCATGCGGAGTCATGCAGGAAGTCGAGTGCAGTCTGAGTGCATGGACCGGACGGCCTCTGGCCGCCCTGCCCTGCACTACCGATCTTTGCTCAGGCGGCCACGTTCAAGGTGCTGCCCGCGGCAGTGCTGCTGCCGTTGCTGCCGATGCTCTGGTACTGGCGCAACACCGCCTGGACCAGTTGCGTGTAGGGGCTCGACGCGTCCTGAGTGCTGGAATCGGCCTCGCTGTCCCCTTGCCCGCTCGCCCCCTGCGGTGGCGGTGGCGGCGGCATGCGCGGAGGCGCTGAACCGCCCAGGCCGGCAACGCCGGCATCGCTGGAATCGCTGGATTCTTCGGTGCCCCTTTGCCCCTGAGGCCCACCCGGCGGCGGCGCGAAGGCCGAGGCGAATTCGCTTTCGCCGACGCTGCCATCGCCATCCTGGTCGAGCATGCCGAGCAGCTTGTCGACGTCGATATCCCCGCTCTCGTCGGTATCCGTCTGGGTATCGCTCGCCGCGCTGGCGGCGGTGGTGAGTTCGCTCTTGCTGATGGAGCCGTCGCCATCGCTGTCGAGCTTGCCGAACAGCTTCTTCAACGGATTACCATCTTCGCTGCCGCTGACGCTACTGCCGGACGCTGTCGCGCCAGTGCCTTTGATCGCGCTGGCACTGCTGTAGTAGCTGGAGTAGCCACTGCCTATTCCGCTGATCATGGATGTCTCTCCCGGGAAATGCGGACATCAGTGTTCCGCGCCTCCCAGTATCCGCTGGGTAGATGTCAGCCGTTTGGTCACTTTGTATGCCGGGCGATACATCAGGGGCGTGGCAGCACCACCTGGCAGGTCAGGCCGCCGCCGGGGGTTTCGCCGAGGGTCAGCTCGCCGCCCATGTGCGCCGCCGCTTCCCGGGCGATGGCCAGCCCCAACCCGGTCCCGCCAGAGGATCGGTTGCGCGACCCCTCCAGGCGATAGAAGGGTTCGAACACCGCTTCCCGATACTGGGCCGGTATGCCCGGCCCGCGGTCGAGGATGGAGATGATCAGCCGCTCCGGCTGCTCGCTCAGGCGGATCTCCGCCTGGCCGGCGTAGCGCAGGGCATTCTGCAGCAGATTGCCGAGGCAGGAGCGCAGTGCCATGGGCGCCACCTTCAGCGGCTGGCAGCTACCCTGGACGGCGACCTGGGCGCCCTCCTCGGCCGCGTCTTCGGCCATGGCCTCGACCAGTGCCTGGACGTCGCAGAGGATGGGGCGCTCCTGGCGGTGCTGTTCGCGCAGGTACCTCAGGGTGCCGTCGAGCAACTCGATCATGTCGTCCACGTCCTGGCTGACCCGGGCGTGCAGGCGCGGATCGTCGATGTCCTCGATGCGCAGCTTCACCCGCGCCAGGGGCGTGCGCAGGTCATGGGAGATGGCCGTGAGCATGCGCCCGCGCTGCTGGAGCTGTTCGAGCAGGTGCTGGTGCATGCGATTAAGCGCCCGTGCGGCCTCGCGGGTCTCCCAAGGCCCGGTAACGGGAATGGGCGAACCATCGAGGTTGTGACTCAGGTGCTCGGCGGTCTCGGTCAACTGGCGCAGCGGCCGGGTCAGCAACCGCGCCCCGAGCCAGGCGGCGATCACCAGCGAGCCCAGCTGGAAGATCAGCGGGCCGCCGAGAAACCACTCGATGTGCCGCCACACGCCGGGTTCCCGGTGCGGGAAAGGCCCGGGCGGAGGTGGCCGATCAAAGCCGGCCTCGCCCTCCATGGGCGGCGGCGGCGGGGGCGGCGGTCGCTCGCCGAGGCCATGCCGAAACCAGAAAAAGGCCAGCAGATGGCCCAGCAGGATGGCCAGCAGAAAGACCGCGAACAGGCGGGCGAACAGGGTATCCAGGCGGCGCACGGCTAGTGCCCTATCTGCCTGGCATCGAACAGATAGCCTTCGCCGCGCACGGTCTTGATCAACTGCGGCGCCCGCGGGTCATCACCCAGCTTGCTGCGCAGCCGCGACACCTGCAGATCGATGCTGCGATCGAAAGCCTCGATTGCCCGCCCGCGGGTGGCGTCGAGCAGTTGCTCGCGGCTCAGCACCTGGCGCGGCTGCTCGATGAACACCCACAGCAGCCGTACCTCGGCATTGGACAGCGGCACCATCACCCCGGCCGGCGAATGCAGCTGGTGCAGGACGCCGTCGAGCTTCCAGCCATCGAAGCTGACACTGGTCCGCGGCGCCTTGCGCTGGGGCACGCGGCCATCCTGGGTCCGCCGCAGCACCGACTGGATCCGCGCCACCAGCTCCCGGGGCTCGAAAGGTTTGGCCATATAGTCGTCGGCGCCCAGCTCCAGGCCAATGATGCGATCCGCCGGCTCGCACTGGGCGGTCAGCATCAGGATGGGAATGCCGCTGTCGCGCCGCAGCGAACGACAGAGGGAAAGCCCATCCTCCCCCGGCAGCATCAGATCCAGCACCACCAGGTCGAAGGCCTCCTCCGCCAGCGCCCGGCGCATCTCCAGGCCATCACCCACCCCGCGGGCGTTGATGCTGAAGCGCGCCAGATAGCCGCAGATCAACTCGCGGATCGCCGGATCGTCATCCACCAGCAGGATGCGCGAGGTCCAGCGCGGGGATTCGGATGACAGCGACATCGGGGCTACCTGAACAGTCGGACGATCTGGACGTGCATGCTAGCCGCTCAGCCTGCAGGGCAGCTACGGCCTGGCATGTAGGCTTGTGTAAAGGTGGTAAAGAGCCGGATACGGAGCCAGAGCCTGCCAGGCAGCCAACCACCCGCAGGCGAGACGCCGTAGGCGCACGACGATGATCGCGATTGCGAAGCCATTCGTTCGATGGTACATCGGACCCATCGCCCCTCGTCCTCTAGAGGGCTGGGAGAGTAAAGCCGTCAGGACTCGCGCTTCAGCGCTCAGCGAAACGCGGCCCTTAGCGAACAAAAACAAGACACTGCCGTGCCTCCTTTCGGAACGCCATCCTTGACGAGCAGATCAGCCGTATCGGCCAGCCCTGAAACGAACCCGGAGCCCGTCGCGCTCAATGTCCTGCTGCAGGCCTGCGGCCAGGGCAATCGCCTGGCCTTCGAAACGCTCTACCGCGTGACCTCGAGCCGGCTGTTTGGCGTGTGCCTGCAGTACGTGGGCGATCGCACGGAGGCGGAAGAGGTGCTGCAGGAGGCCTATACCGCCATCTGGCTCAAGGCCGGCACCTTCGACGCCACACTGTCCAGCGCCCTGACCTGGATGGCGACCCTGGTGCGCCACAAGGCCATCGATCGCCGCCGTGCCCAGCGTCGGCACGAGCCGCTCGACAGCCTGGCCGAGTGGCCGGCGACCCAGTCCGTCGCCGAAGACTTCGAAGCCCATCGCCAGCGTCGCCAGATCGATCTCTGTCTGAAAACCCTGGGCAAGGACCAGCAGACCTATATCCGGGTCGCCTTCTTCGAGGGCTATTCCTATGCCGAGCTGGCCGCTCGCCACCGCATCGCGCTTGGCACGATGAAAAGCTGGATTCGGCGTGGCCTCCTGCAACTGCGAGCGTGCCTGGGCCTATGAACGACGACATCCCTCCTAACGACCGGCACGCGCTGCTCATCGCGGAATACGCCCTCGGCGTACTGTCCGCCGAAGAACGCCTGGAGGTGGAAGAACTCGTGCGGCGGGAGCCTGCCTACCAGGCGCAACTGGCGGCCTGGCAGCGGCATTTCGCCGACTGGCTCGATGAATTTCCGGTCGTCGAACCGCCGGCTCACGTCTGGAACGGTATCCAGCAACGGCTCTTTCCGACGGAGCAACCGGCACCCGAGCCGACCCGCCGCTGGAACGATCCGCGCCTGTGGCGCTGGACGACCGGGCTGGCACTGGCCGCTGCCCTGGTACTGGCGCTGCTCGCGCTGCTGCGCCCGGTCCAGGTCGCGACGCCCGCCCTGCTCGCCCGCCTGGAACAGAGCAATGGCAGCTTGGCGTTCAGCGTCACCCTGCAGGGGAATGGTCGGCAACTGCTGTTCGTACCCGCCGGTAAACCGGATTGGCCAGACAGGAGTCCCGAGGCCTGGATCATCACGGCGGATGGCAAACCCCATTCGCTCGGTCTGCTCCAGGACGCTACGGCCGTGACCCTGACCGTACCCGCCGGGCTCGCACCGGCACTGAAGCCTGGAGCGGTACTTGCGGTCTCCCTTGAACCGCGAACCGGCTCGCCTACCGGCGCGCCCACGGGACCGGTCATCGCCCAGGGAAAAATAATCGCGCTGTGATGCATCCGTTTACCAGGCCGCTCCGTACATTCATCACCCTCATCCGGAGGGCCGAAGAACTCAGGAGACGCACCATGCACACCTTGCTCAAGCGCATCGCCATCGTAGCCAGTCTCGCGATCCTAGGTGCCACCGCCTCGCTCAGCTTCGCCGCCGATACCGTCATGGTCGGCGGTGCACCCATGTACCCGTCCAAGACCATCGTCGAGAATGCGGTCAACTCCAAGGACCACACCACGCTGGTGGCGGCCGTCAAGGCGGCAGGTCTGGTCGACACCCTCAACGGCAGCGGTCCCTTCACCGTCTTCGCCCCGACTAACGAAGCCTTCGCCAAGCTGCCGGCCGGCACCGTTGATACCCTGGTCAAGCCCGAGCACAAGGCCGACCTGACCAAGATCCTGACCTACCACGTGGTGCCCGGCACCCACACCGCCAGGCAACTGATGGCCGAGGCGAAGATGCACGGCGGCATGACCAAGCTGAAAACCGTCCAGGGCGAGGACCTCACCGTGAAGCTGCATGACGGCAAACTTTGGCTGGTCGACGCCAAGGGCGGCAAGGCAGCCGTCACCATCGCCGACGTGATGCAGTCCAACGGCGTGATCCACGTGGTCGATACCGTGCTGATGCCGAAGTAACGGGCATGGACAACGCGGACACCTGTGAGGGGTGTCCGCTTTTATTTGGTATCGACCCGCGGGTGGTTACCTTTTCCGTCGCGAGCAATACTATACCGTATTCTGACTAGCCAGCTGCGCGAGACGCGCCCGAACCCTGCGCCTTTTGAATGCTTGAAGAAATGCCCATCTGTGGAGCTAAAAGGCAGCTTTGATGCGATCATGGCGCCGCCTAACGTACATAGACGGGGATTAAGATGAAGCGGAGTACTTGGACCCTCTGGGCCATCGCAGGGGCGGGACTGGCTTTTGTAGCGGTAGACCAGTTGATTAAGCTCGCTGCATTGGCTCAACTTGCAGCAACCTCCTATCGACTAGGCACCTCTAGCCTATGGATGGATGTGGTCCTGAGTCTGAATCCTGGCGCCTTCCTCAGCATCGGTCAGGATCTGCCGCCGACAGTGAAATCAGTGATTTTCCTTTGCGCGCTGGCAGCTGTGGCAGCCGTTATCTACTGGGCACTCTCGCATTGGAAGCAGTCCCCAGGTCGCTCGGCGGCTTTGTATCTGATCGCTCTTGGAGGCGGTTCGAATCTCATCGATAGATTCTTTCGCGAAGGCCACGTTGTCGACTACCTGGTCCTGAACCTAGGTTCACTCCATACGGGCGTCTTCAACCTCGCAGACGTGGCGATCATGGCAGGTGTGGCCTACCTGGCCCTGTCAGGATTTTCGAAAGAACAGAAGACGCTAGCCTGATCTGCGGGGCAGCGACCAGCGCAGTTATCTGCGGCTAGCCACGGAAGCAAAATGCGATCACATATAGGGCAGCATTCAGGCTCGTCCCGTCTTACTCGCCAGTCCAGCACTGCGGTGAGCAGCACCAGGCTAAAGGGCTAGTTGCCTAATAGCCTATCGACTTGAGCCGCAAAGGCATCAACCAAAAAAGGCTCCGTCAGCAGCCATCTCAGATCCGAGCTGCCCTTCGTCCTGAAAGGCCACAGCGGCATAGCCGGTGAGGAAAAGCACCTTGAGCGCCGGGCGCGCCGTCTGACCGGGCTTTCACCGGAGCCGCGGTTTACCGTGAGTGGCTGTCCAGTGGTACCCGCTGCTAGCTGCCATCGATCAACCCGCGCAATAACTGCGAGCTCGTGGACGACAGCGAGGCCCTGGAAGCTGCCTGGGCCAACTGCGCTGGCCAGGTCGATATGGTCTATGACGCTCAGCAGGCCCACCCATGAACAAGCCCGAGAGCCTGCGCGCTCACTTGCTCGGCGCCGTGCCGGAGCTGCACCACAGCCCTGACCAGCTACTGGTCTTCGACGACAAGGGCAAGCTGCGCTGCACCGCCGCGGCCAGCCTATCCTGGGAGTACGGCTACAAGCTGCAGATCATCCTCGCCGACTTCGCCGGCCATCTGGAGCCCGTGATGCTGCCGCTGCTGGCCTGGTCAGGGCGAACCAGTCCGAGCTCCTGGTCAACCTGGACAAGTCCGCCCAGGGCATCGGCTTCGAGGCCGACATCCTGGACAACTCCAAGGTGGACCTGGCCATCACCCTGCCGCTCACCGAGCGCGTGGTCGTCAAGCATCAGCCCGATAGCACCTACCAGCTCAGCCACGCACCGGAGCCGCAATACACCGAGTACCAAGAGCCGGCCACCTGGCAGGTCTTTACCGGCGGCGAGCTGCTCGCCGAGTGGCAGTCCGGATCCGCCGGCGACGCCCTCGCCCTGGAAACACCTATCCCGGGCCGTAGCCGTGGCTGACCTCGAGGCGCTGGAGACTTGGCTTTCGCCGCTGCTGCAGAAGCTGGATGGACGTAGTCGGGCGCAGCTGGCACGCAAGGCCGCCCAACAGATCCGCCACAGCCAGCAACAACGCATTCGTGCTCAGAAGAACCCCGATGGCTCGCCCTATGCCCCGCGCAAGCCGCGGGAACTGCGTGGAAAGAAGGGGCGGGTCAAGGGAAGATGTTCGAGAAGCTCAGAATGGCACGATATCTTAGGGGAAAAGGGACCCCGCAGGAGGTAGTGGTGGGCTTTGCAGGACGGGTTTCGCGGATCGCTCGTGTCCATCAGTATGGTCTGAAAGATCGAGCAGAGCGTGAGGCGCCAACGATTCACTATGCGCAGCGCGAGATCTTAGGGCTTGCGACAAAGGATCTGACGGTATTGAGAGACTTTATTTCGGACCGCATCACCATCGATTAAGATATTCCAGTCTCATAAAAAATCGCATAAGATCCAGCTTGGGCTGTCCAAGGCTCGCAATTCTGAGATGTATTCGTCTCGGCTTGTAGTGCTTTTACCTTTGACTCTCTGCGAGAGCAGTCTGCCGCCAATGTGTCATGGCGGGGTTGGAGCCTTGGGCAGCCCTTCTGCCTTAGACATAGGATAGTCCTCTTGGCAAAGCCTGACGAGTTTCTAGATCTTCCTCTTCAGCCACCTATAAAAATCAAAAACAACAAAGAATTAGCTGATTTTTTAGAAATCAAAGTCAATAAGCTGACTTATTATGCTTACCACCTCGATGACCGAAAAAAATACACCACTTTTGAAATAAAAAAAAGAAGCGGCGGGCTTAGAAAGATCGATGCCCCAATTAAGGGCTTGAAGGATATTCATAGGCAAGTCCTTTTAAAACTCGATCCTTACTACAAACCAAGATCATGCGTATTTGCTTACATCAAAAAGCGTGGAATCGTAGAGAACGCTGATTTGCACAAGGGTCAAAGATGGATCCTACGCATAGACCTTGTAGACTTTTTCAACACAATCACATTTGAAAGGCTCAAAGGGCTCTTTGCGAGCCAACCATTTTCGATGTCCGAAAATGCCTCTCGAACACTTAGCATGATCTGCACTAAAGATGGCCATCTCACTCAGGGCTCACCTGTAAGCCCTCTACTCAGCAATATTATTTGTCGCGGCCTGGATTACAAACTGAAAGAGATATCGGCGAAGAACAAATGCTATTACTCCAGATATGCCGACGACATTTTTATTTCCAATAATGGCGCAATTTTTCCAAATGCTATTGCCGAAAAGAAAAGCGATGGATCTGTTGAACTGAACCCCCAAATATTATCAACAATTTATGATGCAGGATTCTCACCCAACAAAGAAAAAATCACTCTCAGAAGCCGGGCCGAAAGACAAATAGTAGCAGGGGGTTATTGTTAACAGAAAAACAAATACACCTCGAGAATACATCAAAAGCATCCGAGCAACCCTCTAATCTTGGCGCAAATATGGCTTAGAGAGCGCAGAGGAATACTGGCTTAAGCATATCTTTCGCCAAAGTCCCCATGGGGATAATCAGCCAAGAATGCGATGGGTACTTCGTGGGCAAATCAACCACGTCGGCCATGTCAAAGGCTATAGCGATCCGGTTTACATTGGGCTAGCCAAGAAGCTCAAAAGTCTTGACCCCACCTTCAAATTCAACGAGCAGAATGCTATTGATTTCGTTAGGGAGGAAATCCACATCTATTCCGAGGGTATTACAGACAGAAAACACCTTGAAAACGCTTTACTATCCCTCAAGTCTCAAGGACTGTTTACCGAGCTCAATCTAGTATTCAGAGAAACTTCGACTGACAGTAAGAAACAAGGAAGCGCCGCTCTTAGATCACTTTGCGAGACGTTATGTGCCGCAACTCAAAAACACCTGACAATCTGCCTATTCGACAGAGACGAAAAAGAAATAACTGAGTCAATGGGCGGCTCCACCAGAACATATAAAGATCATGGAAATAATGTTTGGAGTCTAATTATACCCGCACCTGAATTTCGAACCTTAACATCTTTTTGCATAGAACACTTATATAGAGATGAACAGCTTTATCAGTACGACCAAGAGGGCCGACGGCTATATTCCAATTCAGAATTTGACGACAATCAATGCCACCGGGATCCCGACAAATTAGTATTCCAAAAGCATCCAAACAAAAAAGCACTCATACTGGACGACGCAGTAATTGACATTACTACAAAAACAAATGTAGCACTCCCAAAAAATAAGTTCGCAGATTATATATCATCAAAAACCGCGCCATTCGACGACATGGATTTTAGCGGCTTTATACCTACCTTTGATCAAATTATTGAGATCGCAGCGCGATACACGTCGAATAAATAGATCCTCGACTTTGTAGATCCTAACGTTACATAAGCAGACTACTGCGCGCCTCACATTACAAAGCCATCCTCCGCGGCATGACCGACATCGCCGCCCTCTCCCGCCTCATCGAGAACCTGATCCGCCTCGGCACCATCGCCGAGGTCGACCATGGCAGTCTCCAAGACAAGCGCCCTTCCCGGGTTCGGGTTCAGAGCAGCGAGCTGCTGACCGGCTGGCTGCCCTGGCCCGCCCTGCGCGCTGGCACCACCCGCGACTTGGATCCGCACACCTTGGGCGAGCAGGTCTTGGTCCTCAGCCCGAGCGGTCAGACCGCCCAGTGCATCTCCATCACCGGCCTGTTTAGCGCCCTCATTCCTGCCAACGGCGATCGCGCCTACCCGCACCGCCGCACCTACCCGGACGGCGCCGTCGTCGAGTACGACAGCGAGGCCCAACGCCCGCGCCATCCTACCCGCCAGCGGCGTCATAGATCTGGCCAGACCTGGCGGCATCAAGATCGTGGGCCCTACCGGCCACCAGGGAATAGATCAGCAGCGTAAGCGCTGCTGGGCAAGGCGATAGCCAACGCAGATGCTGGCGCGCAGTCATGCAGCTAAAAATCTGAGGCTTTCATCGCACTAGTCGCTTCAGCTGTACGCCACAGAAGCTGGGACGGTCGCCGCTCGATCAGAAACCCGGGATTCTTGATAGACTGTTTCCCTCTCGCGGCGCAGTCGGATTAGGGCATAAACATTCACGCCCTAGCGCTTTCTCGCCGTGCCATCCTTCCCGTCTGCCACCGAGTGCCACACGTTTTTTCCGAGTGCTTAGATTCAGCACTAAGCCGGGGAAAGCACGCTGAATCGGGGCAAAACAGTGCTACACACGAAGTCTCCGAATGCTTGCCACAACCGCCCTACCGCCAGCAACCACGCGCCTTGAGCCGTCCCGCCGCTTCTCCGTGGCGCCCATGATGGACTGGACGGACCGTCACTGCCGCTATTTCCACCGCCTGCTGTCCCAGCATGCCCTGCTCTATACCGAGATGGTCACCACCGGCGCCTTGCTGCATGGCGATGCCCAGCGCTTCCTGCGCCATGACGAGACCGAGCATCCCCTGGCGCTGCAGCTGGGTGGCAGCGTGCCGGCCGAGTTGGCCGCCGCGGCGCGGCTGGGTGAGCAGGCGGGGTATGACGAGATCAATCTGAACGTCGGCTGCCCCAGCGACCGGGTGCAGAACAACATGATCGGCGCCTGCCTGATGGCCTATCCCGAGCGGGTGGCCGACAGCGTCAAGGCGATGCGCGATGCCGTGGCCATCCCGGTGACGGTCAAGCACCGCATCGGCATCTCCGGGCGGGACAGCTACGACGCCCTGCGGGACTTCGTCGGCCAGGTTGCCGAGGCCGGTTGCCGCAGCTTCACCGTACACGCGCGCATCGCCATCCTCGAAGGGCTGTCGCCCAAGCAGAATCGCGAGATCCCGCCGCTGCGCTACGATGTGGCCGCGCAGCTGGTGCAGGATTTTCCGGATCTCGAGTTCATCCTGAATGGCGGCATCAAGACCCTGGACACCTGCCGCGAGCAGCTGGAGGTCTTCGATGGGGTGATGCTGGGTCGCGAGGCCTACCAGAATCCCTATCTGCTGGCCGAGGTGGATGCGGCGCTCTACGGCTGCGACCGTCCGCAACAGACCCGCCATGACGTCATGCTGCAACTGCGGCCCTATGTCGAGGCGCATCTGCAACAGGGTGGCCTCATCCACCACGTCACCCGCCATATCCTGGGCCTGGCGCAGGGGTTTCCCGGCGCGCGGCGCTTCCGTCAACTGCTGTCCACCGATCTGCATCGCAGCCCTGAACCGCTGCGCCTGTATGACGAGGCCACTGAACTTCTCAGGGGCCACTGAGTCACGTCTCCACGATGTCCATTCGCTAACCGAAGGAAAGACCTGCCATGAGCAAGCTGGAACAACTCAAGCAATACACCACGGTCGTCGCCGATACCGGCGATCTGGACGCCATCGCCCGCCTCAAGCCCTACGACGCCACCACCAACCCGTCGCTGCTGCTCAAGGCCGCTGCCCTGCCCCGCTACGAAGAGCACCTGCAGGCCGCCTTCAGCGGCGCCAATGGTGACATCGGCCTGGCCTGCGATCGCTTCGCCGTGGCCGTCGGTGGCGAGATTCTCAAGCTGATCCCTGGTCGCATCTCCACCGAGGTGGACGCGCGCCTGTCCTTCGACACCAGCGCCACCCTGGATCGCGCCCACCGCCTGATCGAGCTGTACGAGAAGGCCGGCATCGGCAAGGATCGCGTGCTGATCAAGATCGCCTCCACCTGGGAAGGCATCCGCGCCGCCGAGCAACTGGAGAAGGAAGGCATCCAGACCAACCTGACCCTGCTGTTCTCCTTCGCCCAGGCCGCCGCGTGCGCCGACGCCGGCGTGTTCCTGATCTCGCCCTTCGTCGGTCGCATCTACGACTGGTACAAGAAGGCCGAAGGCCGTGACTACGAAGGCGCGGAAGATCCGGGCGTGAAGTCCGTGACCCGCATCTACCAGTACTACAAGGCCAATGGCTACGACACCGTGGTGATGGGTGCCAGCTTCCGCAACCTGAACCAGATCGAGCAGTTGGCCGGCTGCGACCGCCTGACCATCAGCCCCGAGTTGCTGCAGCAGCTGTCGGAAGCCCAGGGCGACCTGCCGCGCGTGCTGACCGCCGACAGCAAGGGCGGTGAGCCCAAGCAGCAGCTGAACGAGGCGGCCTTCCGCTGGGCGCACAACGAAGACGCCATGGCCACCGAAAAGCTGGCCGAAGGCATTCGCCAGTTCGCGCGCGATCAGGAAAAGCTGGAAGTGCTGCTGCCCGGCAAGCGCTAAGAGCTGACGCGGTCAGTGCCTTTCGAGGGCACTGACCAGATCGCGAAAGGCATTGCGGTTGGATTCATTGAGGCCCATCAACACCCGATGGGCTTCAAGCACGCGACTGCGCACCTCGGCTTCGGACTGGTCCTGCGGTGGCAGGTCGGTCAGGCAATCCGGGCAAGGCAATACGGTCTCGACGATATTGAACACCTGATCGAAGCCCATGGAATCCAGCAGGCGCAGGATGTCCGGGTTGTTGGTGGTCAGCATGGGCAGCAGCCCGATGCGCTGCCGCGACAGGATCGACAGCTTGGCCAGCAGGCCCAGCGTGGTGCTGTCGATGCTCTGCGTCTCGGTCAGATCGATGACGATGGACGAGAAATTCAGCGACGAGAAGATGTGCTCGATGGTCGCGTCCAGCGCCGAGCAGAGGGTCAGACGCACCTCGCCGGTAAACTTCAGGACGAAGGTGCCATCCTGCTCGGCAAATTGGATTTTTCCGGTGCTCATGCCAGGTTCCTGCTCAACACCAGCAAAGCGATATCGTCGGGCATCTCGGTGACGGATGCCAGATCCAGGGCTTCGCTCAGGCCTGCCAGTGTACCGCCAGCGCGGCGGACGTAGTCGGGCAAGCTTTGTTCTTTCTCTTTCAAATTGTCTCCCGGCAGCAGGTCGAAGATGCCATCCGAAAAGAGGGTCAGGCTGAAACGCTCGGGCAGATCCATCTGGTGGTCATTGTAGGCCGCCTCCTGGAACAGGCCGACCGGCAGCCCCTTGCCGACCAGGAACCGCGTTTCTTCCGGGGTATGCAGGACCGGCAAGGGCAGATGGCCACCGATGCTGTACGCCAGGGTACCCGTGGTTTCGTCGATGACGCCACCCAGCATGGTCACGTGCTTGCCCAATTTGCAATCCAGTAGACCCCTGTTGATGTGGCCGAGCACATCCGAGGGCTTGAATTCGGGCAGGGTGCCGTTGCGCTTGGACTCGTAGAGCAGGCGCGTGGTCATGAACTTGAGCAGCACGGTCACGAAGGCCGACGAGGCGCCATGGCCGGAGACGTCGGCCAGATAGAAGGCGACGCGGTGCTCGTCGATGCGAAAGTAGTCGACGAAATCGCCGGACAGGTACAGCGAAGGGATGATCTCGTGGGCGAAGTTCAGCCCCTCAGTTTCCCAGGGCGTCACCGGCAGCATGTTCATCTGCACGTGGCGTCCGGCGTTCTGGTCTTCCTGCAACAGGCTCAGACTGGCCTGCAGCTCACGATTGGTGTTTTCCAGCTTGACCCGGTAGCGATCGTTTTCCAGGCGCAGGCGGGCGCGATCCAGGGCACGGTTGACCGAGTGCTCGAGCACCATCAGGTCTTCCAGCGGCTTGATCAGGTAATCGGCGGCGCCCAGGCGCAGGGCTTCCACGACGTCACTCATGACACCGGCGCCGGACAGTACCAGCACCGGCGTATCGATGGACAGCTCGCTGATGCGGCGCAGCAGCGTCAGCCCATCGACCTGCGGCATGCGCAGGTCGCAGATGATGAGGTCGGGCTGTTCGCGCTCGAACATTTCCAGGCCCTGCTGGCCATTGCTGGCCTGCAGAACATTGAAGCCACTGTCTTCGAGATAGTCGGCGAGACTGAGGCGAACCACCTCGTCATCGTCAATGATCAAGAGCGTGGCAGGCGAATTAGACATAGAGGATCCAGGCATGCACCCGAACGGCAAACCGGCGGACAGGATCCGACACGGGCCACGGTGATTACGACACGGCGGAGACACTACTCCCATCCACCGGGGCGTTCAAGCTTGCCAACCGGATGGAATTTCTTTACAGGGTGCCTTTATGGAGTTTATACCTCCAACAAACCACCTTCCATCCTCCCAAGCAGTAGGATTGCCATGAGTACCATCGACCGTTCTTACAGTGAAAAGCGCGATTTCATTCGCATGCACGTCGACTCCCAGGCCGTATTGAAGGTCGGCGACGCCTCCTTCGAGGCGCGCTGCGTCGATCTGTCCAGCACCGGTTTCCAGATCGAGGCCGCCACCCGCCTGCAGGTCGGCGACAAGGTAACCGTGCTCATCCCCTCCAGCCATGCCGAACTCCCCGGCCTGGAAGCGGACGCCGAGGTCCTGCGGGTCCAGGCCACCGATTCGGGCAAGCAGCTGCTGGGCCTGTCGGTGCTGGAAATGCGCTAGGCGCTTTGGCTACAAAAAAGGCAGCCCTTGGGCTGCCTTTTTCATTGGGGCCGGGACTAGAAGTCGTCGACCACCTGGCCATCCTTGACCTTGAACTCACGGGTCTGCAGGTAGGCGTTGCGAATGAACACGTACTTGTCGCCGGTGATCAGGCGCTCGGCCTGCAGCAAACCGGCGCGGGTGTCGACGGTGCTGAGGGCGAAGGCGCTGTTGCGTACGGCGACATCGTCCACATAGGGATAGGCGCTGGTGTAGCTGTCCGGGATGCGACCGAGGCCGTCACGCACGCTGCTGGGGCCGAAGAACGGCAGGACCAGGTAGGGACCGCTGCTCGCACCCCACTTGCCCAGGGTCTGGCCAAAGTCTTCGTCGTTGCGCTGCAGGCCGGCCTTGGTGGCCACGTCGACCAGGCCGAGACCACCCAGGGTGGTGTTCATCAGCAGGCGCGCGGTATCGACCCCGGCGTGCTCGACCTTGCCTTGCAGCAGATCGTTGGCCAGGTTGCGCACATCACCCAAATTGTTGAAGAAGTTGCTCACGCCGGTCTGCACGAAGCCGGGCGTGAAGCGCTGATAGCCTTGGGCGACCGGCTTGAGGGCATAGGTGTCCAGGGTATCGTTGAACACGAAGATCTTGCGGTTGAAGCCTTCCCAGGGATCGGGATTCTCGGCTTCGGCCGCCATCGCCTGACCGGCAAACGTCAGGGCCGTTGCAAGGAGCGCTCCCCAGACCCTGGAACCACGTCGCTCGACCGTCATCGCTTCTCTCCTCGTTGAACTCAGACGCCTGAAAGGCGCCGATTATAGTCATAGCTTTGCCAGTTTGGCTTAGGGCCAGGCTCAGTCACTCGATCTTTGACCCAACGTTGCGGTCAAAGAGTCCGGACACAGGAGAAACGCCATGACCACCTCTCATCTGCAGGAACAACTCGACCACCTCCGCCATCAGCTGGACCAGGACCCACCCGCCTCGCCCGAGGACCGGGAGGAACTGGAACTGCTGATCCGGGACATCGAATTCCAGCTGGCCAACGAAGATGCCACCCATACCCGGGATGGCAGTCTGGTGGAAGGCGTCAATCTGGCCGTAGAGCGCTTCGAGGTCAGTCACCCAACCATGGCCGGCACGCTCCGCTCGATCATGAACAGCCTGAGCAGCATGGGCATCTGATCACTGCCGAACGTAACGCTCCGCGGCGGGCTGGATGGCGTCACTGCTTCGGTAGGGATTGATGTCCAGCCCGCCACGCCGCACATAGCGGGCGAACACGGTCAGCTTCGCCGGCTTGAGCAGCCGCCACAGATCCAGATAGATGCGCTCGACGCACTGCTCGTGGAAATCCGCATGCTGGCGGAAGGCGACCAGGTAGCGCAGCAGACTAGCCGCCTCCAGTGCCAACCCCTCTTCGTACTCGATCACCACGGTGCCCCAGTCCGGCTGGCCGGTCACCGGGCAATTCGACTTGAGCAAGTGGCTGTAAAACCTCTGACTATCCCGGGCTTCACCCACGCTCAGCAGTTCAGGCTGCGGGTGGGCGTAGCGATCCAGGCCGATATCCAGGTCATCGACGCACTGGCCATCGGGGCGTTGCATACCACGGGCCGCCCAGTCGTCCAGCGACACCAGGCTGACACCGACGGTCCCCCCGGCAGCGGCGCTCAGGTCCCTGACCAGCACGGCTTCGACGTCGGCCAGGCTGGCGAACGCCGACTGGTTCAGGGAATTGAGGTAGAGCTTGAAGGACTTGGACTCGATGATGTTCGGCGAATCGGCAGGAATGGCGAATTCGCCGATGGCCACCACCGGCTTGCCGGACGGCAGCAGCCAGGACAGCTCGTAGCAGGTCCAGATGTCCACGCCGCGAAACGGCAGGCCCTGCCCGTCCAGCCCCAGCTCCGCCCACTTGGGCGCCCGCGGGATCGGATACAGCAGCTCCGGGGCATACTGGCTGACGTACTCGGTGCTTTTGCCCAGGGGCGATTGTTCTACGCTATGCATGACGCTCAGACACTCAATGACGCATGCCGCGCCCGCTCACGAGCAGACGGATGCTGACCAGATAAAGCACGACCACGGCGACCAGCATGAAGGCGATCGCCACCCCGATGCGGATGTCGGACACCCCGAGGATGCCGTAGCGGAAGGCGTTGACCATGTGCAGGATCGGATTGACCAGGGACACCTTCTGCCAGAAGGCCGGCAGCAGGTCGATGGAATAGAAGACCCCGCCCAGGTAGGTCAGGGGCGTCAGCACGAAGGTCGGCACGATGGAGATGTCGTCGAAGTTGCGCGCGTAAACGGCGTTGATGAAGCCGCCCAGGGCGAAGATCGCCGCGGTGAGGATGATCACCAGCAGCATGATGCCCAGGTGGTGCACCTGCATGTGGGTAAAGAACAGCGACAGCACGCTGACGATGGCCGCCACGGCCAGGCCACGCAGGATGCCGCCCATGGCATAGCCGATGAGGATGACGTGGGGCGACACCGGCGAGACCAGCAGTTCTTCCACCGAGCGCTGGAACTTGCTGCTGAAGAAGCTGGAGACCACGTTGCTGTAGGCGTTGGTGATCACCGACATCATGATCAGGCCCGGCACGATGTACTGCATGTAGGTGAAGCCACCCATGCCGCCGATTCGATTGCCGATCAGGTTACCGAAGATCACGAAGTACAGGACCATGGTGATCGCCGGAGGCAGCAGTGTCTGCGCCCAGATGCGGGTGAAGCGGCGCACTTCGCGATGGACGATGGTCCGCAGCGCCACCAGGTTGGCTTGGAATTCGGTACTCATCGGGCGACCTTGGCTAGATTCTTTTCCACCAGGGAGACAAACAGCTCCTCCAGGCGATTGGCTTTGTTTCTCAGGCTCTGCACCTGGATGCCGGCGGCGTCCAGCTGGCGGAACAGGGCATTGACCCCGCTGGCCTTGTCGATGGCCACCTCGAAGGAGTGATCGCCCAGCAGCCGGGTCGGATAGCCTTCCAGTTGCGGCGCCGCCGTCAGCGGCTGGACCACGTCGACGATGAAGGTCTCGACATTGAGCTTCTGCAGCAGCTTGCGCATGCTGGTGTGCTCGACCAGCTCGCCATGGTCGATGATGGCGATGTTGCGGCAGAGCTGTTCGGCCTCTTCGAGATAGTGGGTGGTGAGGATGATGCTGGTCCCCTGCCCGTTCAGCTCGGTGAGGAAATTCCACATGGAGCGGCGCAGCTCGATGTCCACGCCGGCGGTGGGTTCGTCGAGGATCAGCAGGCGCGGCTTGTGGATCAGGGCGCGGGCGATCATCAAGCGCCGCTTCATGCCACCGGAGAGCATGCGCGAGGGGGTGTCACGCTTGTCCCACAGGCCGAGCTGGGTCAGGTACTCCTCGGCCCGCTCGCCGGCGATCCGCGCCGGGATGCCGTAGTAGCCCGCCTGGGTCACCAGGATGTCGAAGGCCTTCTCGAACTGGTTGAAGTTGAATTCCTGGGGCACCACGCCGAGGCAGCGCTTGAGGCCCGCCGGATCCTTGTCCAGGTCGTTGCCGAACACCGAGACTTCGCCGCCGGACTTGTTGACCAGGGTCGAGAGGATGCCGATGGTGGTCGACTTGCCCGCTCCGTTGGGACCGAGCAGCGCGAAGAAATCGCCTTCGACCACGTCGAGGTCGATGCCCTTGAGCGCGGTGAAGCCGTTGTTGTAGGTCTTGGTCAGACCACGAATGGAGAGAGCTAGACTCATGTGCCTCCCGGCAAGAACTGATTCGCAAAGAAAAGTGCTACTTCCTATAACCCCGGCAGAGGGCAAAGGTTCGATCCTAGTCGAACCAGACAACGTCGGACAGTGCCCCTATACTGCGCAGCCGCTTTTTCAGGAGACACCCATGGCCACTTCCTATCTCGCCCACCACGTTGCCCTCCTCGCCCAGCTGCGTGCGGTCCTGGCCGACGTCGGCGCGGCCGAGCAGGTGCCCTCGGAGAACCACGCGCTGTTCCTCGACCGCTTCGACGAACTGGTCGCCGGCCTGCCGCGGGCGCCCGAAGAGTACGCCTATCTCGGCCAGGACCTGCTCAGCCAGATCTTCAGCCGCTATCCGCAGATCGCTCATCGGGTGCCGCGCGACCTGCTGTGGTTCTTTGGCGGCGATTGCCTGCACTTCATGCCGGACGAAGAGCTGGCGCTCTACCAGCGACTGGACGAGCGTCGCCACGAAGCGGAATCCCGCGGCGAGGCCTTCGACTGGGCGCAGGAACAGCGCCTGATGGCCCTGCCGGACGACGCCGCGCGCCACTGAAACGCCGAAGGGCTATCGAATCGGTCGATAGCCCTTCGTACCCGCAACACGCGCTATCTCTAGTAGTAGGCGTTTTCGCGGTTGGTGTGGTCGGTGACGTCGCGCACGGCGGTGAGCTCGGGGATCCGCTCCAGCAGGGTGCGCTCGACGCCATCCTTGAGGGTCAGATCGACCTGGCCACAGCCCTGGCAGCCGCCGCCGAAGCGCAGGACCGCGACATTGTCGTCGACGATGTCCACCAGGCTGACCATGCCACCGTGGCTGGCGAGCCCCGGATTGATCTCGGTCTGCAGGTAGTAGTCGACGCGCTCGTTGAGCGGGCTGTCCTCGTTGACCATGGGCACCTTGGCGTTGGGCGCCTTGATGGTCAGCTGGCCGCCCATGCGGTCGGTGGCGTAGTCCACCAGGGCGTCTTCCAGGAAGGGCTGGCTGATGGCGTCGATATAGGCAGTAAAGCTCTTCAGCCCGATAGGCTGGTCATCGGGCTTCTCTTCGCCGGGCTTGCAGTAGGCGATGCAGGTCTCGGCGTACTGGGTGCCGGGCTGGGTAATGAAGATCCGGATACCGATCCCGGGGGTATTCTGCTTTTCCAACAGGTCGGCCAGGTAATCCTGAGCCGCGTCGGTAATGGTGATGGCGCTCATGGTCACTCCTCAACAGGTGTGACAAGTTTACGCCACCCCACCCCTCGACGAAAGCCCTAGTGAAACAGTCGGATAATCGTCTCAGTCGAGGCGGTGCACGAAACTGGTCACCCGGTTGCGCCCATTGTGCTTGGATTCGTACAGGGCCTTGTCTGCCTGCTGGATCATCTGCTCGTGATTGCCCAGGGGCACCGACAGATCGGTGATGCCAACACTGATGGTGAAGGCGATGGGCGTCCCCAGCACGTCGAGCCGCATGGCCTCGACCGCCTCGCGCAGGCGTTCGGCGAGCAACCGGGCGCCTTCCACCGCCGTGTCCAGCAGCACCACGCCGAATTCCTCGCCGCCGTAGCGTCCGGCGATGTCGGCATTGCGCACATGGGTCTTGATCACCCCGGCCAGCGCCTTGATCGCCTGATCGCCGACGGCATGACCATAGGTGTCGTTGATGCGCTTGAAGTGATCGATGTCGAGCATCATCAGCGCCAGGCGACCGCCATAGCGCTGGTGGCGGGCGAACTCCTCGGTGAGGCGCTCTTCCCAGTAACCACGGTTGGCCAGACCGGTGAGGCGATCGGTACGCGACAGTTCCTGCAGCTTGTCGTTGGAGAGCTCCAGTTGCCGCTTATTGATGGCGACATCGGTGACATCGTAGATCACCACGCAGATGTGGGCGATGGCACCGGTGGAATCCCGCAGCGGCAGCAGGGTGACGTTCTGGTACATGAAGGCTTCCACGCCGGTGATCGGCTGGTAGCTCTTGAAGTGCACCAGGTAGGGCCGCTGTTCCCAGATGGAAAAGGCCCGGGTACCCAGCAGCACCACGCTCTCGGCCTTGGCGCGAAACCAGGCCTCGTCGATTTCGGCGAAGACGGCGAACAGCGACTGCTGGCTGACCTCGCTGAGGATCCGTCCGGAATGGTTTTCCATGAAGCTGTTCCAGACCTCGATGCGGTAGTCGAGGTCCAGCACCACCACGCCGACATCGATGTTCTGCACGATGTCCAGCAGCCAGTGGAGTTCGTTGATATCGATCTGTGCCGCCATGCTCAACTCATCAGGTAGCCGATCTTGCGGGTGATACGCTTCACCGAATCCTCGGTGAACAGCAGCAGCAGATCGAAGTGGACGTTATGGCCTTCCAGGCTGTAGCTGAGTTCGACCGCCAGGGTCTTCTTCCAGCGGGTCTTGTTGACGACGATGAGTTCGTCGATGGACGCATGGTGGCCGAGGATGGTCGGATGACCCTGGGAAAAGCGGATGTCGAACTGCTCGGCGATGCCGGCCAGGCAGGCGCCGATGATGATGCTCGACAGATCCAGCAGCATCTCGATGTCACCGGACTCCCCTGCCTCGCGCCAGCGCACCAGCTTGGCCATGTCGTCGAATTCGGAGTCGTGGAAGATCAGCAGCGCTTCGCCGGCGATACCCTCGCCGATATAGCCCTGGCAGACCGCACTGAGGCGATCCTCGCGCTGGGCGTCCACCAGCGTCATGTGCAGCTCGCTGACTTCAAGGATATTGACGTTGGGAATCGGCAGCTGGACGAAGACATCCAGCGCCTTGGCCAGCAGCGCGCCGGCCCGACCCATGGAAACGTTGACCACCTCGCGGAAGGCGTCGCGGAAGCTCACCTCCAGCTCGGGACGCACAACCGGTTCCGGCAGCGCCGCAGGGCTGGGGCTATAGAGACCATGGCGCTCGAGCACCGCGGCCAGTTCGGCGGGATCGGCCGGCTTGCGCAGAAAGTCCAGGGCGCCCAGTTCGCGCACCCGGGCCACCGCCTGGTCCTGGACGTCGCCGGAGACGACGATCACCTTGACCGCCAGGCCTTCGTTGCGAATGGCCGCCAGGGTGCCGTAGCCGTCCAGGATCGGCATGGTCAGGTCCAGCAGCATCACCTGACCCAGCCCCTGGCGCAGCGCCGTGAGGGCTTCCTCGCCATTGGTGGCCTGGGTGATGGATACCGCCCAGCCTTCGGGCAGGGAGCGAACCAGCTGCTTGCGCGCCATGTTCGAGTCGTCGCATATCACCAGAGGAATCACGGCCACCTTCCATGACACTGTTTTGACGCACAGTAAACGTCGGTCAATTGCCAGTAAAGCAGCACTTGAAGGCCTTGCCCACCAGACGCGCCAGATCGTCAGACGTTTTCGCCATGAAAGACTCGCCGACCCTGCATGAGCGCTGTTCATCATGGACCGTCGCCAATACCGGGGCAGGCGCCGGCTTTTGCTATGCTGCCACCCTTTGTCCAGCGTCTCTTCATCTCTGTGGAATGCCCATGACCGATCGCAGCTCTCGCCTCGCCGCCCTCCGCCACGCCCTCGCGCAGCGCATCCTCATCCTCGACGGCGGCATGGGCACCATGATCCAGAGCTATCGGCTGGAAGAAGCGGACTACCGTGGCGAGCGTTTCGCCGACTGGCCGAGCGACGTCAAGGGCAACAACGATCTGCTGCTGCTGACCCAGCCGAAGATCATCGCCGAGATCGAGAAGGCCTACCTGGATGCCGGCGCCGACATCCTGGAAACCAATACCTTCAATGCCACGCGCGTCTCCCAGGCCGACTACGGCATGGAGGCCATCACCTATGAGCTGAACCTGGCCGGCGCCCGGGTCGCCCGCGAGGTGGCCGACGCCAAGACCCTGGAGACCCCGGATCGTCCACGTTTCGTCGCCGGGGTGCTCGGCCCGACCAGTCGGACCTGCTCCATCTCTCCGGACGTCAACAACCCCGGCTATCGCAATGTCACCTTCGACGAGCTGGTGGAGAACTACACCGAGGCCACCCGCGGCCTGATCGAAGGGGGCGCCGACCTCATCCTGATCGAGACCATCTTCGACACCCTCAACGCCAAGGCGGCCATCTTCGCGGTCCAGGGCGTGTTCGAGGAGGTTGGCGTCGAGTTGCCGATCATGATCTCCGGCACCATCACCGACGCCTCCGGCCGCACCCTGTCCGGCCAGACCACCGAGGCCTTCTGGAACTCGGTACGCCACGCCCAGCCGATTTCCGTCGGTCTCAACTGCGCCCTGGGGGCCAAGGAATTGCGGCCCTATGTCGAGGAACTGGCGACCAAGGCCGACACCTTCGTCTCCGCTCACCCCAACGCCGGCCTGCCCAATGCCTTCGGCGAATACGATGAAAGCCCCGCGCAGATGGCGGCGGTGGTCGAGGAATTCGCCGCCAGCGGCCTGCTCAACATCGTCGGTGGCTGCTGTGGTACCACCCCGGCGCATATCCAGGCCATCGCCGAGGCGGTCGCCAAGCATCCGCCGCGCCAGCTGCCCGAGATTCCCAAGGCCTGCCGCCTCTCCGGCCTGGAGCCCTTCACCATCAGCCGCGACTCGCTGTTCGTCAACGTCGGCGAGCGTACCAACATCACCGGCTCGGCCAAGTTCGCCCGGCTGATCCGCGAAGAGAACTACGCCGAGGCCCTGGAAGTGGCCCAGCAGCAGGTGGAAGCCGGCGCCCAGGTCATCGACATCAACATGGACGAGGGCATGCTGGATTCGAAGGCGGCCATGGTCACCTTCCTCAACCTGATCGCCTCCGAACCGGATATCTCCCGAGTGCCGATCATGATCGACTCCTCCAAGTGGGAGGTGATCGAGGCCGGTCTCAAGTGCATCCAGGGCAAGGGCATCGTCAACTCCATCTCCATGAAGGAAGGCGTCGAGGCCTTCATCCATCACGCCAAGCTGTGCAAGAGATACGGCGCGGCGGTGGTGGTCATGGCCTTCGACGAAGACGGCCAGGCCGACACCGAGGCGCGCAAGAACGAGATCTGCGCGCGCTCCTACGACATCCTGGTCAACCAGGTCGGCTTCCCGCCGGAAGACATCATCTTCGACCCCAACATCTTCGCCGTGGCGACCGGGATCGAGGAGCACAACAACTACGCGGTCGACTTCATCAACGCCTGCGCCTTCATCCGCGACAACCTGCCCTACGCCCTGACCTCGGGCGGCGTGTCCAACGTCTCCTTCTCCTTCCGCGGCAACAACCCGGTGCGCGAGGCCATCCACTCGGTCTTCCTCTACCACGCCATCCAGAACGGCCTGACCATGGGCATCGTCAACGCCGGTCAGCTGGAGATCTATGACGAGATCCCGGCCGCCCTGCGCGAGCGGGTCGAAGACGTGGTGCTCAACCGTACCCCGGCCGGCACCGATGCCCTGCTGGCCATCGCCGACGACTACAAGGGCGGCGGCGCGGTCAAGGAGGCCGAGACCGAGGAATGGCGTGGCCTGCCGGTGGACAAACGCCTGGAGCATGCGCTGGTCAAGGGCATCACCACCTATATCGTCGAGGACACCGAGGAATGCCGGCAGCAGTGCGCGCGGCCCATCGAGGTTATCGAAGGCCCGCTGATGAGCGGCATGAACGTGGTCGGCGACCTGTTCGGCTCGGGCAAGATGTTCCTGCCCCAGGTGGTCAAGTCCGCCCGGGTGATGAAGCAGGCGGTGGCGCACCTGATCCCCTTCATCGAGGCGGAAAAAGGCGACAAGCCCGAAGCCAAGGGCAAGATCCTCATGGCCACGGTCAAGGGCGACGTCCACGACATCGGCAAGAACATCGTCGGCGTGGTCTTGGGCTGCAACGGCTATGACATCGTCGACCTGGGCGTCATGGTCCCGGCGGAAAAGATCCTGCAGACCGCCATCGCCGAGAAGTGCGACATCATCGGCCTGTCCGGCCTGATCACCCCCTCGCTGGACGAGATGGTCCATGTCGCCAAGGAGATGCAGCGCCAGGGCTTCACCCTGCCCTTGATGATCGGCGGCGCCACCACCTCCAAGGCCCATACCGCGGTCAAGATCGAGCCGCAGTACCAGAACGATGCCGTGGTCTATGTCACCGACGCCTCCCGCGCCGTGGGCGTAGCCACTCAGCTGCTGTCCAAGGAACTAAAGGCCGGCTTCGTCGAGCGCACCCGCGCCGACTACGTCGAGGTCCGCGAGCGCACCGCCAATCGCAGCGCCCGCACCGAACGCCTGTCCTATGCGAAGGCGGTGGCCAACAAGCCGGCCTTCAACTGGCTCGGCTACCAGCCGCCCACGCCCAGCTTCACCGGCACCCGGGTACTGGAAGACATCGACTTGGCAGTCCTGGCCGAGTACATCGACTGGACGCCCTTCTTCATCTCCTGGGACCTGGCCGGCAAATATCCGCGCATCCTCACCGACGAAGTGGTGGGGGAAGCGGCCACCGCGCTGTTCCACGACGCCCAGGCCATGCTCAGGAAGCTGATCGACGAGAAGCTGATCAAGGCCCGCGCCGTATTCGGCTTCTGGCCGGCCAACCAGGTGCGCGACGACGACCTGGAGGTCTATGGCGAGGACGGCCAGCCGCTGGCCACCCTGCACCACCTGCGCCAGCAGACCATCAAGCCCGAGGGCAAGCCCAATCTGTCCCTGGCCGACTTCGTCGCGCCCAAGGAAACGGGCGTGACCGACTACATGGGCGGCTTCATCGTCACCGCCGGCATCGGCGCCGAGGAGCTGGCCAAGGACTACGAACGCAAGGGCGACGACTACAACTCCATCATGGTCAAGGCCCTGGCCGACCGCCTCGCCGAGGCCTGCGCCGAGTGGCTGCACGCGCAGGTGCGCAAGGAGTACTGGGGCTATGCCGCGGACGAGACCCTGGACAACGAGGCGCTGATCCGCGAGCAGTACAAGGGCATCCGCCCCGCTCCCGGCTACCCGGCCTGCCCCGACCATACCGAGAAGGCCACCCTCTTCAAGCTGCTGGACCCCGAGGCCCGCTTCAACGAGGCCGGTCGCAGCGGCGTCTTTCTCACCGAGCACTACGCCATGTTCCCCGCCGCCGCCGTCAGTGGCTGGTACTTCGCCCATCCCGAGGCCCAGTACTTCGCCGTGGGCAAGATCGACCGGGATCAGGTGGACAGCTACACCGAGCGCAAGGGCCAGGAGCTGGCGGTGACGGAGCGCTGGCTGGCGCCGAATCTGGGGTACGACAACTAGCCTGGCAGACGCCTCAGGTAACAAAAACGCGGCCCTTTTCGCGGGCGTCCCTACTAGGGTGTAGGGACTTCCATCGACGAGGACCGCGTGCCCATGAAAGGCCTTACCCTAGCCGCCGGCAGTCTCCTGCTCGGTCTCGCCACCCTGAACGCTAGTGCCGCGCCCCAGGCGCTGAGTGAAGCTCAGTGGCCCTTCACCGCCACACCACGGGCCACCCTTGACGCACCCTGGGCCATCGCCTTCCTGCCGGACGGCACCGCCCTGGTCACCGAGAAAGGCGGCGTCCTCAAACACCTGAACGTGCAGACCGGCAAGGCCCAGGATATCAGCGGGGTACCCAAGGTGGTCGCCGCCGGCCAGGGCGGGCTGGGCGATGTCATCCTGCATCCGCAATACGCCAGCAACGGGCTGATCTACCTCAGCTATGCCGAGGCCGGCGAAGACGGCACCCAGGGCGCGGCGGTCGCCCGGGCCAAGCTGACCCTGAAGCAGGACGGCAGTGGTTCGCTGGGCGAGCTCAAGGTGATCTGGCGGCAGACGCCCAAGGTCACCGGCAACGGTCACTATGGCCATCGCATGAGATTCGGCCCGGACGGCAAGCTGTGGATCACCTCGGGGGAGCGGCAGAAATTCACCCCGGCCCAGGACATGACTGGCAACCTGGGCAAGCTCATCCGCCTCAACGACGATGGCAGCACGCCGGCCGACAACCCCTTCGCCCAGCAGGGCGGCGTCGCGGCCCAGGTCTGGTCGCTGGGCCATCGCAATCCACTGGGTATCGCCTTCGACGCCCAGGGCCGGCTGTGGGAACAGGAAATGGGCCCCCAGGGTGGGGACGAACTGAATCTGATCCAGCGTGCCGGCAACTACGGCTATCCCGAGGTCTCCAATGGCGACCACTATGGCGGCAAGCCGATTCCGGATCATGACACCCGCCCGGAATTCATCCCGCCCAAGATCACCTGGACGCCAGTGATCTCGCCGGCCGGCCTGATGATCTACGCAGGCGACCGCTTCCCCGCCTGGAAGGGCAATGCCTTCATCGGCGGGCTGTCGTCCAAGGCGCTGGTGCGGATCGAACTCAAGGGCGAAGAGGCGCGCGAGGTCGAGCGCTATGCCATGGGCACGCGCATCCGCGACGTCGAGGAAGGCCCCAACGGCAGCCTCTGGGTGCTGGAAGACGGTGCCAAGGCGCGACTGCTCGAATTGCAGCCGAAGTAGCGGCAGGAGTCACCCAGGGACGGGTGACCGCCGGCTCAGCGCAGCTCGGAAGGCGAGCGGCGAACGATCTTGATCGAGTGCTTGATCTCGGGCTTGCGGGTCACGCTGATCGGCCGTTTGGTGACGGTGTCCAGGGTGATGTTCCAGAAGCCAGTGCTCGGTACCGTGATGCGCGCCGGAAAGGTGTCGAAGGCGCCACCGTGATAGGTGTGGCGGCCGCCATTCTTGAAGCTGCGGAAATTGGCATCGTTCATCAGGCGGATGTTGCACACCCCCGAACTCTGGATGACGACCAGGTCGCCCTCGTTGAGATGCTCGCGCTGGTGGATGAACTTCATGACGGGTCCTCGTCTTGCAAAGGACTAGGATAGCATCCCTGCCCTGTCCTATTATCGCCGCCCGCCCTCGACCTGCCCTTTTCCCATGCGTATCTCCGATGTCGTCCAGTTGCTCGCCGATGCCGGCGCCAAGCCCAAGCACAGCGCCCGCATCCTGCGCGCCTGGTGTCAGGGGCTGCCCCTGGACACCGGCACCCGGCGCCAGCAGGCGGAAAACTTCCTGCCCCTGGAGGTGCGCCACGCCATTCCGGCTCTGACCGCGCGACTGGAAGGCCTGGCCCGGGTGACCTCGGAGCACCCGGGCGCCGACGGTTCGGCGCGGATGCTGGTGACCCTCGGCGATGGCCAGGCGGTGGAAAGCGTGCTGCTGCCCCGTGATGGACTCTGCGTGTCGTCCCAGGTCGGCTGCGCGGTGGGCTGCGTGTTCTGCATGACCGGCAAGAGCGGCCTCCTGCGTCAGGTGGGCAGCGCCGAGATCGTCGCCCAGGTGGCCCTGGCGCGACGCATCAGGCCGGTCAAGAAGGTGGTCTTCATGGGCATGGGCGAGCCGGCGCACAACCTGGACAACGTGCTGGAAGCCATCGACCTGCTGGGCACGGCCGGTGGCATCGGCCATCGCAACCTGGTGTTCTCCACCGTCGGTGATCCGCGGGTATTCGAGCGACTGCCGCAGCAGGCGGTCAGGCCGGCGCTGGCGCTGTCGCTGCACAGCACCCATGCCGAGCGAAGGGCCCGCTTGCTGCCCAAGGCGCCCCGGTACGAACCCGGCGAGCTGATCGAGCAGGGGGAAGCCTATGCCCGGCTGATCGGCTATCCGATCCAGTACCAGTGGACGCTGCTGGCCGGCATCAACGACAGCCAGGACGAGATGGACGAACTGCTGCGGCTGATGAAGGGCAAGTACGGCGTGCTCAACCTGATTCCCTACAACAGCCTGGAAGTGGACGACTACCAGCGACCCACTGGCGAGCGCATCGTGCAGATCGTGCGCTACCTGCACAGCCGCGGTCTGCTGACCAAGGTGCGCAATTCCGCGGGCCAGGATGTCGATGGCGGTTGCGGCCAATTGCGGGCCCGGGCCGAGGTGCTGCGCCCGGTGCGCGTCAGCGTCTGACCGATCGTCCTGCGACTGGCCCCGCCCATCAGATCTGGCGGAACGCCAGGCCGGGCGGCCTCTCAGAGTGCACTCGCACCATTCAGAGGGAAGCTTTTCCATGCAGGATCGCATCAAACGCCACGACCCCTTCATCGCCGGTCTGAAGGAACGCCTGCCCGAAGAGCTGCGCGAATCCTTTACCGAGGAGCAGCTGGAAGCCCTCAAGCTGGCCTTCGGCACCCGCAGCTGGGGCAAGCACAGCGTCGATCTGCGCGGCACCGTCAAATTCTGGCACCGCCGTTACTACTTCGTCTTCCTCGCCGGTCGCAACTACCGTCAACTCTCCCGCCTGGAGCAGGAATTGTCCCTGCTCGGCAAGGCCACCGTGCTGGCGGTGATCCTGCTGGCCTGCGGCCTGGTGGGTCTGCTGCTGCTCTATCTGCTCAAGTCGGCGCTGGGCATCGACATCTTTCCCGACTACTCCTTCGGAGTTTGGACCTGGTTCAAGGGTCTATTCGACTAGCACGGATGCTTGACCCTGGCAGGGAGGCTTGCCGCTCGGGAGACCTCCTATGCCCCACCTGAATCGCCGCCGGACCCTCGGCCTGCTGGCTGCCAGTGCCGCCCTGCCCCTGCTGGGCGGCTATCCGCTCAATGCCCTCGCAGCGGGCGACGAATACCTCGCTCTGGTCGAGAAGGAAGCCCCCGGCCTCGGCTTCTATCGCCTGGCCGATGGCAAGCGTATCGGCAGTCTGGAATTGCCCGAGCAACCCCATGAAATCGTCGCGGACCGCCAGGGTCGCTATGCCTACGTCGGCCAGTACGGGGTCAAGAGCTGGCAGGCGCCCGGCGAAGGCGGCCATCAGGTCAGCGTGATCGATCTCGCCGAGCGCCGGCTGGTGAGAGCCATCGACCTGTCGCCCTATCACCGCCTGCACGGCATGCGCCTGGATGACCAGGGCCGCCTCTATGTGCTGAGCGAGACCGACTCGCTGCTCATCCGCTTCGATCGCCCCGCCACCGCCGAATATCCCAGCCAGATCGTCCCGGTTGGTGGCACCCGCAGCCACTACTTCGTCCTGACCCGTGACGGACGCCGCGCCTACGTTGCCGACACCCTGAGCGGTCTGGTGATCCTGGTCGATGCGCACAATCCTGCCGTGCTGCCGGTGAAGAGGTACCTCGGCCAGGCGCCGGAGGGCTGCTGCCTGAGTCCGGACGAGCGCACCTTCTATGTGCTGGATCGCTTCGCCGGCATCCTCCATGCGCTGGATGCCCGCGACCTGACGCCGATCCGCCAGGTCAAGCTGCGCGGCGAAGCGGTACGGGTAGCCGCCCTGCCCGATGGCCGCCTGCTGGTCTCCAACCTGTCGGACAAGAGCCTCTCGCTGCTGCGGCCCGATACCCTCGCTGAAGTCGCCTATCTGCCCATGGGCAGCGCCGTGCCCGGACTCAACCTCGATCCCCGCGGCGAGCGGCTCTTCGCGGCCCTGGAGGACAACCAGCTGGCGGTGGTCGATCTGCGCAACTGGCGCGAGATCCACCGCTTCTCTACCGGCAAGGCGCCGGATACCGCCGTGGTCTTTCGCGCCTGAGGCTCTGCAATACGGGGATCCGCTGCCAACCAGTCAGCGGATCCGCGAGGCACGAGAATCATCCGCATTTAACAATCCGAATCATTGTGATACAAATCACCGACCTCCGGGCGCCTCTGCGCCCCTTCGCTTCTGTCGGTGATAGCTTTCATGCTCGTTCCCTTTCTGATCATGCTCCGCGAAGGCATCGAAGCGGCGCTCATCGTTGGCATCATCGCCAGCTACCTGCAACGCACCGGTCGCGGCCACTGGATGCCAGCGGTCTGGATCGGCGTCATGCTGGCCGCCGCCCTGTCGCTGTTCGTCGGCGCCGGCCTGCAACTGGCCAGCGCCGAATTCCCGCAGCGTCAGCAGGAGCTGTTCGAAGCGGTGGTCGGTCTGGCGGCCACCGCCATCCTCACCTCCATGGTGTTCTGGATGCGCAAGGCGGCGCGCTCGATCAAGACCGAACTGCACGACTCCCTGGAAAACGCCCTGTCCGCCTCGCGCAACCAGGTCTATGCCCTGATCGGCATGGTCTTCCTGGCGGTCGCTCGCGAAGGCCTGGAAACCGTGTTCTTCCTGCTGGCGATCTTCCAGCAGAGCGCCGGCCCCGGCGCGCCCCTGGGTGCCCTGCTGGGGCTGATCATTGCCATCGCCGTGGGCTATGGCCTCTATACCGGCGGCGTACGACTGAACCTGGGCAAGTTCTTCCGCTTCACCGGCCTGTTCATCCTCTTCGTCGCAGCCGGCCTGTTCACCAACTCGGTCAAGGCGCTGCATGAAGCCGGCCTCTGGAATTCGCTGCAGCAGGTGGTCTTCGACTGGAGCCACGCGCTGCCCGCCGACGGCCCGGTCGGTACGGTGCTGGCCGGGATGTTCGGCTACCAGGACACTCCGACCGTCAGCACCCTGGGCGCCTATCTGCTGTTCCTGGCAGTCACCCTGCCGCTGTTCTTCCGCACCCCGGCGCCGCCCCAGCGTCCTGCCGTGACCACCCCTGCCTCGCTGGAGCGCCCGTCGTGAATCACGCCAACCCCCATCCGCCGAAGCAGGGCTCCCTGGCGCTGCGCCTGGCCGTGATCGGCTCGGCCACCCTGCTGATCGCAGCCGCCGCGGCCTTCTACTATGCCTCGCGCGCCGCAGGCGAGCGTCACGCCACCGTGGCCGACGGCGAAATCAAGGTCGACATCCTCGCCAATCGCTGCGAACCCAACGCCCTGCAGGTACCCGCCGGGCCGGCGCGCTTTCGTATCGTCAACCGCTCGGACCGGGCGGTGGAATGGGAGATTCTCGACGGCGTCCTGGTGGTCGAGGAGCGTGAGAACATCGCCCCCGGCCTCAGTCAGGTCATTAATGCCACCCTGGCCCCCGGCGACTACGCCATCACCTGCGGTCTGCTGAGCAATCCGCGGGGCACGCTGAAGGTACTCCCGACCGCCGCCTCGGAAGCCGCCAGCAAGGCCGGTCCGACCCTGACCCAGTTCGTCGGTCCGCTGTCGGAATACCGCGTCTACCTGAATCAGCAGAGCCGCTTGCTGCTGCAGGGTCTCGCCACCCTGCAGCAGGCGCTGACCGCGGGCGATCTAGAGCAGGCACGCGCCGCCTATGCGGCCGCCCGCCTGCCCTACCAGCGCCTGGCGGCGACCGCGCAGCGCTTCGCCGAACTGGACAATCGCCTCAATGCCCGCGCCGACTACTACGAAAAGCGCGAACAGGATCCGGCCTTTGGTGGCTTCCATCGCCTCGAACAGGGCCTCTTCGCTGGCAACAGCACCCAGGGCCTGACAGCGGTCGCCACTCGCCTCGAGCAGGACGCCGCCGCCCTGCGCGACGCCCTGCTCGGCCAGTCGCTGCCGCCCGAACAACTCAGTGGCAATGCCGCGCGCCTGCTGCACAACCTGGCCGGCACCCGGATCTCGGGTGAGGAAGAGCGCTACAGCCAGCTCGTACTGCCCGGCTTCGCCGCCAATCTGGATGGCACGCGCAAGGTGATCGAGTTGCTGCGCCCCCTGCTCGGCAAGGGTCATCCCGAGCTGCAGCACCGCCTGGATACCCAGGCCGACGCCTTCGCTACGGCCCTGGGCGATGTCCAGCGTCCCTACTCCACCCTTTCCCCTTACGACCGCCAGCGCATCGCCGCCGCGGCCCAGGCGCTGGCCGATTCCCTCGACCAGGTCGCCCCGGCCCTGGGTCTGGCCGCGACCAAGACCACGCCATGAAGAAGTCCGCTCCCGATCAGCCCAACATCGAACGTCGCCGCCTGCTGGGTGGCCTCGGCGCCGCCAGCGTGGCCCTGGCCGGTGCCGGGCTCTGCCCGATGCACGCCCGGGCGGCCAGCACCGCCGAGGTGACCCGTGCCCCGGGCAGCGCCAATACCCATCAGCGCCAGGCGTTCCTTGGCCTGCACCAGAGCGGCATCGTCACCCCACGGCCGGCGGCCGGAATGATCGTGGCCTTCGATGTGCTGGCCAGCGATCGCGAGGACCTGGAACGCCTGCTGCGGACCCTCGACGAGCGCATCCGCTTTCTCATGCAGGGCGGCCCGGTGCCCGAGGTCGACCCCAAATTGCCACCGCTGGATTCCGGCATCCTCGGTCCTGTGGTGACGCCGGACAACCTGACCATCACCGTCTCGGTGGGCGAATCGCTCTTCGATGACCGCTTCGGCCTCACCGCGGTCAAGCCGCGGCAGCTGCAGCGCATGACCGGCTTTCCCAACGACGCCCTGGAAGCGGACTGCTGCCACGGCGATCTCTGCCTGCAATTCTGTGCCAACACCCCGGACACCAACATCCACGCCCTGCGCGACATCGTGAAGAATCTGCCCGACCTGCTGGCGATCCGCTGGAAGCAGGAAGGCAGCGTGCCGGTGCAGGATCCGCCACCCGGTCAGCCCGCCGAGAGCGCGCGCAACTTCCTGGGCTTTCGCGATGGCTCGGCCAACCCCGACTCCACCGACCAGCAGGCGATGGACCGGATCGTCTGGGTCCAGCCCGGCAGCGGCGAGCCGGCCTGGGCGGCCCAGGGCAGCTATCAGGCGGTGCGCATCATCCGCAATTTCGTCGAGCGCTGGGATCGCACCCCGCTGCAGGAACAGGAAGCCATCTTCGGGCGGCGCAAGGCCAGTGGCGCGCCCATGGCCGGCGGTCATGAGACCGATGTGCCGGACTATGCCAGCGATCCCAAGGGTAAGGTCACGCCGCTGGACGCCCATATCCGCCTGGCCAATCCCCGCACCGCGGAGAGCCAGCGCAACCTGATCCTGCGCCGCCCCTTCAACTACTCCAACGGTGTGCACAAGAACGGCCAGCTCGACATGGGCCTGCTGTTCATCGCCTACCAGGCCGACCTGGAACAGGGCTTCATCGCCGTGCAGAAGCGGCTGGATGGTGAGCCCCTGGAGGAATACATCAAGCCCATCGGCGGCGGTTACTTCTTCGTCCTGCCGGGGATCACCGATGCCAAGGACTACCTCGGCCGCAGCCTGCTGGCCGCCGCATCGCTTTAACACCTCGACAGGAGAAGTCGAATGAAACGCTCGTTCCTCGCCGTTGCCCTCGGTCTGGCCCTCGCCACGCCGGCCTTCGCGGCCAACTCGCCGCTGGATCTGGTCGGCCCCATCTCCGACTACAAGATCTATGTCACCGACAACCTGGCCAAGCTCACCGGGCAGACCCAGGCCTTCACCGCGGCGGTCAAGCGCGGCGACCTGGCCACCGCGCGCAAGCTCTATGCGCCGACGCGGGTCTCCTACGAGCAGGTGGAGCCCATCGCCGAGCTGTTCAGCGACCTGGACGCCGCCATCGACTCCCGCGAAGACGACCATGAGCAGGGCGTGAAATCCGAGGACTTCACCGGCTTCCACCGCCTGGAATACGCACTCTTCACCCAGAACACCACCGAGGGCCAGGGTCCCGTCGCCGACAAGCTGCTGGCCGACGTCAAGGACCTGCAGGCCCGCGTCGACGGCCTGACCTTCCCGCCGGAAAAGGTGGTGGGTGGCGCTGCGGCGCTGATGGAGGAAGTGGCGGCGACCAAGGTGTCGGGCGAGGAAGAGCGCTACAGCCACACCGATCTCTACGACTTCCAGGCCAACGTCGATGGCGCCAAGAAGATCGTCGACCTGTTCCGCCCGCAGATCGAGAAGCAGGACCAGGCCTTCGTCGCCAAGGTCGACAAGAACTTCGCCACGGTCGACAAGATCCTGGCCAAGTACAAGACCAAGGACGGCGGCTTCGAGACCTACGACAAGGTCAGCGAGCGTGACCGCAAGGCCCTGGTCGGTCCGGTCAACACCCTGGCCGAAGACCTCTCCACCCTGCGCGGCAAGCTGGGCCTCAACTGAGGCCCGCGGTGGGCGGTGTCCGGCGCCGCCCACCCACTCTCCGCTTATCGCCGGAATAGATTTATATATAAAGAAACATCGCTTTTAAGCATATAGACCTGCTGCTATCGTGCACGGCCTAGAAAAGTCGCCAGAGCGCCCCCGGGGTGCCCAAGACTTCGATCACGCGCAGCCGTGCGCGCCGCCTGACAGCAGGATGACCATGTACGTTTACGATCAGTACGATCAACGGATCGTCGAAGAACGTGTCGCCCAGTTTCGCGACCAGACCCGCCGCTTCCTGGCCGGAGAGCTGGGTGGCGAAGAATACCGCCCGCTGCGCCTGCAGAACGGCCTCTACATCCAGCGCTATGCGCCCATGCTGCGGGTCGCCGTGCCCTATGGCCTGCTGAACACCACCCAGGTGCGCAAGCTGGCGCAGATCGCCCGTGACTACGACAAGGGCTACGCCCACATCAGCACCCGGCAGAACTTCCAGTTCAACTGGCCAGAGCTGGAAGACGTCCCCGAGATCCTCGCCGAGCTGGCCACCGTGCAGATGCACGCCATCCAGACCAGCGGCAACTGCATCCGCAACACCACCACCGACCAGTTCGCCGGCGTCGCCCACGACGAGCTGATCGATCCGCGCCCCTGGTGCGAGATCATCCGCCAGTGGTCGACCTTCCACCCCGAATTCGCCTTCCTGCCGCGCAAGTTCAAGATCGCCGTCAACGGCGCCGCGCTGGATCGTGCCGCCATCGAGGTGCACGACATCGGCCTGGAAGCGGTGCGCAACGAGGCCGGCGAGCTGGGCTTCCGCGTGCTGGTCGGCGGCGGCCAGGGCCGTACCCCCCACACCGGCGAATTCATCCGCGAATTCCTGCCCTGGCAGCACCTGCTCAGCTACCTGGAAGCCACCCTGCGGGTCTACAACCGCTACGGTCGCCGCGACAACAAGTTCAAGGCGCGCATCAAGATCCTGGTCAAGGCCCTGGGCGCCGAGGCCTTCGCCGAAAAGGTCGAGGCCGAATGGGCCCACCTCAAGGACGGTCCCATCACCCTGACCGACGCCGAGGTCGCGCGGGTCTCCGCCTTCTTCGTCGATCCGGCCTATGCCGAGCTGCAGGACCAGGACGAGGCCCTCGCCCGCCTGGACGCCGAGCACCCCGGCTTCGCCCGCTGGCGCCAGCGCAACACCTTCCGCCACAAGCGTCCGGGCTATGTCGCCGTGACCCTGTCGCTCAAGCCCACCGGCGTGGCCCCCGGCGACGTCACCGATCGCCAGCTGGACGCCATGGCCGACCTGGCCGATCGCTACAGCTTCGGCGAGCTGCGCACCTCCCACCAGCAGAACGTCATCTTCGCCGACGTGCGCCAGGACCAGTTGCTGGAGCTCTGGCACGCGCTGCGCGAGCATGGCTTCGCCACCCCCAACATCGGCCTGCTGACCGACATGATCTGCTGCCCGGGCGGTGATTTCTGCTCCCTGGCCAACGCCAAGTCGATCCCCATCGCCGAATCCATCCAGCGCCGCTTCGACGACCTGGACTACCTGTTCGACATTGGCGAGCTGGACCTCAACATCTCCGGCTGCATGAACGCCTGCGGCCACCACCACGTCGGCCACATCGGCATCCTCGGCGTGGACAAGAAGGGCGAGGAGTTCTACCAGGTGTCCCTGGGCGGCGACGCCGGCCGCGACGCCACCCTGGCCAAGATCCTCGGCCCCTCCTTCGCCCAGGACCAGATGCCCGAGGTGATCGGCAAGCTGATCAACGTCTACGTCGAGCAACGCACCGAAGACGAGCGCTTCATCGACACCTACCGCCGTATCGGTATCGACCCCTTCAAGGAGCGCGTCTATGCAAAGAATCATTAAGGGCGACCAGCTGGTCACCGACAACTGGCACCTGCTGCCCAAGGACGTCGCCTTCGCAGACGTTCCCAACAGCGACGACGTGATCATCCCGGCCGCCCTGTGGCTGGAGCACGGCCATGCCCTCACCTGCCGCGACGGCAAACTGGGCATCTGGCTGGACAGCGACGAAGAGCCGGAAAGCATCGCCGGCGACCTTGAGCATTTCGATCTGATCGCCATCAACTTCCCGGCCTTCGTCGACGGTCGCGGCTACTCCTACGCCCGGCTGCTGCGCGAGCGCTTCGGCTGGACTGGCGAGTTGCGCGCCATCGGCGATGTGCTGCAGGACCAGCTGTTCTTTCTCAAGCGCTGCGGCTTCGACGCCTATGTGGTCCGCGCCGACCGCGATCCGGAAGCGGCCCTGGCCGGTCTACGCGACTTCAGCGTGACCTACCAGAGCGCGGTCGACCAACCGGAGCCGCTGTTCCGCCGTCGCCAGGCCTGATCGCTGGCTTGGACGCAAAAAGAAACCCGCCATGGCGGGTTTCTTTTTGCCTGGCCTTCGCTCAACCGAGATCGACCACCACCCGGCCCACCATCTTGCCGGCGAGGATCTGGCTGATGGTATCGGGCAGTTCCTCCAGGCCGACCTCGCGGGTCAGGCTGTCCAGGTCGTCCAGCTTCCACTGCACCGAAAGCTTGTCCCAGAGCGCGGCCTTGGCCATCAGCGGCAACTCGACGGAATCCACGCCCAGCAGATTCACCCCGCGCAGGATGAAGGGAAAGACCCCGGCTTCGAACTTGGTGCCCGCCGTCATGCCGCAGCAGGCCACGCTGCCGCCGTATTCCAGCGACTTGATGACGTTGAAGAGGATGTCGCCGCCGACGGTATCCACCGCTCCGGCCCACTGCTGATCCAGGAGCGGCTTGCCGACGCCATCGGCCAGGGTCGCGCGGTCGAGGATCTGCCGGGCGCCCAGGCGATGCAGCCACTCCGCGCGCTCCAGCTTGGCGGTGGACGCCGCCACGTGATAGCCGAGTCGCGCCAGCAGCTTGACCGCAAGGCTGCCCACGCCGCCACTGGCGCCGGTGACCAGCACGGTGCCGGCCTCCGGGGTCAGGCCCATCTGTTCCAGTTTCTCGACGCACAGCGCCGCGGTGAGACCCGCGGTGCCCAGCACCATGGCCTCGCGCAGGCCGAGATTGTCCGGGCGCCGGATCACCCAGGCGGCCGGCACCCGGATGTACTGGCCGAAGCCGCCGGGGGTGTTCATGCCGAGGTCATAGCCGGTGACGAGGACTTCGTCGCCCACGGCGAATTCGCCCGCGCTGGACTGCTCCACCACGCCCGCCGCGTCGATCCCCGGGGTATGGGGATAGCGCCGGGTCACGCCGCGGTTGCCGATGGCCGAGAGCGCGTCCTTGTAGTTGAGCGAGGAGTAGCGCACCCGGATCAGCACCTCGCCCGCGGGCAGGTCGTCCAGGGTGCGTGTCACCACTTCTTGCCGAAAAGCACCATGGGCCCCTTCGGTTACCCAGAGCGCCTGAAAATTGCTCATCGCAGAACCTCCGTTGGAGTCTTGTTATGGGGCCGCCCGTCCTATGGACCTCAGCGCCAGCGGGTCGACTCGCCCAGACGCTCCCACCAGGTGGTCACCAGACGATCGACACCGAGACTCGCCGCCATGCCCAGGCGTTCGGGCAGGGATTTCTTCTCGACGAAACGCAGCGAAAAGACCTCGACCACCTGGGCCCGTTCGGCCAGGTATTCGTCGCTGGTACGCAGTTCGTCCACCAGTTGCTTGCCCAGCGCGGCCTGGCCCAGCCAGACCTCACCGGTGGCGACCTCGTCGATGTTGAGCTGCGGCCGGTAGTGGGAGACGAAGTTCTTGAACAGGACGTGGGTGGTGTCCAGGTCGTGCTGGAATTTCTCCTTGCCCTTCTCGTCGTTCTCGCCGAATACGGTGACGGTGCGCTTGTACTCGCCCGCAGTGAAGACCTCGAAGTCCACGTCGTGCTTCTTCAGCAGGCGATGGACATTGGGCAACTGGGCGACCACGCCGATGGACCCGAGGATGGCGAAGGGCGCGCAGAGGATGCGATCGCCGATGCAGGCCATCATGTAGCCGCCGCTGGCGGCCACCTTGTCGACACAGATGGTCAGGGGGATCCCGGCCTGGCGGATGCGCGCCAGCTGGGAGGCGGCCAGGCCATAGCTGTGCACCAGGCCACCGCCGCTTTCCAGCCGTACCACCACCTCGTCCTTGGGCGTCGCCAGGGTCAGGACCGCGGTGATCTCGTTGCGCAGGTGTTCGTTGGCCGTGGCCTTGATGTCGCCATGGAAGTCGAGCACATAGACCCGCGATTTGCCGGTCTCGCTCTTGCGCTTGGTCTTCTCGGCCTTGGTCTCGCGTTTGCGCAGGGCCTTGAAGGCCTCCTTGCCCAGCACGCTCTGCTGCAACCTCAGCCGCAGATCGCGATAGAAGTCGTTGAGCTTCTGTACCTGCAGCTGGCCGGCCGAGCTGCGCCGGTTGCGGCCGCGAACGGCGGCGGTGAACAGCAGCACGGCGATGATGGCGACCACCACGGTGACGGTTTTGGCCAGGAAACTGGCATAGTCGGCAAGAAACTCCACGGACTCTCCTAGGATGGCGGCAGCAGTGCCCTGCCCAGCATACCGAGTCGCCCGACCGATAGAAACTCGGCGACTCCCGGGCGGTCTTTCTGCACAGGCCGGCCGTGGGCCGTGATCCGGCCGGGCATGCGCCCGCGCCTTTCAAACAAGCGTATGAATATCCGTTGACAGGCCTCCTGTCGCCCCCTACCCTCGGTCGAGTGCCCTGCCCCTCCGCCTGGAGTGGGCCTCATCGAAAAAGACCACAAGGACCCTCGCCATGAGCGCAGCCGAAGCCATCGCCACCCTGAAGAGCAAGTTCGACCCCTCCGCCGCGGCCGGCCTGGACCTCACCTATCAATTCGACGTCGAGGGTGGTGACAACTACTACGTGGTCGTCAAGGACGGCACCTGCGACGTCCAGCAGGGCGACGCCGCCGACCCGGATTGCACCCTGATCATGGACCAGGCCACCCTGGCCGGCATCGTCAGCGGCGAGACCGACGGCATGCAGGCCTTCATGTCCGGCAAGCTGCGCGTCGAAGGCAACATGATGCTGAGCATGAAGCTGGGCGAACTCTTCCCCAACTAAGCGCCAGTCGTGAAAAAGCCGGGCCATCGCCCGGCTTTTTTGTGCCCGCCGTCAGGGCCGCTGGGGCGTGACGTTGCCCTCCCGTGCAGTAGCGTGGAAAACAGCGCAGCCTGTTCCACTGGGGACTTCGCGGCAAAGGGCCCCCTGACCCCAGCCCTCTCCCGCAGGGAGAGGGGGCTATCCACGCAAGCGTTCAGCTCCATCCACTCCGGCACGCCGGTGATCGGCCGTCGTGCCTCGCCCAAAGGCGCGCCCACAGCCTCGACAATCCAGAATCTGCGCGGCTTTTTCCTGCTCACGATCAGGGCCGCCGTGGCGGTGCGGGCGGCGTGAGATTGCCATCCCAGCCACCGCCAAGCGCGGCGATCAGCTGGACGCTGGTGCTGAGGCGACTGCCGAGCAGGGTCAGGTTGGTGCGCTCGTTGCTCAGGGCGGTGGTCTGCAGGGTGACCACGTCGAGATAGCCGATCAGGCCGGCCTGGTACTGGTTCTCGGCCAGTTGCAGGGCGCGGCGCGCGGCATCCAGGGCCTCCTGGCGCACGCCGGCTTCGTCGCTGTAGGTACTCAACTGCACCAGATAGTCTTCCACCTCGCGGAAGCCCGCGAGCACGGTCTGGCGATAACCGGCGACGCTGGCGTCGTAGCTGGCCTCGGCGGACTCCACCTGAGCGCGTCTCAGGCCGCCATCGAACAGCGACAGGGCAAAGGACGGCCCGATCGACCAGAAGCGATTTGGCGTGCTGATCAGGTTGCCCCACTGGCTGGCGCTGTAGCCACCGCTGGCACTCAGGGTCAGGTCGGGATAATAGGCGGCTTCGGCGACGCCGATGGCGGCATTGGCGGCCATGACCTGGCGCTCGGCCTGGGCGATGTCCGGACGACGTTCGAGCAGCGTCGAGGGCACGGCGCTCGGCAGCGGCGGCAACTCGGGAATCGTTTTGACCGCGGCCAGCTGGAAATTGGCCGGGACCTCGCCGACCAGCACCGCGATGGCGTTTTCCAGCTGGGCACGCTGATACCTGAGGTCGATGGCGTCGGCCTGGGTGCTCTTCAGCTGGGTGGTGGCCTGGGCCACATCCGCCGGGGTGACGATGCCGGCGCGGTACTGATTCTGGGTCAGGCGCAGGGATCGCTCGTAGGCGGCCACGGTGGCGTCGAGCAGTCGCTGCTGGGCGTCCAGTACGCGCAGTTGCAGGTAGTTGGTCGCCAGTTGCGTCTGCAGGCTCAGGCGGGTGGCCGCGAGCTCCGCGGCGCTGGCCTGGGCAGAGGCCCGATCCGCCTCCACCTGGCGCCGGACGCGGCCCCAGAGATCCAGCTCCCAACTCACCCCCAGACTGGCGTCGTAGGCGTTGCTGATGGTGCTGGAGCCACCGCTGCTGACGGTGCTGCTGGTGCCATTGGAGTTGCGGATGACGGTGTTGCTGCCCGAACTACCCCCGCGCCCGGAGCGGGTGGCGCCCAGGCTGCTGGAGAGGGTCGGGAATAGCGACGCCCGCGCCTGGCTGACCAGGGCCAGGGATTGCCGATAGGTCGCCTCGGCCTGGGCCAGGCTCTGGTTGCGCTGGTTGAGCTGGACCATCAGACGGTCGAGGGTCGAATCGTCATAGCGCCGCCACCAGTCGCCACGGATCTCCAGGTCCTTGGGCGCCGCCGCCTGCCAGCCTTCGGCGTGGCGATAGGCGACCGGCACCGTGGTGGTCGGCCGCTGGTAGTCCGGGCCCAGGGTACAGCCGGCCAGCAGCAGAGCCAGGGTCAGCGTCGGCAGGCGCAGGGTTGGGGTCATAGCGGCGTATCCAGGGCAGCGTCGGTACGGATGCCGCGCCAGCGATTGACGCGGCGGCGCAGGCGTTCGAAATAGAGATAGACCACCGGGGTGGTGTAGAGCGTGAGAATCTGGCTCAGCACCAGCCCGCCGACGATCACCAGGCCCAGCGGCTGGCGCATTTCGGCGCCTTCGGTATCGCCGATCAGCAGCGGTACGGCGCCGAGGATGGCGGCCATGGTGGTCATGAGGATGGGCCTCAGGCGCAGCAGGCAGGCCTGGCGGATGCCCTCCTCGGGCGTCAGGCCCTGCTGGCGTTCCAGCTGCAGCGCCAGGTCCACCATCATGATGGCGTTCTTTTTCACCACCCCGATCAGCAGGAACAGCCCGAGCATGGAGATCAGGCTGAACTGGCCACCGGTGAGCTGGATGGCCAGCAAGGCCCCTACCCCGGCCGACGGCAGCGTCGAGAGGATGGTCAGGGGGTGGACATAGCTTTCGTAGAGCACGCCGAGCACGATGTAGACCAGCACCAGGGCGCCGAGGATCATCAGCGGCTGCCCGGACACCGTGCTGGCGAAGATGTTGGCGGAGCCGCCCAGGCGCCCCTGCACATCGCTGGGCAGGCCGATGGCGGCCACGGCGCGCTGCACCGCCCGGGTCGCCTGTTCCAGGCTGACATCCGGCGCCAGGTCGAAGTTGATGCTTTCCGAGGCGAACTGGCCGTCGTGGGTGACGCGGTCCTCGGCGAGGCTGTTGGTGTAGTAGGCGAAGGCCGCCAGCGGAACCTGGGCGCCGCTGGCGGTGATGACCCGCACCTGCTCGAGGACGGTCGGGTCCTGGGCATAGCGCGGATTGATCTCCATCACCACCTTGTACTGGTTGAGCGGCTCGTAAATGGTCGAGATCTGCCGCTGGGCGAAGGAGTTGTTGAGTACCGCGGCCACGGTCTCCATGTCCACGCCGAGGCGCTTGGCCTTCTCGCGGTCGATCTGCAGGGTGATCTGCTGGGTGCTGCCTTCGCGACCGTCCACCGCGGTCAGCTCCGGCAGCGCCTTGAGCGCGGCCAGCACCTTTGGCTGCCAGGTTTCCAGCAGCCCGACGTCGCCGGAAAGCAGGTTGTACTCATAGGACGAGGTGCTCTGCTGGCGACCGCCGAATCTCAGGTCCTGGTCCGCCATGAGGAACAGCTGGGCGCCCGGCACCTTGGGTGCATTGGCGCGGATGCGCTCGATGACCTTCTGGGCATCCAGCTGGCGCTCGGCGATGGGCTTGAGGCGAATCAGCATCACCGCGTTGTTCACCCCGCTGCCGGAGCCGGAGCTGCCAACGAAGCCGGAGGCGCTGGCCACCGCCGGATCGGCCAGCAGCGACTTGCGCAGGATCTCGATCTTCGGCTGCATCACCTGGAACGACAGGGCGTTGTCGCCGCGGATGAAGCCGATCAGCTGGCCGGTGTCCTGCTGCGGCATGAAGGTCTTGGGCACCACCACATAGAGCGCCACGTTGAGCGCTATGGTGGCGAACAGACTGAGCAGGGTCAGGCGCCGATGGCGCAGCGCCCAGCCGAGGCTGCGGTCGTAACCCGCCACCAGGCGACGATGGGCGCGCTCGCTGAAGCGCTGCAGGCGGCTTTCGGTGGCCGGGTCATGAGGCCTGAGCCAGCGTGCGCAGAGCATGGGCGTCAGCGTCAGGGACACCACCAGCGACACCAGGATGGCCGCCGCCAGGGTCAGGGAGAATTCGCGGAACAGCTTTTCGACGATACCGCCGATGAACAGGATGGCGACGAAGACCGCCACCAGGGAGACGTTCATCGACAGCAGGGTGAAGCCGACCTCGCGGGTACCCTGGTAGGCCGCCTTGAGCGGCGCCATGCCGTTGTCGATGTGGCGGGCGATGTTCTCCAGCACCACGATGGCATCGTCCACCACCAGCCCTGCCGCCAGGATCAAGGCCATCAGCGACAGGGTGTTGAGCGAAAAGCCCAGGATGTACATGACGGCGAATGTACCCACCAGCGAGATGGGTACCGCCAGGGCCGGGATCACCGCGCTGCGCAGCCGACCGAGGAACAGCCAGACCACGCCGATCACCAGGAAGACGGCGATGATCAGGGTCAGCTCGGCCTCGTGCAGGGTCGCCTTGATCACCCCGGATCTGTCCATGGCCACTTCCAGACGCGCGCTGGCCGGGACGATGGCTTCCAGCGCCGGCAGGCGCGCCTTGAGCGCGGCGATGGTCTCGATGATGTTGGCGTTGGCCTGGCGATTGACCACCAGCAGCACGGCGCTCTGGTCGTTGTAGAAGCCGGCGTTGTAGCGGTCTTCCACGGCGTCGCTGACCTTGGCGACATCGCGCAGGCGCAAGGCCGCGCCATCCTGGTAGCGGATGATCAGGGGCGCGTAGTCGGCCGCCTTGAACAGCTGGTCGTTGGCCTGGATCTGCCAGTTGTGCTCGTCATTGGCCACCGCGCCCTTGGGCCGGCGCTGGTTGGCGCTGTTGATGGCGGTGCGGACGTCGTCCAGCGCCAGGCCATAGTGCTCCAGCTGCCGCGGCTCCAACTCGACGCGCACCGCTGGCAGGGAGCTGCCGCCGATCTGCACCTCGCCCACGCCGTTGACCTGGGACAGGCTCTGCGCCAGCACCGTGGACGCCAGGTCGTACAGCTCGCCCTTGCTCAGCGTCTTGGAAGTCAGGGAGAACACCATGATGGGTGCCTGGGACGGATTGACCTTGCGATAGCGCGGCATCTGGCGCATGCCGCTGGGCAAGAGGTTGCGCGAGGCGTTGATGGCCGCCTGCACCTCGCGGGCGGCGGTATTGACGTCCTTGTCCAGGTCGAACTGGATGATGATCTGGGTCGAGCCCTGGCTGCTGCGGCTGGTCATGGAGCTGATGCCGGCGATGGTGCCCAGGGAACGCTCCAGCGGCGTGGCGACGCTGGAGGCCATCACCTGGGGACTGGCGCCGGACAGGGTCGCCGAGACCGTGATGGTGGGAAAGTCCATCTGCGGCAGGGGCGCCACCGGCAACAGCCGGAAGGCGATGGCGCCGAGCAGCAGCAGCGCCAGGCTCAGCAGCAGGGTCGCGACCGGCCGGGCGATGAAGGGCGCCGAGAGATTCACCTCAGGCCGTCCTGCGCCGACCCAGGCGCTCGCCCAGGCTGTCGAAGGCCAGGTAGATCACCGGGGTGGTGAACAGCGTCAGCACCTGGCTGACCAGCAGGCCGCCGACCATCACCAGGCCCAGCGGCTGGCGCAACTCGGCGCCGGCGCCGGTGGCCAGCATCAGCGGCACCGCGCCGAACAGCGCGGCCAGGGTGGTCATGAGGATCGGCCGGAATCTCAGCAAGGCGGCCTGATAGATGGCTTCTTCCGGCTTTAGCCCCTGGTGCCGTTCGGCGTCGAGGGCGAAGTCGATCATCATGATGGCGTTCTTCTTGACGATGCCGATCAGCAGGATGATGCCGATCACCGCGATCAGGCCGAGGTCGTTGCCGGTGAGCAGCAAGGCCAGCAGCGCGCCGATGGCCGCCGAGGGCAGCGTCGAGAGGATGGTCAGGGGATGGATGAAGCTCTCGTAGAGCACTCCCAAGACGATGTACATCACCACCACCGCCGCCAGGATCAGCAGCAGGGTACTGGACAGGGAGGCCTGGAAGGCTGCCGCCGCGCCCTGGTAGTGGGTGTTGATGCCCACCGGCAGGCCGATCTCCTGCTTGGCCGCATCAATGGCCGCCACGGCGGCGCCGAGGGAAACGCCGTTGGCCAGGTTGAACGACAGGGTCACCGCCGGGAACTGGCTCAGGTGGTTGATCACCAGCCGGGTCGGCCGCTGATCCATCTTCACCAGACTGGATAGCCGCACCGGGGCGCGACCGGTGTCCGTGGTGGTCTCGGTGGTGGTGGCCGTTCCGGTACCGCTGCTGCCGCTGGACGAGGTACCACTGCCCGCCTTCACCCAGACCTGGCTGAGGGCGTCTGGACCCAGGCTGTCAGCGGCGGCGCTGGCCAGCACCACCCGATACTGGTTGGCCTGGGTGTAGATGGTCGAGATCTGCCGCTGACCGAGGGCGTCGTAGAGGGCGTCGGTGATGGCCGAGACCTGGACACCGAGGCGCGCGGCGGCGTCTCGGTCGATGGTCAGGTACAGCTGCAGGCCCTTGTTCTGCAGGTCGCTGGTGACATCCGTGACTTCCGGGCGTTGCTGCAGGGCCTGGGTCAGGCGCGGCACCCAGGTGTCGAGCAGATTGGCATCGGGCGAGTCCAGGCTGAGCTGGTACTGGGTCCGGCTGACCCGGTCTTCGACGCTGAGGTCCTGCACCGGCTGCATGTAGAGGGTGATGCCCACCACCTTGGCGACCTCGGGACGCAGGCGGTCGATCACTTCCTGGGCCGTCACGTCGCGCTCGCTCTGCGGCTTGAGGTTGATCTGCATGCGGCCGCTGTTGAGGGTGACGTTGTCGCCGTCGACGCCGATGTAGGACGACAGGCTCGCCACCGCCGGGTCCTGCAGCACCACCTCGGCCAGCGCCTGCTGGCGCTCGCTCATGCCGCGGAAGGAGATGGACTGGGGCGCCTCGGTGATGCCCTGGATGGAGCCGGTGTCCTGGGCCGGAAAGAAGCCCTTGGGCACCAGCAGGTAGAGCACCGCGGTGAGCACGAAGGTCGCGACCGCCAGCATCAGCATCAGCGCCCGGTTGGCCAGCGACCAGCGCAGCGCGCGACCGTAGCCGGCGATCAGCCGCTCCAGCCAGACCAGTCGATGTTCCGCGGCCTCCTCGCGCTTGAGGAGCCGGGCGCACATCATCGGCGTGAGTGTCAGGGAGATCACCAGGGAGATGAGGATGGCCACCGCCAGGGTGATGGCGAATTCGCGGAACAGCCGGCCGACCACGTCCTGCATGAACAGTAGCGGGATGAGCACCGCGATCAGCGAGACGGTCAGGGACACCAGGGTGAAGCCGATCTGGCGGGCGCCCTTGAGCGCCGCTTCCAGGGGCGTGGCGCCCTCTTCCAGATGCCGGGAGATGTTCTCCAGCATGACGATGGCATCGTCGACGACGAACCCGGTGGCGATGGTCAGGGCCATCAGCGACAGGTTGTTCAGCGAGAAGCCGGCCAGGTACATGGCGCCAAAGGTGCCGATCAGCGACAGCGGCACCGTGACCGAGGGGATCAGGGTGGCGCTGAAGCGGCGCAGGAAGACGAAGGTGACCATGACTACCAGCCCCACCGCCAGCAGCATCTCGTGCTGGACGTCGGTGACCGCCGCGCGGATGGTCTCGGTACGGTCGCTGAGCACGGCGATGTCGAGACCGGCCGGCAGGCTTTCCCTGAGGCTGGGCAAGAGCGCCTGGATGCGGTCGACGGTCTGGATAACGTTGGCGCCGGGCTGGCGCTGGACATTGACCAGAATGGCGCCACTGCGATTGGCCCAGGCGGCCAGGCGGTCGTTTTCCGCGCCCTGGGCGATGGTGGCGACGTCACCCAGGCGCAGGGCGCCGTTGTCGGCGTAGTTGAGGATCAGGTCGCCGTAGGCCTTGGGGTCGCGCAACTGGTCGTTGGCGTCCAGGGTGGCGACCCGGGTGGGACCGTCGAAGCTGCCCTTGGGCTGGTTGGTGTTTTCGCTGGTGACCAGGCTGCGCACGTCGGCCAGGGTCAGGTTGTGGGCGGCGAGCTTGTCCGGATCGACCTGGATGCGCACGGCCGGGCGCTGGCCACCGGCCAGGCTGACCATCCCCACCCCGCTCACCTGGGCGAGCTTCTGCGCCATGCGGGTATCGACCAGGTCGTAGAGCGTGGGCAGCGGCAAGGTCCTGGAGCTGATCGCCAGGGTGACGATGGGCGTATCGGCCGGATTGACCTTGTTGTACACCGGCGGCGCCGGCAAGTCGTTGGGCAGCAGGTTGTTGGCCGCGTTGATCGCCGCCTGGACCTCCTGCTCGGCGACCGACAGGTCCAGCTCGAGATTGAATCTGAGGGTGATGACCGAAGCCCCGCCGGAGCTGGTGGAGGCCATCTGCGACAGGCCGGGCATCTGCCCGAACTGGCGCTCCAGCGGTGCGGTGACGGCGCTGGTCATGACGTCGGGACTGGCGCCCGGATAGAGGGTGAGCACGCGGATGGTGGGATAGTCCACCTGCGGCAGGGCCGCGACCGGCAGCAGGCGATAGGCCAGCAGACCGGCGATGAGCAGCGCCACCATCAACAGGGTGGTGGCGACGGGGCGCAGGATGAAGGGGCGCGAGATATCCATCGCGGCCGGTCAGCCCTGGGTCTTGCCGGGCTTGCGTACCGCCGGCTTGGCTGGTTCGCTGGGCGCCGCCGAGGCCCCGGTGACCACCTCCACCTCGTTGCCCTCGCGCAGGCGATCGGTGCCTTCGGTCACCACCCGGTCACCGGCGGCCAGGCCCTCGGTGACTACGGTCAGGCTGCCGTCATCCGGCCCCAGCTTGAGGCTGCGCACCTGGATCTTGTTGTCGGCCCCGACCACGTAGGCGAAGGTGCCATTGGAGCCGAACTGGATGGAGGCCGAAGGCACCACCAGCGCCTGCTCCAGCACCTGCTCGCGCACCCGCACGGTCACGAACTGGTTGGGGAACAGCGCCTCGTCGCCGTTGGCGAAGCGGGCGCGGAACTTGAGGGTGCCGGTGGCGGTGTCGATCTGGTTGTCGAAGCTCTGCAGGGTGCCGTCGGCGACCTTGCGCGAACCGCCGCGATCCCAGGCTTCGACCGGCAGGGTCTGGCCGGCGCGGGCACGCCTGAGCAATTCGCCCAGCTGGCTTTCCGGCAGGGTGAAGACCACCGAGATCGGCTGGGTCTGGGTGATCACGGCCACCACGGTGCTGTCGTTGGCGGACAGCAGGTTGCCGCCGTCCAGCTGGCGCAGGCCGACGCGCCCGGCGATGGGCGCCTTGATCTGGGTGAAGGCCAGATTCAGCTTGGCATCGGCCACCGCCGCCTGGCTGTTCTTGAGGGTGCCGCGGTACTGGTTGACCAGGGCTTCCTGGGTATCCAGGGTCTGCCTGGCGATGCTGTCTTCGCGGAACAGCCCCTGGTAGCGCTTGAGGTCCAGCTCGGCGTTGCGCAGCTGCGCCTGGTTCTGCTGCAGGGTGCCTTCGGCCTGTTGCAGCGCCACCTCATAGGGACGCGGATCTATGCTGGCCAGCAACTCGCCGGCCTTGACCTTCTGGCCCTCCTCGAAGGCCACCCGCACCAGTTCGCCAGCGACCCGGGTGCGCACATTGACGGTGTTGAGCGCCGTCACTGTGCCGATGGACTTGCGCACGATGGGAAAGCTGCGCTGCTCCACCGCCACCACCCGTACCGGCGTGGGGCCGGTCATGCCGAAGGGCGAACGCGCGCCCTTGCCGCCAGCGGCCTCGTTCTTCTGGCCGTGCTGGTGATACCAATACCAGCCGCCCGCAGCCACCAGCACCACGAGGACGAGCAGCCACACCAGTCGGCGACGGGAGGAAGAGCTAGGCGAAGAGTCGGACATCGGAAGATACGTACACGCTGGGAAAGGCGGAAGATAAGCAGTAGCGAGACGGCTAACCAGCCCCTTTACCGCGATTTTACCTAAAGCAAAACGGGCAGACACAAAAGGCGCCTGCCCGTTTCGAAACGCCCACCGTGCAGAGCGGTGGGTTGGCGGCGATCAGCCGAGAACGGCGAGTGCGGCCGCGTAGTCCGGCTCCTGGCCGATCTCGGGGACCAGCTCGCTGTGCAGCACCTTGTCCTGCTCGTCCAGCACCACCACGGCGCGGGCGGCCAGGCCTTGCAGCGGACCGCTGGCCAGGGCGACGCCGTAGTTCTGCAGGAATTCGGCACCGCGCAGGGTGGAGAGGTTCACCACCTTTTCCAGGCCTTCGGCGCCGCAGAAGCGCTTCTGGGCGAACGGCAGGTCGGCGGAAATGCACAGCACCACGGTGTTATCCAGCTTGTCGACTTCGCTGTTGAACTTGCGCACCGAGGTGGCGCAGGTCGGGGTATCGACGCTGGGGAAGATGTTGAGCACCTTGCGCTTGCCGGCGAGGCTGGCCAGGGTAATGTCCTGCAGATCGCCGTTGACCAGGCTGAACGCCGGGGCCTGCTGGCCGACCTGCGGCAGGTTGCCCTGCACCTCGACCGGGTTGCCACGCAAATTGACGGTTGCCATGAACTGCTCCTTTCTCATGAGACGGGACAGGGAGTAAACACGTTTTCCGCACCCGATCAAAGCGTTACGCGTCCTTGCGTCAAAAATCGCGGCGATAGAAGAAATCCAGGGAGTTGGCCAGACCGCTGGCGATCTCCAGATAGAGCCGGCGGGTGAGCTGGTAGCGCAGGGCGACGGTGTTGGCGGAATCGAACACCCCTACCCCATAACGCACCGACAGCCTGTCGGTGAGATTGCCCGAGGCGACCACGCTGGTCTTGTCCCCCGAACCGGCGGTATCCAGCTGGAAGTTCTGGATACCCAATCGCTGCGCCAGGGCGCCGGCGGTGCCGGAGCTGCCGGCCAGGCCGAGGGCCAGTGCCGCCTGACCGAGCACGTTGTTGTCCCCTTCGCTGCCGCTGGAAAGCGGGCGTCCCAGCACCAGGTAGGCCAGCGCCTGCTCCTGGCTCATGCTCGGTTCGGAGAACACCTCGATGCGCGGCTGCTGGGCGAAACCCGAAAGCCGCAGGCCGGCGGTGACGTTCTGCTCCTGTACCACCCGCACGGCTTCCACATCGATATAGGGCTGGGCGATGGGCCCCTGGAAGAACAGCCGTGCGCGTCTCATGGTGAGGCGCTGACCATAGGCGTTGTAGCGACCGTTGCGCAGGTTCAACTCGCCGCGGGTGTCGAGGTTGTCGCCGATGTGCACCTTGCCAACGATTTCGGCGGACAGGCCGAAGGCATCGAAGGTGAGCTTGTCGGATCCGACCAGCACGTCGACGTCCATGGCGATCTGCATCGCCGGCTGCTTGGCCGGAGCCTCCTGGCCGACGATGACGGCATCGTCCGACACCTTGACCGTGGATGGCGGCAGCTGCTGCACCTGGATGCGCCCGCGCGGCACCCGCACCTCGCCGGCCAGGGCCAGGCGGCCGTCCTTCATCAGGATCTTGAGATCGGGCGCCACTTCCAGCTGCGCATAGGGCTCGACATTGACCGGCAGCTTGTCGCCGGTGACCGCCACATTGACGTCCAGGCCGTTGGCCCAGCCGACGCTGCCCCGGATCTGGCCGCGCCCCTGGGTGCCGCTGCGCCAGCCGCCGTCGAGCAGCGCGGTGTCGCCCTGGATGCGGGCGGTCAAGCCGAGGTCCTGCAGGCGCGTCGGCACGCTGCCGCCGCCGATGTCGCCCCCGCTGAGCTGGATCTGGCCGTTGACCCTCGGTTGCAGCAGGGTGCCACCCAGCTCGCCGGCACCGTTGATCTTGCCTTCGAGGTGTTCGATGCCTTCGACGAAGGCCTTGCCGAGGGCCAGATTCAGGCCCTGCAACTGGAAGCGACCGGCCAGCGCCTGGTTCGGATCGCGGGGATCCAGCCTCGCCTGGATGTCGAGTCGGCCAAGATCGGCACTGGTCAGGCGCACCTGGGTGTCCACCTGCTGCGGCTTCAGGGCGCTGGTGACGTCCAGGCTGTCGTAGCTGAAGGTCTGCCACTGGCCAGCGGCGTCGCGCAGCTTGAGGCTGCCACGACCGGCCTGGAGACGGATCTCGCCATCGGGTCCGGCCTTGGGCAGGCGCAGGTCGACGTCGCCATCGAGGGTGCCCTGCCAGGCCAGTTCCGGGGGCAGCAGCGGTTGCAGACTGGCGAGCGGGAAGGCGCGCAGGTGCCAGGCGAGACGGGTGTCGGGCAGCAGTTGCTGATCGTCGCCACAGAGGCTGGCCGCGCCGGACCGCCAGCAGTGCCGGCCCAGTTCCAGACGCCCGTTGGCCAGGCGCTCGATGCGCGCGGGGCTTTGCAGGGTCCAGTTCTGGCCACTGGCGGCAACCGAGCCGCGGGCCAGTTGGCCTTTCCAGTCACCGTTGTCGGCCAGGGTACCACCGGCCGTGAGCGCCAGGTTGAGCTGTGGCCCCTTGAGCGACAGCTCGGCCTGCTGCTGGCGGCGATCGCCCTGCCCCTGCAGGCGCAGGACGCCGAAATCGCGCCCGGCCGCCTGCAGACCCTGGGCAGTCAGCTCCAGGTTGCCGCGCTGACGGTCATCAAGGGTGGCCGCCAGCGCCAGGCTGCTCATGCGGTTGTCGGCATAGGCGAGCTGGCGCCCGTCGAGGCGCAGCTGGCCAGCCGGCGCCTTGAGGGTTCCGGCCAGATCCAGGCGGCCCTGGGCGCTGCCGGACAGATCGGGCCAGAGCTGGCCGAGGCGCCGCAGATCCAGTTGCAGCTGCCCCTGCAGCCGTTGATCGAGGGCGCCCTGCCCCTGCATGCGATTGTCACCCAGGCGGATGTCCAGCTGCGAAACCTGCCACTGCTCGCCAGCCCCCTTGGCCTTGGCGGCCAACACGGCGGGCTGGTTGCGCAGCCGACCCTTGAGGTCCAGATCGGCGTCCAGCTGCAGGCGGCCATCCTTGAAGGCACCGGAACTGCGCAGCGGACCGGCCAGGCTGCCGGGCAGCTGGGCGACCCAGAAGGCCGGATCAAGGCGGCTCAGATCCAGGGCCACCTGCCAGCTCACGCCCTCGGCGAAGCCCAGGTTGACCTTGCCCTGCGCCCGCCCCTGGCCGGCCTGGAGATCCAGCGAGGGCAGATTGAGCTGGGTGGTATCGCCGCTGAAGGGGGTGGCCAGGGTGAAGGCGCCGGCCGGACCGGTCGCCGCAGCCTTGAGATTGCCCAGGTAGGCACCATCCCTATAGGCCACCTCGCCCTGCAGACGCTGCAGACTTACCGGGGGCTCCGCCATGGGATACAGCCGGCGCCAGGGAAAGTCGCGCCAATCCAGGGTGGCGTCGGCGGCGAGCCCCTGCTGCCAGTCGATCTGGCCGGCCAGCGCCACACGCTGCTCGGGCGCGGCCTGGAGGCGCAAGGCCGCGATCCGCGCGCCCTTGGCATCGACGCGACCCTCCAGATTCAGGTCCACCGGACCGCCCTCGCCCGGCAGTTTCGCCTGGCCGACCAGGGCGTAGCCCGCAGCCAGATCGCCTCGCGCGGTCAGCTTGAGGTCGTTCAGCCGCAGGGTATCGGGCAGGCTGGCGGCCGCCTTGAAGCCATCGGCCACCAGTTGCAGATCGGCCGGGACGTTGTCCACCAGCGGCTGCACCGTGCCGGTCAGGCGGCCGGGCAGATAGCCGCTGCTGTCGGCCTCCAGCTGCAAGGTCTTCTGCAATTCGCCGTTCAGCTTGAGCGCCAGCGACCAAGGCGCGGCCTCCGGCGCAGGCAGGCCGAGGGTGCCCTGCAACTGCAGCGGCCAGGCGCCGCTGGGCTGCAACCGGCCGTGGGTATCCAGGGTGATGCCGTGCGCCATTCCGGCCAGGCGCTCGATGGCTATCCCATCAGCCTGCCAGCGGGCCTGGAGCTCCAGGTCACGGGCCTGTTCGGCGTCGTTGTAGCGGATCTCGCCGATCCGTACCTCACCTAGCTGCACCCCCAGCGGCAAGCCGAGGCTGGGCAACTGGATGGGCCCGCTCTTCTCCGGCGCCGCCTCCGGACTGGGCGCCTGCTCGATGGCGACGCGCGAGGCGACCAGGGTATCGATGCACAGCTGTAGCCTGAGCAGGCAGGCGGGTCGCCAGGCGAATTTGGGAGCCTCGACCGTTACCCGGGTGGCGCCCCCCTCCCAGACCAGCTGCCGGGCCTGCCAATGGCCACCCAGGCGCCCCTGGAAGTCGGTCAGGGTCAGACCCGGCACCCGTTCCAGCACCAGCCGGCTGACGCCGGCGTTGCCCAGCACCAGGGCGAGAAGGAGGATCAGCGCGCCCAGCAGGGCCGCCAGTACGCCGAGAATGACACCGCCTACCGACTTCACAGCTCAGGCCCTATGGAAAAGTGCAGGCGGATACCGCCGGGTTCGTCGAGACCGTGCGCCAAGTCGACGCGGATCGGGCCGACCGGCGAGACCCAGCGTACGCCCACGCCGACGCTGGTCTTGAGTTCGTAGTTGTTGAGGTCGTTGAAGGCGCTGCCCTGGTCGATGAAGGTGGCCAGCCGCCACTTGTCGCGCAGGGGATACTGGTATTCGACCCCGCCGGCGACCAGGTAGCGACCGCCCACGTAGTCGCCTTCGTCGTTTTCCGGCGACAGGGTCTGGTAGTCGTAGCCGCGAACGCTCTGGTCACCGCCGGCGAAGAAGCGCAGCGATGGCGGGACCTTGTTGTAGCCATTGGTGAAGTTGCCGCCCAGTTGCAGGCGTCCGAGGAAGCGGTGCCCGTCGCCCACCGTGATCAGGCCACGGGCCAGCGCCGTGGTGTGGATCATGTTGGCATCCGAGAGCAACCCCTCCTTCGCCGCCGAGACGCCGAATTGCAGGCGATAGCCGCGATTGGGGTCGATGCGGTTGTCGCTGCGCAGCAGGGAGAAATCCACCCCAGGCATCACCAGGTTGGAGGTGCCCTCATCGTCGCCCAGCCGATAGCTTTCGTTGCGCCACTTGAGCGAGAGCACCCGCTCCCAGCCGTTGGGAAACTTGCGATGCCACTCGGGACCCACGGTCAGCAACTGGCTGAGGGAGTCGTCGTTGGCGATCTGCTCGTACTGGTAGCCGCCGGCGAAGCGGAACTTGTCGTTGATCGGGTCCTGCCCGGGAATGTCGTACCAGGTGGCGATGCTCTGGCGTGGCGCCGACAGCTCGGCCTCGGCGCCCAGGCTGTGGCCCTGGGGATTGAGCCAGTGATTTTCCCAGGTGAATCTCAGCCGCGGACCGACATCGGTGGAGTAGCCGGGGCCGAAACCGAAGGTGCGCGGCTTGCGCGTGCGCAGCGTAACCGTCACCGGCACCTCGGCGGCGCCATCCTGCTTGGGATAGGTATCGAGCCGCGCCCCATCGAAGAAGCCGCTGGCCAACAGATTGCTCTGGAAATCGGCGATCAGCTCGGAATCGTAGGGCGTCCCCTGGGCGAAGGGCACCATGCGCTGAAGCAGATCGGGATCGAAGGGCGCATCCCCTTCGAAGGACACCTTGCCGAGGACGAAACGCGGCCCGCTGTCGAACACCAGGGCGATGTCGGCAAATCCGGTGGCAGGGTCGATCCGGAGCTGGTGCTGGGTAAAGGTGCCGCGAAAGAAACCATACCGTTGCGCCTGATTCTGGATCAGGCTCTTGGCGTCTTCGTAGAGGCCCTGGTTCAGCGGCTGGCCCGCCTTGAGTCCGGCCGGTATCGGCTGGCGAAAGGCGCGCAACTCGCGCGCCGGCCCTTCGATACGGATATCCACGTTGCGCAGCCTGACCGGCTCGCCGGGGCGTACCTCGACCACCAGCCGTGGCGTCTCCCCCGGCTCGACGCGGGTCTCGATCTGCGCATGGTAGTAGCCGAGTGCCTGGGCTGCCTGCTCGGCCTGCCGCTCCGTCGCCGGGCGTAGGCGTTGCAACCCGGCGACATCGCGCCCTTCGACGGAGCCGATATAGGCCTGGATGTTGTCTCGCAAGGCGTTATTGGCAGGCTGGACGCGAACGCTGACTTCGGCGGGTGCCGCCCAGGCCACGCCGTGCAGACAACAAATTCCAATCAGGGCGCGGCGTAGAGCGTTCGGCTTATTCATACAGGGATGCTAACGGGCGTTGCGCTGTGAGACAAACGGGAGTGGCCAGGGTTCGCCCGCCTGCCGCTTCGGCGACAGGCTTTCTGCTAGGCTAGGGCCATCCACCTTTAGAGAGGGCGTCATGAAGGTAGTTTGCTTCAATATCAATGGCTTGCGCGCAAGACCTCATCAACTTTCTGCCATCATCGAACGCTATGAGCCGGATGTGATCGGACTGCAGGAAACCAAGGTCTCGGATGACCAGTTTCCCCGGGCCGAGGTCGAGGCCCTGGGTTATCACGTGCACTACCATGGCCAGAAGGGTCATTACGGCGTGGCCCTGCTGTCGCGCCTGGCGCCCCTGGAGTTGCACAAGGGCTTTCCCGGCGATGGCGAGGAGTCCCAGAAGAGATTCATTTATGGCGTCTTCGCCGACCGCCAGGGTCAGCCGCTGGTGGTCATGAACGGCTATTTTCCTCAAGGCGAGAACATCGCCCATCCGACAAAATTCCCTGGCAAGAGGAAGTTCTACGCGGATCTTCAGAATCTACTTGAAGAACGTTTTTCGCCGGACACGCCCTTGCTGCTGATGGGCGACTTCAATATCTCGTCCCAGGATCGTGATATCGGCATCGGCGCCGCCAATGCCAAGCGCTGGCTGCGTACCGGCGCCTGCAGCTTTCAACCGGAAGAACGCGAATGGATGCAGCGGCTGCTGGGCTGGGGCCTGCTCGACAGCTATCGCCAGCTGCATCCCGAAGTCGACGATCGCTTCAGCTGGTTCCCCTATCGCAGCCGCGGTTTCGAGGACGAACCCAAGCGCGGCCTGCGCATCGACACCATCCTCGCTTCGCGGGCCTTGCGCGAGCGCATCGTGTCCGCCGGGGTGGACTACGAGATCCGCGGCATGGAGAAACCCTCCGACCATGCGCCGATCTGGCTGGAATTGGCGTGAGCGGCTGTCACATCGACGTCATGCGGCATGCCTAAGGTGTCGGCCTCGCCTTTAGGCTCGAGGCCGACCCATGAATTGCTCCGCCCCGGTATTCCGCCGCGCCTTTCTGCGGCGAGCGGTGCTCGCGACCCTGCTTCCTCTGCTGCCCTCACCCCTGTTGGCCAGCGAATCCACGACCATCCTCCTGCGCCTGCAGGGCTCCAACACCATCAATGCCCGGCTCGGGCCACGTCTGGTCGCGGCCCTGCTCGCCGAACGCGGCTATCGGGATCCACAGGTGGTGCCCACCGCCGTCATGGACGAATGGCACCTGATGGCCCGAGCCCCGCAGGGCAATACCGTGGCCGTGCAGATCGCGGCCCATGGCTCCAGTACCGGCTTTACCGCCCTAGCCGCGGGCGCGACCGATCTCGCCGCGGCCTCGCGCCCCATCACCGATAGCGAAGTGAGTGCCCTGGCCAATCTGGGTGACCTGCGAAGCAAGGAAGCGGAATACGTCATCGGCCTGGATGGTCTGGCGATCATCGTGCATCCCGGCAATCCGCTGCGGGAACTCGATCTGCAGCAATTGGCGCAGGTCTTCTCCGGCGACGTTGGCGACTGGCAGCAACTGGGCGGCACGCCCGGCCCGATCCGGATCTATGCGCGGGATGACCGCTCGGGTACCTACGACACCTTTCGCGAGCTGGTCCTGAATCCGGCCGGCAAACGCCTGAGCGCCGCCGCCCGGCGCTTCGAGTCCAACGAGGAATTGGCGCAGCGGGTGGCCGACGACCCCGCCGGCATAGGCTTCACCAGCCTGGCGGCGGCTGCCGGGTCGCCAAAGCTCGCCCTGCGCGACGGTGAAGGCCGCGCCATCGCGCCCAGCGAAGCCAGCATCGCCACCGAAGACTATCCACTCGCCCGCCGCCTCTTTCTCTATGCACCGCCGGCCCAGCGTTCGGACTGGACGCGGAGCCTGCTGGAATTCAGCCAGACCCCGGCGGGCCAGGCGGTGGTGCAGCAAAGCGGCTTCGTCGCCCAGCGCATCGAGCCTCTGACCATAGGCGACACCCGCGGCATGCCGCCCGCCTACAGCGAGCTGGCGCGCCGGGCGCAGCGCCTCACGGTCAACTTCCGCTTCACCGCCGGCAGCGCACGTCTGGACAACAAGGCGCTGCGCGATGTCGAGCGGCTGGCCGCCTTCATGCGCCAGCCCGAGAACGCCAAACGGCAGCTGATCCTGGTGGGCTTCAACGATGCCACCGAGGATCCGGCACGGGCATCTCTACTGGCGCGCCTGCGGGCCACCGCGGTGGCCACGGCACTGCGCCATCAGCAGGCCTTCGCCAGCGAAGTGCTCTCCCTGGGCGACCAGTTGCCGGTTGCCGGACTGTCAGCCAATGGCCGGGTCAAGAACCGGCGTGTCGAGGCCTGGATCCATTAGCGATCGCCTGGCTGATTCTTTGGCAGGAAACGGTAGGAAGCAACGGACGGCGTCATCGCCTTCGTGGGTAGAGGGCAGTTGCCGAGTCACCTGGATACAGATTTCGACTGCGTTTCGAGCGCTACCCTGTACTTAAAGTGATTTCTCACAAAGTACCTAGACTCAACACTAAAATAATCTATCAAGCTCATTTTTTTTAATGACTTTTAAGTAATAAAAGACTTCAATTACACGCGCTCACCGGGATGCTGGCGCCACTCCTTCCAATCCCTGTACGGATTCGCCCGGCTTGATCCCGCGCGCCGCAAACCAGCCGGCCTGGGTCTCCAGCGCATAGCGCGCCGGCGCCCTCGAGCAGTGCCGGGTATCGGTCAGAGGCAGCATCTCGACCGTGTTGAGGATCCTGCCGCTGGCATCGATGAAGGCGGCGGCCAGCGCGCTGGGGGTATCGCGCATCCACAGGCAGCGCTCGTCATCCCCAGCGAAGACGAACAGCATGCCCTCGCGAGCAGCCAGTGGCGGTCGCCCCATCAATCCCTGGGCCCGTTGCGCCGGTGTCGCCGCCACCTCGACGGCCAGGCGCTGCTCACCGATGCGCAGTTCGATCCGCTCCGCCGCCCAGCCGGGCAAGGCCACCCAGGCGGCCAACAGCAGCAGACCACCCCAGCCAGTGCCTGGCGCCCGCTTCGCTCCCTCTCGAGCGTGGACAAAAAATGTCATCGCATGTGACCTTTACCGGACGAAAGCAATCTATCCCACATTGTCAGACAACCTCTCGAGTCCGATGTCGACCGCCAGCCTACCGCCCGCACCCTCACCCGCTCTGGCCACCCGCATCACCCTGGGTACGGTGCTCTTCACCTTTATCGCCTACCTTACCATCGGCATTCCCCTGGCCGTGCTGCCGGGCTATGTGCACGACCAACTAGGCTTCAACTCCATCATCGCCGGCCTGGTGATCAGCAGTCAGTACCTGGCTACGCTGTTCTCGCGCTCCCATGCCGGCCGCATCATCGACACGGTCGGCGCCAAGCAGTCGGTACTCTACGGCATGCTCGGCTGCGGGCTCAGCGGCGTGCTGATGCTGGCGTCGGTGCTCTTGCAGGCCTGGCCCTGGGTCAGCCTCGTCGCCCTGCTGCTCGGCCGACTGGTGCTGGGCTGCGCCGAAAGCCTTTCGGGGACCGGCGCCATCTCCTGGGCGATCGGTCGGGTCGGTCCGACCAACACCGCCAAGGTGATCTCCTGGAACGGCGTCGCCAGCTATGGCGCCCTCGCCATAGGCGCGCCGCTGGGCGTAGTGCTGGTGGATACCCTGGGGCTGTGGATCATGGGTGTCAGCATCATCGGCCTGGCCGCCCTGGGCTATCGCATCGCCAAGCCCCGCCCGCCCATCGTCCCGGTCCGCGGCGAGCGCCTGCCCTTCACCACGGTGCTGGGCCGGGTCCTGCCCTTCGGGCTCGGCCTGGCGCTGGGCGGCATCGGCTTCGGCACCCTGGCAACCTTCATCACCCTCTATTACGCCAGTCAGGGCTGGAGCGGCGCGGCCCTGTGCCTGACAGTGTTCGGTTCCTTCTTCATCGGGGTACGCCTGGTCTGCGCCAACGCCATCAATCGCCACGGTGGCTTTCGTGTCGCCATCGTCAGCCTGGCGGTGGAAGCCGTCGGCCTGGCCGTCCTCTGGCTGGCCCCCAGCGTGACCACTGCCCTGGTAGGGGCAGCGCTCACCGGCATCGGTTTCTCGCTGGTGTTCCCGGCGCTGGCCGTGGAGGCGGTGCAGCGGGTGCCGTCCTCCAACCGGGGCGCCGCCCTGGCCGGCTATTCGGTGTTCATCGACCTCTCCCTGGCGGTGACCGGTCCGCTGATCGGGGCGGTGGCCACCCATTTCGGCTATGCCGCGAGCTTTCTCTGCGCCGCGCTGGCCGCGCTGGCAGGCCTGGCGCTCAGCGTTCGCCTCCTCTGCCGTTTCGACGAGTCCTCTCGAGAACAGCCATGACCACGACCGCACCAGCCGCCAGCTCCCTCGCCGTCACGCTGCGTATCGTTTCCATCGTCGTCTTCAGCTTTCTGCTGTTCCTGGCGATCGGCCTGCCGCTGGCGATCCTGCCGGGCTACGTGCACGACGATCTCGGCTACGGCTCGGTCATCGCGGGACTGGCGATCAGCATCCAGTACCTCGCCACCCTCTTCACCCGCCCCCTGGCCGGCAAGCTGGCCGACAGCATCGGCGCCAAGCGCGGGGTGATCTACGGCCTTTTCGGTTGCGTCGCCTGTGGCGTGCTCACCCTGCTGGCCACCTCGCTGCAAAGCGTGCCTGGCCTCAGCCTGGGCCTACTGATCGTCGGCAGGATCATTCTCGGCATGTCCCAGGCCATGATAGGCACTGGCTGCCTGAGCTGGGGCATGGGCAGCGTCGGCATGCAGCACGTCAGCAAGGTAATCTCCTGGAATGGCATCGCCGCCTATGGCGCCCTGGCCCTGGGCGCCCCCCTGGGCGTGGCCATGGTCGCGGGTCTGGGCCTGTGGAGCCTGGGCGTGGCTATCGCGCTGCTTGGCGCCCTGGGTCTGGCCCTGGCCTGGAACAAGGAGCCGGCACCGGTGATTCCCGGTGAGCGACTGCCCTTTCACAAGGTGTTCTGGCGCATCAGCCCCTTTGGCCTCTGCCTGCTGCTGAGCTCCATCGGCTTTGGCGCCATCGCCACCTTCGTCACGCTCTACTACGCGAGCAACGGCTGGCCCAATGCCGCCTTTTGCCTGACCGCCTTTGGCGCCGCCTTCATCTGCGCGCGACTGCTGTTCGCCGGCACCATCAACAAGCTGGGTGGTTTTCGGGTTGCCCTGGCCTGTTTCACCGTCGAGACCCTGGGTCTGCTGCTGCTCTGGCTGGCGGTCACGCCGCAGATGGCACTGATCGGCGCGGCCATGGCCGGGTTCGGGCTGTCGCTGGTCTATCCAGCCCTGGGTGTGGAAGCCATCGTCAAGGTTCCCCCGACCAACCGTAGCGCCGCCCTGGGCGCCTATTCGCTGTGCCTGGATCTGGCCCTGGGCATCACCGGTCCACTGGCCGGCGCTATCGCCAATGGCTTCGGCTTCAGCGCCATTTTCCTCTTCGCCGGCCTCATGGCCCTGGCTGGCCTGGGGCTCAGCGCCCTGCTCTATCACCGGGCGCTGCGCGAACGCCCTGACCTGACGCCGGCCTGACCGCAGGTGAAATCGGATGCGCGCCTACAACGGACCGGGATCCGGAATCGGCGCTGGCGGCTTGGCCGGCTCGGTCAGGTTCTCGACCACTTCGTCGGGGATGTCGGTATCGATCTCCTCGTCAGCCATGTCGGAATCGTTCAGCGGTGCCTGATCGCCACCCAGCCAGAGGGCGAGCGGGGACGTGGTATCGGGCGCCGGAGAAAGAGAAAGGATCATGCCGTGGCTCCTGTGCCGGTCGGTCTCAGAGGTTAGTAGGTCGGCGGCGCCAGATGTTTCATCCTGACGCTTACCGCACGTCGCCCGACTGCCAAGCGGCGTCGACCCCTTGCCAGAGCCTTCGCGCGAGTCAGCTGCCTGGACCTAGAGGCTCATCCCTAAAAAAGCTGAGTGCTGATCCGGGCCATTGGCCAGCAGCCTGGCCAAGGCTGACTAGACTTCAGGTATTTCTCCACTCCGGACTGCCTGCCTATGGATACGCCGACCCGCTCCGCCAGCACCCCGAATCTGCTCGCCGTCGTGGCCGAGGACGAACTGCTGCTCCAGGCACTGGTCCGCGAGGTCCTCAAGCAGGAAGGCTTCCATGTCGAGACCTTCGGCACTGCCGATGCCGCCCTGCAGTTTCTCGAGCTGCACTGGCAGCAGGTCAATGTGGTGGTGTCGAACGTGCGGATGCCGGGCGTGATCGACGGCGTCCAGTTGGCGAAGATCGTCAGTGAACGCTGGCCCGCGGTGCCCTTCGTACTGATGTCCGGCTACGCCGGCCTGAGAAACGACATTCCGTCCGGGGTGCCCTTTCTGCACAAGCCGTGGACACTGGATCAACTGACCGAAGCGATCTGGAAAGTGGTACCCCGGCCTGGCACCCCCGACCCGACCGCCCGCTAGTCCAGCGACACCCGGCCGCCGCCTGCCCCGTACAAAGGACCTCGCAGCTATGACACAATAGGCGGCATGTCGGGCGCCGCCCGCCTTTACCGCAACCCAGCCAGGCCGCCGCGCATCGTCGCGACCCCTCGACCCTGCCCGCTGGAGCTCTGCCCATCCGATCGAAACGCCCCGCCCAAGCCGCCCGCCGGCTCGGGTCGCAGGCGAGCTCCGGTCTGAAACCCCTACAGGTACCCCCCTTTATCTCCACCGCTAAACATTACCATGCAGTATAGGTGGCGTTAGCTTGTGCTCGTAAGGCCCTGGTTTTGCTGGGGTTCTAGGTTTTCTAGGATGGCTTCAGAACCCCTCAAAACGCTCCCGAACGCAGCGATTGGTATCAGAATTGGTATCGCTCGCTGCACCTCTCACGGCGTCCTGCCGACTCGAAAACCTCTCCTTTCGTCACCACCTGCTCGACATCCAGATCGATGGAATTACTGTATGTCCGAACAGTAAGGACGCAACCAGGTTTCGACCCAGATAACTCTTCCGTCCTCGGGCTACGGCGATACCTCGCCGATGAGCGCAACCGGCTTACCTTTTCGGAGATTTGTCATCGGTTCTGTACCGCGGCCGCCCCCACGCCGCTGCAGGTAAGGACCATCGGCCAGTCTGACAGCACGCGTCTTTATAGGTTGGAGTAGTGCTCGACTAGGCTTACGGGTGATGACCTCACGAGGTCCGATAGAGCTGAAGGCCGCAGTGATTGCAACTGAAGGTACGCTTGGCATCCTCGGCTCCGTGCAATCCCCAGCTGCGAATACTGCCCGAACCGCAAGAGTGGCACCTAATACCCCGGTTAGTTTTGCACTCGGGGTTGATATCCAGATACGCCTCAAGTGTAGGCCGGCGCCTCCATCGCCTTACCTCCTCCCTCTTCTGGTGGAACGCATAGGCTATGCCTAGGCCAATGACAAGTGCGACGAACAGCGCCATACCCCTCTCCCTGGAGATCTACAAAATAGGAAAGGTAGTCTCCTACCGAACAGATACAGCAGGAAGGAAATGGCCGCTGAACGTAGGTAGAAAATCGATAGGCGGCGGACCTCAGGGCAATCCTCCGGGCACCTTTACGGTCTGCTCTCTGAATCGGAGAAGTGGCGCGCCGTCATCCTGATGGCCATCGCCATCGCTCGGCTGTCGGGGCATCCGCCTGAGGCTGCTGGCCCGCTTCGACGTGCTGCAGCTCACCGCCCGACCCCAGGCGCTGCTGCTCAGCCTGACCCGCGCCGGTGACCTCGATAGCGCGGTCATGGCCGGAACGATGAAGGAGCCAATGGCCAAGGTGCCGGCTGGCATCCAGCAGGTGTGGATTGCATGTAGCATGATCACCAATTAGGAGCAGGCGGCGGCATAGCCGCCTATTGGCCACTAATCAATTGGAGTACCGCATGAGTATCTCCTTGAATTCTTTACCTCTAGCACCCAGATGCCAATTATTTTCTAACAAATAGGCATCCAACACTGCCTCTGTTGATTTTCCGGCAAGAAGATGGCAAAGATAAAAACAGGCAATCCCCCAATCTAGCTTCATATTCGCAGAATTAATACCGGCACGACTAGGGCGCGCGAAGACCGCCACAGCTAAATCGACAATTTCCGTCTTGAAGCGCTCTAGATGCTGAATGAGGCCACTTATATTATCGATCCCAAAAAATTTGAGTCTATTTATCTGGCTGGCATAATCATCATTTTTATCAAACTCCAGACTGCAGCCGACTGCGCTTGCAAGCTCCTCATCTATCTGGCGCGAAATCTCATTTTTAAGGATAAAGGCCTCGTACGAAACCCTATCGATACCGACATTCACAACCTTGTAATTAACCTCAGCCTCCACTCGCCTTGTGTAATCGATAATTTCATTTCGAATTGAATTGAATTCTTGATCTGCCAACTCAAGAAGCCCCGCTAACCTGGAGAATTTCCGCCTGATTGGAGAAGGCACCTCCAGCTCGCTTTTATATCCAGTATCGTGCTCAATCTCTGCCCACGCATGCTGTAAGATTGAGCGAATCTGAATTTCAACTTTTAAATCTGCGATGGACAGATTCTCTAGAAGCTGTGCTCTTGCTTCAGATAAAGATACAACATAATGAAGCGACACGTAACCAAACCGATCTGGCTCTGTAGCAATCCTTCTATCCAACGTATTATTTTGATCGACTTGAAATTCTTTGGATATTATTTTAGCAACTTTATCGACGTCATCTCCATAGTGAGTAATCACCCTTATCCCTGCAAGATCAGTAATTTCTGACAAATCACTATACTTACGCTTCTTAAGTATCTTCTTTTCCAAGCTACCACGAGCTTTGCAGCGACTCAAAATAGAGTGAACCTCAATGCTGCTAGCAGCCAGCACCCGCACAAGAAGCGTGGAAACAACTTCGCAGAGATACTTATAGGAAGACTCTTGCTTGTCAAAATCTTCCAGTATTTTTGCACTGTAAATATCATCAGGCTCAGCCATGGCATACTTCCCTTTATAGAACTGAACCATTGATTCGGCATAGGATGAAAAACCTTTAGCCAAGAGCGACAGGCTCGACAACATCAAGGCCAATGCGGCCAGGCATGCGAGTAACTTTGTCTGCTCAGTAGGCAGTGACGCTAACACCTTGACCAAGCTTCCATAGATGAGCAGGTTGCAGCCAGCCCCGCATCTAGGTTATCCGTGGAAGACTAGTGCAGCTTGTTGACCGCAGCCTCGTTCTGGACCCGCCCGGCGGCGCCAGCACCATCGCCCTTATGGCTATGCTGGAAGGCCGCCGCTCTGTGCTCTGTGAGCTGAACCCTGAATACCCAGCTCTTGCGCGCGCCCGCCTAGATGCCGCCTGGCTCGACGGCGCAGCGCAGATGGATCTGATCCACGACGCGCCTGCAGCCTAGCGCTGCACCTGCCGCTGGATCTCCTTCAGCGAATCAACCGCCTCGGACTTCTGTGCGGGTCCACCAGGACCGTCGCTGCCGAGGAGTGAAGAGGTGGCTTTCTCGAAAACTCTATCTACGTCTAGACCCTGCCTCTTGGCCTCCTTTAAGAGTTCGGCGGCGAGATGTTCCAAGGCTGCTATCCGGCTATCAGTGCTCATCGTCTTCGATCCTTTGCGGTGGATCTGAAGGTATAGCAGCAGAGCACGTTCCGCGCCCCCGCCCCCCCCGAACCACCGAGCATCCCATGCCTGCCTACTACAACGAGATCGACCCGTATGCGGCCGCGTGGCTGCGCACCCTAATTTCCGCCGGGCACATCGCGCCTGGCGACGTTGACGAGAGGGACATCCGCGATGTTCGACCAGACGATCTCAAGCCTTATGCCCAGTGCCATTTCTTCGCCGGCATCGGGGTGTGGTCCTACGCTCTTCGCCGCGCCGGCTGGCCAGATGATCGACCTGTTTGGACCGGTTCCTGTCCTTGCCAACCTTTCTCCCAGGCAGGCGCGGGAGCTGGGTTTGATGACGAGCGGCACCTTTGGCCGGACTTCCATTGGCTCATCCGCGAGCGCCAGCCTCCAGTCGTCTTTGGAGAGCAGGTTGCGAGCAAAGACGCAGACCCTTGGATCGACCTTGTACAGGCTGACCTGGAAGCCATGGCGTACGCCTTCGGGGCCGTCCCGTTCCCGGCTGCGGGCGTCGGTGCTCCGAACATCCGCGATCGAGCCTACTGGGTGGCCCACCGCGACAGCGACCGACACGCTTCGGCATCCAGGCTTCAGGTTCACAACCAGGAACATCACCCTAAACCACGCTGCCGTTCTAACCGGATGAGGAACACCGACGGCGAACGAATGCGGCGGAACAGCAGAGCGCTTCCTGGAGCGCAAGAGTCAGTTGGGCGGTCGGTGCGGGGCGAGCCTGACGCCTTTGAATCTCCAAGTGCAGCTAGCTGCCTGGCCAACACCAAACGCAGGAACGCCGCAGAGCCTCAGGGGATATGGACAGGACCCGGAGCGCCGCAAGGAGCAAGGGCATCAGATCAACCTCAAGGACGCGGTGCGCTACCTGATCCACGACCAGCCGGCCCGGCTAACGGCTTCTGGTCAGATGCTGACTGGCTCTTCTGCCGGGATGGAAAGTGGCGGGCAGTGGAACCCGGCACATTCCCGCTGGCTGATGGGGCTCCCGCGCGAGTGGGACGCCTGCGCGCCTACGGCAACGCGATCAACGCGGAGGCGGCCATAGCCTTCATCCAGTGCGCGATGGACTTCCCGCCTGAACCTGCTCGCACACCGGTCCCCAGCGTGCTTTATCCCCAGCCAACCCGGCCCTATGTGCCTACGGCTTGAACATCTTCACGTCAGGCCTCTTTTAAGCAGGTTTGGATTGTTAATCGGCCGCAGCTACGGCGAATCGCTACCGCCTGCTTCTTCGCGACCCTTTCTATTTCTCAATTCAAAAATAGATCGGATCTTGCCACCAAATCTTGATCCTCTATTTTTTTTGAGCATTGGAATCTGGGACTCCAAGACAGCCAGTTCTTTAACTGCGCTGTCGGCCAACGACTCAATCAACCCCATGGCGAAAATTTTCTCATCACTACCTTTTAACGTTGTGGCGTAGATAATGGACGCATCTTTCACCTGCTGCTTCACGCGCAGCAAAGCAATTGCAGCCTGAGCAGAGGACATCCTACTAACCTCGAAGCTACCAATAGCTTCAATCAGCACATCCAGTCCGTTCAGTATCAACTTATGATCCGTCTCGCTAACAAAAAGCTTTTTTATCTCTTTAAGCGCCACAACACCGTCAACAGCCTCACTGGCTACTTGATAGGCTTTCAAAGTATAAAGATCATATTCTTCTTCATTTTGAAGATATGCGTGCTTCCGCTGGATTGCCGGAATCGATAAAGCCGCAATTAGCGTGAATATGATACCCACACCTTGAAACCAAGCTGCGCCATCCTTTACGTCCGGCCTATTAAACACATTGAATAGGACTAAAAGCATGCCCACGAAAATAGCTATGAGTAGCGAATACTCAAAATTAAAACCAACTCTTCCATATAACCTTTTCAAATGCGCCTCCATAGCAAAATTTCTGAATTTATATACCACCTAGATCGCAGCCAACCACTGTCGTCCGCGAGACTTCTTATTCTATATAGATTGAGGGCCCTGACATGGCGCCGCAACCCATCAAAACCCTGGTGCGCAGCAAGCGGCTCACGCTGCGCGAGGTGTCCGACCGCTACGGCATCGCCTACGAGGCGGTACGCGAGCGGCACTATCGAGGCAAGAAGCGCGGCGAGGACTTGATCAAGCCGTCAGCGAGGGTGAGCAACACCAGGCGACAGGTGCTAACGCTGCTGGAGCAGGACCTGCCAGGCGTCCAGATCGCCAGGCTTGCGGGCTGCACCCCGCGGGTCGTCAGCTACTACAAGGCGACATACCTCAACTAGCCCTTTTGCTTCCGAGCTGCAGCGATACCGCATGCAATCAGCGCCAGCCCAGGAATAAAGAACCCTGCAGCGACGGCTGAATAGCCCGATGAATCGCTTTCACCAAAGGCGATGCCGCATGCCAGAAGCGGCAGTCCTGAAAGAAACAGCGGGTTGCTGAATACCTTCTTCATGTCGAGCGCTCCATACCGTTTCCCTGATCATACGCCGCCCTGGGCGTAGCGATCTTTCCCCACCATCCCGCACCGCTGGCCGCCGGCCGGCGAGGAGCCCCCATGTCCGCTGCACAGGAACTGGTCGACGACCGCGACAAGCTCAACGAGGCCCAATTCGCCCAGTACCTGGGCATCACCGTCCGAGCGCTCCGAACGCGGCGTGCCCGCAACCAAATCCCCGCCGGCATCTGGATCAAGCAGGGCCGCGAGACCATCTACAGCAAACGGAGGTATGACGAATGGCTGGAAGCGCAATGGATATGCCCACCGGAGTCGAGATTTTCCGCAAGTCGCTCCGCATCCGCTTCACCTGGAACAGCAGACGGCACAGCGAGACGCTCCCCTATCCCGTCACGAAAAAGGGCATCGCGGCTGCATCCCGACTGCGTACTCAGGTAATAGACCTGATCAAGCTGGGCCTGATGGACGACGCCAAGTACGCCGATCTCTTCCCGGGCTCGGCCCTGGCCGCCAGCAGCAACACCTTCGGCGAATACGCGCAACTCTGGCTGGACAGCCGCGGGATGGCCAAGGGCACCAGGAACAACTACCTGAGCGCGCTCAACATCTACTGGCAGCCGCACCTGGCCCGGACCCGGATCGACCTCATCACTCCGGCCCTGCTGCGGCGGATCGTCGCCGAGACCGACTGGACCTCGCCGGCGGTGAAGCGTAACGCGATGACCCGGCTGTTGACGCTGCTGAAGTCGGCGGCCAGCGATGGGCTGATCGAGAAGAACCCGGCCGAGGCCCTGGAGCTGCCGCGCCGGACGAAGAAGGAGGTGGACCCGTTCAGCCAGGCCGAGGCCGACCGGATCATCGAGGCGATGTATGCCCGCGATCACTGGCCCACCAGCATCTATGCCGCGCTCTATGAATCAAGGAGACCCCGTTCGTCTTCCCGCCCTCGAAGAATGCCGAGCATGTGAAGCAGACGTCAGACATCCATCACCAGTGGCGACCTACCCTGGCCGCCCTCGGCATCCGGTACCGGCGGCCTTATAACTGCCGTCACACCTATGCGACAATGTGCTTAATGTCCGGCATGAACATCGCCTTCATCGCCCAACAGCTGGGAAACACGATCCAGATCCTCCTTTCCACATACGCTCGCTGGATCAACTCAGGTTCAGACTGGAGCGAGATAGCAAAGCTCGGAATTGGTATCAAATCGATATCGGCGAATCCGGCGACGCTGTAAGTCCTTGATAGGTAACCCCCTTGATCTCCACCGCTAACATCACCATGCAGTTTGGCGCCAAGCCGCTGTTCGAGAACGTATCCGTCAAATTCGGCAACGGCCATCGCTACGGCCTGATCGGCGCCAACGGCTGCGGCAAGTCCACCTTCATGAAGATTCTCGGCGGTGACCTGGAACCCACTGGCGGCCAGGTGATGCTCGAACCCAACGTGCGCCTGGGCAAGCTGCGCCAGGACCAGTTCGCCTACGAGGATTGCACGGTCATCGACACCGTGATCATGGGCCATGCCGAGCTGGCCAAGGTCAAGGCCGAGCGCGACCGCATCTATTCCCTCCCGGAAATGAGCGAAGACGACGGCATGGCCGTGGCCGAGCTGGAGGTCCAGTTCGCCGAATACGACGGCTACACCGCCGAAGCTCGTGCCGGCGAACTGCTGCTCGGCCTGGGCATCCCCCAGGACCAGCACTTCGGCCCCATGAGCGCCGTCGCCCCCGGCTGGAAGCTGCGCGTGCTGCTGGCCCAGGCGCTCTTCTCCGATCCGGAACTGCTGCTGCTCGACGAACCGACCAACCATCTGGACATCAATACCATCCGCTGGCTGGAAGGCATCCTGGTCGCCCGCAACAGCACCATGATCATCATTTCCCACGATCGCCACTTCCTGAACAGCGTCTGCACCCATATGGCCGACCTGGATTACGGCGAACTGCGCCTGTTCCCCGGCAACTACGACGAGTACATGACCGCGGCCACCCAGGCCCGCGAGCGCCTGCTGTCGGACAACGCCAAGAAGAAGGCCCAGATCGCCGAGCTGCAGCAGTTCGTCAGCCGCTTCTCGGCCAACGCCTCCAAGGCCAAGCAGGCCACCAGCCGGGCGCGTCAGATCGACAAGATCCAGCTGGACGAGGTCAAGCCGTCCAGCCGCGTCAGCCCCTTCATCCGCTTCGAGCAGTACAAGAAGCTGCACCGCCAGGCGGTGACCCTGGAAAACGTCACCCAGGGCTTCGACGGCACCCCGCTGTTCAAGCGTCTCGGCCTGCAGATCGAAGCCGGCGAGCGGGTCGCCATCATCGGCCCCAACGGGATCGGCAAGACCACCCTGCTGCGCACCCTGGTGGGCGAGATGGCGCCGCAGAGCGGCGAGGTGAAGTGGACCGACAGCGCGGACGTGGGCTACTTCGCCCAGGACCACGCCGAGGACTTCGCCGACGACGTCACCCTGTTCGACTGGATGGGTCAGTGGACCCAGGGCGGCGAACAGATGGTACGCGGCACCCTGGGTCGCATGCTGTTCTCCAGCGACGACATCCAGAAGTCGGTCAAGGTCATCTCCGGTGGCGAGCAGGGTCGCATGCTGTTCGGCAAGCTGATCCTGAAGAAGCCCAATGTGCTGGTGATGGATGAACCCACCAACCACCTGGACATGGAATCCATCGAGGCGCTGAACCTGGCGCTGGAAAACTATCCGGGCACCCTGATCTTCGTCAGCCACGACCGCGAATTCGTCTCTTCGCTGGCCACCCGCATCCTCGACATGAGCGAGGCCGGGGTGGTGGATTTCAGCGGCAGCTACGACGACTACCTGCGCAGCCAGGGCATCAACGGCTGAGGCGAGGTTCGTGTAGTGGGTCGCGACACCCACTACACGAATAAAATAGAGGATGCCCTAAGCAGTTACCCTAGGTATCATTTCGCACCGAAACGGGTACTCGACCAGGATCGCCGCGATCATCACCTATCGTTTGCGCCGGGAGACCAGGGGTCTCCTGCCACGTCTCGTAACACGTAGCGCCCCCTTCCGGCACGCTCGACGGGTTCCCTGTCGCATCCTGATCTCCCCGCCTGGTACCGGCCTCCGCCGGTCCGCCAGGACCCTTGCCCCCCATTCAACAAATCAGAACATTGCCGGACGGCCGCTGTCGCAACTGACTGCCATGCCCTACCGGTTGCTCACCCCTGCCCGGCCGTTCGCGGTCAGCCCGGGGTTGCCCAACTCGAGGGCGGGCTCCGACGCCCGCTCTCCCTCAGGTGTAAAGCGAGACACTGTCTCAGGAGTACGATGAATGCACAGTGGTAACGAAGAGTCGGATTTCGTTTTCGTCGGCGCGGGAATCATGAGTGCGACCCTGGCGGTCATGCTCAAGGAACTGGAGCCCACGAGCACCGTCGAGGTGCTCGAACTGCTCGACGTAGGCGCGGCGGAGAGTTCCAACCCCTGGAACAACGCCGGAACCGGCCATGCGGCCCTCTGCGAGCTGAACTACACGCCGGAAAAGGCGGACGGCAGCATCGACATCACCAAGGCCCTCAGCATCAACGGTATGTTCGAGGCCTCCAAGCAGTTCTGGTCCTACCTGGTCGAGGAAGGCCACTTCGGCTCGCCGCGCGCCTTCATCACCCCGGTGCCGCACATGTCCTTCGTCCATGGCGCCAAGGACATGGCCTTCCTGCGCAAGCGCTACGAGGCCCTCAAGGACCACGCCTGCTTCGACGGCATGGAGTATTCCGAGGATCACGCCAAGCTGCGCGAGTGGATGCCCCTGGTGATGGAAGGCCGGCCGGCCACCGAAGCCGTAGCCGCGACCCATGTGGCCGGGGGTACCGACGTCAACTTCGGCGCCCTGACCATGAGCCTGCTCGGTCACCTGCAGACCCGTCCCGGCACCCAGGTCCGCTACAACCAGAAGGTGGTGGACCTGACCCGCGAGGCCGACCAGCGCTGGCGCCTGACCATCGAGGACAGTCGTTCCGGTGCCACCCGCACCCTGATCGCCAAGTTCGTCTTCCTCGGCGCCGGTGGTGCGGCCCTGCCGCTCCTGCAGAAGTCCGGCATCCCCGAGGGCGCCGGCTACGGTGGCTTTCCGGTGAGCGGCCAGTGGCTGCGCTGCGACGATCCGCACATCGTCGAACGGCACCAGGCCAAGGTCTACGGCCTGGCCGGCGTCAACTCGCCGCCGATGTCGGTCCCGCACCTGGACACCCGGGTGGTGGATGGCAAGAAGTCCCTGCTGTTCGGACCCTTCGCCGGCTTCACCACCAAGTTCCTCAAGCGCGGCTCCTTCCTCGACCTGCCCAAGTCGATCAAGTCGGGCAACATCGGCCCCATGCTCGCCGTGGCGCGGGACAACATGCCGCTGACCCGCTACCTGGTCGGCCAGGTGCTGCAATCCTTCGACCAGCGCGTCGAGGAACTGCGGGCCTTCTACCCGGCCGTGCGCAAGCAGGACTGGCGCCTGGAAGTGGCGGGCCAGCGGGTGCAGATCATCAAGAAGGATCCGCAGAAAGGCGGCGTGCTGCAATTCGGCACCGAGATCGTCGCCTCCGGCGACGGCACCATCGCCGCACTGCTGGGCGCGTCCCCAGGCGCCTCCACCTCGGTGTCCATCATGCTGACCCTGGTCGAGCGCTGCTTCCCCAGCCGCTTCCAGAGCGAAGACTGGCAGGCCAAGCTGCGCGCCATGTTCCCGGCCTTCGGTCACAAGCTGGCGGAAGAGCCCGAACTGCTGCGCGAAGTGCGCGAGCGCACCACCCGCGTCCTGCAACTCGACCAGCCGGCCTGACCCCACCGGGATGGCCCACTGGCGGGCCATCCCTGCTCCTGACCTCCCCCCAGCAAAACCGCCCCCTCTCCCCCAGGGAGAGGGCTGGGGTGAAGGGCTATCGCCCTCCGACGCCTGCCTAATCCCCCAGCGCCGCGCCCTCCCGCCGCGGATCGGCGCCGCCCTGCCAACCTGAGCCCATTCGGCGTATCACCTGGATGCCGCTGGTCATCTCGTCTTCGCGTACCTGGTGCCCACGCTGCTCCAGTGCCTGGCGCAGGGCTGGCGTGGTCTCGCCGCGCTCCAGTTCGGTAGGGCCGTTACGACTGCCGAAATTCGGCAGGCCCGCTGCCGCCTGGGGATCCAGCTGCCAGTCCAGCAAGCCGACCAGGGTCTTGACCACATAGCCGGCGATCTGCGAACCGCCCGGCGAGCCCAGGGCCGCCAGCAGCTCGCCACTCTGGCGGTCGAACACCAGGGTTGGCGACATGGTCGAGCGCGGTCGCTTGCCCGGCTCCACCCGGTTGGCCACCGGCAGGCCCTTCTCCCGCGGCACGAAGGAAAAGTCCGTCAGCTGATTGTTGAGCATGAAGCCCTTCACCATCAGGTGGGAGCCGAAGTAGCTCTCCACCGTGGTGGTCATGGACAGAGCGCCACCCCAGGCATCCGCCGCCACCACCTGGGAGGTGGAAATGCGCAGCGGCGAGCGATCCGGTGCCCAGGCCAGGGTCGGGCCGGGTGGGACCCCCGGCGCGGCCTTGCCCAGGCTGCGCTCACCGACCTGCTGCGCACGACTGGCCAGATACCCGGGATCGAGCAGACCCTTGACGTTGACCGGCACCAGCTCCGGATCGGCCACGTACTGGGCGCGATCGGCATAGGCCAGGCGCTCGGCCTCGGCGATCAGATGCACGGCTTCGGGACGCGGCTCCTGGCCCGCCGGCAGCGCGGTCGGTACTGGCCGCAACGGCGCCAGGGCCCAGGCCGGATCGCGCGCTTGCAGGGCCTGGAGGATGCCCAGGGTCTGGGCCACGGTGATGCCGCCGGCGGGCGGTGGCATGCCACAGACGCGCCAGCGCTGGTAGTCGGTGCACAGCGGCGTGCGCGTCCTGGCGCGATAGCCGGCCAGGTCCTGAAGACTCAGGCTGCCGGGATTGGGGCTCTCCTGCACGGCGCTGGCGATGGCCTGGGCCAGGTCGCCGCGATAGAGCGCTCCGGCGCCCTCCCGGGCGATCAGCGCCAGGGTAGCGGCCAATTCCGGGTTGCGCAGCCGGGTACCCACGGGCTTCACCTGCCCCTGGGCATCCAGATAGAGCCCGGCCATGCCGGGTGACTGCTTGAGGAAGGGGTCGTGGACCAGCTGGTTATGCAGCCGCGGCGACAACGGGAAACCCTCCCGGGCCAGGCGGATGGCCGGCTCGAACAGCACCTGCCAGGCCAGCTTGCCGTGGTCGCGATGCGCCAGCTCCAGGGCCCGCAGCACCCCGGGCACCCCTACCGAACGACCGCCGATCCGTGCCTCTTCGAAGGCCATGGGGCTGCCATCCGGGTGCAGGAAGAGCCTTTCCGTGGCCCCGGCTGGCGCGGTCTCGCGACCGTCGTAGGCCTGGACCTTGCGACCGTCCCAGTAGAGCAAGAAGGCACCGCCGCCAATCCCGGAGGATTGCGGCTCGACCAGGGTCAGGACCGCCTGCATGGCGATGGCGGCGTCGATGGCCGAGCCGCCCTGGCGCAGGATCTCCCGGCCGGCCTCGGCGGCCAGGGGATTGGCCGCGGCCGCCATCTGCCGGGTGGCTGCGCTGGCCGTCAGCCCGGGGCGGTAACCGGAACCGGCCTCGGGAGCCGTGGGCAGGGAGTTCTCGCGACCCTGGCTACAGGCGGCCAGGGTCAGGGACAGGAAAAGGGGCGTAAAGATCGACAGAGGCATTCGCAAGGGGGGCTCCTGGGCAACGGGGGCTTTCGCCCGCCAAGCCTAGCCCATCACCTGCCCCACCGCCGCCTGTCTGACCTCAGAGCGGCAGGTGACGGTGCAGAAAGCCGCCGCAGAGCACATCCAGCCAGAGCAGCTGGTGCAGGGCGACGATGGCGAAGAACACCAGCCGAAAGCTCAGCTTGACGGTCTTGTGGCGAAAGCGCTGCTGGGCGATCAGGGCGCCCGGCCAGCCGCCGAGCAATTCGCCCAGGTGCAGCATGCGCTCCGGCACGCGCCAACCCTTGTCGCGGGCGCGCTGCTTGTCGTGCTTGTAGAGCAGGTAGGTGGCCACGCTGGCCACCAGATAGAGCGGCATCGGCCAGAGCACCCCGCGGCCGAAGGCCAGCGACAGCATGCCCACCAGGGGCAGGATGAAGACGGCGATCTGCAGCAGCGCCAGCATGTCCTGGCGGGCGATGGCGGCGCGCTGCTGATAGGGCGTCAGCGGCGCTGCCCGCTTGGCGGCCTTGGGGGAAGCATTCTGCCCAGACGCACGAGCCGGCTTGCGCCGGCTCTGCTGTTCCTTCTCGGGTTTCACCCGGCCGCCTTGGCCGCGTGCCAGTCGATCCAGCCGAATTGCCAGGTGGCCAGGATCAGCAGTCCGAAGACGATGCGGTACCAGCCGAAGACTTCGTAGCTGTGGTTGCCGATGAACTTCAGCAGGGCCTTGACCGCCAGCATGGCGAAGAGGAAGGAGGTGACGAAGCCGACTCCGAACACCAGGACGTCGCTGGCGGTGAACAGGTGACGGTACTTGTACACGGAGTAGACCGTCGCCCCGACCATGGTCGGCATGGCCAGGAAGAAGGAGAACTCGGTGGCCGCCTTGCGCGACAGGCCGAACAGCAGGCCGCCGATGATGGTGGAACCGGAACGCGAGGTGCCCGGGATCATCGCCAGGCACTGGGCGCAGCCGACCTTGAGGGCGTCATGCCAGCGCATGTCGTCCACCTCTTCCACGCGGATGCGATGGGTACGCTTTTCCGCCCAGATCATGATCACGCCACCGATCACCAGGGCGAAGGCCACGGTGATGGGGTTGAACAGGTATTCGTGGATCAGGTCACCCAGGATCACGCCCAGCACCGCGGCGGGCAGGAAGGCGATGATCAGGTTGCCGGTGAAACGCTGTGCATAGGACTTGCGCGGCAGATCGGTGACGATCTCGAAGACCTTGAAGCGGTATTCCCAGACCACGGCCAGGATGGCCGCCAGCTGGATGATGATATTGAAGGCGATGGCCCTTTCCCCACCGAAGCCGATCAGATCGGCAACGACGATCTGGTGGCCGGTACTGGAAATGGGCAGAAACTCGGTGATGCCCTCGACGATCCCCAGAATCAGCGCCTGCAAGGCACTCCATAGGTCCATGGTATTACTCCATCCAAGTGAAACATTTGCAGGTAGCCGGAGCTGCAGGCTCCGGCGGCAACGGGGTTCGAACCGTGACGCTCCGCAGGGCATGGCCCTTCGCGGTACCCAAGACAGCACGTGCTGAAGTCAGCGCCCGGCACCTTACCAGAGCGAGACCGGTTGAAGAGACCGATAGACGGCCATTAGGTGCCGTACAATGACGAATTCAATCTTTCCGGATGTGAAGCATGTCGTTTCTGGAGTCGCTCACCACCCTGCTGGGCATGTCGCCCGTGGAGCTGCTGGCCGCCGTTCTCGGGGTGATCGCCGTCTGGCTGACGGTGCGCCAGAACATCTGGGCCTGGCCCATCGGCCTGGTTATGGTGGTGCTCTACGCCTGGATCTTCCTGGACGTGAAGCTCTATTCGGACATGCTGTTGCAGTGCATCTATGCGGTGCTGCAACTCTATGGCTGGTGGCAATGGCTCAGGGGCGGCCAGCAGCACCAGGGCCGCGAGGTCACTTCGCTGGCGGCGAAACCCCTGCTGGCCGGTCTGGCCGTTGGTGCCCTGGGCAGCCTGGCCCTCGGCTATCTCATGGGTACCCATACCGACGCCGCCCTGCCCTGGCTGGACGCCGCGCTCACCGGCTTCAGTCTGGTCGCCCAGTTCTGGATGGCGCAGAAGCGCCTGCAGTGCTGGGTGCTGTGGTTCGTGCTGGACGTCATCTATGTGGGCCTCTTCTATTACAAGGGCCTCTACCCCACCGCGATCCTCTATGCGGTCTTCGTCGGCCTGGCGGCCTATGGCTGGCTCGACTGGCGTCGCGCCCTGGCGACCGCGCGATGAAGGTGGTGGTGCTGACCGGCCCCGAATCGAGTGGCAAGTCCTGGCTGACGCAGGTGCTGAGCGAAAGGTTCGGCGGTATGCGGGTCGACGAGTACGTCCGCGAATACTGCGAGCGGCACGGTACCGACACCACCCTGGCGGATGTGGAGCTCATCGCCCGCGAGCAAGTGCGTCGGGAAGACCAGGCGCGCGCCGCCGCGCCGCCCCTGCTGCTGCTGGACACCCATCTGCTGAGCAATCTGCTGTGGAGTCGGCTGCTGTTCGGCACCGCGCCCGCCTGGCTGGAGCCGGCGCTGCTGGCCCGCCGCTACGATCTGCACCTGCTGCTCGACCCCCGCGACGTCGCCTGGCAGGACGACGGTCAGCGCTGCCAGCCGGAGCTGACCGAGCGGCTGGCGTTCTTCGCCCACTGCCGCGACTGGCTGCAGGCCCATGGCCAGCCGCTGCTGGAAATCGCCGGCGACTGGTCCGAGCGGCAAACGGCCGCGCTGGCCGCGGTGAGCCGATTGCTGCACGAGGCCTGACCCGCCGGTAGAATGACGTCCTACACCGGAGAACGCCATGCACGACGACGATGCCTCTTTCGCCGACTTCACCCGCGGGATCCGTCCGCTCAAGCAGGATCGCGCCGACACCGGCAAACCGCGCGCCGACCTGGGCCAGGTCGCCCAGCGCCGTGCCGATGCGACCAGGACCACGACCGCTATCCGGGTCGATGGCCTGAGCGATGCCTTCGTCATCGATGTGGGCGCCGAGGACGAACTCTACTGGGGTCGCGACGGTGTCCAGGACACCCAGCTGCGCCGCATCAAGGGTGGACAGATCCCGTTCGAGGGCAGTCTGGACCTGCACGGCATGACCGTGGAGAAGGCCCGGGAAACCCTCTGGGACTTTCTCGCCGAGGCCACCCGCCTGGAAATCCGCTGCGTGCGCATCACCCATGGCAAGGCCGCGCGCCTGGACGGGCGCCGTCCGCTGATCAAGAGCCACGTCAACACCTGGCTGCGCCAGCACCCCCAGGTACTGGGCTTCACCTCCTGCCTGCCCCGCCACGGCGGTACCGGCTCGCTTTATGTCTTGCTCAAGCGCACCATGCTCGAAGGTCGCGACGAGTGACTCCGCGACTCGGGTGACGTCTCATCCGAGCGCCAACCTCCTTATCGACAAACAGGAACCCAAATGTCTCTCGAACAGCACTACTCCTCGATCCTGACCGGACTCGGCGAAGACATCGGCCGGGAGGGGCTGGTGGACACGCCCAAGCGCGCGGCCAAGGCCATGCAGTACCTCTGCCGTGGCTACAACCAGACGCTGGAAGAGGTGGTGGGCGAGGCGCTCTTCACTTCCGACAACAGCGAGATGGTGCTGGTCAAGAACATCGAGCTGTACTCCCTGTGCGAGCACCACATGCTGCCCTTCATCGGCAAGGCCCACGTCGCCTACATGCCCAAGGGCAAGGTGCTCGGCCTGTCCAAGGTGGCGCGTATCGTCGACATGTTCGCCCGTCGGCTGCAGATCCAGGAAAACATGACCCGGCAGATCGCCGAGGCCATCGAACAGGTCACCGGTGCCGCCGGGGTCGCAGTGGTCATCGAGGCGCAGCACATGTGCATGATGATGCGCGGCGTGGAAAAGCAGAATTCCTCCATGGTCACCTCGGTGATGCTCGGCCAGTTCCGCGCCAGCGATGCCACCCGCGCCGAATTCCTCAGCCTGATCAATCGCTGAGTCGGCTGCGACGTCCGCCACCCTGGAGGGTCGAAGTCTCGAACCTCCAGGAGACCTGCACGCCATGCCGGACATCCACAGCCTCACCCTGCTCAGGGCCCAGCCCGAACGCTCCCAGGCGCTGGGCACCCATCTGCTCGATCTCGCCGCCGTGGCGGTAACCGACGCAGGCTGCCTGGACTACCGGGTGTTCCAGGGCAGCGAGGATGGCGACCTCTGGGTGATCCAGGCCCGCTGGGCCTCGGTCGCCGCCCAGGACGACCACTTCAACCAGCCCCATACCCTCGTCTTCCTCGACGAGTTGCCCAAGCTGGCGGACGAGGTGGACCTGTATCCGCTGGAGCCGAGAAGACCGGCTGGCACGCCTTAATACGGCTTACAACGTCCTATCGCGGCCATGGCGGTCCGCCGATGCGGCCGCTCCTACAGGGGGTGATGCTTTTGTAGGAGCGGCCCATGGCCGCGATAAAGCTAAGTCAGCTGTCGCGTGACCTCATCAATACTCCGACAGCGCAAAGCTCGTCAGGGCGAAGGTGGGGATGCCGGCGGCTTCCAGGCGCTTGGAGCCGCCCAGTTCGGGCAGGTCGACGATGGCGGCGGCCTCGTGGACCTCGGCGCCCAGGCGGCGGATCAGGTTGCCAGCGGCGACCAGGGTGCCGCCGGTGGCGATAAGGTCGTCGACCAGCAGCACCGAATCACCGGCGCTGACGCTGTCCTTGTGCACCTCGATCACGGAGTCGCCGTATTCGGTACTGTAGACCTCGGTCAGCAACTCGGCCGGCAGCTTGCCCTGCTTGCGGAACAGCACCAGCGGCTTGCCCAGTTCATAGGCCAGGATCGGGCCGATGAGGAATCCGCGGGCATCCAGCGCCCCGACATGGGTGAAGGACGCCGAACGATAGCGCTCCAGCAACTCCGCCATGACGGCGCGCAGGCCTTCGGGCGACTGGAACAGCGGCGTGATGTCCCGAAAGATCACCCCCGGCTTGGGAAAATCGGGCACGGCGCGGATGAGGGATTTCAGGGCGGATTCGGAAAAGGACATGGCAAAGACTCTCGGGCGCCGGGCGCCTGGTTGAACACGATTGCACAGTATACCGGGGGCTACAGGGCCGGGGCCAACCTGCCGTCCCCTGGCGCTGAATCGATTCATGTAGTGACTTCCGTTGACAGCTACCAACGAAGCGGACATTCTCGCTTTCGCGCAAACGTTTGCGCGACCACAAGAACCATAAGAATTCGGAGATTCCCCTATGCTGGCCTTTCGCCCTGCCCGCCTGCTGGCGGCTATCGCTCTCACCTCCGCTTCGCTGATCCTGCCGCTCGCCGCCAGTCACGCCACGGCCGCCGAAAAGCCCAAGGTCGCGCTGGTCATGAAGTCCCTGGCCAACGAATTCTTCCTGACCATGGAAGACGGCGCCAAGACCTACCAGAAAGACCATTCCGCCGATTTCGACCTGATCTCCAACGGGATCAAGGACGAGACCGATACCTCCAGCCAGATCCGTATCGTCGAGCAGATGATCGTGTCCAAGGTCGACGCCCTGGTCATCGCTCCGGCCGACTCCAAGGCGCTGGTTCCGGTACTGAAGAAGGCCAGCGACGCCGGCATCAAGGTGGTCAACATCGACAATCGCCTGGATCCCGAGGTGCTCAAGTCCAAGTCCCTGGACATCCCCTTCGTCGGTCCCGACAACCGCAAGGGCGCGCGCCTGGTGGGCGAGTACCTGGCCAAGCAGCTCAAGCAGGGTGACCAGGTCGGCATCATCGAGGGCGTCTCCACCACCACCAACGCCCAGCAGCGCACCGCAGGCTTCAAGGACGCCATGGAAGCGGCCGGCATGAAGATCGTCGGCGTGCAATCCGGCAACTGGGAAATCGACAAGGGCAACGCCGTCGCCGCGGCCATGCTCAACGAATACCCTGACCTGAAGGCCCTGCTGGCCGGCAACGACAGCATGGCGCTGGGCGCCGTCTCCGCCGTGCGCGCGGCCGGCAAGAAAGGCCAGGTGCAGATCGTCGGCTACGACAACATCAAGGCCATCCACCCGATGCTCAAGGACGGTCGCGTCCTCGCTACCGCCGACCAGTTCGCCGCCAAGCAGGCCGTGTTCGGGATCGAAGCCGCGCTCAAGCTGGTCAAGGGCGAGCCTACCGGTGCCAAGGACGGCGTGATCGAGACCCCGGTCGAACTCGTCACCCAGCCCTGATCCGAGGAGAGCCCCCATGTCGTCCGAGGTCATCCTCAGCGCCCGTGGCATCGGCAAGACCTATGCACAGCCGGTACTCGGCGGCGTGGACCTGGAATTGCGCGCCGGCCAGGTGCTGGCGCTCACTGGAGAAAACGGCGCCGGCAAGAGCACCCTGTCCAAGATCCTCTGTGGCCTGGTACAACCCACCACCGGCGAGCTGAGCTTTCTCGGCCGACCCTATGCCCCGGGCAGCCGCCGTGAGGCGGAAGCCCAGGGGGTGCGGATGGTCATGCAGGAGCTCAATCTGCTGCCCACCCTCACCGTGGCGGAAAATCTCTTTCTCGACCGCCTGCCCCGGCGGCTGGGCTGGATCGACCGCCGCCAGCTGCGCGAACAGGCGCGGCTGGCCATGGCCCAGGTCGGCCTGGAGTCCATCGATCCGGATACCCCCATCGCCGAACTGGGCGTGGGTCACCAGCAGATGGTGGAAATCGCCCGCAACCTGATCGGCGATTGCCGGGTGCTGATCCTCGACGAGCCCACCGCCATGCTCACCTCGCGCGAGGTGGAGCTGCTGTTCGAGCAGATCGAGCGGCTGCGTGCCCGGGGCGTGGCCCTGGTCTACATCTCCCATCGCCTGGAAGAACTCAAGCGTATCGCCCAGCAATTGGTGGTGCTGCGCGATGGCCGCCTGGTAGCCGATGCGCCCATGGCGGAGTACGGCACCGACCAGATCGTCAGCCTCATGGTCGGCCGCGATCTCGGCGAGCACCTGGACATGGGCGAGCGCCGGTTCGGGCCGCCGCTGCTGGAGGTCAAGGGCCTGTCGCGCGCCGACAAGGTCCAGGACGTCTCCTTCAGCGTCCGCGCCGGGGAGATCTATGGCATCTCCGGGCTGATCGGCGCCGGACGGACCGAACTGCTGCGGCTGATCTTCGGTGCCGATCGCGCCGACTCCGGCGCGGTTCACCTGGCCGGCAAACCGGTCGACCTGGCCTCGCCGGCCAAGGTGGTACGCCAGGGCATCGCCCTGATCACCGAGGACCGCAAGGGCGAAGGCCTGCTGCTCAGCCAGCCCATCAGCGCCAACCTGGCCCTGGGCAACATGGCCAAGGTCGCTCAGCAGGGCCTGGTCAGCGGCGCCCGTGAAGCCGCCCTGGCCGAGCGTCATATCAAGGGCATGCGCATCCGCTGCAACGACGGCAGCCAGCCCGTGGGCGAACTTTCCGGGGGCAACCAGCAGAAGGTGGTCATCGGCCGCTGGCTCGAACGCGACTGCCAGGTGCTGCTGTTCGACGAACCCACGCGCGGCATCGACGTCGGCGCCAAGTTCGAGATCTATGGCCTGCTGGCCGAACTCACCCGCCAGGGCAAGGCCCTGGTCGTGGTCTCCAGCGATCTGCGCGAGCTGATGCTGATCTGCGATCGCATCGGCGTGATCTCCGCCGGCCGCCTGGAAGCCACCTTCGAACGCCATGACTGGGATCAGGAGCGGCTGCTGGCCGCCGCCTTCGCCGGCTATCGCTCCCGCGAAGCCCTGCTGGAAGAACCTGTCCCGCCGCAACCCCTTTCTCAGGAAGCCATTCGATGAGCAGTCTTCCCGTCACCTCCTCCCGGCGCGCCTTCGGCCTGGGCCTGGGCACCTACGTCGGCCTGGCCGCCGCCCTGCTGGCCATGATCGTGCTGTTCTCCCTGATGAGCAGTCACTTTCTCTCCTATGCCACCTTCACCACCCTGGCCAACCAGATCCCCGATCTGATGGTGCTGGCGACCGGGATGACCTTCATCCTGATCATCGGCGGCATCGACCTCTCGGTGGGTTCGGTAGTGGCCCTGGCCGCCGCCGTGGTCAGCGTCGCCACCCTGGAATGGGGCTGGGGCATTCTGCCCGCCGCCGCCCTGGGCATGCTCTGCGCGGCCCTGACCGGCACCCTCACCGGCAGCGTGACCGTGGCCTGGCGCATCCCTTCCTTCATCGTCTCCCTGGGCGTGCTGGAAATGGCCCGCGGCGCGGCCTACCAGTTGACCGATTCGCGCACCGCCTACATCGGCGATGCCTATGCCTGGCTGTCGACGCCCTTCGCCTTCGGCATCTCGCCCTCCTTCGTCATCGCCCTGCTGGTGATCGTGGTCGCCCAGTTGCTGCTGACCCGCTCGGTGCTCGGGCGCTACCTGATCGCCATCGGCACCAACGAGGAAGCGGTGCGCCTGGCCGGGATCAATCCCAAGCCCTACAAGGTCATCGTCTTCGCCCTCATGGGCCTGCTGGCGGGCCTCGCCGCGCTGTTCCAGATCTCCCGCCTGGAAGCCGCCGATCCCAATGCCGGCGTCGGCCTGGAGCTGCAGGTGATCGCCGCCGTGGTGATCGGCGGGACCAGCCTCATGGGCGGTCGCGGCTCGGTCATCAGCACCTTCTTCGGCGTACTGATCATCTCGGTGCTGGCCGCAGGCCTGGCCCAGATCGGCGCCAGCGAGCCGACCAAGCGCATCATCACCGGCGCGGTCATCGTGGTCGCCGTGATCCTCGACACCTACCGCAGCCAGCGCGCCAAGAGCAAGGGCTGATGGCGACCATCAAGGATGTCGCCGCCCACGCCGGCATCTCCTACACCACCGTCTCCCATGTGGTGAACAACAGCCGCCCGGTCAGCCCGGGCGTGCGGGAAAAGGTCGAGGCGGCCATCGCCGAACTGGGCTACGTGCCCAGCGGCGTGGCGCGCTCCCTGCGCAGTCGCGCCACCGGCACCTTCGGCGTGCTGGTGCCCAATGCGGTCAATCCCTACTTCGCCGAGCTGGCGCGGGGGATCGAGGATCACTGCGAACGCCAGGGCTACAGCGTCATCCTCTGCAATTCCGATGACGACGCCGACAAGCAGCTGCGCTATCTGCGGGTGCTCAAGGAGCGCCGCATCGACGGTCTGGTGGTCGCCACCGTGGACGGCGATCCGCGCTTCGCCCGCGCCCTCGCCGGCCTGCGCATCCCGCTGGTGCTGGCCGACCGCCCGCTGGATGGCGTCCAGGCCGCGCATATCCGCATCGATCACCACCAGGGTGGCCTGCTCGCCACCCGCCACCTGCTGCAACTCGGTCATCGGCGCATCGCCTGCATCGGCGGCCCGGCCGACTCCCCCGTCGCCAGCGAGCGCATCACCGGCTACCAGCAGGCCCTGGCGGAGGCCGGTATCGCCCCTGGCGCCATCCAGCGCTGCCCCTTCACCGCCGCCGCCGGTCATGCCGCAGCCTGCGAATTGCTGGCCCGGGCGGAACGTCCGACCGCGATCTTCGCCGGCAACGACACCATCGCCCTGGGCGTGCTGCGCGCCGCCGCCGAACGGGGCCTGAGCGTCCCCGGCCAGCTGTCCGTAGTGGGCTTCGACGACATCGAACTCAGTCGCTATCTCTACCCGGCCCTGACCACCATCGGCCAGTCGATCCGTGACCTCGGCGAACGCGCCGCCCAGCTGCTGCTGGCGCGCCGCGAGACGGTCGGCAGCCCTTCCACCCACGACATCGCCGTACCCCGGCTGGTGCTGCGCGAATCCACCGCGGCGCCCTCTGCTCTGGAGACCTCCCATGCACCCTGACGTCGTCGTCATCGGCAGCCTGAACATGGACCTGGTGGTGCGCACCCCGCGCCTGCCCAAGGGCGGCGAGACCCTCGCCGGCCATACCTTCACCACCGCACCCGGCGGCAAGGGCGCCAACCAGGCCGTGGCGGCCGCGCGCCTGGGCGCCCGGGTCGCCATGATCGGCTGCGTCGGCGCCGATCCCTATGGCGACTTCCTCACCCGCAGCCTGCTCCAGGAAGGCATTGACTGCCAGGGCGTCTCGGTGGCGGCCGAGGTGCCCACCGGCATCGCCTCCATCCTGGTGGACGACCAGGGCCAGAACGCCATCGTCATCGTCGCCGGTGGCAACGGCGAACTGTCCGCCGCCCATCTGCAGGCCCAGGAATCCGTGCTGGACCAAGCCAAGCTGGTGATCGCCCAGCTGGAGGTCCCCCTGGCCACCGTGGGCGCCGCCCTCGCCCGCGCCCATGCGCTGGGCAAGACGGTGATCCTCAATCCGGCGCCGGCCACCGGTCCGCTGCCGGCCGAGTGGTACGCCCATATCGACTACCTGGTGCCCAACGAAAGCGAAGCCAGCCTGCTGACCGGCCTGCCGGTGGAAAATCTGGAGCAGGCTGAAGCCGCTGCGCGCCAGCTGGTCGCCGCCGGCGCCCGCCAGGTGCTGCTGACCCTCGGCGGCCAGGGCCTGCTGCAGGTCTCCGCCGACGGCTGCCAGCACCATCCGGCCACGCCGGTCAAGGCGGTGGATACCACGGCAGCCGGAGACACCTTCCTGGGTGGCTTCGCCGCCGGCCTGGCGGAGGGTCTGGGCGTCTCGGCGGCCATCGCCCTCGGCCAGCAGGCCGCCGCCATCGCCGTCACCCGTCCGGGCGCCCAGCCCTCCATCCCCACCCGCCAGGAGCTCGCCCGGTGAAGAAGACCGCTCTGCTCAACATCGCCCTGTCCCAGGCCGTCGCCAGTCTCGGCCACGGCGACCTGGTGGTCATCGGTGACGCCGGCATGCCGGTGCCGCCGGGCACGCCCCTGGTCGATCTGGCCGTGACCCCGGGCGTCCCGGATTTCCTCAGTGTGGTGCAGGCGCTGCTCAGCGAGATGCAGGTGGAAAGCCATCTGCTCGCCGAGGAAACCCTCGAGGTCCAGCCCCCGGCCCTGGCCGAACTGGAGCGCCTGAACGCCGACGGTGCCCTGGGCAGCCGCCGCCTGGTTTCCCATGACGAGATGAAGACCCTGTGTCGCCAGGCGCGGGTGCAGATCCGCACCGGCGAGTGCCAGCCCTACACCAACCTGATCCTGGTGGCCGGCGTCACCTTCTAGCCGGCGGCCCTGCCCAATAGCTGCCGGGTCGCCTGCAGGTCCAGCGGCCGGGCGAACAGATAGCCCTGGGCATGGCGGGCGCCCATGTCCTTGAGCAGTTGCAGTGCCTGGGCGTCCTCGACGCCCTCGGCGACCACATCCAGGCCCAGCGACTCGGCCATGCGCACGATGGCGCGGACGATGGCGACACTGCGCGTGCTGTCGCCCAGACGCAGCACAAAGGATTTGTCGATCTTGAGGCCGCGAAAGCGGTATTCGTGGACATAGCCCAGCGACGAGAAGCCCGCGCCAAAATCGTCCAGCACCACCGAGACCCCGTGGCGATCCAGGGCCTCCATGGCCGCCTTGGCACGCTCGGGCTCGGCGACCAGGGCCCCTTCGGTCAATTCCAGGCAGATCCGTGACGGCGCCACACCGTACGCGGCGAGGATGCTCAGCACCTCGTCGGCGAATTCCGGCTGCACGATGCTGTAGCTGGAGCAGTTGACGTGCACCACCGGCCAATGAGCCTGGGCGGGCTCGGCCAGGGTGGCGGCGATGCGCGTCAGCATGTAGGTATCCAGCCGTCCGATCAGGCGCAGGCCTTCCAGCTCGGGGAGAAAGGCCCCCGGCGCCAGCACGCTGCCATCGGGCTGTCGCCAGCGGATCAGCGCCTCCAGCGCCGCCACGCGACCGGTGCCGACCTCGATGATCGGCTGGAAGAAGGGCTCCAGTTCGTTACCGTTCTTCAGCGCCTTGCGCAGCGCGCCTTCGCGCACCACCTGGTCGGACACCACCTGGCGCAGTTCCTGGTTGAACACCGCGAAGTTGTCGCGGCCGCCCTGCTTGACTCGGTACATGGCCGTGTCGGCATCGCGCAGCAGGTCATCCGGCTGGCGATGCAGACTGGGATCGGCCACCACGATGCCGATGCTGCAGGACGCGAACAGACTGTGGTCGTCGATCACCAGCGGGCGATCGAAGGCGTCGATGATGCGCTGGGCGATGGCCACCGGCGACTCCAGACCGCCACCGGGCACCAGGATGGCGAATTCGTCACCCCCCAGCCGCGCCAGCAGGTCGGTCTCCCGCAGGCAGCCAGACAGCCGCTCCCCCGCCGCCACCAGCAGCAGATCGCCGAAGGGATGGCCGAACTGGTCGTTGATGCGCTTGAACCTGTCCAGGTCGAGAAACATCACCGCCAGGCCGGCACCGTCGCGCTCCAGCGCCGTCCAGAGTTCGCCCAGGCGCTGCTGCAAGAAGCTGCGATTGGGCAGCCGGGTCAGGGCATCGTGATTGTTCTCGTACAGCAGTCGGGCATTGGCCGCATCCAGGGCCCGGGTGCGCTCCTGCACCCTGACCTCCAGGGCCTGGCGCGACTGCTGGATGGCTTCCGCAGCGCTGCGCCGGGACAAGGCGGTATCGATGTGGCGCGAGACGAAGGTCAGCAGCTCCTGGTCGCGCTGGCTGTAACGGACATCTTCGCGATAGCTCTGCACCGCCAGCACGCCGCGGACCTGCTTGCCGTCATAGAGCGGGATGCCCAGCCAGGAACAGGCTTCCGGGGTGCCCTCGACCGGGGTGATCTCGCCGCGCTCGATGAGCAGGCGGGCCTTGTGCCGATCGATGATGCAGGGCCGCCGTTGGCGGATGGTGTATTCGGTATAGCCGCGGCTGCCGCGCCGGGCGACGGGGGCCGCGGTACGGCGCTCATCGGCGAAATAGGGAAAGCTCACCTCGCCCGAGGCGTCGTCGTAGAGGGCGATGTAGAAGTTGTGGGCATAGAGCAACTCGCCGACGACGCGGTGCAGCCCCCCCAGCAATTCCGGCATGTCGGTGCTGGCGCTGGACAGCTCGGCGATGCGGAACAGCGCCGCCTGCAACTGCTCGGCGCGTTCGCGCTCGGCGATCTGCTCGCGCAGCCGGGCGTTGACCTCCGACAGCTCCTGGGTGCGCTGGCCCACGGTGGCTTCCAGATCCTCGCGCCGGAGAATGCGATCCAGGGCCATGGCCACGTCACGGGCGATGACCTGGAACAGTGCCTGGTCCTCAGGGCCGTAACGGCGCTCGCGGTCGTAGACCTGCAGACTGAGCACGCCGAAGGTGCGATCGGCGCCATCCTTGAGCGGGATGCCCATCCAGAATTCGGGCACGCTGCCCTGGCAGTAATAGGGTCCGTTGGCCTGGGCGGCCTCCATGGCCTCCTTGGGCAGCAGCAGCGGCTCGCCGTGCATGAGGACAAAGGCGGTCAGGCTCGGCTGCTCCCTGTCCAGCGGCTCGAAGGAACCCGGCGCCGGGGGGCTCTCGTCGCGCTGATCGAAGTAATAGGGATAGTGGATCCGGTCGGCGTCGGGATCGAGCAATGCCAGGCAGAGGTTCTCCGCATCGATCAGGGTCACCAGCAACTCATGGGTGCGCTGCATGAACAACTGGCGATCCAGAGTCGAACTGGCCAGGTAGGTGATGTCGTAGAGCACCTGCTGGATGGCCTGGGCCCGCTGCAACTGCAGGCGCTGCAGCACGAAGCCGAATCTCAGGGCCAGGGCGGCGAAATCGGTATGGCCATCGGGACGGGCGAGCAACCAGCCCAGCGGGGTCGGGCCACTGCCGGTGGGATAGCAGCGGAGCGAGGCCTGGGCGGACAGCTGCGCCAGCTCCTCGTCCTCGAGCAATTCCGGCCAGCCACCGGCGTCATTTCCGGTGGCCATGCAAGACCAGTGGCCACGGCGCTGGTACCAGGCCCAGTCAGCGCCCGCAGCCGACGCCCGCAGTTGCGCGATGATCTCGTCCGGCTCCAGCCCCGGCACATTCGGATCCGGCCAGCGTGCCTCCGGTGGCCTGACCGGGCCTACGCCTGACAGCTGTTCCTCAGCCCCTTTCATGCTGACTCCTTCCCATGCATTCGCCGGATCCTGACACAGATGTCCCTGGCTTCGGCAAGTACGGAATGAACGGTTTGCTCGAGGGGGTGAACGGCAAAGATATGACTAAAGACGCTATTTGGCTAATACAAGAGTTGTACAGCAGGCAGGTGTCTGTCCAACAACTCGGCCTGCCAGACAAGCTCCTGCCGCTGGGCTTGTAAAACAAAAAGCCCAGGGCTTCCCCATCGATCCGAAAGGCCGTCGCCACCCGAATCTCTGGCTAGGCCAGGACCACTAATAAGCAGACAGAACGCAATCTGGCGGGGCGCTCCAGCCCGTTGTCGCCACTCTCCACGAGCAGGAGTTTTTCATGACCGCTTCCAAGCAAGACAACCTCATCGATTGGCTGCGTGATGCCCATGCCATGGAGGAACAGGCCGAGAAGATGCTCTCCGCCCAGGCCGCGCGCCTGGAGCACTATCCGCAGTTGCGCCAGCGTATCGAGCAGCACATCCGCGAGACCCAGGAACAGCGGCGGGTGATCGAAGGCTGCCTGAGCCGTCACGGCAGCAGCCCCTCGACCCTCAAGGACATGGGCGGCAAGTTGATGGCGCTGGGCCAGGCCATCGGCGGCGCACCCATGAGCGATGAGGTCATCAAGGGGGCCATCGCCGGCTATGTCTTCGAGAACATCGAAATCGCCACCTACACCACGCTGATCGCGGCAGCTGCCGAGATCGGCGACAGCGAAACGCAGCAGGCCTGCGAACGCATCCTCGAACAGGAGAAGGCCATGGCGGCCTGGCTGCTGGAAGACCTGCCCGCCACCACCCGCGCCTTCCTGGAACGCTCCGCCGACCCCGATCTGACCGCGAAGCGCTGAAACGCCCGAGTTATACCGTGACTAGCCCCTGGAGGTTACATGTTCGTCCATAACAAGCGACTGCAATACACCGTGCGCGTGTCCGAACCCAATCCCGGTCTCGCCAACCTGATGCTGGAGCAATTCGGCGGTCCCCAAGGCGAACTCGCCGCCGCCATGCGCTACTTCACCCAGGCGATAGCCGAGCTCGACCCGGGCCGCAAGGACATGCTGTTCGACATCGCCACCGAAGAACTCAGCCACCTGGAAATCATCGGTTCGATGATCGCCATGCTGAACAAGGGCGCCAAGGGCGACCTGGCGGAAAAGACCCAGGAAGAAGCGGACATGTACCGCTCCCTGACCGGTGCCGGCAATGACTCCCACCTCACCCAGATCCTCTACGGTGGCGGCCCGCAACTGATCAACTCGGGCGGGGTGCCCTGGACCGCGGCCTACATCGACACCGTCGGCGAGCCGACCATCGACCTGCGATCCAACATCGCCGCCGAGGCCCGGGCCAAGATCGTCTACGAGCGCCTGATCAACGTCACCGACGATGCCGGCATCAAGGACACCCTGAGCTTTCTGATGACCCGCGAGATCGCGCACCAGAAGTCTTTCGAGAACGCGCTGCACTCCATCCAGCCCAACTTCCCCCAGGGCAAGATGCCACCGCGGCCGGAATTCGCCAGCGTCTACTACAACATGTCGCAAGGCGAAGGCGATATGCGCGGTCCCTGGAACCAGGGTCAGGACTGGGAGTTCGTGGAGCAGCCCAGCCCCGCCGTGGACGGCGGCGACGGCCTGGCCAGCGTCAAGCTGCCGCCGATGCAGGCCAAGGCGGTCGAACAGCTCGCGACCCGCACCATGTCGGATCCGAATGCTGCACCGGTAACGGGTGCCGATCTGGGCGCCGGCCTGGCCAAGCAACTCGACAAGAACCGTCTGGAAGAGTGATGTCTAGGCGACGGCGCCCATCGGGCGTCGTCGCCCTCCCCTCGGCCCGATGACCTTTCGTCGGCCCGCTTGCGCGCGCTGCGCTTCCGCACGAACCTGGCCAATTGCCATCGGTCCTACTGCCGTCATCGTAGTAGGGAAAGCCCTGATGGAAGATTATCTCCTGGCGTTCGCCATGGTCGCCCTGACCGCCCTGTTCATAGGTCTCACTACCGTCGGTCTGGTGGAATTCACCTGATGGCGCTTTGCCGCCTTTTGCGCTGAACATTTGTCCGGCGGCGCAGTCTGCCGCTGTGCATTGATGCCATCACGTTGTATGACGTAGCCAGGGACGCCACCATGAAACGCCACGCTTACGCCTTAGTCCTCGTTGCAGCCGCTGTCTGCAACGCCCCCGTTTTCGCCATGGACCAGGATGCCCTGCAGTTCGAGCAGGCCAGCATGGTTGCCTTCAAGAGCTGCGCGAACAAGGCGGTGATCGCCGGAACCCGCATCGGCGATACGGCCCGCTTCTCCGATACCGACAGCTGTGTCGTCCAGGCACTGTCGCAGATCGAGCCGGCCTACCAGAAGGCCCTCACCTCCCTGCAGAACAACGGCACCGCCCGCCGCTGCCTGCAGACCTACTACAGCAACTGGCTGACGCTGATGAAATCCCTGCCGGAGCTGCAGTCCAAGCCGCCGTCCTCCGTGCTGCTGACCGCCAACGGTGGCGAGCGCCGCCTCAACCAGTACTGGCAGTTCGTGGTCAGCGCTCGCTGATCACGTCCGAGCGTCCCGCGGGGAGCCCTGGCTCCCCGCTCGCGTTTCAGCCGATGGCGATATGCCCCGGCTGCGCCGCTACCCGCGCCAGCCAGGCCTGGATGGCCGGATAGTCGTCCAGGCTGAAGCCGCCTTCGTGGGCGACGTGGGTGTAGGCATAGAGCGCGATATCGGCGATCGAGTAGTCCTCGCCGACCAGGAAGGGCGTGCGCTGCAACTGCTGCTCCATCACCCGCAAGGCCTTGTAGCCGCGCACCAGGCAGACCTCGTACTCCTCCCGGCGCTCCGCCGGCAGCCCCTGGTAGAGCTGGATGAAACGCGCCACCGCCACATAGGGTTCGTGACTGTACTGCTCGAAGAATTGCCACTGCAGCACCTGGGTCCGCAGCCGCGGCTCGCTGGGCAGGAAGCGCGTGCCGTCGGCGAGGAAGTTGAGGATGGCATTGGATTCCCACAGGCAGGTGCCGTCTTCCAGCTCCAGCACCGGAATCTTGCCGTTGGGATTCTTCGCCAAAAAGGCTTCGCTCTGCGTCTCGCCAGCGAGGATATCGACCTCGTGCCAGCGATACTCCAGGCCGAGCAGGTGCAGCATCAGCACCACCTTGTAGCAGTTGCCGGAACGACGATCGCCATAGACCTGATACATCTCACAGCTCCTTGTCATGGGGGGTGGCTTCCCGGATCACGCTGGCCAGGCGCGCAAGGCCCGTATCCAGCCGTTCGGGCAGCACATGGCTGAAATTGAGCCGCAGCAGACCGCGGTGACGATCCGGTTCGGCGAAGAATGGCTCGCCCGGCATGAAGGCGACGTCCTGCGCCAGGGCGGCATCCAGCAGCGTACGGGTATCCAGGGGCGTTTTCAGCCGTAACCAGAAGAACAGTCCACCCTGGGGAATCTGCCAGTCGGCGATGTCGCTGAAATGTCGCGTCAGCGCCCGCGCGAAGCCATCGCGACGCTCACGGTAGAAGGCCCGGACCTCCTCCAGGTGCCGGGCATAACGCTCACTACCCAGCCATTGCAGCACCTGCCACTGGCTCATGCGGCAGGTGTGCAGATCGGCCGCCTGCTTGAGCGCCCGCAGGGGCTTGAGCAGTTCAGGCGAGGCGATCAGGTAGCCCACGCGCAGGCCGGGCAGCAGCGTCTTGGACAGGCTGCCGGTGTGGATCCAGGCGCTGCGCCGGAGTTGGCCGCACAGCGGCCGCGCCGGCGCGCCGTCATAGCTGAGTTCGCGATAGGGCTCGTCCTCGACCAGGGTCACGCCATACTCGTCCAGCAGGGCTGCCACCGCCGCACGGTTGGCTGCGGAATAGCGCACCCCGGAAGGATTCTGGAAGGTCGGGATCAGATAGGCGAAGGCCGGGCGTTGCTCTTCCAGGCGCAGGCGCAAGGCCTCCAGATCCAGGCCCTCCGGCGTCAGACTGACCTCCAGGCACTCGGCGCCAAAGAACTGGAAGCTCTGCAGCGCCGCAAGGTAGGTCGGGCCCTCCACCAGCACCGGGGTGCCGACGTCGAGATAGAGCTTGGCGATCAGATCCAGGGCCTGCTGCGAACCCGTGGTCACCAGCACCTGGTCCGCCGTGCAGTCCAGGCCATAGGCGCGGGCCTGGGCGGCGATGGCCTCGCGCAGCGCCGGCTCGCCCTCGCTCATGCCGTACTGACCCAGGCCGGCCGGCATCGTGCTCCAGTCCACCGCTGGCAGGCAGCGCTCGGCCGGCAGTCCTCCGGCGAAGGACATCACCTCCGGGCGCTGCGCCGCTGCCAGGATGTCGCGGATCAGGCTGCTCTTGAGTCGGGTCACCCGTTCGGAAAATGCCATCTGCCCTCCTGTGGCCCGTGGCCTGGTAATGAGTCAAACTACTTGACCGACCCTAATCCACTCCGGAAAGACAAGTCAATATGCTTGACCTAAATCAGACCTCCCAGCAGCGCCTGGTCATGGAGACCTTCTTCTTCGGTTACCAGGCGTTCACCGCCAAGGCCGACGACATGCTGGCGCGGCGCGGCCTGAGCCGGGTCCACCAGCGCATCCTGTTCTTCATCGCGCGCGAGCCGGGCCTGAGCAACAAGGCGCTGCTGGAGGTGCTCAACGTCAGCAAGCAGGCGTTGAACATTCCGCTGCGGCAGTTGCTGGAGATGCAACTGGTGGCCATGGAGACGGATGCCGCGGACAAGCGCAAGCGACGGCTATCCCTGACCCGGGGTGGCGCCGCCCTGGAGCAGACCCTGAGACGCGAGCAGATGCGCCTGGTGCAGGCGGCGCTGGCTTCGGCGGGAGCGGACGCGGCCGAGGGCTGGCTGGCGTTCAATCAGGCCCTGGCCGGCCGCCAGGAGAGCGAAACCGAAAGCCAGGACAGTTTGACCCCTTCGGTCGACTCCTGAAAACTGTACCGCTGGTTCGCGGCCTTGGTGTACGGATACCGGCCCGAGCGGCCTGGCTAAGCTGGCGCAAAGCCCAGGGATGCCCCTCATGACCGTCGAACTGCTCTCCGCCTTCACGCTCTTCGCCTTCGTCTCCTCCGCCACGCCCGGCCCCAACAACATGATGCTGCTGGCGTCGGGAGTGAATTTCGGCTTTCGGCGGACCCTGCCGCACATGTTCGGCATCAGCCTGGGCCACATGCTGCTGGTCATCTGCACCGGCCTCGGCCTGGGTCAGCTGTTCGTGCTCTATCCGCCGCTGCAGATCGCCTTGCGGGTCATTGGCGGCGCCTACCTGCTGTATCTGGCCTGGAAGCTGGCCACCGCCTCTGCCCCCACGCCGCACGAATCGGGCAGCGGCAAGCCCTTCGGCTTCTTCCAGGCAGCAGCCTTTCAATGGGTGAACCCCAAGGCCTGGGTGATGGCCATCGGCGCGGTCACCGCCTATATTCCGGCCGAGAACTTCACCGCCAACCTGTTGCTGGTTGCCCTGCTCTTCGCCCTGATCAACCTGCCCAGCGTCAGCCTCTGGACGCTGTTCGGCATGGGCCTGCGCCGTCTGCTCAGCAGCCCGGCACGGCTGCGGCTGTTCAACTGGAGCATGGCCCTGCTGCTGGTGCTGTCCCTCTATCCCATCCTGTTCGGCCATCACTGAGGTTTTTCGATGCACGCGGCTCCGCAACGCCTTTCCCCGCTGGCCGATACCTCGCCCGCCGCCGTGGTCGCCGGCTTCGTCGCCATGCTGGTGGGCTACACCAGTTCCCTGGTGCTGATGTTCCAGGCCGGCCAGAATGCCGGCCTGAGCAGCGGACAGATCTCCTCCTGGATCTGGGCACTGTCCATCGGCATGGCGCTGACCACCATCGGCCTGTCGCTGAAATACCGCACCCCCATCGTCATCGCCTGGTCGACCCCGGGCGCCGCGCTGCTGGTCACCAGCCTGCCGTCGGTGCCCTACAGCGACGCCATCGGCGCCTTTGTCCTCTGCGCCGTGCTGCTCGCCCTCTGCGGCCTCACCGGCAGCGTCGACCGCCTGCTGCGCCGGGTCCCGCCGGCGCTGGCCGCCGCTCTGCTGGCCGGCATCCTCTTTCGCATCGGCATCGAGATCTGCTCCGCGGCCCAGCACCAGACCGCGCTGGTGCTGGGCATGGCCCTGGCCTATCTGGTGGCCAAGCGGCTGTGGCCGCGCTATTGCGTGCTGGTCGCCCTGGTGGCTGGCCTGTTGCTGGCCGCCGGGCTGGGCCTGCTGGACTTCCACGGCCTGCGCCTGGAGTTGGCGGTGCCGGTGTGGACCAGCCCGACCTTTTCCCTGGCCGCCACCATCGGCATCGCCATCCCGCTGTTCGTGGTGGCCATGGCGTCGCAGAACATGCCCGGTATCGCCGTACTGCGCACCGATGGCTACGCGGTCCCGGCCTCCCCGCTGATCGCCACCACCGGCCTCGCCTCGCTGCTGCTGGCACCCTTCGGCTCCCATGGCATCAACCTGGCGGCCATCAGCGCGGCGATCTGCACCGGTCCCCAGGCCCATGAGGACGCCAGCAAGCGCTATACCGCGGCGGTCTGGTGCGGACTCTTCTATGGCATCGCCGGGCTGTTCGGCGCCACCCTGGCAGCGCTGTTCGCCTCGCTGCCCGGCGAACTGGTGATCTCGGTAGCCGCCCTGGCGCTGCTCGGCTCCATCATGAACGGCCTGCACGGCGCCCTCGCCGACCCCGGCCAGCGCGAACCGGCACTCATCACCTTTCTGGTCACCGCCTCGGGCCTGACGCTGGCCGGCATCGGCTCGGCCTTCTGGGGCCTGGTCGCCGGTCTTTTGGCCAGTTTGCTACTGACCGCACGCCGCCGTTAGAACCCGCGCCCCTCCTGACGGGTCGGAAGTGGATCCTTCCCGTCAGGAGAACACCATGTCCCGTACCAATCGCCAATTCCTGCTCGCCAAACGCCCATCCGGCGAACCCACCGCCGACACCTTCGAGCGCGTCGAGCAGCCGATCGGCGAACCCGGCGCCGGTCAGGTGCTTATCAAGAATCTGTACCTTTCCCTCGACCCGGCCATGCGCGGCTGGATGAACGAGGGCAAGTCCTATATCAAGCCCATCGGCATCGGCGAGGTCATTCGCGCCCTGGGCGTCGGCGAGGTGGTGGCGTCCAACCACCCGGACTTCAAGGTGGGCGATACCGTCAATGGCATGCTCGGCATCCAGGACTATTACCTGGGCGAGCCCCAGGGCTTCTACAAGGTGGACCCCAGCAAGGCCAGCCTGCCCCAGTACCTTTCCGTGCTCGGCATGACCGGCCTGACCGCCTACTTCGGCCTGCTGGAGGTCGGCGAGCCCAAGGCCGGCCAGACCATCGTGGTCTCCGGCGCCGCCGGCGCGGTGGGCAGCATGGTCGGCCAGATCGGCAAGCTCAAGGCCTGCCATGTGGTGGGCATCGCCGGTGGCGCGGAGAAATGCCGCTATCTGATCGAGGAGCTCGGCTTCGACGCCGCCATCGACTACAAGGCCGAACCGGACCTCGCGGCCGCCCTGCAGCGCGAGTGCCCCAACGGCATCGACGTCTATTTCGACAACGTCGGCGGTCCGACCCTCGACGCGGTGCTGGCGCAGATCAATTTCCGCGCACGGGTGGTGCTCTGCGGCGCCATCAGTCAGTACAACAGCGACAAGGTGCAGGGCCCGCAGAACTATCTGGCGCTGCTCAGCAACCGCGCGCGCATGGAAGGGTTCATCGTGCTCGACCACGCGGCTCGCTATGCCGAGGCGCAGAAGCAGTTGGCGATCTGGCTGGCCGACGGCCAGCTCAAATCCCGCGAGCATGTGGTGGAAGGCCTGGACACCTTCCCCGAGACCCTGATGAAGCTGTTCTCCGGCGAGAACTTCGGCAAGCTGGTACTCAAGGTATAGGCCCCGCGTCGGAAAGTCGTCACGAGCGGGTCGCGAAAGCGTCCCGCCTGGCTTCTGGGCGTCAACTTACAGACGGCCAATCGCCACCATACGCCTAAGTCATTGATTTTACTGCCACTGCGAGACTGGCACGCTTCTCGCTGTAGAGGGACTATCCGCCAAGGAGAACAGGCATGGTCCCGCCCTCGTCCAACACCATCAATCTCGATCGCGCTCGCCAGCAGCGCAACTCCAACCTGGCCGCCCCCGCCCGCGACAGCGATCCGGCGGTGCTGGGCGCGCTGCGTCAGCGGCTGCTCAGCGTCCTGCAGACCTCGCTGGAGCTCGAACGGGTCCTGCAACTCTTCCGGCAGGAGGTTGATACCCTGGTGGACCTGCCCGGCCTCAGCTACCGCAATGCCGCGGAAGACGTGGCCATCGGCCTGGGCGAAGAACAGGGTCATCAGGTGCACTATCACCTGAGCCAGGGGGACCTGCGCCTGGGTGACCTGACCTTCTACCGCCAGGAGCGCTTCCAGGAGAGCGAACTCGGGGCGCTGGAATACCTGCTCGGCAGCCTGCTGTTTCCCCTGCGCAATGCCCTGCTGTTTCGCGAAGCCCAGAACAACGCCCTGCGCGATGCCCTGACCGGTGTCGGCAATCGCAGCGCCCTGGATCGCGCCCTGGTGCGGGAACTGGAACTGGCCCGCCGGACCCAGCAGCCGCTGTCGCTGCTGATGCTGGACCTGGACCACTTCAAGCGCATCAATGACAGGTTCGGCCATAGCGTCGGCGACGACGTGCTGCGCCAGACCGCCCGCACCCTCGGCAACAACCTGAGAAGCATGGACATGGTCTTTCGCTTTGGCGGCGAGGAATTCTGCGTACTGCTGTCTGCCACCGGCCACGACGCGGCGCATATCGTGGCGGAACGCCTGAGAGCGGCGGTGGAGGCCCAGTCGGAGACCGCCGGTGCCATCCCCCTGCCGGTCACCCTGAGCCTGGGTCTGGCGACCCTGCGCGACGTCGAGTCTCCGCGCTGCCTGCTGCTGCGCGCGGATCGCGCCCTCTATCAGGCCAAGGCCGAAGGCCGCAATCGATTCTGCAGCCTGGCCTAGCAGTCGCCTGGGGCCAGGCGACCTCTCTGCTTAGCGGCGACCGCCCTTGCCGGTACCGCCGCCGCTCGGACCGCGACGCGGGGCAATGCCCGGTGAGGTACGGCCCTTGCTGACCGGCTTGCGGCCCATTTCGCTGGGACGCTCGGCCACGGCCGACCCCTGGGGCTTGCCGGTCTTGCCCGTCTTGTTGAGCTTGTTGCGCGAACCCCGACCGGCATCGATCGGCCGCGCGGTCTTGCGCTGCTGACGCTCGAGCTTTTCCTTGGTCTTGCCGCCCATGGACGGCAGCGCCACCGGCGGCAGGCCGACTTCGCCCGCGAGGATGTCGATCTCCCCCTGGGTCATCTCGCGCCAGCGCCCGACCGGCAGATCGCTGGTCATGAACACCGGACCGAAACGTACGCGCTTCAACCGGCTCACCACCAGGCCCTGGGATTCCCACAGCCTGCGGACTTCGCGGTTGCGGCCTTCCATCACCACGCAATGGAACCAGTGGTTGAAGCCGTCGCCTTCCGGCGCCTGCTGGACATCGGTGAAGCGCGCCGGGCCGTCTTCGAGGATCACCCCGTTCTTCAGGCGCAGCAGCATCTCTTCGGTCACCTCGCCCCGTACCCGTACCGCGTACTCGCGGTCCATCTGGTAGGACGGGTGCATCAGCCGGTTGGCCAGTTCGCCATCGGTGGTGAACAGCAGCAGGCCGGTGGTATTGATATCCAGGCGACCGACATTGATCCAGCGGCCCTGCTTGGGCTTGGGCAGGCGGTCGAAGACGGTGGGTCGGCCTTCGGGATCGTCACGGGTGCAGATCTCGCCTTCGGGCTTGTTATAGATCAGCACGCGGCGTACCACTTCCTCGGCCTGGTCGCGCTTGAGCAGGCGACCGTCCACCGCGATGGCGTCCTTGGGCATGACGCGCAGGCCCAGGGGCGCAACCACGCCGTTGACCTTGATGCGGCCTTCGCCGATCCAGGCCTCGACGTCGCGACGAGAGCCGACGCCCAGGCGCGACAGCACCTTCTGCAGCTTTTCGCCAGCCGGCGCGGGTGCGCTTTCTTCGAGGATTTCGTTTGGGGGATTCTTGTCGAGGGTCATCAGGCACCTCCCGGTGTAGTGGACGACAAAGGCGCCACGGAACGGGCGCCAGGAAAAAGACAGGGGCGCATGATAGCGCCCCTGCTCGCGCCAGCCTAGCGAGTGTGGTGTCTCAGAAGTTGACTGCACAATTTTGGCGGCGCTTTTTCGGCTATGGCGGCGTTGCCACTCCTCGCCATAGCCCTGCTATGACTCGTACCGGCGCCTAGCCATAGCCAAAAAATCACTCGCCAATTCTTGCGCGAACTTCAGAGACACCGCACTAGCCTGGCGGGTGACGGATGGCCGCAGTGTCAGTCCAGTGTGGCCAGGGCCTCGCGGCACAGCTGCTCGACGCGGGTCCAGTTCTTGGCCTTCACCACATCGCCGGGCAGCATCCAGCTGCCGCCGACGCACAGCAGGTTGGGCTGCTGGAAGTAGTTCTTCACATTGCCCGGGTTGACGCCGCCGGTGGGGCAGAACTTGAGTTCGGCGAAGGGGCCGGCAAAGGCCTTGAGCGCATCGACGCCGCCATAGACGTTGGCGGGAAACAGCTTGAAGCGGCGATACCCCAGGCGGTAGGCCTGCATGATCTCCGAGGGCGTGGCGATGCCGGGCAGCAGCGGAATGGGCGCCGCTACCCCGGCCTGGAGGATCTCCTCGGTGGTGCCCGGGGTGACGATGAACTGGGCGCCGGCCTCGACCGCGGCGTCGAACATCCGCACGTCCAGCACGGTGCCCACACCGACATCCAGCTCGGGACGTTCCTGGCGCAGCAGGCGCACCGCGTCCAGCCCGTGGGCCGATCTCAGGGTGATTTCCAGGGCGGTCAGTCCCCCCGCAGCCATGGCGTCGGCGAACGGCAGCACGTCAGCGGGATCGTTGATCACGATCACCGGCAGGATCCGCGCGCGGGCGCACAGGGCATCTAGGGTCGCGATCTTGTTCTGCATGTCCAAAACTCAACTCCTCGTCAGGGGCACCAAAAGACGACCAGGGGTTCGCGCAGGAACGCCTTGATCGGAGTGGCCAGCTCGTCGCCCTCGGCCAGAGCGGTTTCCAGCACCTGTCGCTTGCCTGCGCCCTGGATGGCGAGGATCTGTTGCCGCGCGCGGCTCAGGTAGGCACGGCTCAGAGTGATGCGGGTCTGGGGCGCGGACGGTGCCACGCCGGGGAAGCTGAGGCGCTCGCTGGCCGGATCCAGGGCCTCTTCCAGGCCGGGACTGCCGGGGAACAGCGAGGCGGTATGGGCGTCGTCACCCATGCCCAGCACCAGCACATCGGGCGTCGCCAGGGCGTCGCGCAGCCGGGCTTCGGTCAGGGCCATGCCCTCTTCCGTGGAGCTGGCCGGGCTGTAGAGGTCGACGAAGCCGGCCGTGGCGGCAGGCCCCTGGAACAGGTGCTTGCGCAGCAGGCCGGCATTGCTGTCCGGATGGTCACCGGGTACCCAGCGCTCGTCCGCCAGGGTCACCAGCACCCTGGACCAGTCCAGCTCGGCCTGGGCCAGGCGCTCCAGAAAGGGCACCGGACTGCGACCGCCGGAGACGATCAGCAGCGCTTCGCCGCGAGCCGCCAGGGCTTGGCGCAGCGCGGTGGTGACGGTCTCGGCCAGCGCCGCCGCGTGGGCGTCGCGGTCAGGCAGTTCGCGCAGGGTCACGCCCTGCCCCAGATCAGACGTCGCCATACCAGGATCTCCCGTCTCGTGCGATCAGTGCGATGGAGGTCAGCGGACCCCAGCTGCCGGCGGCATAGGACTTGGGCGAATCGCCCATCTTCGACCAGCCATCCATCAGCTGGTCGCACCATTTCCAGGCCGCTTCGATCTCGTCCTTGCGGACGAACAGCGACTGGTTGCCCTGCATGACTTCCAGCAGCAGTCGCTCGTAGGCATCCGGCGTGCGCAGGTGCTTGAAGGTCTCGGAGAAGTTGAGCTGCAGCGGACCGCTGCGCAGCTGCATGCCCTTGCGCAGGCCCTGATCCTTGCTCATCACCTGCAGCGAGATGCCCTCGTCCGGCTGGATGCGGATGATCAGACGGTTGCTGATCAGGCTGCGCTGCTCGGGGGCGAAGATGTAGTGTGGTGGTTCCTTGAAATGGATGACGATCTGCGACAGCTTCTGCGGCATGCGCTTGCCGGTGCGCAGATAGAAAGGCACACCGGACCAGCGCCAGTTGCGGATGTCGGCGCGGATGGCGACAAAGGTCTCGGTGCGGCTCTCGGTGTTGGAATTGGGCTCTTCCAGATAGCCCGGCACCGGCTTGCCGTCACTGTAGCCGGCGGTGTACTGCCCCAAGACCACCCGGCTGGCGAGCTGGTCGGCGGTGATGGGCTCCAGGGCCTTGAGGACCTTGACCTTCTCGTCGCGGATGCTGTCGGCGGAAAGATCCGCCGGCGGATCCATGGCGGTCAGGCAGAGCAGTTGCAGCAGGTGGTTCTGCACCATGTCGCGCAGCTGGCCGGCCTGGTCGAAGTAGCCCCAGCGACCCTCGATGCCGACCTTCTCGGCCACGGTGATCTCCACGTGGGAGATGTAGTTCTGGTTCCACTGGGTCTCGAACAGGCTGTTGGCGAAACGCAGGGCGATGAGGTTCTGGACGGTTTCCTTGCCCAGGTAGTGGTCGATGCGATAGACGCGGTCTTCGGGAAAGAAACGCGCCACGGCATCGTTGACCACCTTGGAGGATTCCAAGTCGTAGCCGATGGGCTTTTCCATCACCACCCGGGTGCGCTCGCACAGGCCGACGGCGGCGAGGTTCTCGCAGATGGCGCTGTAGACCAGCGCCGGGGTGGCGAAATAGGCGATCAGCGGCGACGTCTCACCCACATCCTCGGCAAGTCCCGTATAGTCTTCGCGATTGCGGAAATCGATGGCGCGATAGCCGAGACGACCACGCATCCGGGTCCATACCGCTTCGTCCCAATCGGCCTTGGGCACATAGTGGCGCAGGCGCTCCTCGATGTGTTCCAGCTGCTTGACCCCATCGCCCTGGTCACGCGCCAGCGCCATGATGCGGGTATCCTCGTGCAGCAGACCTTCACGATCCAGCTGATACAGGGCAGGGAAAAGTTTGCGCAGGGCCAGATCGCCCAATGCGCCGAAGATTGCCAGGGTACAGGGTAGAACTCGGACGCCAGCCATAAATATTCGTTCTTTTACTTAAAGTTTGAGATATTCCAGCACCATCATAGGGGAGCCGGGGCGATTCGCGTAGTCTTTATATTAAAAAATACGGCGCAGGGGTAAGCCCGGCCCACACCTTTTATAGCCTTAGGATAGAGGCACAACAACCACTAGGAGTTCTCATGGATCGTGCCAGCACCCTGCTGCAAACCATCCAGACCCGTATCGGCGAACTCAACCGCGCAGAACGCAAGGTCGCCGAGGTCATTCTGCAGAATCCCCGGCAGGCCACCCGCTACACCATCGCCGCCCTGGCCCAGGCGGCCCAGGTCAGCGAGCCCACCGTCAACCGCTTCTGCCGTTCCCTGGGCGTGAGCGGCTATCCGGAAATGAAGATCCAGCTGGCGCAAAGCATCGCCAGTGGCGCGGTCTATGTCAGCCAGGCGGTGGAAGCCAACGACGAACCCGAGGCCTACGCGGAAAAGATCTTCAGCAGCACCATCGCCTCGCTGGACAGCGCCCGCCAGCGGCTGGACGCCCGCACGGTGGATCGCGCGGTCGACCTGATGATCCAGGCGCGGCAGATCCACTTTTTCGGTCTCGGTGCCTCGGCGCCCGTGGCCCTCGACGCCCAGCACAAGTTCTTTCGCTTCAACATGGCGGTGTCGGCGCATTCGGACGTCCTGATGCAGCGGATGCTCGCCTCCATCGCCAGGACCGGCGATCTCTTCGTGATCATCTCCTACACCGGCCGCACCCGGGAACTGGTGGACGTGGCCAAGCTGGCCCGCGACAACGGCGCCTCGGTGCTCGGCCTCACCGCCAGCAACACCCCGCTGGCCAAGGTCTGCACCCACAGCCTGGACATTCCGCTGCCGGAAGACACCGATATCTACATGCCCATGACCTCGCGGATCATCCAGCTCACCGTGCTGGATATTCTCGCTACCGGGGTCACGCTCAAGCGCGGCGTGGATTTCCAGCCGCACCTGCGCAAGGTCAAGGAAAGTCTGGTCGCGACCCGCTATCCCTCGGAGCCCGACCAGGGCTGACGCGCCCTGCCCGTTCGTGTGCTCCAGTCCCCTGGAGCACGTCGCTCATCAAATATCGTCGCGGTGGCTGAACAGGTCCCAGGTCGACATGAACAGCGCGGCGATCAGCGGGCCGATGACGAAGCCGTTGAGGCCGAACAGCGACATGCCGCCGATGGTGGAGATCAGCACCACGTAGTCGGGCATCTTGGTGTCCTTGCCGACCAGGATGGGGCGCAGCAGGTTGTCCACCAGGCCGATCACCACCACGGCGAAGACGATCAGGATCACGCCCTTGATCACCGCTCCCGTGGCCAGGAAGTAGATGGCCACCGGCACCCAGATCAGCGCCGAGCCGACCGCGGGCAGCAGCGAGAGGAAGGCCATCAGGGTGCCCCAGAGCACCGCGCCCTGCACACCCAGCACGCCGAGGATGAAGCCGCCCAGGGCGCCCTGCACCACGGCCACGATGATGTTGCCCTTGACCGTGGCGCGCACCACGGCGGTGAACTTGGCCATCAGGCTGCGCTTGTGCATGTCACTCAGCGGAATGGCCTTGCGGATCAGCGCCACCAGCTGGGAACCGTCGCGCAGCAGGAAGAACAGCAGGTAGAGCATCACGCCGAAGCCGATCAGGAACTGGAAGGTGCCCTGCCCGAAGCTGAAGGCCTGGGTGGCTACCCACTGGCTGCCCTGCATGGCACCAGCGGAGAGCTTCTGGCGGATGCCGTCCAGGTCACCGGCACCAAAGCGCTGCAGGACGCTGCGTACCGAATCCGGCAAGGCGCCCCAGATCTGCTGGTAGTACTGGCCGAAGTTGAGCTGACCGCTGCTGATCTGCTGATAGAGCAGCGAGCCTTCCTGGACCAGGGAAATGGCGATGAACACCACCGGCAGGATGACGATGAGCAGGATCACGAACAGGGTGCAGAGCGCCCCGAGGTTGCGCCTGTTGTTGAAGCGGCGGACGAACCAGCGCTGCAACGGTGCGAACAGGATGGCGAGGATGGCGCCCCAGAACACCGCCCCCAGGAACGGGGTGAGGATCCAGACGAAGGCCAGCGAGACCACCACCAGCAGGATCAGGAACGTCTTGTTTTCCAGCCGAGCACTTTTCATTGGCTTTCGCGATTCCAAACAAGGATGACAGGCCTTGCTTAGAGCCTCGGAAGCCGTGGGGTTCCCGTGAGCCCCCCCCAACTCGACCTGAAGAGGCGCGCCGGAGAACCCGACGCGCCAGCGATCATACACGGAACTGGCGAACCAATCCGTCCAGCCGCTCGCCCAGACCGACCATGCCGGCAGTACTCTGGGCACCCTGTTGAGCCCCCTGGGCCATGCTGTCCACGGCACCGGCGATGGTATGGACGCTGCGATTGATCTCCTCCGCCACCGCTGTCTGCTCTTCCGCCGCACTGGCGATCTGGGTGTTCATGGCATTGATGGTGGCGATCAATTCGCTGATGGCAGCCAGGGCTGTCCCCGCCTGCTCGGCCTGGGTCGTAGTGGCCTCGCCCATGCCTCCCGAGCGCTCCATGGCACCCACCGCACGGCCAGTGGCCTGCTGCAGACGATCGATCATGCCCTGGATTTCCTGGGTGCTCTGCTGCGTCCGGCTGGCCAGCGCGCGTACTTCGTCGGCGACCACGGCGAAACCGCGCCCGGCTTCACCGGCCCGGGCCGCTTCGATGGCGGCGTTGAGTGCCAACAGATTGGTCTGTTCGGCGATGGCGCGGATCACGTCCAGTACGCCGACGATGGCGCCGACGTCCTGCTTGAGGCCATCGAGGGAGACGCTGCTCTGGCGTACCTCCTCGACCAGCTCGTGGATGCGCGCCACGCTGGTGGCCACGGTCTCCCGGGCCAGCCGGCCCTTCTCCTCGGTCTGGCGGGTGGCTTCGGAGGCCCGCAGGGCGCTGCTCGCCACCTCCTGTGCCGCGGCGGACATCTGGTTGATGGCGGTCGCCACCTGATCGGTTTCGCTGCGCTGACGCTGCATGTCGCGATCGGTGCGCTGGGCCTGCTGGGCCACATCGTCAAGCAGACCGGTGAACTGGTGGGTGATGTCGACGACCTGGGCGATGGTGCCCTGGATGCGATCGACGAAGCGATTGAAGGCAGCGGCAAGCTCACCGATCTCGTCGCGACCGTTGACCGGCAGGCGGCGGGTCAGATCGCCCTCGCCGGCGGCGATGTCATCGAGGTTCTCGCGAATCTGCGCCAGGGGCCTGAGGGTCCGGGCGGCAAAGAGTTGCGCGGCGATACCTATCACCACCAGCAGCACGCCGGAGGTACCAAAGATCAGCCAGAGCTGGTCCTGGGTACGCTTGGCGACCTGGTCGGCCACGGCGGCGACCTCGGCCTCCACGCCATCCAGGTTCACCGCGGAACCGATCACCAGATCCCACTTGGGCAGGTAGTCGGTATAGGCGAGCTTGGGCACCAGCACGTCCTTGTTGCCCGGCAGCGAAGAGCTGTAGCGACTGAAATGCGAGCCATCCTTGCCGACCCGGATCAGTTCCTGGTTGAGGTAGACGCCGCTGGGATCGCGATTGTCCTTGAAGCTCTTGCCGATCCCGGCCGGGTCGTTGCCCTTGAACAGGCGGACCACGTTGGAATCGTAGCCGAAGATATAGCCATCCTTGCCGTAGCTGATGGCGGACAGCAGGCGGATGGCCTCCTGGCGCGCCTCGGTATCACCCGCGGCGGCCTTGTCGTACAGCGGCTTGACCACGGTCATGGCCGCTTCCACGGTGTTCTGCAGGCCGTTGCGACTCTGCACCATCAGCCGCTCGCGGGCATCGGCGACGTCCTTGAGCGCCTGCTCGTGCAAGACCCAGTAAGACAGACCACCCAGCACGAGCGTGAACAGGCAGACGGGCAGGACCGCCAGTAAGGTGACTTTAAGTTTGAGGCTCACGAGGTTCTCCTTGATCGCAAGAGCTGATGCCGTTATCGGCATCGCGCTGCAGAACTTGACCGAGAAGTCACCTCGTAGACGCTGTGCGCACCGGCGCCGGAAGGCGGATGACCACCGCCAGCCCACCCAGCCGGGAAGTCTCAAGGGCGAGGGCTCCACCGCAACCTTCGACGATGTCCTTGGCGATCCCCAGCCCCAGGCCATGACCGGCCACCGCCTCGTCCAGCCGGGAACCCCGCTCGAGGATGGCCTCGCGCTGCGCCTCCGGCACGCCGGGGCCGTCGTCCTCGATCCGGATCAGATAGCCCTCTTCCCGCTGCGCCACCTCCAGCCGAACCTGCCGATCCGCCCACTTGCCGGCGTTGTCCAGCAGGGTACCGAACAGCTCCAGCAGGTCTTCCCGGTCCCAGGGCAGACGCAGTCCTTCGGGCAGATGGCAGTCGAACCGCAGGTGCTCGCCATGCAGGCGATTGAGCAGCCGGCAGAGCTCGCGCAGTTCGGCGGCATCCAGATGAGCGCCTGGCAGGGCCTCGCCGGCCAGCCGGGCGCGGCGCAACTCCCGCTCCAGCCGCTGGCGGATACGCGCCAGTTGCTCGCGCAAGACCTCGCGCTGCTCGGGCAGTGCCTGGAGCTCGGGACGCTCGGCCAGGCTGGTGAGCACCGCCAGCGGCGTCTTGAGTGCATGGCCCAGGTTGCCGATGCCATGCCGCGCGCGCTTCAGGCCGTCCTCGGTATGGCGCAGCAAGGCGTTCATCTCCTCCACCAGCGGCGTGAGCTCGGTGGGCACGCCGGCGTCCAGCGTCGAACGGCGCCCCTGATGCAGCTGGGCGATCTGCTCGCGCACCTGGTCCAGCGGGCGCAGTGCCCGGCGCACGATCAGCCGTTGCAGCAGCAGAACCAGTAGCAGGATCACCAGCCCCAGCAGGGCACCGAACGCGAGGATGCGCGTCAGGTTGGTCAACAGCGGGTTGTAGTCGTCGGCCATCACGACCCGTACCGTCTGGCCATAGCGCTGGTAATCGGCGCGGTAGGTGAGCAATCGCTGGCCGCTGGGGCCGTCCGCCAGGGTCTCGCTCAGGCCACTCCTGGGCGGCGCTTCCAGTTGCGCGTCCCACAGCGAACGCGAGCGCCAGCGGATATCCAGCGCCGGGATCTCGATGAGGAAATAGCGACCGGACAGCGGGCGGGTGTAGAGGCTGCCCAGGCGGCCCTCGTCCAGTTGCAGACCATGGGGCCCACGTACCAGGGCGGCGAGCAGATTTTCCGTCTCGCCGCGCAGCCCGGTCTCCAGATAGCGGCGCAAGGCATGGTCCACCAGCCAGGCGCCCCCCAGGACCAGCACCAGGCCCGTCACCAGCAGAATGGCCACCAGCCCGACCCTGAGGCGGGCCTGGATGGACCTCAATCGACACCGCCCAGGCGATAGCCCTGGCCGCGCCGCGTCTCGATGATTTCGCGCCCCAGCTTGCGCCGCAGGTGATTGACGTGAACCTCGATGACATTGGAGTCGCGCTCGCTCTCGCCGTCGTAGAGGTGGTCGTTCAGGCGCGTCTTGGAGAGGATCTGCCCGGGATGCAGCAGGAAACAGCGCAGCAGACGGAATTCCGCGGCGCTCAGGGAGATGGTTTCGCTGCCACGCACCACGCACTGGCGCGCCTCGTCCAGCGCGAGTCCGGCGGCCTGCAGGAGCGGCTGGTTGGCCACGCCGCGAACCCGCCGCAGCAAGGCGGCGATGCGCAGGCCCAGCTCTTCGGGGTGAAAGGGTTTGGTGAGGTAGTCGTCGGCACCGGCCTTGAGACCGTCGATGCGCTCCGCCCAGCTGTCGCGGGCGGTCAGAATCAGGACCGGCGTCGCCAGCGCCTTTGCGCGCCACTCGCTGAGCACCTCGAGCCCTGGCCGCCCCGGCAGGCCGAGATCGAGCACGATGAGGTCATAGGGCTCCTGAGCACCCTGCCAGGCAGCGTCGCGGCCATCGGCGAGCCAGTCCACGGCATAGCCCTGGCGGGCAAGGAACGCCGAAATTTCGTCGGCCAGGGCGACATCGTCTTCCACCAGCAACAGGCGCATCTAGTCGTCCACCTCGTCCTTCATGATGGCGCCATCCATCGCGCCGATTTCCAATTCGCGGACGACATCGCCGACGAGGATCTCGATCTCGTAGCGATACTGACCGTCTTCTTCTTCCAGTTCGGCTTCCAGCAGCCGAGCCTGGGGATAGCGTTCGTTCACCCGCTGCAAGAGGGTCTCCAGCGGGCGGATAACCCCCTCCTTGCGCAGCTTGAGGGCCTCGTCCTGATCCAGGTCGCGGGCCTGGATCAGCGGCGAGACGCTGCCGAGCAGCAAGAGTCCGGCGAGGACAACGGTCAGTCGTCGCGCTGATCTTTCAGGACTTCGCCGGTGGTGGCGTCGAGTTCCAGATCCCATTTCACACCTTTGGGGTCACGCAGTTCCAGTTGATAGATGTAGCGACCGTATTCTTCTTCCAGTTCGGTCTCGTGGGTGGTCGAGCCCGGATGCTTGGCGATGGCGGCCTGGTTGAGCACCTCGAAGCTCTTGATCTTGCCGCTGTCACGCAGCTTGAGGGCTTCGTCGGGGCCGAGATCGCGGGCCTGGGCAACGCCCATACCGGCGAGCAAGAGGGTGGCGGTCGCAAGGGCGGTAAGCTTTTTCATGGTGATGCCTCTGGTTGCTGTCTGAACGGTTTCCAGAGTAGCCATCGGCCATTAATCGAAACTTAAACGCCGCTTAAGCCAAGCTTAATCGGATCGGACCGCGCCAGGTCGCTTCGGTATCCAGGACCTCGCCCTTCTGCGTCACCCGTAGTTGGCCTGCGCGAGCCAGCTCCCATGCCACCTCGCGCAGGGGCTCCATCAGTGGTCGCCAGTCCGCCGCAAGGTCGCGCGCAACTTCCGAAGGACAGAAGGTGGTCCCTGGGCGGCGCGCCCGTGCCTTGGCCAGCAAGGCTTCGCGCAACTGTGCGTCGGTCGGCTCGAGCGCTGTCATGAGAACCGGGTCCTGTTTCCTGGAGTCCACCGTTTCGACCAGGAAATCGTCGGTGCAGTCATGACCTCTCGCTCGAAACCCTCCAAAGTAATGCAACGCCTCGCCCAGACCGACCTGCCCATCCCCGCCGATGAGCGTGACGACACCGGTACCGCCCTCTGCACCCCCCTGCCGCCCGACCTCAACTACGTCGACGACAGCCAGCCGGGTCTGAGCCGGCGCAAGCTGCGTGGCAAATGGGCCTACTTCACCCCCGCTGGCGAGCGCATCCGCGACCAGGCGGAAGTCGAGCGGATCAACAAGCTGGCCATCCCGCCGGCCTATACCGACGTCTGGATCTGTCCGGACGCCAACGGCCATCTGCAGGCCACCGGACGCGACGCCCGCGGTCGCAAGCAGTATCGCTACCACCCGCGCTGGCGCGAGATCCGTGATACCGACAAGTACGAGCGGATGCTGGCCTTCGGGCAGGCCCTGCCCAAGCTGCGACAGCGGGTGGAAGAGGATCTCGCCCGCCGCGGCCTCTGTCGGGAAAAGGTCATGGCCACGGTCATCAGCCTGCTCGACGCGACCCTGATCCGGGTCGGCAACGCCCAGTATGCCAAGAGCAACAAGTCCTATGGACTCACCACGCTGCGCAACCGGCACGCCGAGGTGCATGGCAACACCATCGCCTTCCACTTCCGCGGCAAGAGCGGGGTGGAGCACGACATCAAGGTCAGCGATCCGCGGCTGGCGCGCACCGTGAAGAAGTGCCTGGAGCTGCCCGGCCAGCACCTTTTCCAGTATGTGGACGGTGATGGCGAACGCCATACCGTGACCTCTTCGGACGTCAACGCCTACCTGCACGAACTCACCGGCGCCGACTTCACCGCCAAGGACTATCGCACCTGGGCGGGCAGCGCCCTTGCCCTGGAAGCCCTGCGCGAATTGCGCTGCGAGACCCAGACCGATGCCAAGAAGGAACTGGTGGACATGGTCAAGGCGGTTTCCCGCACCCTGGGCAATACCCCGGCGGTTTGCCGCAAGTGCTACATCCATCCCGGGGTGCTGGATGCGTTCCTCGCCGGTGACCTCTGCACCCTGCCCAAACCGCGCAAGCGCAAGGGGCTGAAGGAAGAAGAGGTGCTGCTGCTCAACTTCCTGCAGCGGCTGGAAGAGCGGATGGCGGAGACCCAGGCGGCCTGACAGGGTCATGCCCTTCCCTGCCTCTTGCATGGGTCAGGGACCGCTTTGCGGCAAAACCAGATCCTGCTCGCCTGACGTGATTCATCCCGCGCGCCCTGATGACGCTGCTGCATTTGTTATGTTATAACTTTTGCACGTTATCCAAGGCTCGATCATGACATCCCCGCGCGCTTCCCTGCTGCTGCTCTCCGTACCCGCCCGCCTGCTGCTCGCCAGCATTCCCCTGGTCGCCCTGTGGCTGGCCGTGCTCTGGGCGGTCGCCCTGCCATGAGCGCGGCCATCGAGCTCCAGGACCTGACCCTGGCCTATCAGCGACATCCGGCCATCCATCATCTCAGCGGCTGCTTCCGGACCGGCAGCCTCACCGCCATCGTCGGCCCCAATGGCGCCGGCAAGTCCACCCTGCTCAAGGCCATCGCCGGCACCCTGAGACCAGTGAGTGGCCGGGTCGCCCGCGCGGTGCCGCAACGCCGTCTGGGCTACCTGCCTCAGGCCGCCGAGATCGACCGCAGCTTTCCCCTCAGCGTGCTGGAAACCGTGGTGCTGGGCGCCTGGCGCGGCCTGGGCCTCTGGCGCGGGGTGACCGCCGCCCACCGGGAGGAAGCGGCCAGAGCGCTGCAGGCGGTGGGTCTCGAAGGCCTGGAGGACCGCCTGGTCGGCGCCCTCTCGTCCGGGCAATTCCAGCGGGTACTGTTCGCCCGCCTGCTGTTGCAGGACGCTCCCGTGCTGCTGCTGGACGAGCCTTTCACCGCCATCGATGCGCGCACCACCGCGGACCTGCTGACCATCGTCCGCCGCTGGCATGGCCAGGGCCGCACGGTAATCGCCGTGCTGCACGACCTGGAGCAGGTTCGCCAGCACTTTCCCGAGACCCTGCTGCTGGCCCGGGAAGCCATCGCCTGGGGCGACACCGATCAGGTGCTGGTCAGCGAGCATCTGGCCCGCGCGCGCAATCTCGCCGAACGCTGGGACGCCAACGCGGCGGTCTGTGAACGCGCATGACCCTCTATCAATTCCTCGTCGAACCCTTCGTCGAATTCGGCTTCATGCGCCGCGCCCTGGTGGCCTGCCTGGCCCTGGCGCTGGGCGCCGGTCCGGTGGGTGTCCTGCTGATGCTCAGGCGCATGAGTCTGGTGGGCGATGCCATGAGTCATGCCGTGCTGCCAGGCGCAGCCTTGGGCTTCATGGTCGCCGGGCTGTCGCTGCCGGCCATGGGCATCGGCGGAATGCTCGCCGGCCTGCTGGTGGCCGGTCTCGCCGGCCTGGTCAGCCGCTTCACCAGCCAGCGCGAGGACGCCAGTTTCGCCAGCTTCTACCTGATATCCCTGGCCGCCGGGGTGCTGATCGTGTCACTGCACGGCTCCAGCGTGGATCTGCTGCACGTGCTGTTCGGCACCATCCTGGCCATCGACGCCACGGCGCTCTATCTGGTCGCCGGCATCGCTACCCTGTCGCTGCTGGTGCTGGCGGTGATCTACCGGCCGCTGGCGCTGGAGTGCTTCGATCCGGGCTTCCTGCGCGCCGTGGGTGGTCGCGGTTCGCTCTATCACCTGCTGTTTTTGCTGCTGGTGGTGCTCAATCTGGTCGCCGGCTTCCAGGCCCTGGGCACCCTGATGGCGGTGGGTCTGATGATGCTGCCGGCCACCGCGGCGCGCTTCTGGGCCAACAGCCTGCCCGGGCTGATGGCGGTGGCGAGCCTGATCGCCAGCCTCAGCGGCCTGATCGGCCTGGTGCTGTCCTACCACCTTGGCTGCGCCTCGGGTCCGGCCATCGTCCTCACTGCGGGTGGCTGCTACCTCCTGTCCCTGCTGTTCGGTCGCCTGGGTCTCTACCGGCGACTGCGCCCCCGCCCCCACCTCACCCACTGAAAGGAGTCACCATGAAATCCCTGTTCTCCCTGGGCGCTGCCCTCCTGCTCGCCGCTGCCGGCCAGGCCCAGGCCGCACCGGTCAAGGCCGTCGCCACCTTTACCGTGATCGCCGACGTGGTCAAACAGGTCGGTGGCGATCAGGTGCAGGTCTCCTCCCTGGTCGGTCCCAATGGCGATCCCCATGCCTATGAACCGACGCCCACCGATGCCCAGGCGCTGAAGCAGGCCGATGTGGTGTTCATGAGCGGCCTGCACCTGGAAGGCTGGATGGACCGCCTGATCAAGGCCTCCGGCCAGGCGCGCCCGCCGGTGGTGCTCAGTGAGGGGATCAAGACCCGCGAGATGGCGGAAGACGAGGATGAACATGGCAACGCGGACCATGATCACGACCATGGCGGTATCGATCCCCATGTCTGGAACAACCCGCTGAACGCGGTCGTCTACACCCGCAACGTGGTGAAGGCGCTGTCCGCGGTGGATCCGGCGCAGGCCGCCACCTTCAAGGCCAACGGCGATCGCTACATCGCCGAACTGGAAGCCCTGGATCGCTATGCCCGCGAGCAGATCGGCCAGGTACCCGAGGCCAAACGCAAGGTGCTGACCTCCCACGATGCCTTCGGCTACTTCGCCGACGCCTATGGCGTGACCTTCATCTCGCCGCTGGGTCTGTCGACCGAAGCCGAGGCGTCCGCCCAGGACGTTGCCAAGCTGATCCGCCAGATCAAGCAGGAGCATGTCGCCACCTACTTCTTCGAGAACTCCAACGATCCGCGCCTGGTACAGCAGATCGCCAAGGCCAGCGGCGCCCAGCCGGGTGGCGAGCTGTACGTCGAAGCCCTGTCTCCGGCAGACGGCCCGGCGCCCACCTATGCCGCCATGTTCCGTTACAACGTGGATACCCTGGTCAAGGCGATGAAGGGCGGGCATTGAGGCTCTCTGTTAGGTTGGGTTGAGCGCAGCGAAGCCCAACAGAACGAGGCTCGAGTGCCTCGGTGTCGGGCTTCGACGATGGGACCGCCTCAACCCGACCTACGCCGCACCGGTGGCTAGACCACCGGTACCTCCTCGAGGTGAAGGTATTCCGCACCCAGGCGCCGAGCCAGTTCCCCTGCCCGTCCCAGGCGCAGTGGTCCCAATTCGATATCCAGCACCCGGATGGGACAGTCCGGTAGGGCCAACCCCTCCAGCTCACGCAGACGTCCATCGGTGACCAGCAGCAGCTGGCATTCCTCGCCGGGGTGTTGCCGCCGACGGCTCGTCAACCAGGCCTGAGCTTCCACCAGTCCCGCCAGCAAAGGCGTTCCGCCTCCCGCGCCCAGCTGCTCCAGCCATGCCTGAAGGGCCTGCCCGCTACGCTGGCCCTGGAAAGACCATTCGGGTCGCGCCCCCGCCGTCTGCAGGACCGCGACCCTGACCCGCTGGCGATAGGCCTGCTCGAACCAGTCGGCCAGCAGCCCCTTGGCCTGGGCCAGGGCACCGTGGCGGCGGGTGGACGCGGAGTGATCGAGGATCACCAGCCAAAGCTGGGCCGGACGCTGCCGGCGTGGTTGCCGGAGGAGATCACCCGCGCGACGGGGACGCCCGCGGAGCAGCGTCGGCACCCAGGCAACAGGGCCTTCGGTACCCGGCGAACGCGCGCCCTGGCGACCGCCTGCGGCCTTGCCCGTCCCGCTTCGGGCATCGCGATCCAGGGTGCCGGACGATCGGATGCCTAGGGCTTTTTTGCCCCGCCCAATCGGCGTCTGGGACCCGTTGCAGTGGGCTCCGGCGCCAGGGCACCCCAGCTATCGCCCTCGCCCTGCGCGGTCTCGGCATCCCCCTGCTCCTGTTGATCGCCAGGCTCTCGCTCCGGAGTAGTGGGAGCCAAATCATCCTGCAGGGGTGGTATTACTGAGGGACCATCCGCCAACTCGCGGCGCCGATGGCGCAGGGCGAATTCGGCCACGGCGGCGATATCGGCGTTTTCGATCGCCACGGCGCCGCGCCAGGCCGCATGGGCGCGCGCCGCGCGTAGCCAGACCAGGTCGGCGCGCAGGCCATCGACACCGGCCTGGTGGCAGCCTGCAGTGATGGCCTCCAGGGCGGCATCGTCCAGTGGAATGTCGGCCAGCCGTGTACGGGCCACAGCGCAGCGCTGACGCAGTTCCCCCTGCGCCGCTTCCCACTGCGCAATGAAGGCTGACGGATCGCTGTCGAAGGCCAGCCGCCGGCGCAGGATCTCCGCCCGCTCCCGGGGGGCCGGCCGGCTGTCCAGCGCCAGGGCGAAGCCGAACCTGTCCAGCAACTGCGGACGCAACTCGCCCTCCTCCGGATTCATGGTGCCCACCAGCAAAAAGCGCGCGGCGTGCTCATGGGAGATGCCGTCGCGCTCCACCCGGTTGACCCCACTGGCCGCCACATCCAGCAGCAGGTCGACCAGGTGATCCGGCAGCAGATTGACCTCGTCGACATAGAGCACGCCGCCATGGGCCGCCGCCAGTACGCCCGGCGCGAAGCGCGCCCGGCCTTCGCCCAGCGCCGCATCCAGATCCAGGGTGCCGACGATGCGCTCTTCGCTGGCGCCCAGAGGCAGGGTGACGAAGGGACCGCCGCCGAGCAGATCGGCCAGGCCCCGGGCCAGGGTCGACTTGGCCATGCCCCGGGGACCTTCGATCAGCACACCGCCGATACGGGGATCGATGGCATTCAGGCACAGCGCCAACTTGAGGCTGTCTGCGCCGACCACGGCGGCCAGGGGAAAGACAGGGGCGGTCATCTCAGGCTTCATCCATATCCATCAGCAGCTGTTCGAGGGCTTCGCGGTAGTCGCCCGGCTGTTGCCAGAGACCGCGCTGCTGGGCCTCCAGCAGGCGCTCGGTCATGTCGCGCAGGGCCTCGGGGTTATGGCGCTCGACGAAGTCACGGGTATCGGCGTCGAGCAGATAGGCATCGGCCAGTTGCCGGTACTGGTGATCCTCCACCAGTTCGGTAGTGGCGCCGAAGCCGAACAGGTAGTCCACGGTGGCGGCCATCTCGAAGGCCCCCTTGTAGCCATGGCGCTTCATGCCGGCGATCCACTTGGGATTGGCTGCTCGGGAGCGCACCACGCGGCCCAGCTCTTCCTTCAGGGTGCGGATCTTCGGCAGATCGGCCTGGGCATGGTCGCCGAAGTAGCTGGCGCGCCGCTGGCCGCTCAGGGTCTCAGCGGCGGCCAGCATGCCGCCCTGGAACTGGTAGTAGTCGTTGGAATCGAGCAGGTCGTGCTCGCGGTTGTCCTGGTTCTGCAGTACGGCCTGCAGCCGACCGAGGCGGCGGGAGAAGTCATCGCGAGCGGCGGTGCCCTCATCCTCGGCGCCATAGGCGTAGCCGCCCCAGTTGAGGTAGGCCGTGGCCAGTTCGCTGCGATCCTGCCACTGGCGTTCTTCCACCGCGCCCTGAACACCGGCGCCATAGGCACCGGGCTGGGCGCCAAAGATGCGCCAGCCGGCCTGACGCCGGGCGAGGTCAGCAGCGGTACCGGCCGCTTCCAGGGCAGCGCGCTCGCGGCGAACCTGGGCGGCCAGGGGGTTGAGATCGTCCGGCTCGTCCAGAGCGGCCACCGCCTGGACCGCGGCATCGAACAGCCGTACCAGACCGCCGAAGGCATCGCGAAAGAAACCGGAGATGCGCAGGGTGACGTCCACCCGCGGACGATCCAGCAGCGACAGCGGCAGGATCTCGAAGTCTTCGACCCGGGCGCTGCCGGTCTGCCACACCGGGCGCACACCCAACAGCGCCATGGCCTGTGCGATGTCGTCGCCGCCGGTCCTCATGGTCGCCGTGCCCCAGACCGATAGACCCAACTGGCGCAGGTGGTCGCCCTCCTCCTGCAGATGACGCTCCAGCAGCAGATTGGCCGACTGCCAGCCGAGCCGCCAGGCGGTCATGCTCGGCAGGTTGCGCACGTCCACGGAAAAGAAGTTGCGCCCGGTGGGCAGGACATCCAGCCGCCCGCGACTGGGCGCGCCGCTGGGACCGGCCGGCACGAAGCGCCCGTCCAGGGCCGCCAGGAGGCCGCCGATTTCAGCGGGGCCACAGGCGTCCAGTGCCGGCGCCACCTGGGTGACCAGGTGTTCCAGCACCGGACGGGTCGCCGGCAATTCGACCAGCGCCAACGGCAAGGGCTCGGCATCGACCATCGCGGCGACCAGCGCCAGGGCCAGCAATTCCAGGCGCTCCCGGGTATCACCCAGGGTGCGCCAGGGTTCGGCGGACAGCGCCGCCAGGCAAGCCGGGCGCGCCCCCTGCCAGGGCTCGCCCAGGTCGGCGGCCAGGGGATCGAACTCCAGCTGCAGATCCTTGGCCAGCGCCCGCAAGAGACTCGCATTGCCGCCCTGGGCATCGCCACGGGGGATGCGCAAGAGCGCCACCAGGGTATCGCGACGCAATTGCCCGGTCGGGGATTCACCGAACACATGCAGGCCATCGCGGATCTGGGACTCCTTGAGGTCGCACAGGTAGGCGTCCAGCTGCGGCAGCCAGCTGTCCGGATCGTCGGTGATCACCAGCCCCAGCTCGCGATCCAGGGCGGTCTCGCGCACCAGTTGCAGGATCTCGCCGCGCAACTCGGTGGCGCGCCGCAGATCCAGCAGGCTGGCGTCATAGTATTCGTCGGCCAGCCGCTCCAGATCGCGCAGCGGCCCGTAGCTCTCGGCTCGGGTCAGCGGCGGCATCAGGTGGTCGATGATCACCGCCTGGGTGCGCCGCTTGGCCTGGGCGCCCTCGCCCGGGTCGTTGACGATGAAGGGATAGACGTTGGGCAGCGGTCCGAGAATGGCGTCCGGCCAACACTCCGCCGACAGCCCGACGCCCTTGCCCGGCAGCCATTCCAGGTTGCCGTGCTTGCCCAGATGCACCACGGCCTGGGCGCCATAGGCCTCGCGCAGCCAGAAATAGAAGGCCAGGTAGCCATGGGGCGGCACCAGCGCAGGATCGTGGTAGACCGCCGCCGGATCGACGTCATAGCCACGCGCCGGCTGGATGCCGACAAAGGTCAGGCCGAAGCGCACCCCGGCCACCATGAGCCGACCGCGACGGTGCATGGGATCGGTCTCGGGTCCGCCCCAGCGCTCGATCACCGCCTGCTGCAGGCTGAGCGGCAACCCGGCGAACAAAGCGTGGTAGTCCTGCAGCGCCAGGCTCTGCAACGCCGGGCGCAGATCGCGCAGGGCGCTGTCGTTGGTCACCCCACCGAGCAGACGCTCGATCAGGGCGGTGCCGCTGTCCGGCAGATTGGCCACCGGATAGCCGGCCATCTGCAAGGCGCGCAGTACCCCAAGCGCTGCCGCCGGGGTATCCAGGCCCACGCCATTGCCGATGCGGCCGTCACGGGTCGGATAGTTGGCCAGGATCAGGGCGATGCGCTTGTCCGCCGCGGGACGCCGCGCCAGCTCGATCCAGTTGCGCGCCAGGCGGGCGACGAAGGCCATGCGTTCGCCATCGGCCTGGTAGTTGACCACGTCGCTCTGGCTGCGCTCGCAGCGCCAGGCCAGGCCCTTGAAGCTGATCGGCCGGGTAATGATGCGCCCGTCCAATTCCGGCAGGGCGATATGCATGGCCAGGTCGCGGGCACCCAGACCCTGGGGATTCTCCAGCCAGCGCTCGCGATTGTCCTGGGCGCAGATGGCCTGGAGCACCGGCACCGGGCGACGGAACGGCGTCAGATTCGGCCGCTCCGGACTGGACTGGGCGAAGCCGGTGGTATTGAGGATCAGGGCGGCGCTGGTCTCGTCCAGCAGCCGCTCCACCTCCTCCAGACAGGCCGGCTCCTTGAGACTGGCCACGGCGATAGGCAACGGATTCAGCCCTTCGGCGGCCAGCTGTTGGCAGAAGACGTCGACGAAGGCGGTGTTGGCCGACTGCAGATGGGTGCGATAGAACAGCAGCGCCGCGGTCGGCCAATCCGGTCGCCAGTGCTGGCGCCAGCCGTCCAGACCCAGGCCTTCCGGCTGATAGACCGCCGCCCGCGGCAATTCCCGTGGCGGCTGGTAGGTGTAAGGGGCACCCAGGCATTCGGCCGCCAGGCAGTGCAGGAAATCCCGGGCATTGCCCAGCCCTCCCTGGCGCAGATAGCGCCACAGCCGTTCGGCCAGGTCCGGCGCCACCGTACTCAGGGCCATCAGCTCAGGATCGGGCCGATCGCAGCCGGGTACCGCGATCAGGGTCAGCCCCCGCGCGGCCAACTCGGCCAGCCGTTCCATGCCATAACGCCAGTAACCCTGGCCGCCGTGCAGGGAGATGAACACCACCCGAGCCTGGCTCAGCACCTCCTCGACATAGAGGTCCACCGAGGCGTGGTTCTGCAACTGCATGGGATTGGCCAGGCGCAGACTCGGATAGTCCTCGTCCAGGCTACGGGTCGCCTCCGCCAGCAGCGCCAGGTGCGAATCGCCACTGCAGAGTACGACGATCTCACCGGGCGTCTGCGCCAGGTGGGCGATGCCGTCGTCGGGGACGAAGCCGCCCGGCTGGGTACGCAGCAGATGCATCTGGCGTCAGGCGACCGCGGCGCGCAACTGGGCGGTGATGGCCGCCTGGTCCAGCTCCTGGCCGATCAGCACCAGCTGGGTGCTGCGAGTCTCATCGGTCTTCCAGGGGCGGTCGAAGTGCTTGTCGAAGCGGGTGCCGACCCCCTGGACCAGCAGTCGCAGCGGCTTGCCGGCGATGGCCGCGAAGCCCTTCACCCGCAGCACACCATGGGTCTTGACCACCTCGGCCAGGGCCGCCAGCAGGGTCGCCTCGGCCACCTCGGGCAGCTGGACGCCGAAGGAGTCGAATTCGTCGTGATCGTGGTCTTCATGACCTTCGAGGTCATGGTGGGTGGGACGGCTGTCGATATGGGCCTCGGATTCGGCCTGCAGCCCCAGCAGAACCGACAGCGGCAGCACGCCGCGACTGGCTTCCACCACCTTGACCGCCGGCGGCAACTCCTCGGTGACCTCGGCACGTACCCGCGCCAGGGCCTCGGCATCCAGGCCATCGGCCTTGTTGAGGATCACCAGATCGGCGCTGGCGAGCTGGTCTTCGAACAACTCGTGGAGCGGCGATTCATGGTCGAGGTTGGGGTCCTGGCGGCGCTGGACGTCCACCTGCTCGGGATGGGCGGCGAAGGTGCCGGCCGCCACCGCGGGGCTGTCGACCACGGTGATCACCGCATCCACCGTGCAGGCGTTGCGGATCTCCGGCCACTGGAAGGCCTGCACCAGGGGCTTGGGCAGGGCCAGGCCACTGGTCTCGATGAGGATATGGTCGATGTCGCCGCGGCGGGCTACCAACTCCTTCATCACCGGGAAGAATTCTTCCTGCACGGTGCAGCACAGGCAACCGTTGGCCAGTTCGAAGACGCGGCCCTGGGCCTCTTCCTCGGTACAGCCGATGCTGCACTGGCGCAGGATTTCACCGTCGATGCCCAGCTCGCCGAATTCGTTGACGATCACCGCGATGCGGCGGCCTTCGGCGTGGTCGAGCATGTGCCGCAGCAGGGTGGTCTTGCCGGAACCGAGGAAGCCGGTGACGATGGTGACGGGGGTCTTGGCCAGGGTTTTCATGGGCTGCCCTTAGAGAGAAAGCGAAAGAAGACGGGCAGGCATGCCAGGCGCTCGCGCCGCGGCGAGGCCCCAATGGCAGCCCGGATCACCCCGCCCGGTTGCGTGTTCGAAACGTGGCGAGGCAGGTCTCCTGGCTCGCGGCGCCCGGCTCCGGCCTTCCCGCGTGAGCAGTGGCCTTAGAGCGTGTTCATAATTTCGCGAGCTAGAGTCAAACAAGGCGAAGATGCTTGAGGAAGCGGAGTTTACGAATGGTAAATGAGCATTCCGAAAGCAGCTTCAACGCAGTTTGGCCGACGCGCAGCAAATTATGAACAGGCTCTAGTGGAGAGGCTAAAAACGCCGCTTACAGTTGCGGGGGCAGCCGCGGTGTCGCACCGCGTTCCCTTTCAAGCTCTTGCCGACAAGAGCACCTCGCAACGCGACAGGCTACGAGCGCCCCGCCGGGGTGTCAATCGGCCAGACTTGACCGGCGGACGAGGCGCGTGGTCTGCTCGCCGCTGCTTCAGGTGTCGCGACTCCGCCATGGGTCGCGGTGAAACGGGAAGCCGGTCCGAGTCCGGCACTGCCCCCGCAACGGTAGACGAGCGCAGGATCACAGAGCCACCCGGCCGGCAAGTCTGGGGAAGGCGATCCTGGTAGTTGCAGCCTGCAACCCTCGTGAGTCCGGAGACCGGCCTGCTGCTTTCAAGCAACCCGCGGTGGGCGGTCGTGCTGGACGGCGGCCGCCTGCGGCTCGCTGCCTCGGCGCGTCCCTGCCGCTTCGACTCCGAGGCCCTGCCATGACCGCTACCCGCTCGATAACCGCCCTGCCCCAGACCAGTACCCGCACCCAGCGTCTGACCGCCACCCTGCTCGCCTGCCTGCTCGGCCTGGGCCTGGTGCTTCTGGCCGGTTTCTCCCATGTCGAGGCGCTGCACAACGGCGCTCACGATACCCGCCATAGCGAAGGCTTCCCCTGCCACTAAAAGGAGTTCGCCATGTTCCAGCGTATTGCCTTCAGTGCCGGCGTGGCCGGCCTCCTTGCGGCCCTGTTGCTGAGTGCCCTGCAAAGCCTGTGGCTGACCCCGCTCATCCTCCAGGCGGAAACCTACGAGGTCCAGACCGAGGCGCCCGCCATGGCCGGACAGCATCATCATGGTGAAGAAGCAGCCTGGACGCCGGCGGATGGCTGGCCGCGAACCCTGTCGACCTTTGGCGGCAACCTGGTGGTGGCGGTAGGCTTCGGCCTGATCCTGGCGGGCCTGTTCAATCTAAGAGGCCCGACCCGCCTGCACCAGGGCCTGCTGTGGGGCCTGGCCGGCTATGCCACCTTTTGCCTGGCGCCCAGCCTCGGCCTGCCGCCGGAGCTTCCCGGCACGGCCGCGGCGGATCTCACCCTGCGTCAAGCCTGGTGGCTGGGCACTGCCGGTGCCACTGCCGCGGCGCTCGCGCTCCTGGCGTTCACTCGCCATCCCGGCTTCAAGATCGCCGCCCTCGGGCTGCTGCTCATTCCCCATCTGCTGGGTGCGCCCCAACCCGTCGCCCAGGCGAGCCTGGCACCGGAGGCCTTGCAACGGCACTTCCAGATCGCCGTGCTGGCCAGCAACCTGCCGTTCTGGCTGCTCCTAGGACTCGCCTGCAGCTGGCTGTTCCATCGCCAGGCGCCTCAGGCCTGATGGCGCTGGTCCTGGGCCTGGGTTGCCGCCGGGGCTGTTCGGTGGAGGAGCTGACCGCGCTGGCCCTGGCAGTGCTGCAGGAGGCCGGCTGCGACCCCAACGCCCTGACGGCGCTGGCGACGGTGGACCGCCGTGTGGAGGAAAACGCACTGCAACACCTGGCCCAGCGCTGGCAACTGCCCTTGCAGGGCTTCTCCGCCGAACGTCTGGCGCAACAGGAGGGCATCGCCGCGCCGAGTGCGGTCGCCTTGCAACACACCGGCAGTCCCAGCGTGGCTGAAGCCGCGGCCCTGGCCGCGGCCGGTGAAGGCGCCCGATTGCGGGTCGGCAAGCGCAAGAGCGCGGCCGCGACGGCAGCGCTGGCTTACGCCTGAGCGACCTCTTCCGCATCAGTGTCTCTGACCCGGGCGCGGACGTGGATGGGGCTGAAGGGCTCGTTCTGCACCAGCTCCACCAGGGATTCCTTGACCAGCTCGAGGATGGCCATGAAGGTCACCACCACCCCGAGCCGGCCTTCATCCAGGGTGAACAGCGCCACGAAGGGCACGAAGGCGCCATCCTTGAGGCGCTCCAGCACCTGGCTCATACGCTCGCGGGTGGACAGCACCTCGCGGGTCACCTGGTGACTCTCGAACAGGTCGGCACGGCGCAGGACCTCGCCCATGGCCAGCAGCAACTCGCCCAGCTCCACCTCGGGCAGGAGCTTGCGCGCCCGCGCCTCGGGCGCCGGCAAGCTGGGCACCACGAAGTTGCGTCCGTCCCGCGGCAGGTCGTCGAGGTCCTCGGCGGCCTTCTTGAAGCGCTCGTATTCCTGCAGCCGGCGGATCAGTTCGGCGCGCGGATCTTCCTCTTCGGCCTCCAAGCCTTCGGCGCGCGGTAGCAGCATGCGCGACTTGATCTCCGCCAGCATGGCGGCCATCAGCAGGTATTCGGCGGCCAGCTCCAGTTGCACCGCCTTCATCAGCTCGACGTAGCTCATGTACTGCCGGGTGATCTCGGCGACAGGAATGTCGAGGATGTCGATGTTCTGCTTGCGGATCAGATAGAGCAGCAGGTCGAGAGGCCCCTCGAAGGCTTCGAGAAAGACCTCCAGCGCATCCGGCGGAATGTAGAGGTCCTGGGGCAGTTCGGTGAAGGCCTCGCCATAGACCAGCGCCAGGCGCAGCTGCTCGGGCTCAAGCAGCTGAGGGTCCAGGGCTTCGCTCATGCTTCGATCATGAAGGGCGTGGGATCACCGGCACCGACGCGGATCACTTCCGGCTCGTCGTCGGCCAGGCTGATCACGGTGGAGGGCTGCAGGCCACCCGGACCGCCCTCGATCACCAGGTCGACGAAATGCTCGAGACGCTCGCGGATCTCCCAGGCATCGCCCAGGGCCTCGTCATCCCCCGGCAGGATCAGGCTCACGCTCATCAGCGGCTCGCCCAGCGCCTCCAGCAGCGCCAGGGTGATGGGATGCTGGGGCACCCGCACGCCGATGGTGCGCCGCTTGGGATGCAGCAGCATGCGCGGCACCTCGCGAGTGGCGTTGAGAATGAAGGTATAGGGTCCGGGGGTGTAGGCCTTGAGCAGGCGGAAGGCGCTGGTGTCCACCTTGGCATAGATGCCCAGCTCGGAGAGGTCGCAGCACACCAGGGTGAAGTTGTGCTTGTCGTCGAGCTGGCGTATGCGGCGGATACGCTCCACCGCGCTCTTCTCGCCGATACGGCAGCCCAGGGCATAGGACGAATCGGTGGGATAGGCGATGACACCGCCGGACTGGATGATTTCCACGGCCTGACGAATCAGCCGCGGCTGGGGATTCTGCGGATGAATCTCGATGAACTGGCTCATTGGGGTTCCCGATTCTGAGGGTACAGCGGTTGACTGAAGCGCGCCCAGAGGGGCGGCAGATCTTCGGGCAACGGGCGGTACATCCCCAGCTCCGACCAGTCGGCCGGCGCATGGAAATCGCTGCCCGCACTGACCATCAGACCGAATTCCCGCGCCAGAATTGCCAGGGTGCCGACCTGCTCCGCCGGCTGCACGCCATTGACCACCTCGATGGCGTGGCCACCGCCGGTGACGAATTCTCCGATCAGCTTGCGCAGCTTGGTGCGGGTGAAGCCATAGGCCAGCGGGTGGGCCAGACTGATCCATGCCTTGGCGCCCTTCAGGGTCGCCAGGGTCTCGGCCAGGGTCGGCCAGTGCTGCTTGACGTCGCCGAGCTTGCCGCCGCCCAGCCACTTGCGAAAGGCATCGCCGCGGTCTTCGACGAAGCCGGCCTGCACCAGGTATTCGGCGAAATGCGGCCGGGCCGGCGCATTGCGACTGTCGCCCAGGGCCAGCTGCACCGCCCGGGCGCCGTCCAGGGTGCCGGGCATGCCCTTGGCCGCCAGCCGCCGGTCGATTTCCCGGGCGCGTTCCCAGCGTCCCTCGTGTAGGGCTTCCAGCGCAGCGTTCAATTCGGGCGCCTCGGGGGCGAAGTTGTAGCCCAGCACATGCAGGGTCGCCCCACCCCAGGTACAGGACATCTCGATCCCGGGCAGCAGACGCAGACCCAGGCCGTCCGCGGCTTCCAGGGCTTCGGCATAGCCATCCAGGGTGTCGTGGTCGGTGATGGCCAGCAGTTGCACCCCGCGCTCATGGGCGCGTCTGACCACCTCGGCGGGCGCGAAGGCGCCGTCCGACGCGGTGGTATGACAGTGCAGGTCGATACGCATGGCTTTCTCCTCCGGCTTCATCAGGTATTATGCCGCGATGCACTGCTATCGGCTGCGTTAATGAAACAATTCATCGATTTCATCCCTCTGCTCCTGTTCTTCCTGGTCTACAAGCTCGATCCGCGTCCGGTGGAGTTCGCCGGGCACGCCTTTACCCTGGGCGGCATCTTCAGTGCCACCGCGGTGCTGATCATCGCCTCCCTGGTGGTCTACGGCGCGATCTTCGCGACCCAGCGCCGGCTGGAGAAGAGTCAGTGGCTGACGCTGATCGCCTGCCTGGTGTTTGGTGGCATGACCCTGGCCTTCCATAGCGAGACCTTCCTGAAATGGAAGGCGCCGGTGGTGAACTGGCTGTTCGCCCTGGCCTTCCTGGGCAGCCATTTCATCGGCGACAAGCCGCTGATCCAGCGCATGCTGGGCCACGCGGTGCGCCTGCCAGCCCCTATCTGGACGCGGCTGAACGTCGCCTGGATCGTCTTCTTCATCGTCTGCGGCTGCGCGAATCTCTACGTGGCCTTCACCTACGAAAGCTTCTGGGTCGACTTCAAGGTCTTTGGCAGTCTGGCGATGACCCTGGTGTTCATGCTCGGTCAGGGCCTCTATCTGGCGCGCCATCTGCAACCCATGGATGAACCGCGAGACTGATCTCATGAGTCAGATACTGCTGATCGATGACGACCAGGAACTGTGCGACCTGCTCGGTGCCTGGCTGAAACAGGAAGGCTTCGAGGTCACCGCCTGTCATGCCGGTAGCGACGCCCGCAACCAGTTGCGCGAGGCGACGCCGGACGTGGTGGTGCTGGACGTGATGCTGCCTGACGGCAGTGGCCTGGAATTGCTCAAGCAGCTGCGCAGCGATCATCCGCAACTGCCCGTGCTCATGCTATCGGGACGGGGCGAACCCCTCGACCGGATCCTCGGCCTGGAGCTGGGTGCCGACGACTACCTGGCCAAACCCTGCGATCCGCGCGAACTCACCGCGCGCCTCCGAGCCATCCTCAGACGCAGTCATCCGGCCCAGCCTGCAGCCCGCCTGCAGCTGGGCGACCTGTCGCTGAGTCTGGCGCGCGGCGTCGCCAACATCGGCGAAACCGAGATCACCCTGACCCTCACCGAGAGCCGCATCCTCGAAGCCCTGCTACGGCAACCGGGCGAGCCCCTGGAAAAGCAGGCCCTGGCCCAGGCGGCCCTGGGCCGCAAGCTGACCCTCTATGATCGCAGCCTGGACATGCATGTCAGCAATCTGCGCCGCAAGCTCGGCAGCCATGCCGACGGTCGTCCGCGCATCCTGGCGCTGCGGGGCCGCGGCTACTACTACAGCGTCTAGCCCACCGCGCAGCCTTTACCCCCTCTTTACCCCCGCTGACCGCCACTGACTCCCCCGCTCCTAGACTGGGCTCATCCGGTGTTGCACCGGTCATCCCAAGGAGATTTCCCGATGCGCAAACTCATGCCCGCCGTGCTGTTCGCCGCCCTGCTGCCGACCCTGACCCTGGCCGCTACCCAGGACAGCACCGACATCACCCCGCCGCCCCACGGCAAGCTGATGGATGGCGGTCCGCGTGGCGATGGCCCTCTGCGCGGCCTCAAGCTGACCCCCGAGCAACGCGAGCAGGTCGGCAAGCTGATGGGCGAGGAACGCCAGCAGCAGCGCGAGATCGTCAAGAGCTACCTCGACAAGCTGCCCGAGGATCAGCGCAAGGCCCTGCACGATCAGCTGGATGGCAGTCGCGACAAGACCCGTCAGTCCATTCGCGCCCTGCTCAAGCCCGATCAGCAGAAGCGCTTCGACGAAATGGAAAAGAAGCGTGAGGATCGCGCCAAGGAGTGGGCCGAGTTCCAGCAGTGGAAGCAGGACCACAAGTCCTCCTGATCCCCGATCGCTGCGCCGATGGTCCTCGGCGCAGCGTCTGACCAAGAACCTGCCCAAAGTCTCGCGAGCTAGAGACAAACAAGGCGAAAATGCCTGAGGAAGCGGAGTTTACGAATGGTAAATGAGCATTCCGAAGGCATTTTCAACGCCGTTTGGCCGACGCGCAGCAGACTTTGAGCAGCTTCTAAGGCGACTGCATGGTTTTTCGTTCCCTCTTCTGGCGCATCTTCGCCACCTTCTGGCTGGCCATCCTGTCCGCGGTCGGCCTGACCATGCTGCTCGGCCACCTGGCCGACCAGGATTCTTGGATCCTCGCGCAGCATCCCGGCCTACGCGATCTCCCCGAACAGTGGGTGCAACGTTATGAAAACGACGGTCCCGCCGCCGCCCAAGGCCTGCTCGAACAGCGCAAGGGCCGCTACGGCATCGATGTGCTGGTGCTGGGCGAGAACGGCTCGCCCCTGGTGCGCGGCACCCTGCCACCGCGCATCTTCGACCAGGATCTCGACCAGCCGCAGCGTCAGCAGCGCCCCGGTCCTGGCGCCCGCGACCCCAACCGGCCGCTGCCCTGGCGACGCCTGACCGACGAATACACCAGCCCGAGCGGCCAGACCTACCTGTTCATCTACCACCTGCCCACCCCCGAACTGGGCGCCTGGCGCCGCCAGAGCCTGTTCTGGCCGGTCGGCATGCTGGCCATCGCCACGGTGGTACTGACCCTGTTCAGCCTGCTGCTGACCCTCAGCCTGACCCGCCCGCTCAATCATCTCAGGCGTGCGGTCCATGATCTCGGGCAGACCGCCTATCAGCAGGACACCCTCGCCCGCCTCGCCCGCCGCAAGGACGAACTGGGCGTGCTGGCCGAAGACTTCAATCGCATGGGCGCCCATCTGCAGCGCCTGATCGACAGCCAGCGGCAGCTGCTGCGCGACGTGTCCCACGAGCTACGCTCCCCGCTGGCCCGCCTGCGCATCGCCCTGGCGCTGGCCGAACGCTCCGACCCCCATGACCTGGGCAACATGTGGCCGCGCCTGACCCTGGAATGCGATCGCCTGGAAACCCTGATCGGCGAGATTCTCGCCCTGGCCCGCCAGGAAGCGGATCCCGGTCCGCCCGAGCAGCTGGAATTGCACCCGCTGCTGGAAGGCCTGGTCGAGGATGCCCAGCTCAGCGCCCCGCAGCAGCGGGTAGAGCTGGACGTTCCCGCCGCCCTGCGGCTGGACGGCTGGCCCGATGTGCTGGAACGGGCCCTGGACAATCTGTTGCGCAATGCGCTGCGCTTCAACCCGCCCGCCCTGCCGATCGTCATCTCGGCGACCGCCGCCGCGGGCGAGGTGCGCATCCAGGTGCGTGACCATGGCCCCGGAGTCAAGGTCGACGACCTGCCCCGGCTGGGTGAGCCCTTCTTCCGCTCGGATCAGCAGCACGCCACCGGCTATGGCCTGGGGCTGGCCATCGCCCGCCGCGCCATCCAGCGCCATGGTGGCGAGCTGCACCTGAGCAATCACCCGGACGGTGGTTTTCTCGCCACCGTCACCCTGCCGCTCAGACCGGTCCTGACCAATGGCTGACCTGGCCGCTCAGATCACGCGGCGCCGGGATCCGCGGCGCCATCTCCGGCGTGCCCAGGTAGATGTAGCCCACCAGTTGTTCGTCCTCGGCCAGTCCCAGCCCCTGCAGCACCCAGGGATCGTAGCTGAACTCACCGGAACGCCAGACCGCACCCAGGCCCAGGGCGAAGGCCGCGTTGACCAGGCCGTGGGCGACGCAGCCGGCGGTGATGATCTGCTCCTGGACCGGCACCTTGGGGTGTTCCTGGGGCGTGGCGACGACGGCGATCACCAGGGGGGCCCGCAGCGGCATGCGCCGCGCCTTGTCCAGGGCCGCCGCATCTGCGTCGGGCTCGCGCCGGCGCAGGGCATCGGCATAGAGCTCGCCGAGCGCCGTGCGGCCGGCGCCGCTCACCAGGATCAGCCGCCAGGGGCGCAGCAGCTTGTGGTCCGGCGCTCGGTCCGCGGCGCGCAGCAGGGTCTCGAGTTGCGCGGGCGTTGGGCCCGGTTCGATCAGGCGACCGACCGAGGCGCGATTGCAAAGGGCTTCGAGGGCATCCATAGCGTCTCTCCTGTAAAGATGCCGCAGTGTACCCCAGGGACGACTGCCGAATTTGGCTGTCACAGCAGCGGAATGGCTGACATTCTTGGCCGCTACCGGGGCGGTCGGCTAAGATCGCGAATGCTAGAAAACCCGGCCGCTTTCATCGTCGCGAACGGAGTTATCCCGACCTCTCGCCTTTTTCGAAACGGACCCGACAGATGAAGTTTGCGCTCAACCGGTTCCTCGCTGCGTCCGGTGACAGCCTGGGCGTCTACTACGCCCGGGTATTCGCCTATCTGATCGCCGCCGCCAGCGTCACCGCCGGGTACTACACCCAGGCCGATGCGGTGGGCCTGTGGCTGATCCCCTATGCCCTGCTCTACCCCCATGTGGCCCAGACCCTGAGTCTCAAGCTCAGACGCGATCGCGGCGCCCAGACCGATATCATCCTCGCCGCCCTGGACGCCATCCATGTCGGCATGGCCGCGGTGGTGTTGCGCTTCCCGCTGATGCCCACCCTGATGCTGCTGTTCATGCTCGGCTATACCAGCATGCTGCGCGGTGGCCCGCGCCTGCTCGGCCTGTGCCTGCTGTTCGCCACCAGCGCCGCGGCGCTGGGCAGCGCCACCTTCTTCCAGGGTGTCGACCTCACCAGTCCGCTGCTGGTGGCGGTCACCAGCGTGGTGGGCACCATGCTGCACCTCTGGGGCACCGGCTACTTCCTGCATCGCCAGCGCAAGCGCCTCATCCAGATCAACGACGATCTCAAGCGCGAGCAGGAAAAGTCGGCGATCCTGGCGCACAACCTGGCCAAATACCTCTCGCCCCAGGTCTGGGAGTCCATCTTCACCGGCAAGCAGCACATCGCCCTGGGCACCCAGCGCAAGAAGATCACGGTGTTCTTCTCCGACATCAAGGGCTTCACCGAGCTGTCCGAAGAACTCGAGGCCGAAGCCCTCACCGACATGCTCAACAACTACCTCAACGAGATGTCGAAGATCGCCGTCAAATACGGTGGCACCATCGACAAGTTCGTCGGTGACTGCGTGATGGTGTTCTTTGGCGACGCCAACAGCCAGGGCGCCAAGAAGGACGCCGTGGCCGCGGTCTCCATGGCCATCGCCATGCGCAAGCACATGAAGGTCCTGCGCCAGCAGTGGCGCAGCCAGGGCATCAACAAGCCGCTGGAGATCCGCATGGGCCTGAACACCGGTTACTGCACGGTCGGCAACTTCGGCTCCAGCACGCGCATGGACTACACCATCATCGGTCGCGAAGTGAACCTGGCCAGCCGCCTGGAGAATGCCGCCGATGCCGGCGAGATCCTGATCAGCCACGAGACCTACTCGCTGGTCAAGGAAACCATCATGTGCCGCGACAAGAGCTGGATCACCGTCAAGGGCTTCAGCAAGCCGGTGCAGATCTATCAGGTGGTGGACTTCCGTCGCGACCTGGGCGCCTCTCCCAGCTATGTCGAGCACGAACTGCCGGGCTTCTCCATGTACCTGGATACCAACAACATCCAGAACTACGACAAGGAGCGGGTCATCCAGGCGCTGCAGCTGGCAGCGGAAAAGCTCAAGGACAAGGTAATTCTTTAAAGCGACCGCAGACCCTGCGGCCGCATCTGGACGTACCTCGGCGTCCTTGGCTGGGCGCAACCAGACCGCCAGCGCAGGCGGCATCCGGACCGCTGCCCGGCAGGCGCTGATATATCGCTGACAGCCACAGAGCGCAGCCAAGCCTGCCCTCCCTTGGCCATATCCATTGCCGCCCACCAGATCGCATCTTGGCTCGGCAAAGAGACAAGGTCTTAGCTGAAGCGAACTTGCTGCTGCGGCCCAACTGGAAAGGCCCAGACCTTCGATACCCAGGCTGCCCTGCCCCTTCAAGAAGCACTCGACGCCGAAGACTTATCTATGGCTCTAGCACGAGCCACCCAGTGATGAGGCATCTCCATTTGTGCCGCTGGCGAACCGGCCTATCCCGATTTGCAGGAAAGGCAGCCGGGCGGTGATCAGCCTTGACCAGCGTATCTTCGCGTCACAGGGTACCGATGCTGGCAAGGTGCAGCCCAACCTCCTGGGCAACTTCCACAGTGGGCCTTCGATAGCGCCCCGTAGCCCCTCCCCGCAACGTGGAATCTCCCGAAGCGACTTTAATAAGCCATGAACATGCCAGCAGCATGATTTCCAAAGAAATACTATCAGCATATCAATTTTCGGCCTGCTTATTACATGCATGCCAATACCTATCGCGCGGACCGGCGTATCTTCGTTATATGAACTAGCCTAACCAGGCCAAGCCGCCAACCACAGGTATTTTAGAAAAACGCAGCAGTAATCAGGAACATCCACTACAAATCACCACCCAAGCAAGAACTATCAATTAAGCAGAAGGCGCGCACACTCACCCACACCCTTAGCACCGGCACCCGACCACCACATACGAATACCGTCATCTTATAATCCGACAATATATAACTTCCTAACCGCCTCTCTTGCCACCCACTAGTTTTTCGCCAAACATATACTCTTCATTTACTGCCGAAGGCCATTTATCATGGAATTCCAAACAGAAGAGCCGTCATCCTTTTCCAACCTGGAAAGCCCCGTAGAAGTCTATACGGAGTGGGATCCCCTGGAGGAGGTCATAGTTGGCATAATGGATGACATCCGCGTACCTGAATGGGATACCGGTCTGAGAGCCATCATACCCAGAGAGTCGAGCGACTTTTTCCAGACATACTCTGGACAGCGATTTCCGGAAGAACTGGTCATCAAGGCCAGGCAGGAAGTCAATACGCTGGCCAGGATCCTGGAAGCCGAGGGCATAAGAGTAAAACGGCCAAACGAGTTCAATCACCATCAGCCCATAGTGACTCCCCATTTCACTACAGGTGGCACCTTCTACTCCGCCATGCCAAGGGACTGCCTTTTCGCAATCGGCAAAAAGATCATTGAAGTGCCCATGGCCTGGCGCAGCCGTTACTTCGAGACCTTCGCTTTTCGTGACATCCTGAACGATTACTTTAGCAGAGGTGCTGACTGGATCTCAGCCCCCAAGCCGATGCTGAAAGACAACATCTGGAAAAAGGATTATGACTTCGACCAGGAGATTCCATTCAACTCCATAATCACCGAGGTGGAACCGCTATTTGACGCGGCCGACTTCATGAAGATGGGCCGCGACATCATCGGCCAGCGCAGCCATGTAACGAATAACAAGGGCATCGAATGGCTGCGCAGAACCCTCGGATCGGATTATCGCATCCACATCTATGAGTTCGAAGAGCCAGGACCCATGCACATCGACACGACGATACTGCCGCTGGCGCCAGGCCGCGTACTCGTCAACAAGGGCTGGGTACCGCAGATTCCTGACATCTTCAAAGATTGGGAAATCCTGACTCCGCCGCCGTCCAACCTGCCCGACGACCATCCTCTTTACATCACTTCCAAGTGGATTCACATCAATGTGCTGATGCTGGACGAAAGAACGGTGGTCGTCGAGCAGGACGAGGAGGCTCTGATCAACGCCTTCCGCCAGTGGGGTTTCAAGACCATCCTCTGTCCCTTCAAGCACTTTCAGACCTTCGGTGGCTCCTTCCACTGTGCCACGCTGGATGTCAAACGGCGCGGAAGCCTGAAAAGTTATATCTGAAGACTTCCGGCGCCCATCTGGAAACAGTGGGGCGCTCTAAGCGCGCAGGGCCCGAGGCCCTGCGCGCACCAATAGCCGCAAGCATGACAGGATTTGGAAATGCAGCTCGAACATACGGTACTGATCGTTTCTTCCGACCTGGATGTCGCCTTGAACGTAGCGGCGCTCAAGGCGAAGTATGACCTGCAGACCTGGAGTTTCGTCTTCCTGCTGGAGGATTATCTGGGCGAGGCGCGAGAGGAATTGGAACGCCCGGAAAACTTTCTCGTCTCTGACTTCGCCATTGCCACCGAGGTAGAGGCAGCGCTTGATAAGATAGCTCGCCACTACAGCATTTCTACCGCGGTGGCTTTCGACGAATTTTCGCTCTACGTAGCCGCTTCAGCAAATGAGCGCTGGCAACTTCCAGGCATCACCCGAGAAGAGGCGCAAAGGTTTCGCGACAAGAAAAAAATGAAAGAGATCGCTAAGCGCGCAGGAATCAGGACCGCCAGAGAAATAACGCTCGATGAAATCAAGCTTGGGCAGGTGCAGTTTCCCATCATCGTCAAACCGCGTTCGCTGGCGGGCGCTCAAGGCGTCCGGATCATTACCGAAGCAGACGAAATGTCGTCCATCGATATCGATTCGAACCCTGAATATCAGGATATGAGCAAACATCAGTATCTTATCGAAACCTATAATCCAGCCTGCATCTACCATATTGATTGTATCGTCCGTAAAGGAACACTGGCCTTCCTATCGGTCGGCGAATATCTAGGCAAACCCATGGATTTCCTGCAGGAAAAACCGGTCGGCGTGATAGCGGTTCCCGAGGAGATGATCGAGGATATCTGGCGCCATTTTACCGAATCCGTGATAGCCGCCTTTGACGCGCCTGACGGGGTCTATCACATAGAGGCCTTTGCTGGCGCAGAACTGCTGGAAATCGCCTATCGACCTGGCGGCGCGGCCATTGTCGAGATGATAGAGATGGTCTACGGGCTGGACCTGAAGCTAATCCATCTCGCGGCACAACTGGGCCTGGATCCTTCAGTCGATATCCAGCGGAGGGCCCAAGCCTTTGGCTATATGACCTTTCCTAAAAAGCACCTTTCCCTCACACCGCTTTACGTCACAGAGGTGGCCTTACCACCCCTGGAAAATCTGCCAACGCTTAGCACCCATTCGATACCCAAGGCCGGCGATGTCGCGTCGGGAGAATTCTACTGCTACAAGGACTCGCTGGGCTCATTCGTCTTTTGCGGCGATCGCGATCTCGTGCTTCAGGACATCGACTACCTGAACAGGCATTACAGCGTCGCTGTTGACGCTGAACCGTAGATAGCGGCCTGGGACCGCTGCTCCCACAGATATCCGCCACGACCAAAGGCCCCGTTCATCATGAGAATTGACCAGCCCAACACCCTATTGATCATTTCCTCCGAACTGGATGTCGATGAGGTGGTCGCCAGACTCAGGGACACCTATGAGCTAGCGCGATGGACATTCGTCTACCTCTTGGAGGACCTGCTGGGCCAGGCTGGAGCGGAACTGGTGCGGAGCGACACCTTCCTGGTCCGGGACTTCGCCGTCCATGGCGAAATTGACAGCGTCCTTGATCGAATCGCCGACACCTACGCCATTACCGCAGTCCTTCCCAATGACGAATTCGCGGTGCACGTCGCGGCGTGGGCCAACGAACGCTGGGGCTTGCCAGGGCTTACGCTCGATATGGCTGTGCGCTTTCGCGACAAGAAGCGGATGAAACAGATCGCCCAGCTGTTCAACATACCCACCGCCAAGGAAGTTACCCTCGACGAGCTGAAAAGCGGCGCGGCGACCCTTCCGGCCATTCTGAAACCCCGATCGCTGGCGGGCGCCGTGGGAGTCAGGATCATCACCGATGCCCGCGAGCTCTCCGGCCTCCCCCGCGATACGGGTGACAGCTACCAGGACATGAGCGAACACCAGTACATCATCGAAACCTATAACAGCCAGCCTCTGTATCAACTCGATGCCATCGTTCTCGGCAAGCAACTGGCGTTCCTCAGTGCCGGTGAATACCTGGGGAAACCCATCGACTACCTTGCCGAGCAACCACTGGGGTATCTCTCAGTTCCCCAGGAGGATCTCGAGGCGCTCTGGCGTCCCTTCGCCGAACGGGTGATAGCTGCGTTCGATTGCCCTGACGGGGTCTATCACATCGAAGCCTTCGGCGACGCAGGCGCTGGTTTGGAATTGCTGGAAATCGCCTTCCGCCCGGGCGGCGGACATACGACCGAGATGATAGCGTTCGCTCATGGCCTGGACCTGCGCCTGCTTCACCTCGCCCTGCAACTCGGCCTCTGTGAATCCCTGCAGGCCAGCCGCCGCTGCGAAGCCTGGGCCTATATGATGTTTCCGAAAAAGCACCTGTCCCGCGAAACGCTCCATGTCTCCCACCTGACGCTCGCAGCGATCGAAAGCCTTCCGACATTGAGCATGAAGACCCTACCGCGTCCGGGAGACATAGCGTCGGGTGCCTTTTTCTGCCACAAGGATGGCCTGGGTACTTTCGTATTCTGTGGCGAGCGGCGAAGAGTCGCCGAAGACGTCCAGTACGTTCTGGAACATTACCAGGTACATCTCGCTGTCAGAGGCAGCTAGCCCTTAGCAGCGCTCGCAATCCCCGCTCCTCTCACCGTTCTCGCCTGAGACCGTTCCCGTGGATTTGGCGACCTACCAGTCCCTTCGCAGGCGCCGGGAAACGGCGACCCGTAGCGTATACGTGCGTGAGTACAGGGTTGGTCTTACCAGGCTTCCAGCGCAACAAAAAGGCCCCGACGCCTTACAGCGCCGGGGCCTCTTATCGCCAGGCAAAAGCCTGGGGATCAATCCTCGCGATAGCGACGCAGGCGCAGGGCCTTGCCGGCTACGCGGGTGTCCTTGAGCTTGGTCAGCAGACGCTCTAGGCCTTCTTCGGGCAGCTCCACCAGGCTGAAGGAGTCACGGATCTGGATGCGGCCGATGGCCTCGCGATCCATGCCGCCTTCGTTGATGATGGCACCCAGCAGGTTCTTGGCGGCGACGCCATCACGGGCGCCCAGGGCGGTGCGGCAGCGCACTCGGCCTTCCGGCAGCGGCTGCATCGGACGACGCTCGCCACGGTCCGGACGCTCACCACGCTCGGGACGATCGCCCCGCTCGCTGCGCTCGCCACGGGGACGCTCGCCACGGCCGGCGCCGGGGGTGAGCGGCTGCTCGCGACGGACCGACTCGATGTCCAGGGCGCGGCCGCTGGTCAGCTTGGCCAGCAGGGCCGCGGCCAGGGTCGAGGGATCGCACTGCAGACGCTCGCACAGCTCCTGACGCAGGGCGCCATGGGTGGTGTCGGCATCGGCCAGCAGCGAACCCACGCCATCGGCCAGGCGGGAGATACGGGCTTCCAGCACGGCTTCGGCGTCGGGCAGACGGATCTCGCCGACGCGCTGACCGGTGACGCGCTCGATGACCTGCAGCATGCGGCGCTCGCGCGGGGTGACCAGCAGCAGCGCGCGACCTTCACGACCGGCACGGCCGGTACGACCGATACGGTGCACGTAGGATTCCGGATCGTAGGGCATGTCCACGTTCAGGACGTGGGTGATGCGCGCCACGTCCAGGCCGCGAGCGGCGACGTCGGTGGCGACCACGATGTCGAGCGAACCGTCCTTCAGCGACTCGATGGTCTTCTCGCGCTGGGCCTGGGGCATGTCGCCATTCAGGGCACTGACGCGATAGCCCTGGCGCTCCAGCAGCTCGGCCAGGTCCAGGGTCGCCTGCTTGGTGCGCACGAAGGCGATCAGGGCGTCGAAGTTCTCCACTTCCAGCAGGCGCAGCACCGAGGCCGGCTTCTGGTCGGCGTGGACCATCAGGTGCGCCTGCTCGATGCGGGCGACGGTCTGGGTCTTGGCCGCGATGCGGACGTGTTGCGGCTCCTTGAGGTGACGCTCGGCGATGGCGCGGATCGACGGCGGCAGGGTCGCCGAGAACAGTACGGTCTGGCGGGATTCCGGCATGGCTTCGAAGATGAATTCGAGGTCATCCATGAAGCCCAGCTTGAGCATCTCGTCGGCTTCGTCGAGCACCAGGTGCTGGACGGTGGCCAGCAGGTTGTCGTCGCGACGCAGGTGGTCGCACAGACGACCGGGGGTGGCGACCAGAACCTGGGCGCCCATGCGCAGGGACTTCAGCTGCGGGCCCATGGGCGCGCCGCCGTAGAGGGCCACGACCTTCACGCCGGGCATCTCGGTGGAATAGGTTTCGCAGGCGGTAGCCACCTGCAGGGCCAGTTCACGGGTGGGAACCAGCACCAGAATCTGGGGTTCGCGGCGGGACGGGTCGAGCTTGGAGAGCAGCGGCAGAGCGAAGGCTGCGGTCTTGCCGGTACCGGTCTGGGCCTGGCCGATCATGTCGTGGCCGGAGAGAATCACCGGGATGGACTGCGACTGGATGGGCGACGGCTCTTCGTAGCCGACGGCCTTGATGGCGGCGAGGATGGCGGGATTGAGATTGAGCGCAGCGAAACCGCTGGTGTCCTGGGTCATTGTCTTGCCTCGTGTGCTTCGCAAAGACCCCAAAGCCAAGAGCTGCGCTTATCCGAATGACCGAAGTCGCCCAGGCAGCCAAGGTGTGAGCTTTTTGCGAAATAGCGGATGAAAAAGGGGTGAAGCGTCTAGGATTGTTCGCCGTCGGGCGAACGCACGACCGGTGTGGCCATGGCGGCGGACCGGGAAAATGCAGTTCCTGAACGGAAGGTCAAAAAGACCGGGGCGAATGATACCCGAACCCTGGACATTTCTCCAGAGAACCTTGGTCTACTTTTGTGGTCAGGTTGCCGCACGCAGGTTGTCCAGATAGGCCTCCACATCGAACCCTATCCGCGGGGTCAACTCCCGGGCGCGCTGCCGCGTGCCCGCCTCGTCCAGCTCCTGCTCCAGACTGGCCGGCACCAGCAGGATGACATTGCCCTCGACCACCGGGCACTCCCAGTAATGATGGCGGAATAGGCCGCGCAGCAGTGCGGCGCCCAGGGGCTTGCCGTCGGTGGCGCTCCACTGGTTGATCATCAGCCAGCCGCCGGGGTTGAGCTTGGCCTGGCAGTTTTCCAGGAAGCGCCAGGCCAGATGGGCACTGGACGGACCGACATCGGTATAGAGATCGACAAAGATCAGATCGGCAGGCGCCGCGCTGTCGAGCAGGTCCAGGGCATCGCCGATGCGGATGGCCAGGCGCGGGTCCTCGTCGAGGCCCAGATGCTGGCGCGCCAGGCGCGGCACCGCAGGACGCAGCTCCAGGGCTTCCACCGCCTCCAGGGGCAGCCACTTGAGGCAGGCCTGGGTCAGGGTGCCGGCGCCCAGGCCGAGAAAGAGCGCTCGCCGCGGCTGCGGGTGGCAGAGCGCGCCCAGCAGCATGGCGCGGTTGTAGTCGTATTCCAGCCAGGCGGGGTCCGCGGTGAAGACGCAGCTCTGTTCCACCTCCTCGCCAAACTCCAGGAAACGATAGGGCCCCACCTCCACCACCCGGATCCGGCCATGGTCATCGACGACCTCTTCCAGCAACACTTCCGTCTCGACCATCACCACCCTCCTCTATAGCCGCCCATGGTAGCCGCGATGGGCACTGTCTATCGAGCGTTGCGCCCGTGATCGGTTAGTATGGAAGGCTTCGTCGCACCACTCAGAGAGAATCATGTCCGCGCCCTGGAGCCCCACCAGCTGGAGAAGCCTGCCCATCCAGCAGCAGCCCGAATACCCCGATCAAGCCCGTCTCGCCGAGGTCGAGCGCACCCTGGCCGGCTATCCGCCGCTGGTGTTTGCCGGCGAAGCCCGCGAATTGCGCCGGCAGTTCGCCGAGGTGACCCAGGGTCGGGCCTTCCTTTTGCAGGGCGGTGATTGCGCGGAAAGCTTCTTCGAATTCTCCGCCGGCAAGATTCGCGACACTTTCAAGGTGCTGCTGCAGATGGCGGTGGTCATGACCTTCGCCGCGGGCTGCCCGGTGGTCAAGGTTGGCCGCATGGCCGGCCAGTTCGCCAAGCCGCGCTCGTCCGGCGATGAAGTCCAGGACGGTATTTCCCTGCCGGCCTACCGCGGCGACATCGTCAACGGCATCGACTTCACCGAAGGCAGCCGCATCCCGGATCCGCAGCGCCTGATCCAGGCCTACAACCAGTCCACCGCGACCCTCAACCTGCTGCGCGCCTTTGCCCAGGGCGGTTTCGCCGACCTGCACCAGGTCCATCGCTGGAACCTGGACTTCATCGCCAACTCGGCCCTGGCCGACCGCTACCACCAGCTGGCGGACCGCATCGACGAGACCCTCGCCTTCATGCGCGCCTGTGGCCTGGACACCGCACCCCAGGTCAAGGAAACCAATTTCTTCACCGCCCACGAGGCGCTGCTGCTCAACTACGAGGAAGCCTTCGTCCGCCGCGACAGCCTGACCGGTGACTGGTACGACTGCTCGGCGCACATGCTCTGGATCGGTGACCGCACCCGCCAGCCCGACGGCGCCCACGTCGAATTCCTGCGCGGCGTGAACAACCCCATCGGCGTCAAGGTCGGTCCTTCTACCACCAGCGAAGACTTGATCCGCCTGATCGACACCCTCAACCCCGAGAACGATCCGGGTCGCCTCAACCTCATCGTGCGGATGGGCGTGGGCAAGGTCGGCGATCACCTGCCGCGCCTGATCCAGACCGTCGAGCGGGAGGGTCGCCAGGTGCTGTGGAGCTCCGACCCCATGCACGGCAACACCATCAAGGCGTCCACCGGCTACAAGACCCGGGATTTCGCCAGCGTGCTGGGCGAGGTCAAGGAATTCTTCGGCGTGCACCAGGCCGAGGGCACCTACGCGGGCGGCATCCACATCGAGATGACCGGCCAGAACGTCACCGAATGCATCGGTGGCGCCCGCCCAGTCACCGAAGACGCCCTGTCCGATCGCTACCACACCCATTGCGACCCGCGCCTGAATGCCGACCAGTCCCTGGAACTGGCCTTCATGATCGCCGAGACGCTCAAGGGCATTCGCCGCTAAGGCAGAGAGCGCGCGGCGCGCCCTAGTGCCGCGCCACCGCCTCGCGCAAGACGTCCGCCGGCCCGTGCAACTGCAGGTCGGCGAGACCGAGCCAGTCGGCCAGGGCACGCAACTGCCCCGCCAGGGCGTCCAGCCCCTCGTCATCCAGCCCCGCCGCCTCCAGATGCACGGCATGCACCGCCAGCCGTGACTGCGCCCGCTCGGCGCGCAGATCCACCCGCGCCGCCAGCCGCTCCCGGTAGAGAAAGGGCAGTACATAGTAGCCATAGACCCGCTTGGGCGCCGGCGTGTAGATCTCCAGTCGATAGCGAAAGCCGAACAGCTGCTCGGTGCGCTCACGCTCCCAGACCAGCGAATCGAAGGGCGACAGCAACGCCGCGGCGCGCACGGGGCGCCCGTGACTGGGTGTCTCGGCGACATAGGCCGGCTTCGACCAGCCCTGCACCTGGAGGGACTGCAAACTGCCCTCCTCCAGCAATTCGGCGAGGCCCTGGCGGGCTTCGGCCGGACTGAGACGGAAATAGTCACGCAGCTGGACCTCGCTCGCCACGCCCAGGGCACGGGCGCTGCGAAGGAGCAAGGCGCGGCGGGCGGCTTCGGGCGCAACAGCCGGCGCCGCGAGGATCTCCGCCGGAAGCACCCGCTCGGGCAGGTCATAGAGGCGCTCGAAGCCGCGCCGCCCGGCCACCGTCACCTCACCGGCGGCGAACAGCCACTCCAGCGCCAGCTTGCCCGGACTCCAGTCCCACCAGGGACCGGCCTGCTCGACCCGCTTGGCCAGGCTGCCGGCGCCCAGGGCACCCCGCTGCACCACCGCCTCCAGGGTCTGGGCGACGACCTGCGGCTGTTCGACGGCGAAACGCGCCAGCTGCCGATAGATGCCGATGCCCTGGCGCGCCTGATCGCGCCGCCAGCGCAGCTCGGCCCAGACCTCGGCCGGCACCAGCGAAGCCTCGTGGGCCCAGCATTCATAGAGCTGGCGCCTACGCCCCTGGCCCCAGGCCAGGGCATCGAAATCGGTGAAGGCATAGTGGCCGAGACGGCTGAACAGCGGCAGGTAGTGGGAGCGCACCAGCGCATTGACTGAATCGATCTGCAGCACGTTCAGGCGTGCGGCCTGGCGATACAGGGTGGCCGGACCCGCGCCACCCTTGGGTTGATTACCGAAACCCTGGGCGCGCAAGGCCAGACGCCGGGCCTCGCGCAGGGAAAGGCTGTCCATCCGAGCTCCTGATAGAGGAAGGGATCTTTCACCCTAGCAGGATCGGCGGCAGCGCTCCTCCGCGGGCTGCTGCCAGAACGGCTTGTCGGCCTCCTGCCAGGCATCGGCGCGACTCAGGCCGAGGTCGTGCAGCGCGCCTTCATCCAGCCGATAGAGCGCTCGGCGTTGGCGGGAGAGCTCTATTGCTCGCCGCAACCAGGCCCAGACCTGCCGCAGACGAGAGGTGACGCCCGCAACACCAGGGGAACGCCCGGACGAATCTCGGTGAGCTATGAGCTGAGCCATGGTGCATCTCCTTCTCCAGAGGGTATGGCTCAAGTCTGGAAGCTGGCTTAACATCAATCCAACGAATCTTTCTGATGCGATCCATTCACCGAGCTGATGCCATGAACTACCCCAGCATAGAGACCGATCTGCTGCGCACCTTTGTCGCCATCGCCGATCAGGGCGGCTTCACCCGCGCGGCCGAGGTGGTCAACCGCACCCAGTCGGCGGTGAGCATGCAGATGCGCAAGCTGGAAGAGGACGTGCTGCAGCGCCGACTGTTCGAGCGTGACGGCCGCCAGGTCCGTCTGACCGCGGAAGGCCAGATCCTGCTGGGCTTCGCCCGGCGGATCCTCAAGCTGCATGGGGAAGTGATGACCACTCTGCGCGAGCCGCACATGGTGGGGACGGTGCGCATCGGCACCCCTGACGACTACGTCATGAGGTTCATTCCGGGCATCCTTGCGGGCTTCGCCAAGGCCTACCCGCTGGTGCAGGTGGATGTCCACTGCGAGCCCACCGCGGGTCTGCTGCAGCGCCAGGATCTGGATCTGACCATCGTTACCCGCGAACCGGGCAACGAGATCGGTCTGCCGTTGCGGCGGGAACGCTTCGTCTGGGCCGAGGCACCCGGGTTCGACATTCACCAGCGCGATCCGCTGCCGCTGGCGATGTTCAATACCTCCTGCTTTCTCAGCGAATGGGCCCGCCGCGCCCTGGACAATCGCGACCGTGGCTATCGCCTGGCCTACAGCAGCCCCAGCCTTGCCGCGCTGCTGGGCATCGTCAAGGCAGGCCTGGCGGTCACCGCGCAGCTGGAGAGCCTGCTGCCGAGCGAATTGCGCCGGCTGGGAGAAGCCGACGGCATGCCCGACCTGCCCTCCTGTTCCATCGAACTGCTGCGTAATCCACGCAGCGCCTCGCCGATCATCGACACCCTCGCCGAGCATATCGCCGAGGGCTTTCGGCAGTAGTCAGCGCAGCGCCAGCAGCACCGCGCAGAGCAGCAGAAAACCGCAGAACAGCAGGCGCAGCAGCCGTTCGGGCAACTGGTGGGCCAGCTTCACGCCCCAGCTGACGCTGAGCAGGCCGCCGATGGCCAGGGGAATGCCGACGCTCCAATCCACTTCGCCATGCCAGGCATAGCTGGCCAGGGTGACGCCCGTGGTGGGCAACGCCATGGCCAGGGACATGCCCTGGGCCGCGACCTGGGTCAGCCCCATCACGCCCGCCAGGATGGGCGTGGCGATCACCGCCCCGCCGACGCCGAACAGCCCACCGACCAGTCCCGCCACCAGCCCCAGCACGCCAAGGCCCAGACGGCTCGGCGTGGTCAGCGGTGGCTGGCCACGGCGATAGAGTTGCCAGAGGTTGTAGAGCACAAGGAGCAGCAGGAAGCCGACGAAGCCGTGGCGCATGGAGCGGGCGTCCAGGGAGACCGCCAGTGCCGTGCCCACCAGGGCCGAGACCATGCCCGCGCCCGCTAGCAAGGCGGCGCGCTGCCAATCAATGCGGTTGCGCTGGTTGTACTTGTAGACCGACAGCAGCACGTTGGGCACCACCATCACCAGAGCGGTGCCCTGGGCCAGTTGCTGGTCGAGGCCGAACAGCAGCGCCAGCACCGGAATGGCGATGAGGCCACCGCCGATGCCGAACAGCCCACCCACCACACCCAGCACCGCCCCGAGGACGACATCGATCAACAAGGTAAACAGCAATTCCACGGCAATTCTATCCAGCGGCGAACGGATTTGGAGAGACCGGCCAGGCCGGCCTGCGGCGAAAGCCCAGACAGCAAAAAGCCCGGCAAGCCGGGCTTTCTGGTCGAGACGCCTGGTTTAGACCTTGGCGCGCGACTTGTACTCGTTGGTACGGGTGTCGATCTCGATGTGGTCACCGATATCGCAGAACTCGGAGACCTTCAGCTCGTAGCCGTTGTTCAGGCGAGCGGTCTTCATGACCTTGCCCGAGGTGTCGCCGCGAACGGCCGGCTCGGTGTAGGCGATCTGGCGCACGATGGTGGTGGGCAGTTCGATGGAGATGACGCGGTCGTTGTAGAACACCGCTTCGCAGACGTCGGTCATGCCGTCTTCGATGAAGGCGATGGCTTCGCCCAGGTCGTCCTTCTCCACTTCGTACTGGTTGTAGTCGGCGTCGACGAAGACGTACAGGGGATCGGCGAAGTAGGAATAGGTTACTTCCTTGCGATCCAGAATCACCGGCTCGAGCTTGTCGTCGGCGCGGAAGACGGTCTCGGTCGCGCTGCCGGAGAGCAGGCTCTTCAGCTTCATCTTGACCACTGCAGCGTTACGGCCGGACTTGTTGTATTCAGCTTTCTGGATGACCCAGGGAGCGTTATCGATCATGGCCACTTGGCCGGCACGGAACTCTTGTGCGGTTTTCATGCGGTTATCCGTATGGATGGAAGAACGGGATTTCGAGGCGCCATATGATAGCCAATCTGTATGGAAATGCACCAGGCTGGCGGCAAGATCGCTGTGAGAAGCCATCCGATCGCTCCAGTCACGCGCCAGCAGACGCCAGTTTTCGACCTGCGTATCCAGCGCCGACCAGGCCGCAGCCAGGTCGCCACGACCGTTCCAGGCCAGCCACAGGGCACTGACCGCCGCGCCCAGTTCAGGAGTCCCGGACGCCACATAGCGCGCCAGGAAGGCCTCGAGCTTGACGAAGTGGGCGTCCTCTTCCTGCGGATAGATGTGCCAGACGAAGGGATGCGCCGCCCATTGCGCGCGGACGAAGGAGTCCTCGCCGCGGATGGCATTGAAGTCGCAGCACCACAGCAGGCGGTCGTATTGCTGCTGGGAGACGAAGGGCAGCACCTGCACCCGCAGCGCGCCACGGCCGTGGCTGTCGCCGGCCTTGAGCCAGTCGACGCCCAGCCAGGCGGCGACGTTGGCCAGCACCCGCCCCTCCGGCACCAGCAGGCAGGTCGGCCGGTTAGCGGCGCTCAGGGCATCGAGCCAGTCGATCAGCGCCGGATTCTCGTAGGCGAACAGCGAGAACAGGCGCTCGCCCGGCTGCCGGCGGACGCCCAACCCGGCAAGAAAATCGTCCCGCGTCGCGACCGCCTGCTGGAAGCCGTCCCGCTGCTCGAGCAGGTCGCGCTCGCGCAGCAAACCGCCGACCTTGGCGGTAAAGCCGGGAAAGAAGAAGTACTTGTTCAGCCCGGTGGGCTGCAGCGACGGCAGAGCATGACAGCCTTCGATCCACTCCTCGGCGCTCAGGTATTCCAGATTGAGCCAGAGCGGTCGCTCGGCGCGCCCCGCCATGGCGGTGATGAAGCCTTCCGGCAACTGGCAGGCGAAGGCCTCCACCACCACGTCGCCCGGCTCGGCCGGCGTCCAGTCGGCATGCCAGAGGCGTACCTCGACCCCGCGATGCCACTGCTGCTCGGCCGTGCCATCGACCCCCGGCTGGATCCGCGCCAGGGGATAGAGGTCGTCGATCCAGAGGCGGACCTGCTGTCCATGCTCGGCGACCAGCTGATGGGCCAGACGCCAGGTGATACCCGCGTCCCCATAGTTGTCCACCACAGTGCAGAAGATGTCCCAGGCTGCCATGCCATACCTCTAAGTCATTGATATCGAATCGTGTTTCGCTTCAGCCAGCGGGTGATGCGCGGCAGATTCCAGTGAACCCAGTCACACCGCGCCCCCAGGCGGGTCGGTAGTATCCGCGCTTTTTCGGACGGATTCTCCATGTCGTTGCGCCCCGCCCTGCTGTTCTGCCTGAGCCTGGCTTCCCTGAGCGCCCTGGCGACACCCCAGCCGCCCCGCACCTTCAGCGAAGCCAAGGTGGTCGCGACCAAGGTCTATGCCAAGCAGGGCGTGGACTTCTATTGCGGCTGCCACTACAGCGGCAAGACCGTGGATCTGAAGAGCTGCGGCTACGTCCCGCGCAAGAGCGCCCAGCGCGCCAGCCGCATCGAGTGGGAACACATCGTGCCAGCGTGGGTGATCGGTCACCAGCGTCAGTGCTGGCAGAAAGGCGGGCGTAAGAACTGCACGGCCAGCGATCCGGTGTACCAGAAGGCCGAGGCCGATCTCTTCAACCTGGTGCCGGTGGTCGGCGAGGTCAATGGCGATCGCAGCAACTTCGCCTTTGGCTGGCTGCCGCAGAAACCCAGCCAGTACGGCGCCTGCCAGATGGTGGTGGACTTCAAGGCCAAGACCGCCATGCCGCGTCCGGAGATCCGCGGCATGGTCGCCCGCACCTACTTCTACATGAGCGATCGCTACGGCCTGCGGCTGTCCAAGCAGGACAGCCAGCTCTACACCGCCTGGACCAAGCAGTACCCGCCCGAGGCCTGGGAGCGCCAGCGCAATCAGCGCCTGGCCTGCATCATGGGCCATGGCAATCCCTACGTGGGCCAGACCAAGGCCTGCAAGTAGCGCGACTCAGGCAGCGGTTGGAATACCGCTGTGGAATCTCAGCTCGCCATCGCTGGAGGTGATCAGCTCCACTTCCAGGGCGCGGACCTCGGCGATCTTGGCGTCGACGTCGTCGCGCTCGCCATAGAGGTAGGCGAGCTTGAGATAGTCCTGGAAATGCCGGGCTTCGGAGGCCAGCAGGCCGCTGTAGAACTTGCCCAGCTCCGCGTCCAGATGGGGCGCCACCGCACCGAAGCGCTCGCAGGAGCGGCATTCGATGAAGGCACCGATCACCAGGCTGTCGGTCAGCTTCAGCGGCTCATGGTTGCGGCAGAGCTTGCGCAGGGCGCCAGCATAGCGTGCCGAGCTGACGTTGCGATGCTCGATGCCGCGGCGCTTCATGATCTGCAGCACCTGTTCGAAGTGGCGCAACTCTTCGCGGGCGATGCGCGACATCTTCCAGGACAGTTCGGCGCGATTGGAATAGGTGAACAGGTAGTGAAAGGCGGCGCCGGCGGCCTTCTTCTCGTTGTTGGCGTGGTCCTGCAGCAGCGTCGGCAGATCCTGCAGCGCGGCCTCGACCCAGGCATCCGGCGTACGGCAACCGAGGAATTCGTTCATCTCGGGCAAGGACATCAGCGTAATCCCGTGCAAAAGCCGCGCATTATAGAGAAAGGCGCGCGCCTGGGCAGCGCCGCTCGCCTGCTGACGCTCAGACGCGGCTGTCGACCCCTTCGAGCAGGAAGCGCGGGGCGATGTAACGGTCGTAGTGGGCTTCGGAGAGCAGAAAGAATTCCCGGTCGATGGCGTCGCGCAACTCGGCCAGCGGGCGCTCGCGAAATTCCGGCAGGAGGCGCACCCCATAGGCGTCCAGCTGCTGGATATGGCGCGCACCCCGGGCCAGCAACTGATAGGCCCAGCAATACTCGGACTGATCCGGCCGGAAGCGGATGCTGCGCTGCTGCAACTGCTGGCGCAACAGCCCCGCATCGAAGACATCGACCTTGGCCGACACCACCTGCACCAGCAGCAGCTCCAGGCGCGCCCAGACGGCGCGACGCTCCTCTTCGCCGTAGAGATTCCAGTTCACCACCTCGTGGTGGAATCTCTTGCAACCACGGCAGACGTGGTCGCCGAACATCGTCGAGCACAGGCCGACGCAGGGCGTCTTGATGACAGGAGCGGGCATGGGCGGCAAGCCTTGGAGCAAAACGCCTAGTCTAGCCGGAAACGGCAACGACCGGCGCGGGTGGCCCGCGCCGGTCGTGCAGAACCTCAGGTCAAATCACACCGCGGCGACGCCGCGGCTCGGCAGCGGGCTGGCGCTGCGCCGGCTCAGGGCATAGAAGAACAGCCCGCCGAGGAAGCAGCCGGTGAACCAGGCGAAGTTGGCGATCGGCTTGAACCAGGGCACGAAGGTGAAGCACAACCCGATCAGCGCCGCGGCCACCAGCGCCTGGACCGCAACCCAGTTGACGCCACCGCTGTACCAGTAAGCGCCCTGCGGGGAATCGTCGAACAGGGCATCGACGTCGATCCGGCCCTTGCGCAGCAGGTAGTAGTCCACCAGCAGGATGCCGAACAGCGGGCCGATGCAGGCGGCCAGGACATCCAGGGTGTAGTGGATCACCTCAGGGTTGTTGAACAGGTTCCAGGGGGTGATGAAGATCGACGCCACGGCCGCGATCATGCCGCCGGCGCGCCAGCTGATCTTGCTCGGCGCCACGTTGGCGAAGTCGAAGGCCGGCGAGACGAAGTTGGCGACGATGTTGATGCCGATGGTGGCGGTCACGAAGGTGAAGGCGCCCAGCAGCACCGCGGTAGTGTTGTCGATACGGGCCACGGTGGCGATGGGGTCGTGGATCATCTCGCCGAACACCGGCAAGGTGCCGGAGACGATCACCACGGTGACCAGGGAGAAGGCCAGGAAGTTGATCGGCAGGCCCCAGAAATTGCCGCGCCGCACATCCTGCATGGAGCGGCAGTAGCGACTGAAGTCACCGAAATTAAGCGTGGGCCCGGAGAAGTAGGACACCACCAGGGCGATGGCGACGATCACCTGGCCAAAGGCCGCCCAGCCGGTCAGCTGCTTTTCCGCCAGGGTGAAGCTGATGTTGCTCCAGCCGGCGCGCCAGACGATCCAGGCGGCGAGGAGGAACATCACCGCATAGACGGCGGGACCGGCCCAGTCGATGAAACGGCGGATGGACTCCATGCCCGCCCAGAAGACGCAGGCCTGCAGGAACCAGAGGGTGAGGAAGCCGCCCCAGCCCAGGTAGGAAAGGCCCAGGAAGCTGCTGTCGCCATAGACCGCCAGCGCGGGAAAGAAGCGCAGCACCACGATGACCAGGGCGCTGGAGGCCAGGTAGGTCTGGATGCCGTACCAGGCGACCGCGATCAGGCCACGGATCACCGCCGGAATGTTCGCGCCGAAGACGCCGAAGGCCAGCCGGCAGATGACCGGATAGGGAACGCCGGCCTGCTGGCTGGGCCGGGCGACCAGATTGGCGACCACCTGCACGATGCAGATCCCCACCAGCAGCGCGATCAGTACCTGCCAACTGGCCAGCCCCAGGGCGAACAGGCTGGCGGCGAAGACATAGCCGCCAACGCTGTGCACGTCGCTCATCCAGAAGGCAAAGATGTTGTACCAGCTCCATTTCTGCTCGACCGGGCCGAGGTCTTCGTTGTACAGGCGCGGGCTGTAGCCCGGGGGAATCTGCTGGTTCATTAATCGCCTCCTCCGTGGTGGCGGGCACCTGCATACGGCGCCCGCCTTGTTTTGTATACAATCCACCAGGCAGAGAACGTGCCAGCTACCGAAAAATGTCCTTAACCTCCTGGCTCGATAGAGAATTTTGAGGAAAAGAGGCTCTAACCCAGGCCTGCAGGCGTTACCGCAGATGCACTTCTCTGGGGCGTTTGGTGGCAGACAGGCGCTACCTTGGCGCACGAGGCGGAACGCATTCGCCCATCGTCGTCGCCCGAGACTTTGTATACAATTCAGGCAAATCGCCGGAGTCAGCCCATGAGTGCAGTACCCTCGCCGCTCGCCGTTGCCGCCTCGCCCCGGGACGAACGGATCTACCAGGACATTCTCGAAGCCATCGTCGAGCATCGTCTGACCCCGGGCACCCGGCTGCCGGAAGACACCCTGGCGGAAACCTTCGGCATCAGCCGCACCGGCATTCGCAAGGTGCTGCAGCGGTTGGCCCTAGAGCGGCTGGTGACCCTGCGCGCCAATCGCGGCGCCCAGGTCGCCCAACCCAGCGCCAAGGAGGCCCAGGACATCCTCGCTGCGCGCCAACTGATCGAACCGGCGCTGATGCCCCTGGTGGCCGCCCGCGTCGACAGCGCCCAGCTCACGCCCCTGCGGCAACTGTGCCTCGAAGAGCACGAAGCGCAGCATGGCGGCCGCCACAGCCTGGCGATCCAGTTGTCCGCGCGCTTTCACGTCGAACTCGCCGCCCTGGCCGACAATCAGGTGCTGACCGAACAGGTCGCCCAACTGGCCAGTCGCTCTTCGCTGCTGATCGCCATCTATGGCTCGCGGCACAGCCTGGGCTGCGATTGCGGCCAGCACGAAGACCTGCTGGACCTACTCGCCCGCGGCGACGGCACGGCTGCCAGCGAGTGGATGGCGCAGCACCTGCGCCTCATCCGTGAATCCCTCCGGATCGACCGGCCCACGGCCGCCGAGCCCGATTTCCGCAGCATCTTCAAACGCAGCTGAGGCTCCCATGCAGATTCAGGTCATCAATCCCAACACCAGCGCCAGCATGACCGCCAAGATCGGTCGCGCGGCCCAGGCCATTGCCCGACCGGGCACCACCATTCTCGCCAGCAATCCGGACGCCGGTCCGGTGTCCATCGAAAGTCACTACGACGAGGCCGTGGCCGCGGTCGGGGTGATCGAAGAGATGCGCAAGGGCGTCGAGGCAGGCTGCGCGGCCCACGTCATCGCCTGCTTTGGCGATCCGGGCCTGCTGGCCGCGCGGGAAATGGCCCAGGGGCCGGTACTGGGCATCGCCGAGGCCGGCTTTCACCTGGCCAGCCTGCTGGCCACCCGCTTCGCGGTGGTGACCACCCTCACCCGCACGCGCATTATCGCCGAGCACCTGCTGCAGCGTTACGGCTTCGCCGAGCTGTGCACCTCGGTGCGCTGCATCGACCTGCCGGTGCTGGCCCTGGAAGCCGCCGACGACAGCCTGATCGAACTGATCGCCGCCGAGGGCCGCCGCGCCCGTGACGAGGAAGGCGCCGGCGCCATCGTGCTCGGCTGTGGCGGCATGGCCGATCTGCGCGAGGCCCTGAGCGAAGCCATCGGCATTCCGGTGATCGAAGGCGTCAGCGCCGCGGTCAAGCTGGCCGAATCCCTGGTCGACCTGGGCCTGGGCACCAGCAAGCACGGTGACCTGGCCTACCCCATCGCCAAACCCTTCAGCGGACGCTTCGCGCACCTGGGCCGGTAGCAGCCTGCGGCCAAGGTCTAAACAGCCGACGCAGCGATGCGACAACGCGGCGCTTAACTTCGCTCGAGGCTTGGCGTAGAATTAGGCAGCCTTATAGGCGCAATGTCCGATACGAAGCTGTTTTCAAAGCGTCACGAGCAAAGTATCCGGCGATCCGGCAGCGGCGGCCTCATCAACCGCCCTGCTGCAGATCAGCTTTTCAGCAGCCGGCGTAAAACTTTGAAAACAGCTTCCGGCGGAATGCGTCCGGCGCGACGGCGGTCCTGCCCGCAGCCTCCCCCGTCTTACCCTGCCGAATGCATTTCGGGGCGCCAGCCCCCGGACGCAATATTGGACCACTGATGAGGGTCAACCTGTGCTTGAAGCCTATCGTAAACACGTAGAAGAGCGTGCCGCCCAGGGCATCGTGCCCCAGCCGCTGAACGCCGAGCAAACGGCCGGTCTGGTCGAACTGCTGAAGAATCCCCCGGCCGGCGAAGAAGAATTCCTCGTCGACCTCATTACCAACCGCGTGCCGCCGGGCGTCGACGAAGCCGCCTACGTCAAGGCCGGTTTCCTCTCCGCCATCGCCAAGGGCGAAGCCCAATCCCCGCTGATCTCCAAGCAGCGCGCCACCGAGCTGCTGGGCACCATGCAGGGCGGCTACAACATCGCCACCCTGGTCGAGCTGCTGGACGACGCCGAACTGGGCGCCGTGGCCGCCGAACAACTCAAGCACACGCTGCTGATGTTCGACGCCTTCCACGACGTGGCCGAGAAGGCCAAGGCGGGCAATACCCACGCCAAGGCCGTCATGCAGTCCTGGGCCGAGGGCGAGTGGTACAAGAAGCGTCCGGAAATCGCCGAGAAGTACACCCTGACCGTGTTCAAGGTGCCGGGCGAAACCAACACCGACGACCTCTCTCCTGCGCCTGACGCCTGGTCGCGCCCGGACATCCCGCTGCACGCCCTGGCCATGCTGAAGATGGCTCGCGACGGCATCGTGCCCGAGCAGCAAGGCAGCATCGGTCCGCTGAAGCAGATCGAGGAAGTGCGTGCCAAGGGCTTTCCGGTCGCCTATGTCGGTGATGTGGTCGGTACCGGTTCGTCCCGTAAGTCCGCCACCAACTCGGTGCTGTGGTTCTTTGGCGACGACATCCCCTACGTGCCCAACAAGCGCGCCGGTGGTTTCTGCTTCGGCTCCAAGATCGCCCCGATCTTCTACAACACCATGGAAGACGCCGGCGCCCTGCCGATCGAATTCGACGTATCGGAGCTGGAAATGGGCGACGTCATCGACGTCTATCCCAAGGCCGGCAAGGTCACCCGCCACGGCAGTGACGAGGTGCTCGCCACCTTCGAACTCAAGACCCCCGTACTGCTGGACGAAGTCCGCGCCGGCGGCCGTATCCCGCTGATCGTCGGCCGCGGCCTGACCGAGAAGGCGCGTGCCGAACTGGGCATGGGTCCGACCGACCTGTTCAACAAGCCGGACCAGCCGGCCGAGAGCAGCAAGGGCTACACCCTGGCGCAGAAGATGGTCGGCAAGGCCTGCGGCGTCGAGGGCGTGCGCCCCGGCACCTACTGCGAGCCGAAGATGACCACCGTCGGTTCCCAGGACACCACCGGCCCGATGACCCGCGACGAGCTGAAGGACCTGGCCTGCCTGGGCTTCTCGGCTGACCTGGTGATGCAGTCCTTCTGCCACACCGCGGCCTATCCCAAGCCCATCGACGTCAAGACCCACCACACCCTGCCGGATTTCATCCGCACCCGTGGCGGCGTCTCCCTGCGTCCGGGCGACGGCATCATCCACAGCTGGCTGAACCGCATGCTGCTGCCCGACACCGTCGGCACCGGTGGCGATTCCCACACCCGCTTCCCGATCGGCATCTCCTTCCCGGCCGGTTCCGGCCTGGTGGCCTTCGCCGCGGCTACCGGCGTCATGCCGCTGGACATGCCGGAGTCGGTGCTGGTGCGATTCAAGGGCAAGATGCAGCCCGGGATCACCCTGCGTGACCTGGTGCATGCCATCCCCTACTACGCCATCCAGAAGGGCCTGCTGACCGTCGAGAAGAAGGGCAAGAAGAACATCTTCTCCGGCCGTATCCTCGAGATCGAAGGCCTGGAAGACCTGACCGTGGAGCAGGCCTTCGAGCTGTCCGATGCCTCCGCCGAGCGTTCCGCCGCCGGTTGCACCATCAAGCTGTCGCCCGAGTCCATCACCGAGTATCTGCAGTCCAACATCACCCTTCTGCGCTGGATGATCGAGGAAGGCTACGGTGACCCGCGCACCCTGGAGCGCCGCGCGCGCGCCATGGAAGCCTGGATCGCCAACCCGGAACTGCTCGCCGCCGATGCCGACGCCGAATACAGCGAAGTCATCGAGATCGACCTGTCCGAGGTCAACGAGCCGGTGCTGTGCGCCCCGAACGATCCGGACGACGCCCGTCTGCTGTCCCAGGTGGCCGGCGACAAGATCGACGAGGTGTTCATCGGTTCCTGCATGACCAACATCGGTCACTTCCGCGCCGCCGGCAAGCTGCTGGACAAGGTCAAGGGTTCGATCCCGACCCGTCTGTGGCTGTCGCCGCCGACCAAGATGGACCAGCACCAGCTGACCGAGGAAGGCTACTACGGCATCTACGGCAAGGCCGGTGCGCGCATGGAAATGCCGGGCTGCTCGCTGTGCATGGGCAACCAGGCCCGCGTGGCCGCCAACGCCACCGTGGTCTCCACCTCCACCCGCAACTTCCCCAACCGCCTGGGCGACGGCGCCAACGTCTACCTGGCGTCGGCGGAGCTGGCAGCGGTGGCCTCGATCCTGGGCAAGCTGCCCACCGTCGAGGAGTACATGGAATACGCGAAGAGCATCGACAGCATGGCCGCGGACGTCTACCGCTACCTGAGCTTCGATCAGATCGCCGAATTCCGTGAAAGCGCGGAAAAGGCCCGTATCGCCGCCGTCGAAGTCTGACGCTAGCGTTCGGTACTGAAAAACCGCCCCTCGGGGCGGTTTTTTTATGGGGGTTTCGCCGTAGGGTGGACAACGCGAAGCTTGTCCACGTAGCCGCCGGGAGAGGCCTTGATGGCTGCCGGTGGAAAAGGCTGCGCCGTTTTCCACGCTACGCGGCCGGCATGGGCACGTGCCTTAAGCGCCTGTTAACCCGGATACCGTTACCTTCGGCGCTCCACCACGCCTCGGGTACCTGCCATGAAACGTCTTGCGGTCATCATCCTGTCGGTTGCCCTGCTCGGCCTCAGCCAGGCGAGCCTGGCGGCGGGTTGCATCAAGGGTGCCGTGGTCGGCGGGGTGGCCGGGCATGTCGCCGGTCACCATGCCATCGCCGGTGCGGTGGCCGGGTGCGTCATCGGCCACCATCTGGCGGCGAAGGCCAAGGAAGAGTCGCCGCACACCCATGGCTGAACGGCCGTCCGCCACCCACTACCGATTGCTGGGAGATCATCACTATGCCGCGCGCTCTGCTCGCCCTGCTGGTGTCTCTGGGTCTCTGGAGTGCCGCTGCCCTGGCCGCGGAGCCGATCGCTACCCGCTCCCTGGCGGCGGCCTATGGCGGGCGCCTGAAGATCGGCGCCGCCATCGAACCCGATCAGCTCGCGGGTCCCGACGGGGCGCTGCTGGCGCAGCAATTCGGCAGCCTGGTGGCCGAGAACGCCATGAAGCCCCTGCGCATCCATCCGCAGGAAGATCGCTATGTCTTCGGGCCGGCCGATGCCATCGTCGCCTTCGCCGAGCAGCACGGCCTGGCGGTGCGCGGCCATACCCTGCTCTGGGGCAGCCACACCCCGGACTGGTTCTGGCGGGGTGCCGACGGGCAGCCGGGCACCCGGGAGCAGGTGCTGCAGCGCCTGCGGGTGCATATCGCCACGGTGGTCGGCCACTACCGCGGGCGAGTCTATGCCTGGGACGTGGTCAACGAGGCCATAGACCCCAACCAGCCCAGTTGCCTGCGTGACGATCGCTGGCTGCAGGTGGTCGGTCCGGACTATCTGGCCGAGGCCTTTCGCGCCGCCCATGCCGCCGATCCCCAGGCGCGCCTGTTCATCAACGAATTCAACACCCACGAGCCCGCCAAGCGCGACTGCCTCGCGCGGGTGGTCAAGGGCCTGCTGGCCGAGGGCGTGCCGGTGCAGGGCATCGGCCACCAGACCCATATCAGTATCTACTGGCCAGCGCTGGCGGCCATCGATCAGTCGCTCACCACCTTCGCCAAGCTGGGGATGGAAAACCAGATCACCGAGCTGGACATGAGTCTCTATCAGCACCACGACTACCATCCCGTACTCGGTCTGCCGCAGCGGCTGGACCTTCAGGCCGAACGCTATCGCGACTTCATGGCCATGGTCCTGAGGCACCCCGAGGTGAGCGCCGTGACCTGGTGGGGCGTGGCCGACGACCACAGCTATCTGAACAACCCGCCCGGCGTACCGGGAGACGACCAGCCGCTGCTGTTCGACCGCCACCAACGGCCGAAACCAGCCTACTGGGCCGTCCTGCATCAGGCGCCCCACCCGTAGCCTGGCGGCTGGCAGGCTCTGGCATGCGGCTTGTCCACGGAAGATTTGCACAAGGCGGCGAACCCCCGGAGCGCCGCCAGGTCAATTGTTACAGGACATTACTTCGCACCCACGAGAGGTCGCCACCATGAAGCTCCTGCCTACCCTTGCCCTGTCTGCTCTGCTGCTCGGCGCCAGCCAAGCCACCTTCGCCGCCGGTTGCGTCAAGGGCGCCGTGGTCGGCGGCGCCGCGGGTCATGTCGCCGGTGGTCACGGCGTTGCCGGTGCCGCCGCGGGCTGCGCCATCGGGCACCACGAGGCCAACAAGAAGGCCAAGGAAGAACAGCAGGCCGCGCCCAAGCAATAGTCGCAAGGCCCCGCCAGCACTGGCGAGCGGGGCCGATTTAACGCTTTCTTTACGCCCCGCCACCGCTCCCCGCCTCGCTTCTTTACACCCCTCCTCCCGACAATTTCTCCACGCGGCAACGGCCGTCTCTGGAGAACTCGCGATGACCCCCTGGAATCTTCTGGCCCTGCTCCTGGCACTGGGTCTGTTCGTCTATCTGCTGGCGGCGCTGTTGCGCGCCGGCCGGTCCTAGGGAGGCGGCATGGACAGCCAAGCCGCGTTCCTGATCCTGGCCTTCCTGGCCCTGACCTTTCTTCCCGCGCCCTTCCTGGGGCGCTACTTCTACCGCGCGCTGGAAGGCGAGCGGACCTGGCTGACCTTTGTCGGCGGGCCCCTGGAGCGCCTGACCCTCAAGGTGGTGGGCACCGATGGCCGTGGCCAGGACTGGCGCGCCTATGCCATTGCCCTGGTGCTGTTCAACCTGCTGGGGATCATCCTGCTGTTCGCCATCCTGCTGCTGCAGGGCGAACTGCCGCTCAATCCGCAGCACCTGCCCGGGCTCGAATGGACCCTGGCGCTGAACACCGCCATCAGCTTCGTCACCAACACCAACTGGCAGGCCTACAGCGGCGAAGCCTCACTGAGCTACTTCAGCCAGATGGTCGGCCTGGGCGTGCAGAACTTCGTCAGCGCCGCGGTGGGCGTCGCCGTGCTGGCCGCGCTCGCCCGCGGCATCACCCGCCGCAGCGCCCAGGAGATCGGCAATTTCTGGGTCGATCTGTTTCGCGCCACCTTCTATGTGCTGCTGCCGCTGTGCGTGCCCCTGGCGCTGCTGCTGATCTGGCAGGGCGTGCCCCAGACCTTCGCCGCCTATGTCGATGCCACCACCCTGCAGGGCGCCAGCCAGACCCTGCCGCTGGGCCCGGCGGCCAGCCAGATCGCGATCAAGCAGCTGGGTACCAACGGCGGCGGCTTCTTTGGCGTCAACTCGGCGCACCCCTTCGAGAACCCCACGGCGCTGAGCGATCTGCTGGAGCTGTCTGCCATCCTGATGATTCCGGCCGCGCTGGTGTTCAGCTTTGGCCACTACGTCAAGGATCGGCGGCAGAGCTGGGCGATCTTCGCCGCCATGTTCGGCCTGCTGGTGGTCGGCGGCGCCGTGGCCATCGGCGCCCAGAATCACGCCAACCCCGCGCTGGCCGGTCTGTCGATCACCCAGGGGGCGTCCCTGGAAGGCCTGGAGACCCGCTTCGGCGGTATCGCCTCGGCGCTCTGGGCCACGGTGACCACGGCTGCATCGAACGGCTCGGTGAACGCCATGCATGACAGCCTGGCACCCCTGACCGGCCTGATCGCCCTGTTCAACATGATGCTCGGCGAGGTGATCTTCGGCGGCGTCGGCGCCGGTCTCTACGGCATGTTGCTCAATGTGCTGATCGCCGTCTTCATCGCCGGCCTGATGGTGGGTCGTACCCCGGAATACCTGGGCAAGAAGCTGGAAGCCCCCGAGGTACGGCTGCTGGTGGCGACCCTGCTGGTCATGCCGCTGGGCGTACTGGTGCTGGGCGCCATCGCTGCCAGCGTTCCGGCCGGCGTGGCCGGGATCGGCGCGACGGGCCCCCATGGCTTCAGCCAGCTGCTCTATGCCTACACCTCGGCCACGGCCAACAACGGCTCGGCCTTTGGCGGCTTCAGCGCCAACACCCCCTTCCACAACCTGATGCTGAGCCTGGCCCTGCTGATCGGTCGCTTCGGCTACATCCTGCCGATCCTGGCCATCGCCGGCAGCCTGGCCGCCAAGCGACCCGTGCCGCTCGGCCCCAACAGCTTTCCCACCCACGGCCCGCTGTTCGTCACCCTGCTGGTGATCACCCTGCTGCTGGTGGGCGGCCTGACTTTCCTGCCGACGCTCGCCCTGGGGCCGATCGCCGACCATCTGCAACTGTTCGGAGTCCGCTGAAATGGATGCCCAGACCCACACCCTGCCCACTCCTACCCCTGGCACCCTGTGGCGCCAGGCGCTGCGGCAGGCCTTCGTCAAGCTCGACCCGCGCCAGCAGATCCGCTCGCCGGTGATGTTCGTGGTCGAGATCACCGCGCTGTTTTCCACCCTGCTGTGCCTGGCGCCGGACAATGGCGTGAGCACCGGTGTGGCAGTGCAGATCACCCTCTGGCTGTGGTTCACCCTGCTGTTCGCCAACTTCGCCGAAGCCCTCGCCGAGGGGCGTGGCAAGGCCCGCGCCGACAGCCTCAAGGGCATCGGCCAGAATCTCGCCGCCCGCCTGGAGGAAAACGGCGAGCACCGGATGGTGCCGGCCAGCTCGCTGCGCAAGGGCCAGATCGTGCGGGTGGAAGCCGGCGAACTGATCCCCGGTGACGGCGAGATCATCGAAGGCGTGGCCGCGGTCAACGAGGCGGCCATTACCGGGGAATCGGCACCGGTGATCCGCGAATCCGGTGGCGATCGCTCGGCGGTCACCGGCAACACCCGGGTGGTGTCGGACTGGATCCGGATGCGCATCACCGCCAACCCCGGCGAGTCGACCCTGGACCGCATGATCGCCCTGGTGGAAGGCGCCAAGCGGCAGAAGACCCCCAACGAGGTCGCCCTGGACATCCTGCTGATCGGCCTGACGCTGATCTTCCTGCTGGTGGTGGTGACCCTGCAGCCCTTCGCCGCCCTGGCCGGTGGCGAGCTGCCGCTGCTGTTCCTGGTGGCACTGCTGGTGACCCTGATCCCCACCACCATCGGCGGCCTGCTCTCGGCCATCGGTATCGCCGGCATGGATCGCCTGGTCCGACTGAACGTGATCGCCACCTCGGGGCGCGCCGTGGAAGCCGCCGGTGACGTCCATACCCTGCTGCTGGACAAGACCGGCACCATCACCTTCGGCAACCGCCGTTGCAGCGCCCTGTACGCTACCCCCGGCATCACGCCCAAGGGCTTGGCCGAGGGTGCGCTCTACGCCTCGCTGGCCGACGAGACCCCGGAAGGCCGCTCGATAGTGGAGTACCTGCGCAACCTGCACCCGCTGGAAGAGCCGCCGCGCGCCCAGGTTATCCCCATTCCCTTCAGCGCCGAGACGCGCCTGTCGGGCATCGACTGGCAGGGCCGCGAGTATCGCAAGGGTGCGGTGGACGCCGTGCTGATATTTCTCGGCCAGACCCGCGCCGACCTGCCGGAGGTATTGGCCCGGGAGATCGAGACCATCGCCAAGAGTGGCGGCACCCCGCTGCTGGTCTGCGGCGAAGGCCGGCTGCTGGGCGCCATCCACCTCAAGGACGTGGTCAAGCCGGGCATCCGCGAGCGCTTCGCCGAGCTGCGTACCCTGGGCATCCGCACCGTGATGGTGACCGGCGACAACCCCCTGACCGCCACCGCCATCGCCGCCGAGGCCGGGGTGGACGACGTCATCGCCGAAGCCACGCCGGAAAAGAAGCTGGAGCGCATCCGCAGCGAACAGGCCGAGGGCAAGCTGGTGGCCATGTGCGGTGACGGCGCCAACGACGCCCCGGCACTGGCCCAGGCCGATGTCGGCATGGCGATGAACGACGGCACCCAGGCCGCCCGCGAGGCCGCCAACCTGGTGGACCTGGATTCCGACCCCACCAAGCTGCTCGACGTGGTGCAGGTGGGCAAGGAACTGCTGGTGACCCGCGGCGCCCTGACCACCTTTTCGGTGGCCAACGACGTGGCCAAGTACTTCGCCATCCTGCCCGCGCTGTTCGCCGGCATCTATCCGCAGCTGAACGTGCTCAACGTAATGCACCTGGCCAGTCCGCAGAGCGCCATCCTGTCGGCCATCGTGTTCAACGCCCTGATCATCGTCGCGCTGATTCCCCTGGCGCTGCGCGGAGTGCGGGTCAAGGCCGCCAGCGCCGCCGCCCTGTTGCGCCGCAACCTGCTGATCTATGGGCTGGGCGGCATCGTCGTGCCCTTCGTCGGCATCAAAGCTATCGACCTGGCGCTCGGCGCCCTGGGTCTGGTCTGAGGAGACCGCCATGCTCATGCAATTGCGTTCCGCCGTGCTGATGCTCCTGTTGCTCAGCGCCCTGACCGGGGGCGCCTACCCCCTGCTGGTGACGGTGCTCGGCCAGGTGCTGTTCGCCGACCAGGCCGGCGGCAGCCTGATCCAGCGCGCCGACGGCAGCGTGGTCGGCTCACGCCTGATCGCGCAGAAATTCAGCGGCCCCGAGTGGTTCCAGCCGCGCCCCTCGGCTGGCGACTACGCCACCGTCTCCAGCAGCGCCAGCAACCTCGCGCAGTCGGCACCGGCGCTGCGCGAGCGGATCGAGAAGGCACTGCCCGAGGTCCAGGTGACCGGCCAGGGCCCGGTGCCCCAGGAACTGGTGACCACCTCCGCCAGCGGCCTCGACCCGGACCTCACCCCGGCCGGCGCCCGCTATCAGATCGCCCGGGTCGCGGCCGCGCGCGGCCTGGCCCCGGAACGCCTGCAAGCCCTGGTGAACGAACAGACGCGCACCTCGCGCTTCGGTCCGGCAACGGTTAATGTCCTGCTCCTCAACCTGGCCCTGGCAGACCTGAGCAAATGACCGACAGCACCGGGCGCGCCGAAGCGCTGCTCGCCGAACACCGCGAAGGCCGTGGCCGCCTCAAGGTCTTCCTGGGGGCGGCGCCCGGCGTGGGCAAGACCTACGCCATGCTGCAGGCGGCCCAGACCGCCCTGCGCCAGGGCCGCCGGGTGCGCGCCGGGATCGTCGAGACCCATGGGCGGCGGGAGACCGCCGCCCTCCTCGCCGGCCTGCCGCAGCAACCGCTGCGGCGGGTCGAGCACCGCGGCCTCAAGCTCAGCGAACTGGATCTGGAAGGCCTGCTGGCCGATCCGCCGGAGCTGGTGCTGGTCGACGAGCTGGCCCACAGCAACGCCCCCGGCAGTCGCCATGCCAAGCGCTGGCAGGACGTCGAAGACCTGCTCGCCGCCGGCCTCAACGTCTACACCACGGTCAATGTCCAGCACCTGGAAAGCCTCAATGACGAGGTGCGCGACATCACTGGCGTCCAGGTGCGCGAGACCGTGCCGGACCAGGTACTGCTCGATGCCGATGACCTGGTGCTCATCGACCTGCCACCCCGGGAATTGCTGGAGCGCCTGCGCGAGGGCAAGGTCTATGTGCCCGAACAGGCGCGCGCGGCCATCGATGCCTTTTTCAGCCAGACCAATCTCACCGCCCTGCGCGAGCTGGCCATGCGCACCGCCGCCGCCCAGGTGGATTCGGCGCTCGCCCTGAGATACCGCCAGCAGGGCCAGGCCGCCCCGCCGCTACTGGGTCGCCTGATCGTCGGCGCCGGCACCGCACCTTCGGCGGAGCGCCTGGTGCGCCATGCCAGTCGCCTCGCCGACCAGCGCCACCTGCCCTGGACCCTGGTCCACGTCGACACCGGCCAGCCGCTGGACGACGCCGCCCGCGCCAACCTCCAGGCCAGCCAGCGCCTGGCCGAACGCCTGGGCGGCGAGGTGCTGACCCTGAGAGACAGCGATCCGGCCCGCGCCCTGGTCCGCCATGCCCGCGACCAGCGCGCCAGCGTGCTGCTGATCGGCCGCGGCCGGCCGCGCGGCTTCAGCTTGCGGCGCCGTCTGGCGAGTCGCCTGCTGCGCCTGGCCCAGGGGCTGGAGATCGCCATCCTCGATCTGGATCGCGACGCCCCGCCCGCCGCCCGCCCGCGCCGAGCCATCAAGCCCGGCCCCTATGGCGCCGCCGTCCTGGCGACCGCTGTGGCCGCGGCCATCGCCGAAGGCCTGTCCGGACTGCTGGAACTGCCCAATATTTCGCTGATCTTTCTGGCCGCCGTCCTGCTGGTGGCGGTCCGCAGCAGTCGCGGTCCGGCGCTGTTCTGCGCCCTGCTGGGCTTTCTCGCCTACGATTTCCTGTTCATCCCGCCGGCCTTCTCGCTGACCATCAACCGCGAGCAGGACGTCCTCACCCTGGCCTTCTTCCTGTTGATGGCCCTGCTCACCGGCGACCTGGCTGCCCGTCAGCGGCGCCAGCTGCAGGCGCTACGCCGGACCCAGCGCGAGACCCTGGCGCTGCTGGACTTCACCCGCCAGCTGAGCGCTGCCAGCGATCGTCAGGCGGTGGCGAGCGTCACCCTCAAGCAATTGGGTGATGCCACTCGCCCCGTCTGCCTGCTGTTGCCGGAAAAGGCGGGGGAGCTGGTGAGCCAACCGGACGATCTGCACCTGGCCGACAACGAACGCATCGCCGCCGAATGGGCCTGGAAGCAGGAAAAGCCGGCGGGTCGCGGCACCGATACCCTGCCCTCAGGCGGCTGGTGGTGGTGGCCGCTGCTGGGCGAGGGTGGCAGCCTGGCCGTGCTCGGCATACGGCGTGACGACGGCCAGCCGCTGGATCACGCCGAGCGTCGCCAGCTGGCCAGCCTGGCGCAGCCGCTGGCCCAGGCCCTGGCCCGGGTGCGCCTCAGCGAGGATCTCGAGGCCGCGCGCCTGCACGGCGAGACCGAACAGCTGCGCAGCGCCCTGCTCGCCTCGGTGTCCCACGACCTGCGCACACCGCTGACGGTGATGCGCGGCTCCATCGATGCCCTGGCGACTCTGGGCGAAGCCATACCCGCCAGCGATCGCCAGGAGTTGCTGGACGCCACCCGCCAGGAGGCCGAACGCCTCGATCGCTATATCCAGAATCTGCTGGACATGACCCGCCTCGGCCACGGCAGCCTGCAATTGGCGCGGGACTGGGTCGACCCCGGCGATATCCTCGCCAGTGCACTGCAACGCCTGCAGCCGCTGCTGACGGGATTGCGGGTAGCCACCCGGATCGAGCCGGGTCTGCCGCTGCTCTGGGTTCATCCGGCGCTGATCGAACAGGCGCTGGTCAATGTACTGGAGAATGCCATCCGCTTCTCCGCACCCGGCGGGCGGCTGGAGATCAGCCTGCTGCGCCAGGGCAATGAACTGCAGCTGGCCGTGGCCGACGAAGGCCCGGGCATTCCGCCCGAGGATCGCACGCGGATCTTCGACATGTTCTATACCGCGGCGCGCGGCGATCGCGGTGGCCAGGGTACCGGTCTGGGTCTGGCGATCTGCCATGGCATGGTTGGCGCCCATGGCGGACGGGTCAGCGTGGAAGACGGCCTGGACGGTCGCGGCACCACGATGCGCATGCACCTGCCGCTGCCCGCTCCTCCGGCGGCATAAGACTGGCTCATGCGGCAGCCGCAGCGGCTATGATGACGCCCTCTCGTGTGGAACCCGTTCAGATGCCCGCTCACGTCCTCGTCATCGACGATGAACCCCAGATCCGCAAATTCCTACGCATCAGTCTCGCGGCCCAGGGCTACCAGGTCAGCGAAGCCGCCACCGGCACCGAAGGCCTGGCCCAGGCGGCGTTGGGCCAGCCGGACCTGGTGATTCTCGACCTGGGTCTGCCCGATCGCGACGGCCAGGAGGTGCTGGTCGAATTGCGCGAATGGTCCGCGGTACCGGTGCTGGTGCTGTCGGTGCGGGCGGACGAACGCGAGAAGGTCCGCGCCCTGGATGCCGGCGCCAACGACTACGTGACCAAGCCCTTCGGTATCCAGGAATTCCTGGCGCGCAGTCGCGCCCTGTTGCGCCAGACCTCGGCCACGGCGAGCCAGCAGGTGGCGGCGCTGGAGGTTGGCGATCTTAAAGTGGATTTCGCCTATCGCCGGGTCACACTGGGCGGCAGCGAAGTGGCCCTGACGCGCAAGGAATACGCCGTGCTGGCCGCCCTCGCCCAACATCCGGGACGGGTGGTGACCCAGCGGCAATTGCTGATCGATATCTGGGGCCCGACCCATGCGCAGGACAGTCATTATCTGCGCATCGTGATTGGCCATCTCCGACAGAAGTTCGGGGACGACCCGGTAGCACCGCGCTATATCGTCACGGAGCCCGGCGTGGGTTATCGCCTGCGCGCCGAAGGTTAGCCTTGCTGGGCTGAATGCCGCTTATCCAGTGCGGAAACAAGCCGCCTTCGCCGTTATCCCCGCACCCTAGACCCTCTGCATAAGTCTGAATGGCACTGGCCTTTCTTATGAGCCTAGAGGCGACTAAAAGATATGATGAATGCGAGAGTGATTGCAGCTAGAGCAGCTGCCTGGAACATATTCGTCCCTGGTAAGGACTTGAAGAGGGCGGAAGTGCGCGAGGTGAAGAGGCTGCAGCGGTGGGAAAAGATTCCAGTCGGTAGACTCGCCTTGCACGGCTACCGACTGCAATCCCGTCGAGACGTTACTGCAACCAGCCTTCCACGGTATCGGCGCCGTGTTCGGCTTTCCAAGCCTTGAGCAACTTGTGGTTGCCGCCCTTGGTTTCGATGATTTCGCCGGTCTTGGGATGCTGATAACGCTTGGTGCTGCGCGGACGACGCTTGCCTGCCGGCTTTTCCGGGTGCGGCGTCTGCGCCTTGTGCTTGGGGGCAGCGTTGGGATCCAGGATGCCGATGATATCGCCCAGGTTCATGTGGTATTCATCCATCAGGGCCTGGAGCTTACTTTCGAATTCGATTTCTTTTTGCAGGGAACTGTCCTGCTTGAGATCTTCGAGCAGCTGCAATTGGGCGCGAAGTTGCTCTTCGGCGGCACGGAATTCGGCGAGACGGGACATGGGCACTCCTGAGGGCTATTTGAAAAAGCGGGTGGAAACTTCGCCCGCAGGCGAAAGTTGCACGCGACAATAAAGGATTGATGCCCCGGATGCCAGCGACAAGTAATCCTTTTGAAAAAATAGAGGCCACTTCTTGTGTCTGCAAGTTTGAATATTAAGAAAACCTTAAGCCAGGCCGGCGGATTGGCGCCAACAAGGTCTTGCGAGGCCTCTTCGCAAGTTACCCGGTAGTAACCGAAGCCATCAAAGAACAGCCAGCCAAGTAAGAACGCTCAACTAGACTGCATAATCATGCAGAAGTTGGCAAAACTTCCGGGCTTGGACCTGGCTAGACGCTCTGGCATGCGCCTCAGGCCGAGGCGTCCAGGTCTGGCTGGGCTTCGGGCAGGGGCTGCCAGTTGAAGGTCTGGGCTATTACCCGGCGGTATTCGGTATCTATGGCCACGGGCGTGCGCCGGATATAGTCCCGCGCATGGGCCTGCCGCTCGTGATCGAGGGTGCGCAGATAGTGGAGCGCTTCCGCCGCCGTGGGCATGCGCTGATTCAGACCACCACTGCGCGGCGGCAAGGCCGTCCAGACCACGGCGTCGACGCCCTGCTCCGCGGCCCAGGCGGCGATGCGCGGCTGAAAGGGCGAATGCGGACCACTCGGCCAGCTGCCGATGCATTCGGGCTGCTCTCTTGGCACCCCCTCGCGCTCACGCAGGGCGTCGCGCGCTTCTTCCAGGGTGTCGACCGCCAGATAGGCCCAGAGCACCTGGACCTCGGCCACACCGTCACAGATGACCGTGGCCAACTCGCCGCTGTCACCTTCCCGGGCGAATTCGATGGGCAACCTGGGGCCGTCCTCGAACCAGTCCGAGGCGACCGGCAATTCCGCCGCCTTCCAGATCAACGACCCCCAACCCAGACAGGCGATCTTCATGGCCACTCCTACGCATCGACGTTAGGCCATTGGAGACTAACGAAGCGTCGGGGGTTTCCTGGCGGCAAGACTTGGCGACAAAAGTGCAGGACGAAAAAAAGCGGCCGCAAGGGCCGCTTCTTTCGTTACCCGCGAGCCGGAGCTCGCGGGTGGTAGGTGGCGCAGCGGACGGGACTCGAACCCGCGACCCCCGGCGTGACAGGCCGGTATTCTAACCGACTGAACTACCGCTGCGCATGGAAGCCTTGCGGCATCCTGCTGGCACTTGCCGAGAACCTGTTCAGCGGGGTTCTCTGCACCAGCGGCCGCTAAGATACTGATTTATCAGGGAAGAAACAACAGGCGTAGCGAAAATATTTCTCGCCGTGCACAGCCGGCGGCGTCCCCCGTCTCGTTCAGGCCGCGGCGCCAGCGGCCTGCTGCCTGAGCAGGCCGAGAAAGCCTTCCAGGGCCGCGCTGGGTACCTGCCCCGTGCGCAGCAGGATACCGAAGGGCGTCAGGGGTTCGGTGATCTCCAGGTCGAGCGAGACCATCAGCCCGGTACGCAGGTGATCGCGCACCACCGCCTCGGTCAGCACCAGGATGGCGTCGGTGATCTGTACCAGCTGCAGCATGGCGAATACCGAGCCGCATTCGATGACGTCCGCGGGAGGTGGCAACTGGCGCCGGGCGAAGGCGGCCTCCAGCGCCACCCGGGCCGGACTGGCTTCGGGCTGCAGGATCCACGGCCACTCGGCCACCAGTTCGGCCAGATCGGGCGCGGCGCGCCCGGCCAGCGGATGCCCGGTGCGCACCACCACCGCCAGGTGCTCGTTGCCCAGGGGCTCGAAGGTGAAGCGACCGAGATCGGCCGGCTGGGTGAAACGGGCGATGGCCACATCGATCCGCTCCTGCTCCAGCAGCTCGGTGAGCTGGTCGCTGGTGTCGCCGAGGATGCGTAGCTGCAGGCCCGGCTGGCGCGCCTTGCTCTCGGCGATGGCCCGCACCACCAGATCGGGCAAGGCGCCCATGATGGCGCCCACCGCCAGATGCCCATAGCCACCGGAGCGCCGCGCATCAAGGTCTTCGGCGCAGCGATCCAGGCCATTGAGGGCGCGCCGGGCGAACTCCAGGATCTCCGCGCCCAGCGCCGTGGGCTTCAGGCCGCGCGCCTGGCGTTCGAACAGCGCGCAGCCAAAGGCTTCCTCGACGTCCTGCAGCATCCGCGTGGTGGCTGGCTGGGACATGTGCAGGGCTTCCGCGGCGCGGTGCAGATTGCGGGTACCGGCCAGGGTCACGAGCATCAGCAGGTGCTTGTAACGCAGGCGACTGAACAGCGCGCGGGCATGAGGAGAAGCGTTCATTAACGGCGTCCTGATGGGGCGAGCGGCGGCGGGTCCTGCAGGGCGGGAAGGCTCTGGCCAAGACCGCGCGCGAATCGATACCTTAAGGGTATCGGTTCTAAACAAAAAGCGATTATCCAGGCATTGCAACTGCGACTACCTTGAGCCGTGGCCGAATCACAACAACAAGAGAGATCGCCATGCACACCACCCTGTCACCGGGGCTGGTCGCCAAGGTCACCCGGCGCCTGCTGCCCTTCCTGCTGCTGATGTACGTCATGGCCTTTCTCGACCGGGCCAACGTGGGTTTCGCCAAGGTCGCCTTCCAGGCCGACACCGGCATCTCCGACGCGGCCTTCGCCTTTGGCGCCGGGGTCTTCTTCGTCGGCTACGCCTTTCTCGAGATTCCCAGCAACCTGATCATGCACCGCGTCGGCGCCCGGCTGTGGATGTGCCGGATCATGGTCAGCTGGGGTCTGATCTCCGCCGCCATGATGTTCGCCCACACGGCGACGGCCTTCTATGTGCTGCGCTTCTTGCTCGGGGTGGCCGAAGCCGGCTTCTTCCCGGGCGTCATCCTCTACCTCACCTACTGGTTCCCCTCGCGCTACCGCGCCCGAGCACTGGGCTTCTTCTACTTCGGCGCACCCCTGGCCTTCATCTTCGGCAGTCCGCTGTCGGGCCTGCTGCTGGAATTCGACGGCCTCGGCGGTCTGCACGGCTGGCAGTGGATGTTCCTGGTCGAAGGGCTACTGGCCAGCTTGGTGGGTGTCTGGGCCTGGTTCTACCTGGACAATCGGCCGCGCGATGCCCGTTGGCTGAGTGCCGAAGAAAAGCAGACGCTGCAGCAGGCGCTGGATGCCGAAGACGCCGCCAAGCCGCACCACGGCGGCCTGCTGCGCCTGCTCGGACAGCCGCGCATCCTGCTACTGTGCAGCATCTACCTGCTGATCCAGGCCAGCGTCTATGGCGTGGTCTTCTATCTGCCGACCCAGGTGGCCGGGCTACTCGGGCAGAAGGTCGGGCTGCTGGTCGGCCTGGTCTCGGCGATTCCCTGGGTCTGCGCCCTGCTCGCCGCCTGGCTGATCCCCAGCTGGTCGGATCGCACCGGCGAACGCCGGCGCACCGCCGCCGCCACCCTGGCCATCTCCGGTCTGGGCATCGCCGCCTCGGTGACCTTCTCGCCGCTCTATGCCCTGATCGCCCTGTGCTTCGCCGCCGCCGGCTTCATCGCCGTGCAGCCGCTGTTCTGGACCTTTCCGTCCGACCAGTTGCGCGGCAGCGCCGCCGCGGGCGGCATCGCCCTGATCAATACCTGCGGCGCCATCGGCGGCTTCATCGCGCCCCTGGCCAAGCGCTGGGCCGAGGTGACCTTCGCCCACCCCGGCGCCGGCCTCTATCTGCTCGCCGGCACCACCCTGGTCGCCGCCGCCCTGATCCTCGGCCTGCGCCGCCGCGACCAGGCCGATCCCCAACCCCAGCTCACGCCCAGTCATTAAGGGAGCCTCGCCATGACCCTACCCACCATCAAGCAGGTGCGCGCCTACACCCTTCGCGGCGGCGGCGCCGACTACCACGACCAGGGCGACGGCCACTGGATCGACGACCACATCGCCACGCCCATGGCCAAGTACCCGGAATACCGCCAGAGCCGGCGCAGCTTCGGCATCAATGTGCTGGGCACCCTAGTGGTGGAAGTCGAGGCCAGCGACGGCACCGTGGGCTTCGCCGTCACCACCGGCGGCGAGCTGGGCGCCTTCATCGTCGAGCGGCATCTGGCGCGCTTCCTGGAGGGGGCCAAGGTCACCGACCTGGAAAAGATCTGGGACCAGATGTACCTCTCCACCCTCTACTACGGGCGCAAGGGCATCGTGCTCAACACCATCTCCGGGGTGGATCTCGCGCTCTGGGACCTGCTCGGCAAGCTGCGCCAGGAGCCGGTGCACCAGTTGCTCGGCGGCGCCGTGCGCGACGAATTGCAGTTCTATGCCACCGGCGCCCGGCCGGACCTGGCCAAGGAGATGGGCTTCATCGGCGGCAAGTTGCCGCTGCAGCATGGCCCGGCCGAGGGCGAGGAAGGCTTGCGCAAGAACCTGGAGGCCCTGGCGACCATGCGCGAACGGGTCGGCGACGACTTCTGGCTGATGCTCGACTGTTGGATGAGCCTGGACCTCAACTACGCCACCCGCCTGGCCCAGAGCGCCCAGCAATTCGGTCTCAAGTGGATCGAGGAGGCGCTGCCGCCGGACGACTACTGGGGCTATGCCGAACTCAAACGCAACGTGCCGAAGGGCATGCTGGTCACCACCGGCGAGCACGAAGCCACCCGCTGGGGTTTCCGCCTGCTGCTGGAGATGGGTTGCTGCGACATCCTCCAGCCCGACGTCGGCTGGTGCGGCGGCCTCACCGAGCTGATCCGCATCTCGGCCCTGGCCGATGCCCACAACGCCCTGGTGGTTCCCCACGGCTCCTCGGTCTACAGCTACCACTTCGTCATCACCCGCACCAACAGTCCCTTCGCCGAGTTCCTGATGATGGCGCCCAAGGCCGACGAGGTGGTGCCCATGTTCCATCCGCAGTTGCTCGACGAACCCGTCCCGGTGCGCGGCCGCATGCGCGCCTCGGCGCTGGATCGGCCCGGCTTCGGCGTGCGCCTCAATCCGGAGTGCGCCCTGGAACGTCCCTATCGCCACTGAGGCGTTGCCCAGGAGGGCTGGATGAAAGCGACCCAAGACACCCTGGCGACGCCCCTGCCGGATGTGCGCCCCGCGGCAACGCCGCTGCCACCCAAGAGTGCCCGGCTCAAGCGGGTCCAGGTGATCGCCCTCGCGCTGCTGGTGCTGGCCGGCTTCGTCAACTACCTGGACCGCAGCACCCTGGCCATCGCCAACCAGACCATCAGCGGCGAACTGGGCTTCACGCCGACCGAGATGGGCCTGCTGCTGTCGGCCTTCGCCTGGGCCTATGCCTTCGCCCAGCTGCCCATCGGCGGCCTGCTGGATCGCTTCGGCGCGCGCCTGACCCTGGGCCTGGGCATCTGCCTCTGGTCCATCGCCCAGGGCGTGCTCGGGCTGCTCAGCAGCCTGCACCTGATGATCCTCGCCCGCGTCGGCCTGGGCATCGGCGAGGCGCCGCAATTCCCGGCCGGCGCCAAGGTGGTCAGCGAGTGGTTCAACGTGCGCGAGCGCGGCCTGCCCTCCGGCATCTTCAACCTCTCCTCCTCGCTGGGACCGGCGATCTCCCAGCCGATCCTCACCGCCCTGCTGCTATGGCTGGGCTGGCGGCAGATGTTTATCGCCATGGGCGTGCTGGGCGTCCTGGTGGCGGCGCTCTGGTACCTGAGCTATCGCGACCGGGTCCAGGTGGCGCTGGACGCCGCCGAGCGGGCGCACCTGGACGCCGGGCTGCCACCCCAGGACGCCGGCCAGCGACTGACCTTCGCCGACTGGCTGGGGCTGTTCCGCCGCCGCCTGACCTGGGGCGTGGTGATCGGCTACGTGGGCATCATCTACATGCTGTCGCTGTTCCTGACCTGGCTGCCGGCCTACCTGGAGCGGGTCCATCACCTGTCCCTGGCCCAGGCCGGCTGGGTCGCCAGTCTGCCGTTCCTGGCCGGCGCCTGTGGCGTGATCGGCGGTGGCCTGCTGGTGGATCGCCTGACCCGTAGCGGGCGCAGCCTGGCCTTCAGCCGCAAGCTGCCGATCTGCGGCGGTCTGGCCGCAGCCGGGCTGTTCGCCCTGTGCAGCGCCGGGGTGGCCGGCATCGGCAGCGTCATCCTCTGCTTCAGCCTGGCGCTGTTCAGCCTCAACGTGGCGGTGGCCGGCACCTGGTCGCTGGTCAGCGTCGCCGTGCCCTCGCATCAGGTCGCCTCGCTGGCCAGCATCCAGAATTTCGGCGGCTACTTCGGCGGCGCCTTCGCCCCGGTCATCACCGGCATGATCGTCCAGCAGACCGGCTCCTTCGGCCTCGCCCTCGGCATCGCCGCCGCGGTCGCGGTGGCCGGCGCCCTGAGCTACGGCCTGCTGGTGCGCCTGCCCGATACCCCTTCCTGATTCCCCTGGAGACCACCGTCATGGACCTGCCACGCAATCCCTTCAAGGCCCGCCTCACGGGCAGCGATACCCTCTATGGCCTCTGGGCCGGCTTCGCCACCGGCTATGCCGCCGAAATCGCCGCCAGCACCGGCTACGACTGGCTGCTGATCGACGGCGAACACGCACCCAACACGGTACCGAGCATCCTCGCCCAGTTGCAGGCGGTGGCGCCCTACCCCACGGCGCCGGTGGTGCGCTGCGTGACCGGTGACGCGGTGCTGATCAAGCAGTTGCTGGACATCGGCGTGCAGACGCTGATGGTGCCCATGGTGGAGACCGCCGACCAGGCCCGCGCCCTGGTGCGGGCCATGCGCTATCCCCCGCATGGCATCCGCGGCGTCGGCGGCGGCCTGGCCCGCGCTACCCGCTGGGACGCGGTGCCCGACTACCTGCACAACGCCCATACCGAGCTGTGCCTGATCGTCCAGGTGGAGTCGCGCCTGGGCAGCGACAACGTCGCCGAGATCGCCGCGGTGGAAGGGGTGGATGCCGTCTTCGTCGGTCCGGCCGATCTCTCCAGCGGCCTGGGCCATGCCGGCAATCCGGGCCATCCCGAGGTGCAGGCGCGCATCCGCGCCGCCATCGACGCCACCCGCGCCGCCGGCAAGGTGGCCGGGATCCTGGCGCCCCAGGAAGACGATGCCCGGCGTTATCGCGACTGGGGTTGCCAGTTCGTCGCCGTCGGCATCGACATCAGCCTGTTCCGCCAGGCAGCGCTGGCCAACCTGGCCCGCTATCGCCCCCTCGACGCGCCCCAGGCGCCCTCTCGCACCTACTGACCCGGAGTCCGCCATGGCCGATCTGCCCGCTTACCAGAACTACATCGATGGCCGCTTCCTGCCGGCCGCCGAGGACTTTCTCGTCCACAACCCGGCCACCGGCGAGGCCCTGGCCCGGGTGCCGGCCTCCAGCCGCGACCACGTCGACCAGGCCATCGCCGCCGCCCGCCGCGCGCAAAAGGCCTGGGCCCGCAAACCGGCGATCGAGCGGGCCGGCCATCTCAGGCGCATCGCCGCCAAGCTGCGCGAGCAGGCACCACGACTGGCGCAAACGATTGTCGCCGAACAGGGCAAGATCCACGGCCTGGCCGAGGTGGAGGTCAATTTCACCGCCGACTACCTCGACTACATGGCCGAGTGGGCGCGGCGCATCGAAGGCGAGATCATCACCAGCGACCGACCCGACGAGCAGATCTTTCTCCTGCGCAAGCCACTGGGTGTGGTGGCCGGCATCCTGCCCTGGAACTTCCCCTTCTTCCTGATCGCCCGCAAGCTGGCGCCGGCGTTGCTCACCGGCAACACCATCGTCATCAAGCCCAGCGAAGAAACCCCGATCAATGCCCATGAATTCGCCCGCCTGGTGGCCGAAACGGATCTGCCGCCCGGGGTGTTCAACCTGGTCAGCGGCGCCGGTTCCGTGGGGGGCCAGCTCAGCGCCCACGCCGGCATCGACATGGTCAGCTTTACCGGCAGCGTCGCCACCGGCTCGCGGATCATGGCCGCTGCCGCACCGAATTTGACCAAGCTGAACCTGGAGCTGGGCGGCAAGGCGCCGGCCATCGTCCTGGCCGATGCCGACCTGGACCTGGCGGTCCGCGCCATCCGCGACTCGCGCATCATCAACACCGGGCAGGTGTGCAACTGCGCCGAGCGGGTCTATGTGGAGCGCGCGGTGGCCGAGGCCTTCATCGAGCGCATCGGCCGCGCCATGGCCGCCACCCGCTATGGCGACCCCCAGGCCGACACCGGCGTGGAGATGGGACCGCTGATCAACGCCGCCGGTCTGGACAAGGTGGCGGCCAAGGTCGACGTCGCCCTCGGCCAGGGCGCGCGCCTGGTCACCGGTGGCCGTCGTGCCGACCTGGGTCGCGGCTTTCACTTCCAGCCCACGGTGCTGGCGGACTGTCGCGCGGACATGCCGATCATGCGCGAAGAGATCTTTGGCCCCGTGCTGCCGATCCAGATAGTCGATGATCTCGACGAAGCCATCGCCCTGGCCAACGACTGCGAATACGGCCTCACCTCCTCCGTCTATACCCGCAGCCTGGGCAAGGCCATGCACGCCATGCGCGAGATCGACTTTGGCGAGACCTACATCAATCGGGAGAACTTCGAAGCCATGCAGGGCTACCACGCCGGGGTACGCAAGTCCGGCATCGGCGGCGCCGACGGCAAGCATGGCCTCTATGAGTACACCCATACCCAGGTGGTCTATCTGCAGGGCTGAGTAGCGCTGCCCGGTCCCCTGCCTGGCCTGCCCGGGCCGGTTCGCTCGAATGTTCTTGGGCGAACGCGGGTCGAAACAGCTGCAACCCAAGACCAGGCAAGGGCCAAGGGCCCCAGGGAGACCAGATGCAGAACTACCACATCCTACCCACCGACACCGGCTGGGAATTCAAGGAAGAGCATGGCGATCGCGCCCTGCTGAAGGCCTCGACCAAGGACGCCATCGTCCACCAGGCCGCGCAATACCTGGACGGCAAGACCGGCAGCGTCAAGATTCACACCGCGGATGGCCGCATCGAGGAAGAGCGTACCTATCCACGCAGTGCGGACCCGGCGCAGTCCAAGGGCTGAGGTCGAGGCGCCTTGCCCCGCTACCCCGCCGCCGACACCAGGAACTGCCGAAACGCCTGAGCCCCAGGGCCCAGGCGCTCCTCGGGACTCCAGATCAGGCCCAGCTCCATGGGCGGGATGGTATCGGCCACCGGGCGGGCTTCCAGCTTGCGGCCTTCCAGCGACCAGCCGCGATAGAGCATGTCGGAGAGGATGGTCACGCCGAAGCCGTGGGCGACCAGGCCGCGCAGGGATTCCATGGACGAGGTCTTGAACACCACGTTGGGTTCCAGGCCTGCCGCCCGCCAATAGCGCAACGTGGAGGTCTCGCCTTCGTCCACCGTGGCAAGGATGTAGGGATAGGGGGCGATATCGGCCAGGGTGACGCACTCCGGCGCCAGCAGCGGATGGGCGCTAGGCAGCCAGAGCTGACGCGGCGAGCGCATCAGCAGATGACGCTCGAAGGGCTGGGTGGCGTCGACGTTGGAGATGACGGTGAGGCCCAGCTCCAGGGTGCCGTCGGTGATGCCGGCTTCGATGCTGGGTCGGTCCATGTCGCGCAGGTCGATGTCGATCTGCGGATAGCTGCGCTTGAAGCGCGCCAGTAGGGTCGGCAGGTAGTAGCCGAGCACTGCATAGGAGGCGCCGACGCGCGCCTGGCCAGTCAGGGCATGACTCTGGAACAGCGGCTGGCTGACGGCGTCCTGCAGGGTGTCGAGGATGTGCCGGGCATGGTGATAGAACTGGTGGCCCTCGGCGGTGAGCTTCACCCCATGGGGCAGGCGCTCGAACAACCGCACGGCGAGCCTCGCCTCCAGCTGACTGACCGCCGTGGTGACTGCGGACTGACTGACGTTGACCGCGCTGGCGGCCAGGGAAAACTGGCTGTTCTCGGCGGCGGCGACGAAGTAGCGCAGCTGCCGCATCGAGATGTCCTGGTGCAGTGCCATCTGATTTTCCAATACCTGGATTCTATTTTTATCGTTTCACGATAGCGCATTTCTCCTCCTAGACTCAGAGGCACAGGCGCGCCGCCTTCCTCTCGCGGTCGCCATGACAAGAACAATGAACAGGAGGACGGACCATGAGCGCCCTGGCGCCCGCGTTCCGCACCCGCGCGTCGAGCGCACCCTTGCCCCGCCGTCGGCGGCCCTGCCCGACGTCCTTGCGGCTATCGCTTTCGGGCCACGCCCGCGCCTGGCCGATGAAACAGCCCCGCCCTGTCCCTTTCCGCTCCGCACCGTGCCTGGCGGCCGCCCTGCGCACGCCTGTTCGGCTGACCGCTCGCACCCGACAATCCCAACAACAGGTGACCCCATGAGCTACCCGAGTCTCAACTTCGCCCTGGGCGAGACCCTCGACCTACTGCGCGATCAGGTGCGCACCCTGGTCGCCCGCGAGGTGGCGCCCCGCGCGGGCGAGATCGATGCCAGCAACAGCTTCCCCATGGATCTCTGGCGCACCTTTGGTGACCTGGGGCTGCTCGGCATCACCGTGGGCGAGGAATACGGCGGCGCAGGACTCGGCTACCTGGCCCATGCGGTGGCCATGGAAGAGATCAGCCGCGGCTCGGCTTCGGTGGCCCTGTCCTACGGCGCCCATTCCAATCTCTGCGTCAACCAGATCCATCGCAATGGCAGCGCCGCGCAGAAGGCCCGCTACCTGCCCGGACTGGTCAGCGGCGAGCACGTCGGCGCCCTGGCCATGAGCGAACCCAACGCCGGCTCGGACGTGGTCTCCATGAAGCTGCGCGCCGAACGCCGCGGCGATCGCTATGTGCTCAATGGCAGCAAGACCTGGATCACCAACGGCCCCGATGCCCACACCTATGTCATCTACGCCAAGACCGAACCGGAAAAGGCGGCCCATGGCATCACCGCCTTCATCGTCGAGCGTGACTGGAAGGGTTTCAGCCGCGGCAGCAAGTTCGACAAGCTGGGCATGCGCGGCTCCAACACCTGCGAGCTGTTCTTCGACGACGTGGAGGTGCCGGAGGACAACGTGCTGGGCCAGGTCAATGGCGGGGTCAAGGTGCTGATGAGCGGCCTGGACTACGAGCGGGTGGTGCTCGCCGGCGGCCCGGTGGGCATCATGCAGGCCTGCCTGGACGTGGTGCTGCCCTATGTCCACGACCGCAAGCAATTCGGCCAGAGCATCGGCGAATTCCAGCTGATCCAGGGCAAGGTGGCCGATCTCTACACCGGCCTCAACGCCAGCCGCGCCTATCTCTATGCCGTGGCCCAGGCCTGCGACCGCGGCGAGACCACCCGCAAGGACGCCGCCGGGGTGATCCTCTACACCGCCGAGAAGGCCACCCAGATGGCCCTGGAAGCCATCCAGATCCTCGGTGGCAACGGCTACATCAACGAATACCCCACCGGTCGCCTGCTGCGCGACGCCAAGCTCTACGAGATCGGCGCCGGCACCAGCGAGATCCGCCGCATGCTGATCGGCCGCGAGCTGTTCAACGAAACCCGGTGAGGACGCCTTCATGACCGTGCTGACCTCCACGCTGAACCGGCGCACCCCGGACTACCAGCGCAACGCCGCCGCCATGGCCGAACAACTGGCCCGGCTCGACGGGCTGCTGGCGCGCATCCGCGAAGGCGGCGGGGCCAGGGCCCAGGCGCGCCATACCGCGCGCGGCAAGCTGCTGCCCCGCGCGCGCATCGATCTGTTGCTGGACCCAGGCTCGCCCTTCCTGGAAATCGGCGCCCTGGCCGCCCTCGACGTCTACGAGGAAGAGGTACCGGCCGCCGGGGTGGTGGCCGGCATCGGCCGCATCGAGGGCGTCGAGTGCATGATCATCGCCAACGACGCCACGGTGAAGGGCGGCTCCTACTATCCGCTCACGGTAAAGAAGCACCTGCGCGCCCAGGCCATCGCCCTGCAGAATCGCCTGCCCTGCCTCTATCTGGTGGATTCCGGCGGCGCCAACCTGCCGCGCCAGGAGGACGTCTTCCCCGACCGCGAGCACTTCGGGAGGATCTTCTTCAACCAGGCGACCATGAGCGCCCAGGGCATCCCGCAGATCGCCGTGGTGATGGGTTCCTGCACCGCCGGTGGCGCCTATGTGCCGGCCATGAGCGACGAGACCATCATGGTGCGCCAGCAGGCCACCATCTTTCTCGCCGGTCCGCCGCTGGTGAAGGCCGCCACCGGCGAGGTGGTCAGCGCCGAGGAACTGGGCGGCGCCGATGTCCATTGCCGGACCTCCGGCGTGGCCGATCACTACGCCGAAGACGATGCTCATGCCCTGGCCCTGGCCCGGCGCTGCATCGCCAACCTCAACTGGCGCAAGCTGGGCGACTTGCAACTGAAGACGCCTATCCCGCCCCTCTACCCGGCCGAGGAACTGCACGGTCTGGTGCCGGCCGATCCCAAGCAGCCGCTGGAGGTGCGCGAGGTGATCGCGCGGCTGGTGGACGGCAGCGTCTTCGATGAATTCAAGGCGCAATTCGGCACCACCCTGGTCTGTGGCTTCGCCCACCTGCACGGCCATCCGGTGGCCATCCTCGGCAACAACGGCATCCTCTTCGCCGAATCTGCGCAGAAAGGCGCGCACTTCATCGAACTGGCCTGCCAGCGCCGCATCCCGCTGCTGTTCCTGCAGAACATCACCGGCTTCATGGTGGGCAAGAAATACGAGGAAGGCGGCATCGCCAAGCACGGCGCCAAGCTGGTCACCGCAGTGGCCTGCGCCCGGGTGCCCAAATTCACCGTGATCATCGGCGGCAGCTTTGGCGCCGGCAACTACGGCATGTGCGGTCGCGCCTACGATCCACGCTTCCTGTGGATGTGGCCCAACGCGCGCATCGGCGTGATGGGTGCCGAGCAGGCGGCCGGGGTGCTGGTGCAGGTCAAGCGCGAGCAGGCCGAACGCGCCGGCGAGGCCTTCGACGACGAGGAGGCGGCGCGGATCAAGGCCCCCATCGTCGAGCAGTACGAACGCCAGGCCCATGCCCACTATTCCAGCGCGCGGCTGTGGGACGACGGGGTGATCGACCCGGCCCAGACCCGCGAGGTCCTCGCCCTGGCCCTGTCGGCCAGTCTCAATGCCCCTCTCGAGCCGACGACCTTCGGCGTCTTCCGGATGTAGGCCATGACTGACTTCCACACCCTGGAACTGATCCGTGATCCACGCGGCTTCGCCACCCTCTGGCTCGATCGCCCGGATCGCCACAATGCCCTGGATGCGCAGCTGATCGCGGAGTTGGGCAGCGTGCTCGCCGAGATCGCCAGCGATCAAGCCCTGCGCTTTCTGCTCCTGCGCGGCCGCGGGCGGCACTTCTGCGCCGGCGCCGACCTCGCCTGGATGCAGGCCTCGGCCCGCCTGGACGCCGCCGCCAATCGCGCCGACACCGAGCGCCTGGCCGAGGTGATGTATCGCCTGCAGGCCTTGCCGATGCCGACCCTGGCGGTGGTCCAGGGCGCGGCCTTTGGCGGCGCGGTGGGCCTGGTCAGCTGCTGCGACCTGGCCCTGGCCGCGGGCGACGCCATCTTCTGCCTGTCGGAGGTGCGCATCGGCCTGGTGCCGGCGGTCATCGCGCCCTTCGTGACTCGCGCCCTGGGCGAGCGCATGGCGCGCCGCTACATGCTCGGCGCGGAGCGCTTTTCCGGCGAACGCGCCGCCGAGCTGGGCCTGGTGGCCGAGACTGCGCCGGCTGCCGACCTGGACACCCTGGTCGAGGCCTGGATCGCCCGGCTGCTGGACAACGGGCCCCAGGCATTGCGCGCCTGCAAGCGGTTGCTGGACGGCGCTGGCGCGGGCGCACCCCCCGACGAGGTGCGCTCCTTCACCGAGGGCCTGATCGCCGAGGTACGCGTCACCCCCGAAGCCCAGGAAGGCCTGCAGGCCTTTCTGGAGAAACGTCGTCCCGCCTGGCAGGAGACCTCGCCATGACCTTCGACCGTCTGCTCGTCGCCAACCGCGGCGAGATCGCCTGCCGGGTGATGCGTACGGCCAAGGCCCTCGGCCTGGGTACCGTCGCCGTGCACAGCGCCATCGATGTCGACGCCCGCCATGTGCGCCAGGCCGATCAGGCAGTGGACCTGGGCGGGACCAAGCCGGCCGACAGCTATCTGCTGGGCGAGCGCATCATCGCCGCGGCCCTGGCCACCGGCGCCCAGGCGATCCATCCGGGCTACGGCTTCCTGTCCGAGAATGCCGCCTTCGCCGAGGCGGTGGCCGCGGCAGGGCTGGTCTTCGTCGGTCCTCCCGCCGCGGCGATCCGCGCCATGGGCAGCAAGTCCGCGGCAAAGGCGCTGATGACCGATGCCGGGGTGCCCCTGGTGCCGGGCTATCACGGCGAGGACCAGTCCCTGGCCACCTTTCGTGACGCCGCGGCGCGCATCGGCTATCCGGTCCTGCTCAAGGCCACCGCCGGCGGCGGCGGCAAGGGCATGAAGATCGTCGAACACGAAGCCGACCTGGCCGAGGGCCTTGCCTCGGCCCAGCGCGAGGCGCTCTCGGCCTTTGGCGATGCACGGATGCTGGTGGAGAAATACGTGCTGCAACCGCGCCATGTGGAGATCCAGGTGTTCGCCGATGCGCACGGCCATTGCCTCTATCTCAACGAACGCGACTGCTCCATCCAGCGCCGCCACCAGAAGGTGATCGAGGAGGCGCCCGCGCCGGGTCTCACGCCCGAATTGCGCCGGGCCATGGGCGAGGCGGCGGTGCAGGCGGCCCAGGCCATCGGCTACGTCGGCGCCGGCACCGTGGAATTTTTGCTCGACGCCCGTGGCGACTTTTTCTTCATGGAGATGAATACGCGGCTGCAGGTGGAGCACCCGGTCACCGAGGCCATCACCGGCCTGGACCTGGTGGCCTGGCAGCTGCGCGTGGCCGCGGGCGAAGCCCTGCCCCTCACCCAGGCGCAGGTGCCCTTGCACGGCCATGCCATCGAGGTGCGCCTCTATGCCGAGGACACCGACCAGGGCTTCCTGCCGGCCTCGGGCACCCTGCAGCTCTATCGCGAGCCCGCGGCCGGTCCGGGGCGGCGAGTGGACAGCGGCGTAGAGGAAGGCGACGAAGTGTCGCCCTTCTACGATCCCATGCTGGCCAAGCTGATCGCCTGGGGCGACAGCCGCGAACAGGCGCGCAAGCGGTTGCTGGCCATGCTCCAGGACACCGCGGTGGGCGGCTTCGCCACCAACCTCGCCTTCCTGCAGCGCCTGCTCGCCCATCCGGCCTTTGCCGCGGCGGAGTTGGACACCGGTTTCATCGAGCGGCATCAGGCGGCCTTGCTGCCCGCACCCGCAGAACTGCCGGAGGCCTTCTGGACCCTGGCGGGCCAGGCCTGGCTGGCGACGCTGCCCGCCGCTGCCGATCCCACGTCACCCTGGGCGTCCCGCCAGGGCTGGCGCCTGGGTGGACCACCACGCATCGCGCTGCGCCTGGCCTGTCGTGGCGAGGTGCGCACCCTGAGCCTGGTCGACCCGCTGGCCGTCGCATTGAGCGGTGATCGGCTCCACTGGCAGGTGGACGGCGTTCGCCACAGCGCCCGTCTCCATCGCCGAGGGCCGACGCTGTTTGTCGAATGGCAGGACCGTTTCGAAGCCGTCACCTGGGCCGATCCGCTGGCCGAGGTCGCGCGCCAGGCGGATGCCGGTGGCCTCACCGCGCCGATGAACGCCAGCGTGGTAGCGGTTCCGGTGGCCGTGGGCGACATCGTAGAAGCCGGGGCCCCGCTGGTGGTGCTGGAGGCGATGAAGATGGAGCACAGCATCCGCGCGCCCCGTGCCGGCGTGGTGGCGGCGCTGTTCTGTAGCCCGGGCGAGCTGGTGGCCGAGGGCGCCCCGCTGGTGGAACTGGAGGAGGTGGCACCATGAGCGATGCCCTGCCGTCCCGGGTGCGGCTGGTCGAGGTCGGACCCCGCGATGGCCTGCAGAACGAGCCCCAGGCGCTGGGCATCGCCGAGCGTATCCAGCTGTGCACGGCGCTGGTCGCCAGTGGAATGCATCATCTGGAGGTGGGCAGCTTCGTCTCGCCACTCTGGGTGCCGCAGATGGCCGGGACCGCCGAGGTGCTGGCAGGACTCGGCCGGCCCGAGGGCGTGGTTCGTTCGGTACTGGTACCCAACCTGAAAGGTTTCGAAGCCGCACTGGCGGCGGGGGTGGACGAGATCGCTGTGTTCGCCGCCGCCTCGGAGGGCTTCTCCCAGCGCAACATCAATTGCTCCATCGCCGAGAGCCTGGCGCGCTTCGTGCCCGTGGTCGAGGGCGCGCGGGCGGCGGGCATCCGGGTGCGCGGCTATGTGTCCTGCGTGCTGGGCTGCCCCTACGATGGCGAGGTCGCAACCGACCAGGTGGCGAGCGTGACCCGCGAACTGCTGGAGCTGGGCTGCGCCGAGGTCTCCCTGGGCGATACCATCGGCGTCGGCACCCCGGGCCGGACCCGGGCGCTCTGGCAGCGACTGGGCCGGGAGGTGCCCCTTAGCCAACTGGCCGGGCATTTCCACGACACCTACGGCCAGGCCCTGGCCAACGTCTACGCCAGCCTGCTCGAAGGCGTCGCGGTGTTCGACAGCTCCGTCGCCGGGCTCGGCGGCTGTCCCTATGCCCAGGGCGCCAGCGGCAATGTCGCCAGCGAGGACCTGGTCTATCTGCTGGATGGCCTGGGCATAGCGTCCGGCGTCGACCTGGAGAGACTGGTCCGCGCCGGACGGGACGTTTCCGCCCTGCTCGGTCGCCCCAATCAATCGCGGGTCGGCCGCGCCCGGGCAACGCGAGCGGTCAACTAGCCGGGGCCCTGGCCGGCGCCCATGGCAACCGCCGGGGCTTGCTCTCATAATGGCAGCCTCTCTCATCCAAGGACCCGCTTTGGCCAGGAAGTCCCGACGCGAACTCGCCCAGCTCGATGGCACCACCGAGCTGCCCCTCACCGTGCGCGAGGTCGCCCTCGCCGCCGGGGTGTCGCCCATTACCGTGTCCCGGGCACTGCACCGCCCGAGCCTGGTGAGCGCCGCCACCCGCGAGCATGTCCTGGCCGTGGTCAAGGAACTGGGCTATGTGCCCAATCTCCTGGCGGGCAGCCTGGCCTCCAGCAAGAGCCGGCTGGTGGCCATCCTCTTGCCCACCATCGCCAATTCCATCTATGCCACCGTGGTGCAGGCGATCATGGATCGCCTCACCGCGGCGGGCTACCAGGCGCTGATCGGTCCGACCGGCTATTCACCGGAAAAGGAAGAGGAACTGCTGGAAGCCATCCTCGGCCGCCGCCCCGATGGCATCGTCCTCACCGGCACCCTGCACACCCCGGCGAGTCGCGCGCGGCTGGCGGCGCTGAACATCCCGGTGGTGGAAGCCTGGGACCTGAGCGCCGAGGCCCTGGACATGCAGGTGGGCTTTTCCCACGAGCAGGTCGGCGTGGCCCTGGCGGAGCACTTCGTCGCCCGCGGCTATCGCCGCTTCGGGGTGATCTCGGTAGACGATCCCCGCGCCATGCGCCGCAACCTGGCTCTGCAGGCCCGCCTGGTCGAACTGGGCATCCCCGAATTGCCCATGGAAGTGCTGCCCCTACCCGCCACCTGGGAAGTCGGCCGCATCGGCCTGGCGCGCCTGCTGGAACACCCCGAACCGCCGGAGCTGGTGCTGTGCAGCTCCGACACCCTGGCCCTGGGCGTGGTCGCCGAAGCCAGCAGCCGCGGCCTGCGCATCCCCGAACAGCTGGCGGTGGTCGGCTTCGGCGACACCACCAACGGCCGCTTCGCCACCCCGGCGCTGTCCACGGTCAGCGTCAATGCCGATGCCATGGGCCAGCGCGTCGCCCAGGCGCTGCTCGACCGCCTCGCGGGCGATCAAACTGCGGTAAGCCTCGACACCGGTTTCGCCCTGATCGAGCGGCAGAGCTCCTAGCCACTTTTTTGCGCCCGGCCACAGATTTAACGGTTGAATGATAGCGTTATCTGTTTAATGATAACGCTATCGTTGTCAGACGACTTACAACATAAGCCCGCTACACGATGTCAGCCCGCACACAAAAACAAACCAGTGGGAGCTCTCCATGCACGAAACCAAGCAGACGCGCGTCCGCTATCTGATCCTGTTCATGCTGTTCGTGGTGACCACGATCAACTACGCCGACCGCGCCACCATTTCCATCGCCGGCTCCGCCCTGCAAAAAGACCTCGGCATCAGTGCCGTCTCCCTCGGCTACATCTTCTCCGCCTTCGGCTGGGCCTATGTGCTCGGCCAGATCCCCGGCGGCTGGCTGCTCGATCGCTTCGGGTCGAAGAAGGTCTATGCGGCAAGCATCTTCACCTGGTCGGTGTTCACCATGCTGCAAGGCTACATCGGTGAATTCGGCATCGGCACCGCGGTGTTCCTGCTGTTCGCCCTGAGATTCATGGTCGGCCTGGCCGAAGCGCCCTCCTTCCCCGGCAACGCCCGCATCGTCGCCGCCTGGTTCCCCACCAAGGAGCGCGGCACCGCCTCGGCCATCTTCAACTCGGCGCAGTACTTCGCCACCGTGCTGTTCGCGCCGCTGATGGGCTGGATCGTCTACCACTTCGGCTGGCAGCACGTCTTCGTGGTGATGGGCGCCCTGGGCATCGCCTTCTCGGCGGTGTGGATGGCGGTGATCTACAGCCCCCGCGAACATCCCCGCGCCAACAGCGCCGAGGTCGAATACATCGCCAGCAACGGCGGCCTGGTCGACCTGGACACCCCCGGCAAGAAGAGCGAAGGTCCGAAGTGGAGCTACATCGGCCAGCTGCTGACCAATCGCATGATGGCCGGCATCTACCTGGGCCAGTTCTGCATCAACGCCCTCACCTACTTCTTCCTCACCTGGTTCCCCGTGTACCTGGTGCAGGAACGCGGCATGACCATCCTCAAGGCCGGCATCATCGCCTCCCTGCCGGCCATCTGCGGCTTCATCGGCGGCGTGCTCGGCGGGGTGATCTCCGACTGGCTGCTGCGTCGCGGCAGCAGCCTGAGCGTGGCGCGCAAGACCCCCATCGTCGCCGGCATGCTGCTGTCGATGAGCATGATCCTCTGCAACTACGTCGACGCCGACTGGATGGTGGTGGGCTTCATGGCCATGGCCTTCTTCGGCAAGGGCATCGGCGCCCTGGGCTGGGCGGTGGTCTCCGATACCTCGCCCAAGCAGATCGCCGGCCTCTCCGGTGGCCTGTTCAACACCATCGGCAACCTGTCCTCCATCACCACCCCGATCATCATCGGCTACATCATCGCCGCCACCGGTTCCTTCAAGATGGCCCTGGTATTCGTCGGTGCCAATGCCCTGGTGGCCGCCATCAGTTACCTGTTCGTCGTCGGCGAGATCAAGCGCGTCGAGTTGCGCGGCGTACCCACGCCGCCTGCCGAAGCCCCGCTCGCCGCTGAAACCTCTCGCTGATCGCCAAGGAGCCCGACCATGACCCAATTCAACGCCACCCCCGCCCTGCACACCGGCACCCCGGTGGTCACCTCGCTGGAAGTCGTGCCCGTCGCCGGCCAGGACAGCATGCTGCTCAACCTGAGCGGCGCCCATGGCCCCTACTTCACCCGCAACGTGCTGATCCTCAAGGACAGCGCCGGCCGCACCGGCGTCGGCGAGGTGCCCGGCGGCGAGAGCATCCGCCAGACGCTGGAAGACGCCCGTCAATTCCTCATCGGCCAGCCGCTGGGGCAGTACCAGCGCATCCTCGGCCAGGTCCGCCAGGCCTTCGCCGGTCGCGATGCCAGCGGCCGTGGCCTGCAGACCTTCGACCTGCGCATCACCATCCACGCCGTCACCGCCCTGGAAGCCGCCCTGCTCGACCTGCTCGGCCAGCACCTGGAGGTGCCGGTGGCGGCCCTGCTCGGCGAAGGCCAGCAGCGCGACGCCGTGGAGATGCTCGGCTATCTGTTCTATGTCGGTGACCGCAACAAGACCACCCTGGACTACCGCAGCGAAGCCGAGAGCGACGACGCCTGGTTCCGCGTGCGCAACGAAGAGGCCCTGACCCCTGAGACCGTGGTGCGCCTGGCCGAGGCGGCCTATGACCGTTACGGCTTCAAGGACTTCAAGCTCAAGGGCGGCGTACTCAGCGGCGACGCTGAGATCGAGGCGGTCACCGCCCTGGCCGAGCGCTTCCCCGAGGCGCGCGTGACCCTGGACCCCAACGGCGCCTGGTCGCTCAAGGAAGCCATCCGCCTGTGCCGCGACCAGCACCATGTGCTGGCCTATGCCGAGGATCCCTGTGGCGCCGAGAACGGCTATTCCGGACGCGAGGTGATGGCCGAATTCCGCCGCGCCACCGGCCTGCCCACCGCCACCAACATGATCGCCACCGACTGGCGCCAGATGGGTCACGCCATCCAGCTGCAATCGGTGGACATCCCCCTGGCCGATCCGCACTTCTGGACCATGCAGGGCTCGGTGCGGGTGGCGCAGATGTGCAACGACTGGGGCCTGACCTGGGGTTCGCACTCCAACAACCACTTCGACATCTCCCTGGCCATGTTCACCCACGTCGCCGCCGCGGCGCCGGGCAAGATCACTGCCATCGACACCCACTGGATCTGGCAGGACGGCCAGCGCCTGACCAGGCAACCGCTGGAGATCAAGGGCGGCCTGGTGGCGGTGCCGCAGCAGGGTGGCCTGGGCGTGGAGCTGGACCTGGACGCCCTGGCCCGCGCCCACGAGCTGTACAAGGCCAAGGGCCTCGGTGCGCGCGACGACGCCATGGCCATGCAATTCCTCTCGCCCAACTGGACCTTCGATAACAAGAAGCCCTGCCTGGTGCGCTAGGCCCTTCGGCCCACCAACAGCGCCCGCTCCGGACTCTCCGGGGCGGGCGCTGTTTCCGTTCCAGCGTCCGACACCTGGAATTACACCTACCGATAGCCTGCTAAGCGTTCGTTAAGCTCACCGGATGGACACTGACCCCAAGGTATCTCGCAACCCTGCCCGATACCCCCGCGGTTCCAGTTACTTTCGTATCCGGGAGAAGCACATGAACCTCAATCGTCGTATCGCCAAGAGCCTCCTCGTCCTGACCATCGCCTCGGTGTTTTCCACCGCCGCCCTGGCCGACACCCGACCCGACATCGCCACCCAGCAGGTCGCCACCCTGCCGGCGATCTCCCAGCAGGGACAGCAGGCCTTCATGGACGTGGTCGCCGCCCGCCAGGACCTCTTCGAGGCCCATGTCGATCAGGCCAAGCAGCACCTGGCCGCCGCCGAGAGCGCGCTGCAGACCGCCCAGACCGACAAGACCGCCTACCTCAAGTCGGCCAGGGACCTGCGCGGTCAGGACGGCAAACTCATGCAGGTCTCCGCGCAGGACGCCAAGGCCACGTCCTGGCTGCCGATCTGGAGCGGCATGGCGCTGCGTGACGACTATGTCGCCACCCCGGCCAAGAACCAGGCCGTGGCCCAGGCCAACGAGAAGATCCAGCAGGGCGATACCAAGGCCGCCGGCGAGATCCTCAAGGTGGCCGGCGTCGACGTCGACTACTCCACCGCCGTGCTGCCGGCCCAGGAAACCCTGGATCTGGTGCACCGGGCCAATCAGGAGCTGGGCCACGAGCAATACTGGCAGGCCAACCTGACGCTCAAGCAGGTGCAGAACAGCCTGAGATACGACAACGCCAACGTCGACGTGACCCCCACCGGCTGGTTCTCCAAGACCACCACGGTGTTCACCCCGGTCGACAAGACCTGAGCCGGTCGCGGCGGCCTGATGCAGGCGGGATCGTTAACTTCAGCGTAACGATTCCGCGTTCAGGTTGATTGAACGCCGGGGAAGCGAGGTCTAGGGTGACTCCACGACAGGTGATTCGTGGAGACTCCAATGACAACGACATCCCACCCACCGGCTCGGATCACCAGGCGCCGCCGCGACAAGCAGCAGCGCCTGGACCGGGTGGCCGCGCTGGCCGATGGCAAGGTGCTGCCCACCGCGTCCATCGTCGCGGCCCTGGAACAGCTGCTCGCCCCCGGCGACCGGGTGGTGCTGGAAGGCAACAACCAGAAGCAGGCCGATTTCCTCTCCCGCAGTCTCGCCCAGGTCGATCCGGCCCGGCTGCACGACCTGCACATGATCATGCCCAGCGTCGGTCGCGCCGAGCACCTGGATCTCTTCGAACGCGGCATCGCCCGCAAGCTGGACTTCTCCTTTGCCGGCACCCAGAGCCTGAGGATCAGCCAGCTGCTGGAAGACGGGCTGCTGGAAGTGGGCGCCATCCACACCTACATCGAACTCTATGCCCGGCTGCTGGTGGACCTCATCCCCAAGGTGGTGCTCAGTGCCGGCTTCATGGCCGACCGCGCCGGCAACATCTATACCGGCCCCAGCACCGAGGACAGCCCGGCGCTGATCGAGCCGGCGGCCTTCAGCGACGGCATCGTCATCGTCCAGGTCAACCAGCTGGTGGACGACGTGTCCGAGTTGCCGCGGGTCGACATCCCCGCGGACTGGGTGGATTTCGTGGTGGTGGCCGACCGGCCCTTCTATATCGAACCCTTGTTCACCCGGGATCCGCGCCATATCAAGCCGGTGCACGTGCTGATGGCGATGATGGCCATCCGCGGCATCTACGAGCGCCACCAGGTGCAGTCGCTCAACCACGGCATCGGTTTCAACACCGCAGCCATCGAACTGATCCTGCCCACCTACGGCGAGCGCCTGGGACTCAAGGGCAAGATCTGCCGGCACTGGACGCTCAATCCCCATCCCACCTTGATCCCGGCCATCGAGAGCGGCTGGGTGGAGAGCGTGCACTGCTTCGGCACCGAGCTGGGCATGGAGGGCTATATCGCCCAGCGTCCGGACGTCTTCTTTACCGGTCGGGACGGTTCGCTCCGCTCCAACCGCCTGCTCAGCCAGCTGGCCGGTCAGTACGCCGTGGACCTCTTCATCGGCGCCACCCTGCAGGTGGATGGCGATGGCCATTCCTCCACCGTGACCCGCGGGCGCCTGGCCGGCTTTGGCGGCGCGCCCAACATGGGTCATGACCCGCGCGGCCGCCGCCATCCCACCCCGGCCTGGCTGGACATGCGCCAACAGACGGGCGACAGCGCCCCGGCGCTGCTGGAGCGCGGCAAGAAGCTGGTGGTGCAGATGGTCGAGACCTTCCAGGAAGGCGGCAAACCCACCTTCGTCGACACCCTGGATGCGGTGGAGGTGGCGCGCAAGAGCGGCATGCCGCTGGCGCCCATCATGGTCTATGGCGACGACGTGACCCACCTGCTCACCGAGGAAGGCATCGCCTATCTCTACCGCGCCCGCTCCCTGGAAGAGCGCCGGGCGATGATCGCCGCCGTGGCCGGGGTCACCGCCATCGGTCTGCGCAGCGATCCGGCCGAAGCGCGGCGGCTGCGCCAGGAAGGCCTGGTCGCGCTGCCCGAGGACCTCGGCATTCGCCGCACCGACGCCAGTCGCGAATTGCTCGCCGCCAAGAGCATCGGCGAACTGGTGGAATGGTCCGGCGGCCTCTATCAACCCCCGGCCAAATTCAGGAGCTGGTGATGCCCGCCCTCGCCCGTCTTGCCCCGTCTCCCGCCGAACGCCTGGCCGACCTGGCCGTGACGGCCCTGGTCGACGAAGCCGAACTTTCGCCCAAGCCGGCCCTGGTGGATCGTCGCGGCCAGGGTGCCCACCAGGACCTCAGCCTTGGCCTGATGCTGACCTCCGCCCAGGCGCTGAGGCCCTGTTTCCAGGCCATGGCCGAAGCCGCCGAGCTGGGGCTGCCCGCGGCCGACTTGCGCCGCCTGATCGGCCGCCTGGGTCGCGATGGCGAAGCCGCGATGCTGAGCGTGACCGGTGGCGTCAACACCCATCGCGGCGCCATCTGGGCGCTGGGGCTGCTGGTGACGGCGGCCGTGCATGAGCGTCCTGGCTCTGCTGAGGCCTTGTGCCTTGCGGCAGGTCGCCTGGCTAGCCTCCCGGATCCTGATGCTCCCAGCACTCTGCCGAGCCATGGCCAGCGTGTCGCCCAGCGCTATGGCGTCGGCGGCGCTCGGGCCGAGGCGGCCGCCGGCTTTCCCGCCATCCACCAGCGCGGCCTGCCGCAACTGCGCGCCAGCCGCCAGGTGGGTGCCGGCGAGCAGAACGCCCGTCTGGATGCCCTGCTGGCGATCATGACCCGGCTGGACGACACCTGCGTGCTGCACCGCGGCGGCCCCGCCGCCCTCAGCGCCATGCACCAGGGTGCCCAGGCGGTACTGGACGCCGGTGGCAGCGCCAGCCTGGCCGGGCGCCGCCAGCTGCTGGCCCTGGATCGGGAGTTGCTGGCCGCCAATGCCTCGCCCGGTGGGGCCGCCGATCTGCTGGCCGCCACCCTTCTCGTCGATCGCCTGGAGCCACGGCTCCCTGGAGACCTCTGATGGAACATTTCAGCTGCAGCTATCCGGCCAGCCAGCGCCGCCGGGGTCGGGCCCTGGTGGGTTGCGTCGGCTCGGGGGATCTCGAAGTCCTCCTCGAACCCGCCAACGCCGACTTCACCCTCAGGGTGACCACCTCGGTCAATGGCAGCGAACCGCGCTGGCGCGCCCTCTTCGACCGGCTGTTCGCCGCCCGTGACGACCTGCCGGCCCTGACCCTGGACATCCACGACTTCGGCGCCACCCCCGGCGTGGTGCGCCTGCGCCTGGAGCAAGGTCTGGAAACCCTCGACCTGGAGGAAGCCGCCCATGTCTGAAGCCACCCTTCCCGACGTGCAGGAATTGCTGCACAGCCGCAGCTTCGTTGAACTCGGTGCCCGCGAACGGGCGCGCACGGTGCTCGACGCCGGTAGCTTTCGCGAGCTGGTCGGGCCCTTCGAGCGGCTGATGTCGCCCTGGCTGCCCAGGCAGGGCATCGTCTGCCAGGCCGATGACGGCGTGGTGGTGGCCAAGGGGCTGATCGACGGCCAGCCGGCGGTGGTCTGCGCCATCGAAGGTGCCTTCCAGGGCGGCAGCATGGGCGAAGTGGGCGGCGCCAAGATCGCCGGGGCGCTGGAATTGGCGCTGGAAGACAACCTCTCCGGCACCCCGACCCGCGCCGTGCTGCTGCTGGAAACCGGCGGTGTACGGCTGCAGGAAGCCAACCTGGGGCTGGCGGCCATCGCCGAGATCCAGGCCGCCATCGTCGCCCTGCGTGCGCATCAGCCGGTCATCGGCGTCATCGCTGGCAGCGTCGGCTGCTTTGGCGGTATGTCCATCGCCGCGGGGCTATGCAGTCAGCTGATCGTCACCCGCGAGGCCCGCCTGGGCCTCAACGGGCCCCAGGTGATCGAGCAGGAAGCCGGGATCGAGGAATACGATTCCCGCGACCGCCCCTTCATCTGGAGCCTGACCGGCGGCGAGCAGCGGGTCGCCACAGGCCTGGCCGATGTCTTCGTCGCTGACGACAGCGCCGCCGTAACCGCCGCCATCCGCCAGGGTTTCGCCGCTGGCGTCACCATGCCCCTGCGCAGCCAGCAAGCCGACCGCTATCTGGCACACCTCGCCGATCTCGACACCCGTCCCCAGGCGGACGCCGCCGCGGTTCGCCACCTCTATGCCGGAGACCAGCCATGAGCACCCAGCCTTCGCAACGCGGCCTGACCTGGTTCCGGGCCTTGGCCGGTCAGGGCGAGGCCGTCACCGGCCTGCCCGCCTCCCTGCGCGTCGCCGACTTCGAACTGGCCGGACGCCCCGCGCGCTGGCTGGCGGTGGTAGCGGATGCCGAAAATCCCTTTCCCCGCGCCCGTCAGGGCGAGGTGGGCCTGCTGGAGGGCTGGGGCCTGGCCCGGGCCATCCAACAGGCCATCGCCGAGGATAGTAACGCCGCGGTGAAACGCACCCTGATCGCCCTGGTGGACGTGCCCAGCCAGGCCTATGGGCGCCGCGAGGAAGCCTATGGCATCCACCAGGCCCTGGCCGGGGCCGCCGGGGCCTATGCCGAGGCGCGTCTGGCCGGGCACCCGGTGCTGGGGCTGCTGGTGGGCAAGGCCATGTCCGGTGGCTTTCTCGCCCATGGCTACCAGGCCAATCGGCTGCTGGCCCTGCGCGATTCCCAGGTGCAGGTGCATGCCATGGGCAAGGCCTCGGCGGCGCGGGTGACCCTGCGCAGCGTCGAGGACCTGGAACGCCTGGCGGCCGATATTCCGCCCATGGCCTACGACCTGGACAGCTATGCCTCCCTGGGCCTGCTCTGGCGCCAGCTGGAAGTGGCCCAGCCCGACCAGCCCTCGGCCGAAGCTGTGCAGCAGGTGCGCCAGGCCCTGGCCGACGCCCAGGCGGATGTGCTGGCCAGCGGAGCCACCGATCTCAGGCTGCGGCTGGATGGCGCCAATCGCGCGGCCTCTCGCGAGGTGCGCGAACGCCTGAGAGCGGGATGGAGCGCGTGATGAGCGGGCGGTCGATGGGAGCCCAATACAGACCCCACGACCTGCTCTGGGGCCTGACGCCGGATGGCCTCCCGCCGGAACCCCCGGCCTGGGCGGTAGAGGTTGTCCAGGCCGGGCTGCCGGTGGTAGTCCGCCGTGCGGTACCCGAATCAGACCTCATCCCGGTCGGCCTGCGCGGCACCACCCGCGCCGAACGGCTGGCGGCCTTACTGGAGCCTGCTGCCGTGAGACGCCAGCTCTCACCCGAGGCCCTGAGAGTCTCCAGTGATTGCCGTGACCTGCCCGTCTTTTCGACCCTGGCCTTTATCGAACCGCTATTGGATGACCTGGGGCTGCCCTGGGGACCCACCGGCGCCGCGGGTTATGAATTGGCCTCCGGCTGGCCGGCGCTGCACGCCGGGAGCGATCTGGATCTGCTGATCCGCTGCGCAACCCCGCTGTCGCGCGACCAGGCCCGGGCCTTGCTGACGTCCCTGCAGGGGCAAGCGCTTTGTCGTCTGGACATCCTGCTGGAAACTCCGCTCGGCGGCGTGGCCCTGGCCGATTGGGCCGGAAACGCCCCACGCGTGCTGCTCAAGACCGCCGCCGGTCCCCAGCTGGTAGGCGATCCCTGGCCGGAGGCGCGCGCCGCATGAGTACCCTCTTCCAGTTTCCCGGCCAGGGCGCCCAGCGGCCCGACATGCTGCACGCTCTGCCCGACGACGCCGAGATCCGGCGGACGCTGGCGGAAGCCGCCGAGGTGCTGGACACCGACCCACTGAGCCTGGACTCTGCCCAGGCCCTGGAACACACCCGCGCCGTGCAGCTCTGCCTGCTGATCGCCGGCGTCGCCACGGCGCGCCTGCTCTTGAGCCGCGGCCCGGCGCCGCAACTGGTGGCCGGGCTGTCCATCGGCGCCTATGCCGCCGCGGTGGTGGCCGAGGCCCTGGAGTTCGCCGATGCCCTGCGCCTGGTGGCCCGGCGCGGCGAGTTGATGCAGGCGGCCTATCCGAGCGGCTACGGCATGCTGGCGATCCTTGGCCTGGGGCGTGGCGCGGTCGAGAAGCTGGTCAATGATCACCACCGTCCTGACGCGCCGCTGTACCTGGCCAACGCCAATGCCGAGCAGCAATACGTGGTGGCGGGGAGCGACGCGGGACTGGCCGTGCTGGCCGAGGCGGCGCGCACCCAGGGCGCGGCGGCGGCCAAGCGCCTGGCCATGAGCGTGCCCTCCCATTGCCCGCTGCTGGCGGAGGCTGCCACGACCCTGGACCAGGCCTTCGCCGGCGTGGAGCTGCGCACGCCGCGCCTGGCCTATCTGAGCGGCACCTCGGCACGGCGGCTGGTGCGCGCCGAGCAGCTGCGCGACGACCTGGCCTTCAACATGGCGCGGCCCATCGAATGGCACGCCACCCTGGAAGCCGCTCGCGAGCGCGGCGTGCGCCTCGCCATCGAGCTGGCGCCGGGCAGCGTGCTCACCCAACTGGCCAGGCGCGTGCTGCCCGCCAGCGGTGTTCTGGCCTGGCAGGATACCCACCCCGACACCCTGGAGGCGCTGCGGCGCGAGGAGGCGGCGCGACTGGACTGAGCTTTTCGCACGAGTCGGCCGCCCTCACCCCGGCCCTCTCCCAGAGGGAGAGGGGGTAAGAGCGGGAGCCGTGCCAGGCTTACACCCAACCTACAGGAACAACGGAGACCTTCAGACAGGGCGGCTGCCCTTACCCCTGCCCTCTCCCTCAGGGAGAGGGGGCAAGAGCGGGAGCGCTGCCCCAGGCTTCACCCCACCCCAAGCACAACCGAGGACAACAACAATGATCATCTACGGTGTAGCGCTCCTGGCCGTCTGCATGCTTGCAGGCGTCATCATCGGCGACTTCCTGGGCGTTCTGCTCGGGGTCAAGTCAAACGTCGGCGGGGTGGGCATCGCCATGCTCCTGCTGATCTGCGCCCGACTCTACATGGAGCGGCATGGCGGCATGAGCAAGGAATGCGAATTCGGGGTCGGCTTCTGGGGCGCGCTGTACATCCCGGTGGTGGTGGCCATGGCGGCCCAGCAGAACGTGGTTACCGCCCTGCACGGCGGACCGGTGGCGGTGCTGGCTGCCGTGGGCGCCGTGGGGATCTGCGGCTTGACCATCGCCCTGATCAGCCGCAGTCATCGCGGCGAACCGCTACCGCCCTTGCCGGACGCCGCCGTGGCCCCCGCGACAGCGGTCACCCATGCCGCACCGGTCGGAGGTCGCTAGGATGAACGACATCGTCACCAAAGCCCTGCAACACAACGGCCTGGTCGCCGCCTTCGCGCTGATCGGCCTGATCATGTGGATCTCGGTGATCCTTTCGCGCCGACTGACCTTTGGCCGGGTGCACGGCTCGGCCATCGCCATCGTCATCGGCCTGGTGCTGGCCTGGGTCGGCGGGACCGTCACCGGGGGCCAGAAAGGCCTGGCCGACCTTGCGCTGTTTTCCGGTATCGGTCTGATGGGCGGCGCCATGCTGCGCGACTTCGCCATCGTCGCCACCGCCTTCGAGGTCCAGGCCACCGAGGCGCGCAAGGCCGGAATGATCGGCGCCGTGGCCCTGCTGCTCGGCACCGTGCTGCCCTTCATCGTCGGCGCCGCCGTGGCCTGGGCCTTCGGCTACCGCGACGCGGTGAGCATGACCACCATAGGCGCGGGCGCGGTGACCTACATCGTCGGCCCGGTGACCGGCGCCGCCCTGGGCGCCAGCTCCGACGTCATGGCGCTGTCCATCGCCACCGGCCTGATCAAGGCGATCATCGTCATGGTGGCGACGCCCGCGTCGGCGCGCCTGCTGGCGCTGGACAACCCGCGCTCGGCGATGGTCTTCGGCGGTCTGGCCGGCACCGTCAGCGGCGTCACCGCGGGGCTCGCCGCCACCGACCGCCGCCTGGTGCCCTATGGCGCCCTCACCGCCACCTTCCATACCGGCCTGGGCTGCCTGCTGGGGCCGTCGCTGCTGTTCTTCTGCGTGCGGGCGCTGGTGGGCTAAGAGCAACTGGTAAACCTGCTGCGCGTCCGCCAGACGGGCGCGTGCAGTGCTCGGAATCCTCATGTACCGCTCGTACACTCGTGCGCGAGCCCGGTCCGCTTCCTGCGCGCCGCGCGCACCCGCCTGACGGCCGCTCGCTACGCTTTACTAGCCGCTCTAAGAACGCGCGTACATCCGGCATTCGGCGACGAAGGCCAGCAGATTGGGATCGCGCTCGCGGCTGCGCAGGAAGACCGCGCCGATGCGCTGCTGCAGCCGGTAGCGCGGGGCCAGGGGCAGCAGCTTGAGGCGGTTCTGGTAGACCGCCTCGACCCGCCCCGGCAGCAGCGCATAGCCCACCCCGGAGCTGACCATGCTCATCAGCGAGAAGATGTCGTTGACCTGCATGATCACCTCCGGCTCGAAGCCGGCCTGGGCGAACACCTGGCGGCCGTCGCGAAAGGTGGCGAAGCCCTGGGTCAGGGTCACGAAGGGCACCCCGGCGAGGTCGCGCAGGTCCACCTCGGCCTGGTCGGCGAAGGGCGAGTCGCTGGGCGCGGCGAGAAAGATATCGTCGCTGAACAGCTCCACACTCTCACAGTCGGCATTTACCACGGCGTCGTCCAGGGCCACCAGCATGGCGTCCAGCTTGAAGTCGTGCAGCTGCTCGGCGAGATCGGCGTTGGAGCCCAGCACCAGGTCGATGTTGAGTTCGCTGCGCCTGAGCTTGAGGCCCATGATCAGTTGGGGCACGGTCTTGACCGTCAGCGAATAGAGCGCCCCCAGGCGAAAGCGATCGGCGGAAAAACCCGCCGCCTGCCGGGTGAGCCGCACCGTCTCCGCCAGGTCCTGCAGCAGTCGCTCGGCGCGCGCCTCCAGCACGAAGGCGCCGTCCAGCGGCGTCAGGGTACGCCCCTCGTGCTTGAACAGCGGACAGCGCAGGGCGTTCTCCAGCGAATGGATGGCGCGGTGCACGCTGACATGGCTGGTGCCCAGCTCGGCGGCGGCCCGCGCCAGGTTGCGACTGCGCATGAAGGCCAGAAAGATCTCCAGCTTGCGCAGGGTGAGGTCATCGGTATCGGACATGGCGGCCAGCGGGCGGTGAGAGACAGCTGATCACCTTGCCCGGATGGGCGGGCGGCGTCGAGTCTTCGAATCGCCCTGGCGGCGCCTGGCTTCCTCAGTGCACTCCCTGAGGTAACCAGGCGCCCACTCCCCGCCCTACAACCAACCCTTGATCTGCTGGCAGACCGCCGTGGTGGAGATGCCGTAGCGGTCGTGCAGGGTCGGCAGCGCCCCGGCGTCGAGGAAGGCGTCGGGCAGCGCGATCTGGCGGAAGGTGGGCGTCACGCCGTTGCGCAACAGGGTGGTCGCGACGGCCTCGCCCAGGCCACCGATCAGCGAATGGTTCTCCGCCGCCACCACCAGCCGCCCCGGCTTGCGGGCTTCCGCCAGGAGGGTGGCTTCGTCCAGTGGCTTGATGGTCGGTACGTGCAGCACCGAGACGTCCACGCCATCCGCGGCCAGGGCCTCGGCGGCCTCCAGGGCGCGCATGGTCATCAGGCCGGTGGACACCACCAGCACGTCGCGTCCGGGGCGCACCACCTGGGCCTTGCCGAGCTGGAAGCGGTAGTCGTAGCGGTCCAGCACCAGGGGCACGTTGCCGCGCAGCAGGCGCATATAGACCGGCCCCTGGTGGGCGGCGATGGCCGGCACCGCCTGCTCGATCTCCAGGGCATCGCAGGGGTCGATCACCATGAGGTTGGGCATGGCGCGAAAGATCGCCAGGTCGTCGGTGGCCTGGTGGCTGGGGCCGTAGCCGGTGGTCAGCCCGGGCAGGCCGCAGACGATCTTGACGTTGAGATTCTCCTCGGCGATGGCCATGCAGATGAAGTCGTAGGCGCGTCGCGAGGCGAACACCGCATAGGTGGTGGCGAAGGGCACGCAGCCTTCGCGGGCCATACCGGCGGCGGCGCTCATCAGCAGCTGCTCGGCCATGCCCATCTGGTAGAAGCGCTCGGGATGGGCCTTGGCGAAGATGTGCAGGTCGGTGTACTTGGCGAGGTCCGCGGTGAGGCCGACGATGTCCTGGCGCTGTTCGGCCAGGGCCGCCAGGGCATGACCGAAGGGAGCCGGTCGCGTGGGCTGGCCCTCGGCGGCGATGCTGGCGATCATCGCCGAGGTGGTCAGGCGTGGCTTGGTGGCGGTGGTAGTCATCAGAAGTCCCTCCCGGCATCCAGGGCGTCGAGGGCCAGGGCCCATTCGTGCGCCTCGACGCGGATGAAGTGAGTCTTGTCGCGGGTTTCCAGGAAGGGCACGCCCTTGCCCATGCGGGTATCGCAGAGAATGATCCGGGGCTGCGCGCCCGGGTGCTGGCGAGCCCGGTCGAAGGCGGTGACCAACGCCGCGCGGTCGTTGCCGTCGACGCGCTGGACGAACCAGCCGAAGGCCTGCCAGCGCTCGGCCAGGGGCTCGAAGGCGAGGATCTCGCGGCAATGGCCGTCGGCCTGCTGGTTGTTCACGTCCACCAGGGCGATGAGATTGTCCAGCTGCCAGTGGGAGGCCGACATGGCCGCTTCCCAGGTGGCGCCCTCGTTGAGTTCGCCATCGGACAGCAGGTTGTAGACGAAGGATTTCGACTGCTTGCGCTTGAGGCCGAGGCAGGCGCCCACGGCGACGCCCAGGCCCTGGCCGAGGGAACCGCCGGTGATCTCCATGCCGGGGGTGTAGGCGGCCATGCCCGACATGGGCAGGCGGCTGTCGTCGCAGCCATAGGTCTCCAGTTCTTCCTGCGGCACGATTCCGGCCTCGATCAGCGCGGCATAGAGGGCGATGGCGTAGTGGCCGATGGACAGGTAGAAGCGATCGCGCCCTTCCCATTCGGGCTCCTGCGGCTGGTAGCTCAGGGCATGGAAGTAGGCGACCGCCAGGACGTCGGCGACGCCCAGGGCCTGGCCGACATAACCCTGGCCCTGGACCTGGCCCATGCGCAGGGCATGGCGGCGGATGTTGTGGGCGCGCTCGGCCAGCGAGAGCGTTGCGGGTTGTGGCGAAGAAGCGGTCATGATCTGTACCTCGATTAGCGATTGACCAGGGCGGCGGGAATGCGCAGGACCAGCGTGGCGCCGATCACCAGCACCCCGGTGATGAGGAACATGCCGATGGCGCTGGAGCCGGTGCTGGTGGTGATCCAGCCGATCAGGTAGGGCGAGCAGAAGCCGGCCAGGTTGGCGAAGCTGTTCACCGCGGCGATGCCGGCGGCGGCGGTGACCCCGCCCAGCAGCGTGGTGGGCAGCATCCAGAACAGCGAGGACGCGGAGAGGATGCCGGCCGCGGCCAGGCACAGGCTGAGGATCGACAGGGTGACGTTGTGGCCGAACACCGCCGCGAGACTGAGGCCACATGCGCCCAGCAGCATGGGAATCACCAGGTGCCAGCGGCGCTCGCGGTGCCTGTCCCCACTGCGCCCGGCCAGCAGCATGGCGACGATGGCGCACATATAGGGCAGGCTGGTGAGCAGGCCGATGTGCAGCGGATCGGCGACCCCCGAATTGCGCACCAGGGTCGGCAGCCAGAAGGTGATGGCGTACTGGCCCATGACCACGCAGAAGTAGATGGCGGCCAGCAGCCACAGCCGGCGATCACGGATGAAGTCGCGCACGCTGGCGTGCTCGGTCTTGTGCTGGTTGTCCTCGGCCAGTTCCTTCTGGATCAGCGCCTTTTCCTCGTCGTCCAGCCAGGTCGCCTGGTGCACGCCATCCTTGAGGTAGCCGAGCACCATCAGCCCCACCACCACCGTGGGGATGGCTTCGATGACGAACATCCACTGCCAGCCGGCCCAGCCATGGACGCCGGCGAACTGATTCATGATCCAGCCCGACAGCGGTCCGCCGATCATGCCCGACAGCGGAATGGCGACGAACCAGAGCACCGTCATGCGGGCGCGGCGGTAGGAAGGAAACCAGTAGGTGAGATAGAGCAGCAGGCCCGGCGCCAGGCCGGCCTCGGCTACGCCGAGTAGGAAGCGCAGCAGGTAGAACTGCCAGGCCGTCTCGACGAAGGCGAACATCCCGGAAAGGATGCCCCAGGTGATCATGATGCGGGCGATCCAGCGGCGGGCGCCGACCTTGTGCAGGATGATGTTGCTGGGCACCTCGCAGAGAAAATAGCCGAGGAAGAACATGCCGGCGCCGAGGCCGTAGACGGCTTCGCTCAGGGCCAGGTCGTTCATCATCTGCAGCTTGGCGAAGCCGACGTTGACCCGGTCCAGATAGGCGCAGAAGTAGCACAGCATCAGGAAGGGCATCAGCCGCCAGGCGGTCTTGCGATAGGCGTTGGCGCGCGCCGAGGTGGCCGCTGCCAGGGTGAGCGTAGTCATGGTCTGATCTCTTGTTGTTATGGACGCCGCAGACGCGGCGCCCTTGTCGATGCAGAGCGTTGAAAACGAGGGGGCGATCAGTGGATCAGCATGCCGCCGTTGACGTCCAGGGTGACGCCGGTCAGGTAGCCGGAGAGATCGCTGGCCAGGAACAGCGCGGCATTGGCCACGTCCCTGGGCTCGCCCAGGCGACCCAGGGGGATGCCGTCGATGATCGACTGGCGGCGCTCGTCGTGCATCAGCCCGCCGGTGATATCGGTCTGGATCAGGCCGGGAGTCAGGGCATTCACGCGGATGCCGTCCGGCCCGAATTCCCGCGCCATGGCCCTGGCCAGGCCCAGCACCCCGGCCTTGGCGGCGCTGTAGTGGGGACCGCCGAAGATGCCACCACCACGCTGGGCGGACACCGAGGACAGGCAGACGATGCTGCCACCCCCCTGCTCGCGCATGGCCGGGATCACCGCCTGGGACATCAGCAGGGTGCCGCGCAGGTTGACGTCGAGGATGCGGTCGTAGTCGGCGCGGCCGATCTCCAGGGTCTTCACGGGCTGGGTGATGCCGGCGTTGTTGACCAGCACGTCGAGGCGACCGTAGTGGGCGAGCGCCTGGTCGACCGCGGCCCTGACCTGGGCTTCGTCGGCCACGTTGGCCGCCAGGCCCAGGTGACCTTCGCCGAGGCTGGCAGCGGCATCCCGCGCGGCGCTGGCATCGAGGTCGAGGATGATAACCCGCGCGCCCTGGGCGGCGAAGGCCTGGGCCGTGGCTCGACCGATGCCGCGGGCGGAGGCGGCACCGGTGACGAGGGCGATCTTGTCTTGCAGCAGCAGGGAATGCAGGGGCATGACGCTATCCTTCTTGTTGTTGTGGAGGGCTTTCGCTGAGGGCCAGAGTGCCCCCGCCCCAGGGCCCCAGCAACGCAGCCTGCGTCAGACCGTGCTGAATAAAATTCATGCCTGCGGCTTGGCAGTCGGGTCTTACCACCTGAGAATCGACCTCGAACTGGCCACAGGACCCGCAACTCATGGATTCCGGCAAGACGCTTTCCCTGCCACCCCTGAAAGCCCTTCAAGCCTTCGAGCAGACCGCCCGCTTCGCCAACGTCGCCCGCGCGGCCGAGCAACTGGCGCTGACGCCCTCGGCGGTCAGCCATCAGTTGGCCAAGCTCGAAGCCCTGGTGGGGCGCGCCCTCTTCGTCCGCGGCGCGCGCGGCATGACCCTGACCCCGGCCGGGGAGCAATACCTCGAAGAGGTCAGCGAGGTGCTGCACCGGCTGGCCATGGCCACGGATCGCGCCGCCAGCGATGCCGGCCTGGAATGCCTGCGCCTGCACTCGGCGCCGAGCTTCGGCCTGCTCTGGCTGATGCCACGGCTGGAACAGTTCCGCCAGAGCCATCCCGACCTGCAGATCAATCTCTCCTGCTCCTACGAATCCCTGCACTTCAGCCGCGACAAGGTGGACATCGACATCCGCCACGGCCTGCCCAGCTGGCCGAACCTGGAGATCCGCACCCTGCAGCGCGAGCGCCTGGCGGTCCTGGCCGCGCCGCAGTTGCTGGAAAAACGTCCGATCCACTCGCCGGCGGATCTGCTGCACAGCGAGCTGATCCTGTCCGAGGCCACTCTGATGAAGTGGCCCAACTGGTTCGCCCAGCAGGGCCTGGCGCTGCCGGAACGCCCCTATACCCTGAGTTTCGATCGCTCCTACATGACCCTGGAAGCCGCCCGCCATGGCCTGGGCTTCGCCTTGGAGAGCACGGTGCTGGCAGCGGACTATCTGGCCCGCGGTGATCTGGTGCGGGTGCTGCCTCAGGATGACGACCTGCCGGTGGCCGCTCACCATCTGGTGTTTCCCCGGGCGCACTCGCGCTACGCCCGGGTGCGGCGCTTTCTGGACTGGCTGCAACAGGAACTGGGCCAGCCCTTCGAGTACTAGAGCACCTGCAGCCGCTCCCTGAGCAAGTCGACGAAGGCCTGGGCCGCCGGGGTGAGGCTGCGGCCGGTGGGGGTCAGGATGCCCAGCGGCCGGGCCAGGCTCTCGCCGCGGACCGGCAGGGCCACCACCGGGGCCTCGCCACCCGCCGATTCCGGCAGCAAGGCCAGGCCCTGGCCGGCCGCTACCAGGGCCAGCAGGGTGCTCATGTAGTTGGCCTCCAGGGCCGCCACCAGGCGCAGGCCGGCGGCGGCGAAGGCGAAGTCCAGGCATTCGCGCACGCTGCTGTCGCGCCCGGTAAGCAGCAAGGGCACGGCGTCGAGTTCGGCCAGGGTGATTTCGGTGCGGCCTGCCCAGGGATGGTCGCGGGGGACGAACAGCTGCAGGTGATCGACGTACAGCGGCTGGAAGTCCAGGCCTACGGCCCGTGGGCGGACGCCGATGCCCAGGTCCACCTGCCCTTCCCTGACCAGCGCCTCGACCCGGCCGGCCACCACGTCCTGCAGGCGGACCTCGATGGCCGGATGACGCGCCTGGAAGGTTTTCAGCAACTCGGGAAAGGGTCCCATGAAAAAGGACGGCAAGGCCGCCAGGGTGATCCGTCCGCGGCGCAGGCCGGCCAGGTCCCGGGCGTGGGTCTGGACATCGCCCAGGTCCACCAGGATGCGCTCCAGGGGGCCGCGCAATTCTTCCCCGGCGGTGGTCAGCTGGACCCGCCGCGGGGTGCGCTCCAGCAGTTGCACCTCCAGCCAGGCTTCGAGTTGCTGGATCTGCACGGTGAGCGCCGGGGGTGACAGGTGCAACTCCTCCGCCGCCCGGGCGAAGGAGCCCTGGCGGGCCACGGCGAGAAAGGCCTGCACATGCTGGAGCAGATTCTTCATTTTGTTTTTCTGAACGCTGCTTCGGAAGATTCCAATTTACAGGACATCGGACGTCTTCGAATACTGGACCCACAACAACAAAACCTCCCGTGCGCCCGCCTGCCGCGCCACGGTCCAAGGAGTCCGCCATGCTCGCCCTGCTCGGTGTCGTCACCATTCTCGCGTTGCTCGTTGCGGTCATGAGCAAACGCGTCTCGCCCCTGGTCGCCCTGATCGTCATCCCCATCGCCGCGGCCCTGATCGGTGGCTTCGGCCTGGGCACCAGCGCCTTCATCATCGCCGGCATCAAGGGTGTCGCCCCGGTGATCGGCATGTTCGTCTTCGCCATCCTGTTCTTCGGCATCATGACCGACGCCGGGATGCTCGATCCCATCATCGACCGCATCCTGCGCACCGTCGGCACCCGGCCGACGCGCATCGTCTGCGGCAGCGCCCTGCTCGCCCTGCTGGTGCACCTGGACGGCTCCGGCGCGGTGACCTTCCTGGTGACCATTCCCGCCATGCTGCCGCTCTATACCCGCCTGGGACTGGACCGGCGCATCCTCGCCTGCGTGGCGGCCATGGCCGCCGGGGTCAACTTCCTGCCCTGGACCGGGCCGGTGCTGCGCTCGTCGGCCGCCCTGCACGTGCCGGTGGCCGATCTGTTCCAGCCGCTGATCCCGGTGCAGCTGGTGGGCCTGGCCTTCGTCTTCGCCAGCGCCTGGTGGCTCGGGCGGCGCGAGGAGAAGCGCCTGACCCTGGCCGGCCAGGCGCCGTGGCTGGCCGGCGGTGGCGCCGGTGCCGCGCCGGAGCGGGTGCTCAGCGAGGCCGAGCGTGCCTTGCGTCGCCCGCAGCGCTTCTGGATCAACCTGCTGCTGACCCTGGTGGTGATGGCCGTGATGATCGCCGGCTGGGTCGATCCAGTGGTGATGTTCATGCTTGGCACCGTGGCCGCGCTGTGCCTGAACTACCCCTCGGTGGACGCCCAGAAGGCGCGCATCGACGCCCATGCCAAGACCGCCCTGACCATGGCCAGCATCCTCTTCGCCGCCGGGGTCTTCACCGGCATCATGCAGGGCAGCGGCATGCTCAAGGCCATGGCCCAGGTGGCGGTGGCCGGCATCCCCGCCGGACATGGCCAGCTGATCCCGGCGGTGGTGGGTTTCCTCTCCATGCCGCTGAGCCTCCTGTTCGATCCGGATTCCTTCTACTTCGGCGTCATGCCGGTGATTGCGGAGGTCGGCCGCAACCTGGGCGTCGATCCAGTGCAGGTTGCCCAGGCCTCGCTGCTCGGGGTGCACACCACCGGTTTCCCGGTCAGCCCCCTGACCCCGGCGACCTTCCTGCTGGTGGGCCTGTGCAAGCTGGACCTGGCCGATCATCAGCGCTTCACCATCCCCTTCCTGTTCGCGGCCTCGGTACTGATGACCCTGACCGCCCTGCTCCTGGGAGTCTTCTAGATGAGCCGTCTTCTTCGCATCGGCTGCGGCGCCGGCTATTCCGGCGATCGCATCGAACCCGCCGTGGAACTGGCCGAGCATGGCCGGCTCGACTACCTGGTCTTCGAATGCCTGGCCGAACGCACCATCGCCCTGGCGCAACAGGCGCGGCTGGCCGATCCCGAGGCAGGTTTCGATCCGCTGCTGGAAGCCAGGATGCGCCGTATCCTGCCGCTGCTGAATAAGGCCGGACGGCCGCGCCTGCGGGTAGTCACCAACATGGGCGCCGCCCATCCCTCCGCCGCGGCGCGCAAGGTCGCGGCCCTGGCGCGGGAGCTGGGCGTAACCGGTCTGAAGATCGCCGCTGTGGCCGGCGACGACGTGCTGGCCCAGTTGCCCGCCGACGCCCGGCTGGACAACGGCCAGACCCTGGCCGAACTGGGCGACCGATTGATCTCGGCCAACGCCTACCTGGGCGTGGAAGGCATCGTCCAGGCCCTGCAGGCGGACGCCGATGTCATCATCACCGGGCGGGTGGCCGATCCCTCGCTGTTCCTGGCGCCGCTGGTGCATGAATTTGGCTGGGCGGCAGATGACTGGGAGCGTCGCGGACGCGGCACCCTGGTCGGCCACCTGCTGGAATGCGCCGGCCAGGTCACCGGCGGCTACTTCGCCGACCCTGGCTACAAGGACGTCCCCGACCTCGCCCGCCTGGGCTTTCCCCTGGCCGAGGTGGACGCCGACGGCCAGGCGACCCTGACCAAGGTGGCCGGCTCCGGTGGCTGCGTGACCCCGGCGACCTGTACCGAGCAGTTGCTCTACGAGGTGCATGACCCGGCGGCCTATCTGACGCCGGACGTGACCGCCGACTTTTCCAGCGTCGCCCTGGAGCAGTCCGCACCCGACCGGGTCGCGGTCAGCGGGGCCCGGGGCAAGCCGCGCCCGGAACAGCTCAAGGTCTCGGTGGGCTATCGCGACGGCTGGCATGGCGAAGGCCAGATCTCCTACGCCGGCCCGGGTGCCGTGGGCCGGGCCAGGCTGGCGGCTGACGTGGTGCGCGAACGCCTGCAACTCTGTGGTGTACCGGTGGAAGAGCTGCGCTGCGAACTGGTCGGCTGGGACGCCCTGCACGGCGCCACCTTAGCGGCCCGGGCCAGCGGCGAACCCTGGGAGGTGCGCCTGCGCGTCGTCGGCCGCTGCGCCAACCGGGCGGCGGCGGTGCAGATCGGCAACGAGGTGGAAACCCTGTACACCAATGGCCCGGCTGGCGGTGGCGGCGCCACCAAGGCGGTCCGCGAGGTGATCGCCGTGGCCTCGCTGCTGTGGCCGCGTGCGGCCGTCACCCCTACCCTGGAGCTGGAGACGTTGCCATGAAATTGCGCGAGATCGCCCACGTCCGTACCGGCGACAAGGGGGACATTTCGAACATGGCGGTGATCGCCTATCGCCGCGAAGACTTCGACCGCCTGCGCCAGGCGCTCACCGCGGAACGGGTCGCCGCCTGGTTCGCCGACAGTCGCCCAGCCGCTGCCGCGCCGGTGCGCCGCTACGAATTGCCGGCCCTGGGCGCGCTGAACTTCGTGCTGCCCGGTGCCCTGCGCGGCGGCGTCACCCGCTCGCTGGCGCTGGACGCCCACGGCAAGGGCCTGGGTGCGGCGCTGCTGGATCTGGAACTGGAGGACTAGAGACGCCGCTCAACCTGGAGTACCGACCCCCGCGCAGGGCAGCCGCGTCAGCAGAACGGTGTCCTTGTCGAGGGGTACCTGGGCCCCCTTGCGTCTGAGTTCGTTGATGGCGTGCAGCAGGATCAGATTGACCTGCTCCACCTCACGCATGTCGTCCGCCTTCAGCAGGCGCGACACCCGCACATTGTGATCGGCCTCGATGAGGGTGATCAGCAAGCCGTCGCTGCGCCGCTCCAGCTCGTGGCGCACGGGCGGATCGAGTTGGGCCAAGCGTTCATGCAACCTGTCCATCAGCAGGGCTCCCGGAGGAACGTCACCCTGTTCAGGCTAGCCGCCTCGGTGAAGAACGCAAGGTCTCTATTCGGGGCCTGTCCGCCGACGGGAAATGCCCTCCGTTCACTCGGGCACGGGGGCATCAACGGATGCGAGGTTGTCATGAAGCTGCCATCCACTACCGGCACGCTGGACCTCTTGACCACCACGCCGTGGCAGAGGCCCATCCATGGATACTCGTCCCGCCATCCGCCCGCTCGATCCTTTCGCCACGCCATCGCAGCGGCTCGCGCTCACTACCGATTTAGGCCACTGCCGCTCCGCCGAGGCGCACGGCCAGCGCATCGCGCTGGCCACCCAGCGGCTGATCGCGCTTGGGCATCGACGAATCCTGCTGGTCACCGCCGGTGAGCCGCCAATCGCCGACTTGCAGGCTCACAGTCAGGTCATGCTGGCGGAGGGGTTGCCCCTGTTGCCCTGCCTGGAGCTCGATCCGGCAGCCATCCTGTGTGGGCCGGAGCTCGCCACCCGCCTGCAAGGCGCTGCTCCGACCGCCCTGCTCTGCACCCGGGCTATCCTGGCCCAGACACTCCAGACCGCCCTCTACCCTGGCGCGCTACCCTCGCTGACCATCACCGGTCCCGAAGCGCGTACCGAGGCAGATAGCGCGTCTTGGCACTAGCTGGGACGTCCATGCCTTAGAAATTCGAACCCCTGATCGTCCGTCCCGCCTGATCGGGCTGCTGCAGATTGCCCGAGGTGGCGGCCTTGGCCGGATTCCAGTCGATCTCGGCGCGCTGGACCGCGGTCGCGGTGAAGCGCTCGTTGAGCTCCGGCGCCAGGCGATGCCCCCAGTAGGCCAGCTTGGCCTTGTAGCCCACGGTGATTTCCTTTTGTGGCTGCAGCAGCGCGCCGACGATGGCCTGCACCGCCTTGTCCGGCGAATCCTTGGTGGGCAGGTCGGCGCGGTGGCCGGTGTAGGTGGCGGCATGGCCCCAGATCGGCGTATCCAGCGCCCAGGGCAGCACTGTCGACAGCTGGATGTTCGGCTGGCGTCCACGGCGCAATTCCTGCTGCAGCACCCGACCGAGACTGAGCACCGCGGCCTTGGATGCCGAATAGGACGCCTGGTAGGCGTGGGGAATCTCGCCGTCCACCGAGGCCACGTTGACCAACCGGCCGTAGCCCTGGCGGCGGAAACGCTGCAGGGCCAGGTGGCTGCCGATCACCACACCCTTCACATTGGTATCCAGCAGGCGCAGGTGGTCTTCCAGGGGCACCTCTTCGAAACGCCCCACCGCCACCACGCCGGCATTGTTGATCCAGCCGTCGATGCGGCCGAAGCGCTGCTCGGCCTGCTCGGCCAGGGCGGTCATCTGCGCCACGTCGGCCACGTCGGTGGGCACTGTCAGGGCGGCCACGCCCAGGGCCTGGACCTCGACCGCGAGGGCTTCCAGCGCCTCGCTGCGCCGCGCGGCCAGCACCAGGTTGGCACCGTGCCGGGCCAGCGCCAGGGCCACGCCGCGGCCGACGCCACTGGAGGCGCCGGTCACGACGATAGTCCGGCCATTCAGCTGCTGGTGATCGATCCGCGGCGAACGCCGGGACGAGGTGCGATTCAGCAGAGCCAGGGCGGCAGGCAGGGCAAGCAACAGCGGCAGGGTACGCATCAGGGGGCTTCCTCAGGGTCTGTGTCTGAGGTGTGACTCCTCGGCGACCGCGCTGACGTCCCGCAGCGAGACGATCGGGGCCAGCGTTGCCGGCGCCCGCCGTTTCGGTTGTCTGCGGTAACCACCGTGCCAGGGCAGCCCCTGCTGAGCATGACCGTTCGGCGGAACGCCTCAGTCCTCGGACTGGCGATGCGGCATGGCGATGCCATGCAACTTGAGCCGCCGGTAGAGGGTGGCCCGGGACATCCCAAGCGCCCGGGCGGTCGGAATCGCCTTCCAGCGATGGCGGACAAGGGCCGCCAGGATCGCCCGCCGCTCGGGGCTGTCGATCTCGGGTGGCGGCTCGGCGGCCGGCGCGTCACCCATCCGCAGACTGGCCGGCAGATGATCGAGACTGATGAAGTCGCCGTCGCACAGGGCGCAGGCGTAGCGCAGCACGTTGCGCAATTCGCGCACATTGCCCGGCCAGTCATGGGCCAGGATGGCCTCCTGCACCTGGGGCGCCAGCTCCGGCGCGGGACGCTTGCCGCACTCTTCTTCGAGCAGCCGCCGCGCCAGCGCCAGGCGGTCGGCACGCGCGCGCAGCGGCGGCAGCTGAAAGACGGCACCATTGAGGCGATAGAGCAGGTCTTCGCGAAACAGCCCGGCGGCGACCTGCACCTGGAGGTCGCGGTGGGTGGCGCAGACCAGCCGCACATCCACTCGCCGCGGCTGGGCGCTGCCCACCGGCAGCACCTCGCCTTCGGCCAGCACCCGCAGCAGCCGGGTCTGCAGCGCCAGGGGCATGTCGCCGATCTCGTCGAGAAACAGGGTGCCGCCATCGGCCGCCACGATCAGACCATCGCGACCCTGGCGCTGGGCGCCGGTAAAGGCCCCCGCGGCATGGCCGAACAATTCGCTCTCGATCAGGCTTTCCGGCAGCGCCGCGCAATTGAGGGCGACGAAGGGTCGCCCGGCACGATCGCCACCCTGGTGCAGGCCGCGGGCAAAGACCTCCTTGCCGGTGCCGGTCTCGCCGGTCACCAGGATCGGCAGGCCATGGCGATAGAGCCGCAGGGCGGTCGCGAGCGCCTGGCTGACCCGCGGCTCCTCCTCGGGGTTCGCCGCACGCGGCTCGCGGACCAGCGGGATCACCACCCCAAGACGCTGACGCGGCGCCCGTACCCGGGCGTGGAAATGTGCTTCGCCCAGGCGCAGGGGTTCGCCATGGTCCTCCTGCAACCGCGCCGGGGCATCGCGACCGAAGAGCTCGTCCAGGCGCTGCGGCAGATAGCCCAGCTGAGCGAGGCAGAGTTGCCGGGCCGGGCGATTCAGACCGGTCAGGCGTCCGCTCTGATCCCAGGCCAGCAGCAATTCCGGCTGGGTGTCGAGATAGCTGGCCTGGGCATGGCCGCAGAGCACCCAGTCACCCCGGGCGCTGTGCATGAAGTAGGCATTCTCGATGCGCTGGGCGCTATCGCGGGTGAACTGCCGGATCAGCAGCTGGCTGCGGCGGTCGTCCGGCGAACGCGGCGCCGAGACGTCCAGTACCCCGAGCAACTCGCCGCTCGGCGCGAACACCGGCGCGGCGGTGCAGGTCAGGCCGGTAAAGGCCACGCGGAAGTGATCGGCCTTGTGCACCGTCACCGGCGCCCGGTCGGTGAGCACCGCGGCGACCCCGCAGGTGCCCTCCTCCTGCTCGGACCAGCAGGTGCCCAGGTAGAGCCCGGCGCGGCGGCATTCGTCGTCCAGCCGATCGCTGACCCGGTAATCCAGGGTATGGCCCTGGGCGTCGGCCAGCAGCACGCAGTAGTCGGCCGCCTCGACCCGCGCATGCAGGGCGCCCAGCTCGCCATCGGCGACGCGCAGGAAGTCTTCCGCCGCCTGCTGGTGCTGGCGCAATTCGTAGCGCGAGAGGATGCGCGGACCGCGCAGGCTGCCCGGGTCGAGTTGATACTGCTCGAAGGAACGACGCCAGGAATCGAGGATGCGCCCGGGCGGACTGGCCGAGCGCAAGGGCGCACGCAGGGCCTGGTCGATGGCGCGGGCGTGATAGCGGGCCTGGGTAGACAACATGGGCGTCTCTCCCTGAATTCCGGTCATGGCATGGAAGGCCGGTCATTGTTCTGCCCTTCATTTAGCGCCCCCTGGCCCCGGCCTTCAAGTCCGCCGCGGCCTGAGACGAATCGTCTCAGCGTCTCGCCTTGCCGTCGCAGCCCTGAGACGCCCCGGCGCAAAGCGCCCGTCCCGCCGGACCTGGCCATCCCCCCGCAAAGCCGCATCCAGCCTGGCCTGCAGCGAAACTATAGCGACCTGGCACCCGCCTTGCTCAGGGCTCTGCGACGCTCCCAAGACAACGACAAGAGGGCCAGACCCATGAGCGCACCCCGGCATCGCCGCACGGCTGCCCTGACCGATGGTCCAGGCCTCGGGAGTCAGCCATGCCCATAACCGTCGGCATCCTGCCCAACCCCGCCTCGGGGCGTGACCTGCGCCGGCTGACCGGCAATGCCGCCCTCACCTCCAGCACCGACAAGGCCGGGGTGGTGATGCGCCTGCTGGCGGCCTTTGGTGCCACCGGGGTGGAGCGGGTGCTCCTGCCGCCGGACATGACCGGTATCGCCGCCGCCGTGCTCAAGGCCAGCGGCAGTCGCCAGGCCCGCGAGCAGCGCTGGCCGGAGCTGGTGTTTCTCAATCTGCCGCTGACCCAGACCGTGGACGACACCCGCCGCGCCGCGCGGCTGTTGCTGGCCCAGGGCGCGGCGGTGATCGCCGTGCTCGGCGGCGACGGCACCCACAAGGCGGTGGCCGCCGAGGTGGGCGACCTGCCGCTCTTGACCCTTTCCACCGGCACCAACAACGCCTTTCCCGAATTGCGCGAGGCCACCAGCGCGGGCCTGGCCGGCGGCCTGGTGGCGAGTGGCCGGGTCGATCCGGCGCTGGCGCTGCGGCGCAACAAGCGACTGCGGGTGGAGGTGCCGGAGCGCGGCATCCGTGACTGGGCGCTGGTGGACGTGGCGGTCTGTCGCCAGGCCTATCTCGGCGCCCGGGCGGTGACCCGGGTGGAGGATCTGGCCGAGGTCTTCACCACCTTCGCCGAGCCTTGGGCCATCGGCCTGTCGGCCCTCTGCGGCCTCTGGCATCCGGTCGCCCGCAGCGCCCCCCATGGCGGCTGGGTGCGGCTGGAGCCCGAGGCGCCGGCGCAACTGACCGTCCCCCTCGCCCCCGGCGTGCTGGCCCAGGCCGGGATCGCCGCCAGCGGCCTGCTGCTGCCAGGCGAGCCACGCACCCTGTCGCTGGCCGCCGGCACCCTGGCGCTGGACGGCGAGCGGGAAATCGAATTCGGCCCCGAGGCGCGTCCGCAGGTGACGCTGGACCTCGACGGCCCCCTGAGCATCGACGTGGAGCGGATGCTGGAGCTGGCGGCGCAGCAGCGCCTGCTGGTCCGCCGCCGGCCCACGTCGGCCCTCGGCAATCCTGGAGAACAATAAGATGAGCGAGACCCCAAGCGTCGAAAACCTGAGCCATGCCTACCGGGTGATGCGCACCATCCGCGCCTTCGAGGAGCGGCTGCACGTGGAATTCGCCACCGGCGAGATTCCCGGCTTCGTCCACCTCTATGCCGGTGAGGAAGCCTCGGCCGCCGGCGTCATGGCGCACCTGGGCCACGAGGACAGCATCGCCTCCACCCACCGTGGCCATGGCCACTGCATCGCCAAGGGCGTGGACGTCTACGGCATGATGGCCGAGATCTATGGCAAGAAGACCGGGGTCTGCCAGGGCAAGGGCGGCTCCATGCACATCGCCGATCTGGAAAAGGGCATGCTCGGCGCCAATGGCATCGTCGGCGCCGGCGCGCCCCTGGCCGCCGGCGCCGCCCTGGCGGCCAAGCTCAAGGGCAGCGACGCCGTGGCCGTGGCCTTCTTCGGTGATGGCGGCTCCAACGAGGGCGCGGTGTTCGAGGCCATGAACCTGGCCTCGGTGTGGAATCTCCCCTGCATCTTCGTCGCCGAGAACAACGGCTATGCCGAGGCCACCGCCTCCAACTGGTCGGTGGCCTGCGACCACATCGCCGACCGCGCCGCCGGCTTCGGCATGCCCGGGGTGACGGTGGACGGCTTCGACTTCTTCGCCGTCCATGAAGCCGCCGCGGCCGCCGTGGCCCGCGCCCGGGCCGGCGAAGGCCCCTCGCTGATCGAGGTGAAGTTCACCCGCTACTTCGGCCACTTCGAAGGCGACGCCCAGACCTATCGCGATCCCAACGAGGTCAAGCAGGCCCGCGAGCAGCGCGACTGCCTCATGCAATTCCGCGAGCGGGTGACGCGCTCCGGCCAGCTGCAGCCCGCCCTGCTCGACAGCATCGACCAGGAAGTGGAGCAGCTCATCGAGGACGCCGTGCGCAAGGCCAAGGCCGATCCCAAGCCCGGCCCGGAAGACCTGCTCACCGACGTCTACGTCACCTACGCCTGATCGGAAAACAACAAGGAGCGCCACCATGGCCAGAAAGATCAGCTACCAGCAAGCCATCAACGAAGCCCTGGAACAGGAGATGCGCCGCGATCCCACCGTCTTCCTCATGGGCGAGGACAACGCCGGCGGCGCCGGGGCACCCGGCGAACAGGACGCCTGGGGCGGCGTGCTCGGCGTCACCAAGGGTCTCTATCACAAGTTTCCCGGGCGGGTGCTGGACACCCCGCTGTCGGAGATCGGCTACGTCGGCGCGGCGGTGGGCGCCGCCGCCCGCGGCACCCGGCCGGTGTGCGAACTGATGTTCGTCGACTTCGCAGGCTGCTGCCTGGACCAGATCCTCAATCAGGCCGCCAAATTCCGCTACATGTTCGGCGGCAAGGCGGTCACCCCGCTGGTCCTGCGGACCATGGTCGGCGCGGGCCTGCGGGCCGCGGCCCAGCATTCGCAGATGCTCACCTCCTGGTGGACCCACATCCCCGGGCTCAAGGTGGTCTGCCCGGCCACCCCCTACGACGCCAAGGGGCTGCTGATCCAGGCCATCCGCGAAAACGACCCGGTGATCTTCTGCGAGCACAAGCTGCTCTACGGCATGCAGGGCGAGGTACCGGAGGAGTCCTATGCCATCCCCTTCGGCGAGGCCAGCTTCCTGCGCGAGGGTGACGACGTCAGCCTCATCACCTATGGCCGGATGGTGCACCTGGCCATGGACGCCGCTGCCAACCTGGCGCGCCAGGGGGTGTCCTGCGAGGTGCTGGACCTGCGCACCACCAGCCCGCTGGATAGGGACAGCATCCTGGAAAGCGTGGAAAAGACCGGTCGCGCGGTGGTCATCGATGAAGCCAACCCGCGCTGCTCGGTGGCCACCGACATCGCCGCCCTGCTCGCCGAGCAGGCCTTCGACGACCTGCGCGCCCCGGTGCAGCTGGTGACGGCGCCGCACACCCCGGTGCCCTTCTCCGATGCCCTGGAAGACCTCTATATCCCCGACGCGGCCAAGATCGAGCGCGCCGTGGTCAAGATCACCCAAGGGAGGCAGGCCGCATGAGCCAGATCCATACCCTGACCATGCCCAAGTGGGGCCTGTCCATGAGCGAGGGCCGGGTCAACGCCTGGCTCAAGGCCGAAGGCGACCCCATCGCCAAGGGCGACGAGGTGCTCGACGTCGAGACGGACAAGATCAGCAGCAGCGTCGAGGCGCCCTTCTCCGGCACCCTGCGCCGCTGCCTGGCGCGCGAGGACGAGACCCTGGCGGTGGGCGCCCTGCTGGCCATCGTGGTGGAAGGCGAGGCCAGCGACGAAGAGATCGACGCCGTGATCGCTCGGTTCGAGGAAGACTTCGTGCCCGGTGGCGAAGACGCCGCCGAGGCCGGTCCCCAGGCCCAGCGCATCGAACTCGACGGCCGGCCGCTGCGCTATCTGGAGCGCGGTGAAGGTGGCTTGCCCGTGATGCTGATCCACGGTTTCTCCGGCGATCTGGACAACTGGCTGTTCAACCACGAGGCCCTGGCCGCCGAGCGCCGGGTGATCGCCCTGGACCTGCCCGGCCATGGCCAGTCCGGCAAGACGCTGGCCACGGGCGACCTCGCCGAGCTGGGCGCCGCGGTGCTGGCACTGCTCGACCACCTGGACATCCCCCGCGCCGTGCTGGTCGGTCACTCCATGGGGGGCGCCGTGGCCCTGCACCTGGCGCAGGTGGCGCCGCAGCGGGTCGCCGGCCTGGTGCTGATCGGCAGTGCCGGGCTGGGTTCGGAGATCAATGGTGACTACCTCGAAGGCTTCATCGCCGCCACCAGCCGCAACCAGCTCAAGGGCCCGGTCAGCCTGTTGTTCAGCGATCCGGGCCTGGTCACCCGGCCGATGCTGGAGGATCTGCTGAAGTACAAGCGGCTGGAAGGCGTGGACCAGGCGCTGCACCAGCTGGCGGGCAACCTCTTCGCCAATGGCCAGCAGGCCCAGGTAATGCGCCAGGTACTGGGCGGTGAAATTCCCGCGCTGCTGATCTGGGGCAAGGCCGACGCCATCATTCCGGTCCAGCATGCCGAAGGCCTGCCCGCGGCCGTCCAGGTCGAGATCCTGGAGGGCCAGGGCCATATGGTGCAGATGGAAGCCGCCGACCAGGTCAACGCCCTGATCCAGGCCTTTCTGCCCCGCTGCGAACGCTAGAGGAGCCTCGTCATGAAAGCAGCCCGTTTCCATGCCGCCCGCGACATCCGGGTGGAAGACGTCCCGCCACCCGGCGCGCCGGGCCCCACCCAGGTGCTGGTCAGGAACCAGTTCTGCGGCATCTGCGGCACCGACCTGCACGAATACCTGGGCGGCCCCATCTTCATTCCCACCGCGCCGCACAGCTACACCGGCGGCCAGGTGCCGCAGATCCTCGGCCACGAGTATTCCGGCGTGGTGGAGGCCGTGGGCAGCCAGGTGACCGCGGTGAAACCCGGTGACCGGGTCTCCATCCAGCCCATGGTCTCGCCGCGGGACGACTACTACGGCCGCCGCGGCCAGTACCAGCTCAGCGAACAGCTGGCGATCATCGGCCTGTCGCATCCCTGGGGCGGCATGGCCGAGTACTCCCTGGTGGAGGATTACAACGCCATCCCCATGCCGGACGACCTCAGCACCGCGCACGCGGCGCTGATCGAACCCACGGCGGTCACCGTCTACGCCACCCACAGGGGCGGTGTGAAACCCGGCGACAGCGTGCTGGTGGCCGGTGCCGGACCCATCGGCCAGTTGCAGGTCATGGCCGCGCGCGCTGCCGGGGCCACCCGGATCTTCCTGGTGGATCTCAACGACAACCGCCTGGAGATGGCCCGGCGCCTGGTGGACGGCCTCATCACCCTCAATCCCGGCAGCACCGATGTGCTACGCGAGGTGCGCGCCCACACCGCCGGTGGCGTCGGCGTGGACGTGGCCTTCGAATGCGTCGGCGCCGAGGCCCCGCTAGGGCTGTGCCTGGAAGCGGTGCGCCGCCAGGGCGTGGTGGTGCAGGTGGGAATGCAGGGCAAGCCGCCAGCGCTGGATGGCTTCACCCTGACCTACAAGGACGTCGACCTGCGCGGCTCCTGGTGCTACTCGACGCTGATGTGGCCCAAGGTCGCGGCCCTGATCGCCAGTGGCCAGCTGCCGGCGGAAAAGGTGGTGACCCGCCATATCGCCCTGGACGACGTGGTGGAACAGGGCTTCGAGGCCTTGCTGGACAAGGCCGGGACCCAGTTGAAGATCCTGATCGAGTTGTAGGGCTTTCCCACGCGGCCGGCCGCGTGGGCTTCTTCTCGCCCTACTGGAAGGTCGTCGCGCTAAAGCTCGGGCGTGCGGTGAGGCGCTGGTGGAAGGCCACCAGCCGTCCGTGCGCGGACCAGTCGATCTCCGGCAGGCGAAAGCTCAGGTAGTCCAGGCCGACGGCCACCAGGTAGTGGCTGAAATCGAGGTCCTGTGCATCCAGCGTGGACGTCTCCGCCAAGCGCGCCAGCAGCCGGTCGATGGCCGCCAGTCGGCGGGCACCCAGCACCGAGTCATCCTGAGCCGCACCGCCATGCTTGCGGGCGATCACCGTGCCGAAGGCGGCGTCGATCAGGCCCTGGCCCAGGCCGGCCAATTGCAGGCGTTCGGCCGCGAGCGGACTGCCGCCACCCAACTGGTGCAGATGGACACAGATCAGCAGGGTCTCGCTGAGGGCAAGGCCCTCGTCGGTGATCAGGGCCGGGACCTTGTTGCCCGGGTTGGCTGTAAGCAAGGTCGGATCGTCGTTCCAGGGATCGCTCCACACCAGTGTCAGTCGCGCGCCGAAGCCGGCTTCGAGGGCGGTGACGCGCGCAGCGCGGGCATAGGGCGAGGTCTGGTTCAGCAGCAGTTGCATGGCGGACTCCGGGACACGGCGGGTGATGAGGGCGCCCGCCAGTGTAGCCGCTGGCGTACGCCCTCAGTGCGGTCGGGTCACCGTTAGGACCACGGCGGCGATGCGATCGGTATGGGCATAGACGCCGCTCTCCAGTTCTTCACCGAAGACATCCGGGTCCAATTCGCGATAGCGCCAGGCCACGTCCTGGTCGGCCAGGCGGGTGCGGACTTCCTCCAGGAAGGGATCGCGTCCCTCGACCATGGCCACGCCGGTGTAGAGCAGCAGGGTGCCACCCGGGGCCAGGCGCTCCAGCGCCGTGTCGAGGATGGCCAGCGACAGGCCAGCGCCCAGCGCGCCGCCGCCATGACGATAGGCGCGCTCGCCCGGATCGACCAGATAGGGCGGATTGGACAGGATGAAGTCGAAGTCTCCGTCCACGTCCTTGAGCAGATTGCTGTAGCACGCTTGCAGATTGTCGGCTCCGGCCAGCGCGGCATTGACCCGGGTCAGTGCCAAGGCGCGCTGGTTGATGTCCACCGCGAGCACCTCGGCATCGGGCCGCGCCAGGGCGACCAGGATGGCACCTGGACCGGCGCCACTGCCGATGTCCACCGCCCGGCGGATGGTGCCGGTCTCGAAGCGCAACTGGGCTTCCAGGGCACTGGCATAGCGATAAGTATCGGGGCCGAAGAACACCGCATCGGCTTCTTCGGTGGGATAGGCGGAATGCACGAACAGCTGATCGCCCAGGCTCGATACCCGTACCCGACTGCGCCAGCCGCCGGGCACCGGGGTCAGCAGCTCGGCCGCGGCCAGGGCGTCGATGAGGGACTCCGGCAGCACCTCGCGGGAAAACGGCCGGCTCCAGCCGAAGACGCCTTGCAGATCCCGTGCCCAGGCATTGCCGGGTCGGGCATTGACCCGGGCGTGAGAGGCCGGGGTCGGGGTGATGAAGTGATAGTCGGCTGCACGCAGCGTCTCGACTAGCAGCTCCAGCGCCTTGGTCGGGTCCGGGGTCGTCGCGGGGTGTTCGGGGTGTTCCATGGCCGTCACGGGCAGGTCCTTAGGTGGCAATCGAAATGAAAAAAAGGACCCTCGCGGGTCCTGGCCTGGGCGTCAGCCCAACAGCGAGACGAACAGCCGCGTCGCCAGCAGGCCGGCGCGGCTGTGATGGCGCGCCGGCGACAGCTGCTCGACCAGCAGCGCCATGGCGGCGGCGCGACTGGGCTGGCTCGCCAGCCGTTGCTCCAGTGCGGCTTCCTCGCTGTCGAAATCGCTGGTCTGGGCCCTGCTCGCATTGGCCGCCCCGCCCTGCTCCGCTTCCAGCGCCGGGCACAGGCGTTCCTGCTGGCGCTGGCGGGCGCGAAAGCTCACCTCGCGGCGCGGCAGCACGGCCACCCGCTCGCCAGTGGCCTGCTTGCGGGCGCCGTTGTGCACGAAATCGCCGGCGATCCAGTCGTGGATCAGTTGCTGCTCGTAGGCGGTGAAGACGCCGAACATCTCCGCGCGTTCGCCCTGGATCAGCCGCCAGAAGCGGCTGTTGGTGGGGTCCTCGTGGCGCTTGATCCAGCCCTGTTCCTGCATCACCTGGAGGAAGTCCGGAATCTGCGACGGATCGTATAGCCAGTCGCTGACGCTGCGTCCGCCGATGCGGCAATAGTCGGAATGCACATAGCGGCCGACGCTGCTCTTTTCCGCCAGCACCTCGATCACCGCCTGCTCCAGGTCGAAGCCGGCGATCACCGAGGTGGTGCTGGCGCCCAGTTCGTTGAGCAGATAACCCTGCACCACGCGCTGGTAGAAGGCCGCGCGGCCTTCCGCGGGCATGGCGTCGTGCACCGCCTGCAGGGCCTTGCGCGCATGGCCGGTGCCGGCGTTGTCGACGGTCACGTGCAGGGTGAAGTAATAGGGGTCGATGCCCAGTTCGTTGAGCTCGTAAGAGGTGATCAACAGGTGCAGCGGCAGTTGCTCGTAGCCCAGGTTGAAACCCAGCACCTCGGGCAGGTAGTGATCGGCGTTATGGGCCAGGGCCAGCTGGATGGCGCCCTGCACATAGTGGTCGTCGCTCAGGTCGGCGAAGTCCTCGCAGCCGTGGCTGGCCAGCAGCTTGCGATAGAGCACCACATGATTCTTGTCCGGTTGGCCGTCGCCCAGTTCTTCGAGGTAGATCTGGATGGCGGCGCGATAGCGCAGGTCGTCCCAGTGGGCCAGGGTGCCATAGAGCCAGGCGCCATCCACCAGTTTGGTCGGCGCCACGCCGCGCAGGAAATACAGCGCATGGGCCTTGCTGCCGAAATAGCGGCGCGGCGCCCCGGCCTTGCGTGCGGCCAGGTAGTCGCGGTACTGGGCGCCGACCCGGGCGTTGTTCTCCAGCACCCAGGCCTCCAGGCCGTCGGAGTCTTCCGGCAGGTCGGCGGTCATGCCGGCTACCGCCTGCAGCTGGTCGTCGAGAAAGAGACGGGCCCGCTCCTGCGCCTGGGCACCCGGGTGGTCTACCAGCAACGCCTGGTAGAGCGCCTTGGCGGGTTCGAGAGTGACCGGGTTCGAGGCGGCGTGCTGGCCGGTAACGGCTCTTGTCGTGGTCTGCATGAGGGGCACATCTGGCAGCTGATGAATACCTCATTCGGCCCATGGGAGAGACCTAGGTTCCTGACCGAACCCGCGCTGTAGCGTGCCGCCTCGCTTGTGGCCGTCAAAGGCGCAGGCTCGGGAACACTGCCATTCGTCGGCGGCCGGTCCGCGCCGCTTCGCCTGTTGCCACCTTCCTGGCCAGGCGACGGGTGACCCGACGAGGGACCTCATTTCCCACCCTGACAGGCCGATAGCCTGGAAACCCATGCGACCGCCAGGCCCTGCCCATGTCCCCCGCCGATTCCGACGTCGATCTGCGCACCCTCCTCGATTCGATCCAGGAGTTCATCGTCGCCAAGGACGGCCAGGGGCGCTGGCTGTTCGTCAATCGCATCGTGCTCGAAGCCTATGCCATGGTCGGCTTCGACTATGTGGGCATCACCGATGTCGAGTTGATCGAGCGGTTTCCGACCCATGCCGAGGCCTTCCGCTACAACATCGACACCGACGAGCAGGCCTGGCAGAACGGCGCGCCCACCCAGATCGAAAAGTCCTTCCTGGGCCCGGACGGTCGCATCAACACCTGGGAAGTGGTCAAGACCCCGCACTTCGATGCCCAGGGTGGACGGCGGCTGCTGACCATCGTCAGTCGCAACGTCACCGAGCGCAAATTGGCCGAGACCGCCCTGCAGGAAAGCGAAAGGCGCTTCCGGTCACTGGCCTACCTGGACGCCCTGACCGGCATCGCCAACCGCCGCAGCATCCTCGACCAGATCGCCCATTACCGGGCTGGCGCTGCCGGCCACCTGCCCTGCGCCCTGTTCTATCTGGACCTCGACCGCTTCAAGGCCATCAATGACGAATTCGGCCACGAATTCGGCGATCTGCTGCTGGTGGCCTTCGTCGCCCGGGTCAGCGCCTGCCTGCGCACTGGCGATCTGCTTGGCCGGATCGACGGCGACGAATTCATCGTCTTCCTGCGCGAGACCTCCGCCGATGCGGCCCTGGCCCTGGCCGAGCGCCTGTGCAGTGCCCTGCAGCGACCCTGGCAGCTGCAGGGCATCAGCCTCCAGACCACCTCCTCCATCGGCATCGCCCATTGCACCGATGGCAGCCTCAATGTCCATGAACTGATCCGCCGCGCCGACGGCGCCCTGTACCAGGCCAAGCGCGCCGGCCGGGCGCGGGTGGTGCTGGCCGAGGCCTAGAGGCGTTCGGTCGGCTGGGCGCGGATCAGGATCTCGCGCTGGCGAAAGGCCGCTTCCAGCCGGCGCCGATAGTCCGTCCACCAGGCCCTGTCCAGGGCTTCGGTCATGACCTCGTAGACCAGCAGCTCGTCGTCCTCGACGCGCTCCGCCTCGTCCTGGCACAGGCCCTCCACCGGCGCCCGGCTGAAGGCGGTCAGCCCGCCGAAGCGCGCCACCAGTTCCTCACGGACCTCCTGGAACAGCGCCCCGGGCAGGCGCTGGCCGTCGTTGTCGTTCAGGGGTAGCAGCAACTGGATGAGGTACATGGCCGTCTCTCCTGGGATCTTTCGCTGCAGACCCCCTGGCACCCCTGACCGGTTCCCGGCCGTTGGTCCCGCCATGCCGGCCTGCCGGTAGGCAGGAAACGAAAAGGCCCTGCCGAGGGGCTCTCGGCAGGGCCTTTCCAGGCGTTCAGCTGGATCAGACCGAGAAGCGACCGACCAGGCGATTCATGTCCACCGCCAGGCGCGAGACCTCATGGGCGGCCGCGGCGGTCTGGTGGGCACCGGCCGAGGTCTGGATCGACAGGTCGCGGATGCTGACCAGATTCTGGTCCACCGATCGGGCGACCTGGGCCTGCTCTTCCGACGCCGTGGCGATGAGGAAATTGCGCTCGTTGATCTCGGTGATGGAGCGGGCGATCTCCTCCAGGGCGGCGCCGGCTTCGTGGGCGATCTTCAGGGTGGCGGTGGCCTCGTCGCGGCTGCGTTGCATGGCCTGCACGGCGCCTTCCGAACCGTTCTGGATGCCGCCGATCATCTGCTCGATCTCGCGGGTGGATTCCTGGGTTCGGTGGGCCAGGGCGCGCACCTCGTCGGCGACCACGGCGAAGCCGCGACCCTGTTCACCGGCCCGGGCGGCTTCGATGGCGGCGTTCAGCGCCAGCAGGTTGGTCTGCTCGGCGATGCCACGGATCACATCGACCACGGTGGCGATGCCTTGCGCCTGTCCGGCCAGAGCGACGATCTGCTCGCTGGTGTGGGACACGGTGCTGGTCAGGGAGTTGATGGCATTGACGGTCTCGGTGACGCGGGCCGCGCCCAGGCCGGTGGAGCGCTCGGATTGCTGCGCCGAGGTCGAGGCCGAGGCGGCGTTACGCGCCACCTCCTCCACGGCGGCGGTCATCTCGTTGACCGCCGCGGCAGCCTGTTCCACCTCGCCGTTCTGGCGTTGCAGGCCACGGCTGGCTTCTTCGGTCACGGCATTCATCTCTTCGGCGGCGGACGCCAGCTGGGTCGAGGCTTCGCCGATGTGGCTGACGGTGTCGCGCAGGGTCTGCTGCATCTGCACCGTGGCCCGCATCAGGTCGGCCATCTCGTCGCGACCCTCTGCCACAACCGACACCCGCAGATCGCCTTCGGCAATGCGCTTGTTGATGGCCAGCACCTGGCGCAGCGGCTGCAGGATGCTGCGGGTATAGAGCACAGCCATTACTACGGTGAGGACCACGGCCACGGCGGAGATGACCCCGAGCAGCCAGAGGTTACGGCTATAGGTCTGGTTGGCCAGCTCGCCCGCCTGCTTGGCGCCGCGTTGGTTGAAGTCACCCAGGGCGACGATCTTCTCCTGCAGGTCGTTGGTCAGCGGACGGATGTTGGCGTTGACGTAGGCGGTCCCTTCGCTGGCCGGACGCGTCCGGGCGATGGCAACGATCTCGTCGAGCCGGGCGTCGTAGGCCTTGACGCCGGCGGACACGGCATCGGCCAACCGCTGCTCCTCAGGCGAAGCGACCAGGGCCTGATAGGCCGCCACCTCCTTCTGCAGCTGGCCGCGCGTCTGGGCGATGGTCGCCGCGGCGGTCTGCTTCATCTGGTCGTCCTCCGAGGCCACCATGCGCAAGGTCTCCAGGCGCAGACGGAGCACCAGGGTATCCATCTTGGCGGTCTGGGCGATGCTGGCCATCCAATTGGTCTCGACGTCCTGCTCCGCTTTATAGAGCGAATTCAGGCCGACGGCCGAGGTGACCGCCAGGACCAGCAGCAACAGGGTGACGGCGGCAAAACACACGGCCGAACGGGCCGACAATCTCAGGGTACGCATGGAATGACTCCGGGCAGACAGGGCAGATTCACCTCCTTCTGTTCGGCGTCACCGTCCCTTGACTGAATAGCCACCCATCGCCGATCAGCGGCACCCCCTCGATAAGCTGCAGGCTAGAGCTGGCGCGGCCTGCAGCGATATACACCGGCCCGACGACGGGAGCCCAAGCCTGGCAAAGGACCACTCTAACTCAGGCTAGAATGAGCCTTCTCCACCATCGAAATGCCCATGTCGCCTATCAAGTCCCGCCCTGCGCACCTGGTCCCGCTGCGCAACCGCCTGCTGGCCATCGCCTTCGCCGGGATCGTGCCCCTGGCGCTGATTGCCGGGCTGGGGCTGTGGCTGCTCGTCCATCACCAGCAGCATGAAGCTGAACAGCGGGCGCTGGAATCCAGCCGCCAGGCCGCCACCACCATCGAGAGCGAACTGCGCCGTTCGGTGACCATCCTCCAGGCCCTGGCCGAGTCGCCCCTGCTGGCGGCGGGCGACCTGGAGGGCTTCGCCACCCTGGTCGAGCGGGTCCTGCCGCTGGCGCCGGGATGGCGCTCGGTGCTGCTCGCCACACCGGATGGCCAGGTGGTCCGGCGCATCTCTACGCAACAGCGTCAACCCGCGGGCTCGCTGGCCGAGCCGGAAAGCTTCGCCGAGGTGGTCGCCCGACGTCGCCCGGTCATCGGTCAGCTGGGCAAGGGGCCCTCCGGCCAGCTGGCCTTTCCGGTAAGGGTGCCGGTGCAGCGCGAGGGTAGGCTGAGCTTCGTGTTGACCGCGGTGATGACACCGGAAAGCATCCGCGCGGCGCGTCTGGCCCGCGCCCTGCCCAAGGACTGGGTGGGCTCGGTATTCGATCGCCATGGCCTGCGCATTGCCCGTACCAGTCTGCATGAGGAAAGCCTGGGCGAGCCCGCCCTGCCAGGCCTGGCGGCGATCCTGACGCAACCGGGTGAGGAAGGCGTCGGCACCGCCCGTACCCGCGAAGGCCGCCAGGTCTATACCGCCTTCGTGCGCCTGCCCGATTCCGGCTGGACCGTGACCACCGCCATCCCCACCGAAGAGGTGACCGCGGCCGCCAATCGTTCCTTCGCCCTCTATGGCGGTGGCCTGGTGCTGTCGGTGGCTTTCGCCTGGGCGATGGCCCTGCTGCTGTCGCGGCGCATCAGCCAGCCGGTACAGGCGCTGCAGGCCGCCGCCCAGGCGCTGGGCCAGCGCCAGCCACCCGTGCTGCCGGACAGTGACGTCCTGGAGATCCGCCAGGTCGGCGAAGCCCTGCTGGCCGCAGCCGACGCCCGCCGGCTGCTGGAAGAGGAGCGGGACGACTACCTGCGGGGCCTGCAGCGGAGTCAGGAACAGTTGCAGCTGCAGGTCGCCGATCTGGAGGTCCTGCAACGGCTCAATCATCGCCTGCTGCAATTGCCCTCGCTGTCGCAACAGTTGCAGGAGATCCTCGAGGTCCTCTGCCACTTTCATCAGACGTCTCAGGGCTGCGTCTCGCTGCTGGAAGACGGCAAGCCGCCGCAGCTGTATTTCGCGCCGGGCTTCGCGGCCGAGGAGCAGGACCAGTTGGCCGCCCTGCAGCCCGCGGACAGCGCCTGTGCCGCCGCCCTGCGCAGCGGTACCCGCGTGGTGATACCGGAGCTGGCGACCGCGCCTGAGTTCGCCGCCCTGGCCACGCTTGGCCGCCGCCTGGGCTTTGCCGCCCTGCATGCCGTGCCCTTGCGCAGTACCCTACACGGCACCCTCGGCGCGCTCACCGTGCACCTGCCGGAGGCCGGGGAACCCACGCCGCGCCAGCAGCGCCTGGCCGATCTGTGCGCCTCCAAGGCGGCGCTGGTGATCGATCGCGCCCGGATCCAGGAGGCCGCGCTGCACTCGCAACGCCGCCTGCGGGTGGCGCTGGAGAGCTCGCAGGTGTCCTTTGGCATCGCCGTGCCCGCTGCCGAAGGCGGCTTCGTCTGGGACTATCTCAACCCCATCGGCGCCGCCACCCTGGGCCACGACGGCAGCGCCGCGCATCCCAGCCTGCCCTGGGCCGGTCCGCGCATCCTGCAGGCCTGTGGTGAGCACCAGGCCGACGAGGCGGCCTGGTCCGTCGAACTACAGGGCGCCGATGCCAGTGGCACCAGCCGCTGGCTGCAGATCAGCGCCACGCCCTTCGACGGCAACGTGGCGGTCTGGTTTCTCGACATCACCGAGCGCAAGCGCCAGGAACAGCAGCTGCGCGACAACGATCGGCAAAAGGATGAATTCCTCGCCGTGCTGGCCCATGAGCTGCGCAATCCCCTGGCGCCCATCCGCCATGCGGCGGCGCTGATCGCCGCGCCCCAGGCCTCGCTCGAACAGCAACAGCGCAGTTGCCAGACCATCGAGCGGCAGGTGGAACGCATGGGCGCCCTGCTCAATGACCTGCTGGACATCTCACGCATCACCTTTGGGCGCATCACCCTGCACAATGCCTTCGTTACCCTGCAGACGGTGCTCCAGGCGGCGGCCGACGCGGCCCAGGCGCCGATGCAGGACAAGGGTCAGAGCTTCATGCTGCAACTGCCCGAGGCGCCGCTCTGGCTGTACGCCGATACGCTGCGCCTGGAGCAGATCTTCATCAACCTGCTGGGCAACGCCGCCCGCTACACCCCGGCGGGCGGTCGGATCATCCTCTCCGTACAGGCGGGCGCCAAAGAGGTGCGGGTGGAGATCGCCGACAACGGCATCGGCATCGCGCCCGAACGCCTGACCGATCTTTTCCAGATGTTCGGCCAGATCGATCCGCGCCTGGCAGAACGCTCGCCGGGCCTGGGTATCGGCCTGGCGCTGTCCCGCGAACTGGCGCGGCTGCAGGGTGGCGACATCACCGCGACCAGCGCCGGCCTGGGTCAGGGCAGCCGCTTCATCGTGAGCCTGCCGCTGACCGTGGCGCCTCCGGCGGCAATTGCCGAGCCCGTCGCAGCGGCGCCAGCGCTGCCGGCCACCCGGCGGATCCTGGTGGCGGACGACAACCCCGACATCGCCGACACCATCGCCGAATTGCTGGAGCTGGATGGCCACGAGGTACGGGTCGTCTACGACGGCCAGGCGGCGCTCACGCTGTTCCAGAGCTATGGCCCCGACATCGTCATCTCCGACATCGGCATGCCGGGGCTGACCGGTCACCAACTGGCCCGGGCGATCCGCGAGATCCCGGCCGGGCAGGCCGTCAAGCTGATCGCCATGACCGGCTGGGGTCAGGCCCAGGACAAGGCCGAGGCCTTGGCGGCGGGCTTCGATCATCACCTGACCAAGCCGGCCGACATGCAGACCCTCTATGCGCTGGTGGGCGGCTAGGCGGTGACCCGGCGCGCGCCGGCCAGCCGCGTCAGCCCATAGAGCGCGGCGCCGACCAGCAGCATCAGCGCGGCGCGCCACCAGGTCGCCGCGCCCTGCTGGGCCAGGAGCAGCGCACAGGAGGCCAGGGCCAGCACCGGAAAGAGCCAGTGGACGCGGAAATGCGCGTGTTCGACCCGGTCGCGCTTGAGCACCAGCACCGCCAGGTTGGTGCTGATGAACACCACCAGGAGCAAGAGCACCACGGTCTCGGCCAGCACATCCAGGGTGCTGGTATAGGTCAGGGCGATGGCCACCGCGGTGGTGGCGAGGATGGCGACCCCCGGGGTCTGTCGCCGCGGCAGTACCCGACCGAGCACCGCCGGCAGCAGCCCCTGGCGGGCCATGCCGTAGGCCAGGCGGCTGGCCATGATCATGGTCAGCAGCGCGCCATTGGCTACCGCGATCAGGGCGATGACGGCAAATAGCCGGGTCGGCACGCCCAGCCCCGAGGCGCCGAGGACGTCCATCAGCGGCGCGCCCGAGGCCTTGAGCTGCGCCACCGGCAGCACCAGCGCGGCGCCCGCCCCCACCAGCATGTAGACGATGCCGGCGATGACCAGGGCGCCAAACAGCGCCCGCGGATAGACGCGGCTGACATCGCGTACCTCCTCGGCCAGGTTGGCCGAGGTCTCGAAGCCAACGAAGGAATAGAAGGCCAGCAGCGAGGCGCTGAGAATGGCCACCGTGGCCGAGGGCGCATCCACCTCCAGCAGCCGCGCGGGCTCACCCTGCCCCTGGGCGACGAACCAGGCCGCCGCCACGATGACGATCACCAGGCCCGACAACTCGACCAGGGTCATCACCAGGTTGACCGACAGCGATTCCTTGATGCCCCGGGCATTGAGCAGGCCGATGAGCACCAGGAAGGCCAGGCAGACCCAGCCGGCCGGCCAGGGCACCAGGGCCTGCAGATAGCCACCGGCAAAGGCCACCGCCAGCCCCGCGGCACTGGTGACGCCAGCGGCCAGCATCGAGAAACCCACCAGAAAGGACAGCCAGGGCCGGCCGAAGGCGCGTTCGGCAAAGACCGCCGCGCCGCCCGCCCTCGGGTACTTGGTGACCAGCTCCGCATAGGAGGCGGCGGTCAGCAGGGCGAACAGCAAGGCGATCAGCAGCGGCGCCCAGATGGCACCGCCGACCCGCCCGGCGATCGTCCCCGCCAGGGCATAGACACCCGCGCCCAGCACGTCGCCGAGGATGAAGAACAGCAGCATGGGCAGGGTGATGGCGCGTTTGAGCGTGGTGGTTGCGGGGGAAGATTCCGTGGCCATGGCGTGGTGCTCCTGGAGCGGTCGAAGAGACGGACGCGGGCCCTTGCCGAACCCGTCGCGTGCAACCGTAGAGAGCCCGCGCGCCGACCGGGTTCCAGCCCCTGACCGTTCGTCCCCCGGGCCGGACGGTCAGGCGCGCGGGCATAGCGCGATCCTGGGCCCCGGCTGCCGGCCAGCCGCCGCTGCGCTTGCCCTCGTCTAGCCCGGGAGCCCGCGCGAGCGCACCGTTTCGCTGGCATGCAGCGGTTTTGCCCGGCCACCGGCAAGCCACCGATCCGCCGGGTTTGCCGATCAGCGGCAGGGCCTTTTCGCCCTCGCGGGCCCTTGCCACAGTCTCCGACTTTTTGCGGTCGAACGACCTGAAGATCCCTGCCCCCGAGGATGCCCAGCAAGATGAGTGAGGGACCCCTGGCCACGCTGACGCGCGCCGAACTCGAAGCCGAGGTGCTGCGCCTGCGCGCCGCCTTGCAGGAGGCCCTACCGGACAAAGACGCCCCCCGCCGCCCCAGCAAGGCACGCAGCCGCGCCGTGCTGGAAAGCACCACCCAGTTCGCCATCGTGGTCTGCGACCGCGAGGGGCTCATCACGGACTGGAATCCGGGCGCCGAGCAGGTCATGGGCTGGACCGCCCAGGAGATGATCGGCCAGGATGCCTCGCGCTTCTTCACCCCTGAAGACCGGGCCAACCGTCGTGCCGCGTACGAGATGGCCAAGGCGTTGCGGGATGGCAGCGCCATGGATGAGCGCTGGCACCTGCGCAAGGACGGCCAGCGCTTCTGGGCCTCGGGCGAGATGATGGCCCTGACCGACGACGACGGCGAGCCCCTGGGGTTCGTCAAGATCCTGCGCGATCGTACCGTCGAACACCTGGCGGGCCTGGCGCTCAAGGAAACCCAGGAACGCTACCGGCTGGTGGCCGAAGCCACCAACGACGCCATCTGGGACTGGGACTTCAGCACCGGCCAGGTGCGCTGGAACGAAGCCCTGACCACGGCCTATGGCCACGCCCCGGAAGCGGTGGACTCTACCGGCAGCTGGTGGCTCGCCCAGATCCATCCGGACGACCGCACGCGGATCGACGCCTCCATCCATGGGGTGATCGATGGCGACGGCCTGGTCTGGACCGACGAATACCGCTTTCTGCGTGCGGACGGCTCCTATGCGCTGGTGTTCGACCGCGGCCGGGTGATCCGTGATGTCTACGGCCGCCCCACGCGGATGATCGGCGCCATGCTGGACATGAGTCAGCTGCAGACGGCGGAAACCGCCCTGCGCAAGAGCGAAGAGCGCTTTCGCGCCATCATCGAGACCATCGGCTCGGCCTTCGCCATCGTCCAGGTCAAGTTCGATGCCGACGACAAGCCCATCGACTACCGCTTCCTGGAGGCCAATCCGGCCTTCGAACGCCAGGCTGGGGTCAATCTGCGCGGCAAGTGGGTGACCGAGTTCGCCCCCAACCTGGAGCAGTTCTGGTTCGACACCTATGGCCATGTGGCCAAGACCGGCGAACCGGCGACCTTCGAGAACTACGCCAACACCTTCGAACGCTGGTTCGACGTGCGCGCCGTGCGGGTCGGCGACCCGGACGAGCGCCAGATCGCCATCCTCTTCAGCGACGTGACCGAGCGGCGCAACGCCGAGGAACGGCTGCGCGTCAGCGAGGCCCTGGCCCGGGAGAACATCGAGCGCGTGCAGCTGGCGCTTTCCGCGGGCGCCATCATCGGCACCTGGCACTGGGACCTGCCGACCGACAGATTCACCGTGGACGAAGCCTTCGCCACGGTCTTCGGCCTCGATGCGCAGCTGGGCCGCGAGGGCCTGAGCCTGGCGCAGGTGGTCACCAACGTCCATCCCGATGACAAGGAGGGCCTCGCCCGGGCCATCGAGGTGGTGATCGCCCAGGCCGGATCCTTCGCCCATCAGTACCGGGTGCGCCGCGCCGACGGCCACTACTACTGGATCGAGGCCAACGGCCGGGTCGACCATGCCGCCGACGGGACGCCGCTGCGCTTTCCCGGCGTGCTCATCGACGTCGAGGAGCGCCGCGCCATCGAGGCCGAGCGCGACAAGGCCCTGGCCGCCCTGCGCACCCTCAACGACACCCTGGAGGTGCGCGTGGCCGAACGCTCGGCCGAGTTGATGCAGGCCGAGGAAAAGCTGCGCCAGGCGCAGAAGATGGAAGCCGTCGGCCAGCTCACCGGCGGCCTCGCCCACGACTTCAACAACCTGCTGGCCGGTATCTCCGGCGCGCTGGAACTGATGGAGACGCGCATCGCCCAGGGTCGGCTGCGCGAACTCGATCGCTACCTGGTGGCCGCCCAGGGCGCGGCCAAGCGCGCCGCCGCCCTCACCCACCGGCTGCTGGCCTTTTCCCGGCGTCAGACCCTGGCGCCACGACCGGTGGACGTCAACCAGCTGATCGATGGCCTCACCGACCTCATCCAGCGCACCGTGGGTCCGAGCATCCAGGTCGAGACGGTCGGTGCCGCCGGCCTCTGGCCCGCCCTGGTGGATCCCAGCCAGCTGGAAAATTCGCTGCTCAACCTGTGCATCAATGCCCGCGACGCCATGCCCGACGGCGGCCGCATCACCATCGAGACCGCCAATCGCTGGATGGATCGCGAGACCGCCCGCGCCCAGGATCTGCCGGAAGGCCAGTACCTGTCGCTGTGCGTGACCGATACCGGGGTCGGCATCCCGCCCGAGGTGGCGGCCCGGGTGTTCGAGCCCTTCTTCACCACCAAGCCCATCGGCCAGGGCACCGGTCTGGGCCTGTCGATGATCTATGGCTTCGCGCGCCAGTCGGGCGGCCAGGTGCGGCTCTACTCCGAAGTCGGCCAGGGCACCACCCTGTGCATCTATCTGCCGCGTTATCTGGGCGAGGCGCCGGCCGATGAAGACCTGGCCACGCGCCTGGACATGGCCGGCAGCGCCCAGGGCGAGACGGTGCTCATCGTCGACGACGAGCCGACGGTGCGGATGCTGGTGGTGGATATCCTCGAAGACCTCGGCTACGCGGTGATCGAAGCCGCCGACAGCCTCACCGGCCTGAAGATCCTGCAGTCCGATGTGCACCTGGATCTGCTGATCACCGACGTTGGTCTGCCCGGTGGCATGAACGGCCGGCAGATGGCCGATGCGGGGCGCCAGTCACGCCCGGGGCTCAAGACCCTGTTCATCACCGGCTATGCCGAGAACGCCGCCATCGGCAACGGCCACCTGGACCCCGGCATGGAGATCCTGACCAAGCCCTTCGCCGTGGACACCCTGGCGGCGCGGGTGCGCGAGATGATGGGCGGCTAGCCCGCCCCGCTAGAAGCTGGCGCCGATCTTCAGCGCCACCGTATAGCCCTCCGCCCGGTTGCGCGTCTCGAATTCCTTGTAGGCGTGCAGCCAGATGGCCGGCAGCCCCGAGGCGGGGTCGAAGTAGCTGAGCGCCGGCCCCAGCGCCAGGGTGCGGGCGCGGTTGCCACGGGTCAGGCCCGGGGCGTCGTCGTCGCTGAGCTGGCGGTAGTAGTAGCCGCCCAGCCCCGCCGTCCAGGGACCGACGTGCTGGCCCACGGCGAATTCGTGGCGGTACTCCACCCCGCTGCGGTAGTCGGTGGCCGAGTTGCGCGCATTGATGTCGACCTGGAAGCTGGACGACAGCTCCAGCCCGCTGGGGCTGATGTAGCTGGCATTGAAGATCGGTGAGACCGTCCAATGGTTGGTCCCGGGACTGACCAGGCGATTCTTGTCGTAGTCGCCGGTGGGCGCCTGGATCGACAGCTGGGTGTTGATGCCGACGCCGGGCGCCGGCTCCCAGGCGAGGATCAGCGGGATCAGCTGCAGGTCGGCCGGGCGGAACAGCTCGGCGCTGTCGCTGAACACCCGCTGCCCGCCGGCGTTGATACCGAGGTCCGCATCCATGCGAAAGAACACCGAGACCGCGCCGAAGCCGTAGCGCGCCCCGAACAGCTGCTGATCGGTCATGCGCAGATAGGCCAGGCCGATGGCCAGGACGTTGATGTTGAAATCGTTGCCATCGTCCCGGCCATGGCTGTCCTTGATCACCCGCGCCTGGTAGTCGCTGAAGCGCATGCCGATCGTACCGACGGGCGTCGACGGCGGCATGAAGCCGGCGCCGAAGTCCTGCACCCCGGCGGCGGTGGTCGGCATGCCCTTCTCGGTGGCGTGGGTGGTGGCGGCCAGCGCCGCGAGTGACAGGACGGCGGCGCGGGTCAGCATTCCGGGCAGAGACGGCATGGCGGGATTCCTCAGGGCTTTCGAGCGGGCGAGCGAGGCCTCACCGGGCACGCGAGGCGCCCGGTCTTGGCGTAGGGATCAGGGGGAGATCAGTCCGGCGCGGCGGCGACCTGTTGCGCGATCTGCGCCTTGCGGTTGACGCCGAGCTTCTCGTAGATGCGCCTCAGGTGATGACGGACCGTGGCCGGCGCCATGCCCAGGTTGCGGGCGACTTCCTTGTAGGTCTGGCCGAGGGCGAAGCACTGGGCCACTTCCAGCTCGCGGGCACTGAGGCGTTCCGCCGAACTGCGCCGGCGCGCCTTGAGCAGCAGCAGATCGCCCAGCGGCTGGGCCTCGAGCTGCAGGGTACGGCCCTGGTAGGTACCCTGGGGATCGCAGGCGGGCGGCAGGCGATTGCCCTGCCAGCCCTCCCACTCTCCCGCCAGCAGGGCGGCGAAGCCGGGCTCCATGGACAGCAGCACGCCATAGCGATCGCACACCGCCAGGGCCAGTTCGTCGAAGCTGCCCTGGCTGTCTCTCAGGGTCGCCAGGGTGCGCAGGCAACTCTCGCGCTCGGCATGCAGCAGGTGCGGCATCAGCCATTCCACCAGCTGGCATTCCATGGCGGTGAAGGGGGTGGCGGGATGTTCGCGGAACAGCGTGAGGTGGACACCCAGGCGGGTCTGGTCATCGGTGAGCACGATGCGCAGGCCGTGGGCCAGGCCATACCGCTGCCCCAGGGCCGCCAGGCTCGGCGAAGCCGTCAGGTCCTGGCAGTCGAACACCTGGCAGCGCCCCTGCACCAGGTGCAGGTCGCCGAGGGTGCGGTCGTCGGCCTTGAGGGCATCCCATTCGCGGGTATAGCTGCCGGGCAGCCCCAGCAGAAAGGTGCTGTGCGCCACGGGGACGCCGTCGCGCCAGGCGGAGTTGCCCCACCAGGCCTTGTCGAAGGCGACCAGGCGCTGCAGCTGCGCCAGGGCCTGGGCATGGAATTCGGTGATGGCTCCGCCCCGCAGGCGGGCTTGCAGGGCCAGGACGACCTGGCTGAAGCGTGCGACCACGTCGCTGGGCACACTGCAGGAAACGACGGCTGACTGATCCATGCTACCCCCATTGTTTTGATTGTCTGGGTAGGATGCCGGCCCCCTGACGAGGCCTGGCTTGGGTCCGAGTCTACCGTACCGCGGCGGCGCGCCTATCGTTCAGATGCAGGATAGGCCGCCCTCAGCCACGGGCGCGCCCGCGCAACGGCCGCGGGCTAGCCGAGGTCCAACAGCCGCCGCCATCGTTCATCTGATCGATAGACCCGCCCCAAGCCTGCGGCGAGGCTGGCGGCGACCCGGCGTCCATCCTGGCGCCCGGGACCACAGGAGAAGCCCCATGCCCGACGTCTTCGCGCGCCTCACTCCCGAGGTGGCCGGCCTGCTGGCGCAGCTGGCCGCCCACCCGCAGCCGCCGCTGGATAGCCTCACCCCGGCGCAGGCGCGCGCCGCCTATGTGCAGCTGAATCGCGCCCTTGGCCTGCCGCCGGCGCCGGTGACGCGGGTGGACGAACTCAGCGCTCCCGGTCCCCTCGGCCCCATCCCGCTGCGTCTCTACCGCCCCTATGCGGAAGACGATCGACCGCGCCCGCTGGTGGTCTATCTGCACGGCGGTGGCTGGGTGATCGGCGACCTGGACAGCCATGATTCGCTCTGCCGCCAGATCGCCCTGGGCACCGGCTTCGCGGTGCTGGCGGTGCACTATGCCCTCGCCCCCGAGCATCCGGCACCGGCGAGCCCCGACGATGTGCTGGCCGCCCTGCACTGGCTGGCCGAGGCCGGCAGCGCCCTGAATCTCGATCTCGACCGCGTCGCCGTGGCCGGCGACAGCGCCGGCGGTGGCCTGGCGGCCATGGCCGCGCTGCACCTGCGCGAAGGACCGATCCGGCTCAAGGCCCAGGTGCTGATCTACCCCGGCGTCGACAACACGCCCGAGGCCTGGAACCACCCCTCGCGCATCGAGAATGCCGAGGTCCCACCGCTGACCCGGCCGATGATGGATTACTTCTCGGGGATGTATCTCCAGGACGTGGACACCCGCGACCCGCGCGTCTCGCCGCTCTATGCCCCCTCCCATGCCAACCTGCCGCCGGCGCTGATCTTCGGCGCCGAATGCGACGCCCTGCGCGACGATGCCCGCCTCTATGCCCAGGCGCTGATCGGCGCCGGCAACGCCGTGGAGTACCACGAGTTGCCGGGCATGATCCATGGCTTCATCGAGATGCTTGGGGTGCTGCCAGGCGTGCGCTGGACCCTGGAAAGGATGAATGCCTTTCTGCGCGAGCACCTGCAGCAGGCGACCTGAGGCCGCCCGCGCGGGTCAGACCCGGCCGAACCAGTGCAACACCAGCCGGTAGAGGTGCTCTGGCCAGCGCGACCACCAGCCGCCCTGCGCCGCCGCCTCCAGGGCCACCAGCGGGCGGGTCTGCAGGACGCGGTCGCCCTCCACCAGCTCCAGGCGGCCGACCACCGCGCCCTGGGCGATGGGCGCCACCAGCGGCTCGTTCAGTACCAGGCGGCGCTCGGGCGGTTGCTGGCCCTTGGGACGGGTCAGCACCACGTCCTCGGTCACGCCCACCGGCAGGGTCGCCTGCTCGCCCTCCCAGATCGCCGGGGTGCCCAGGGCGACGCCGGCCTTGTCGAGGCTCAGGTTGTCGAAGAAGCGATAGCCGTAGGTCAGCAGCTTCTGGGTGTCCGCCGCGCGGTTGTTGATCGAGTTGGAACCGAACACCGCGGTGATCAGCCGGCGTCCGTCGCGCAGCGCCGAGGTGACCATGCAGTAGCCAGCCGCCTCGGTATGCCCGGTCTTGAGGCCGTCCACGGTGTGGTCGCGCCACAGCAGCAGGTTGCGATTGGGTTGGCGGATGCCGTTCCAGGTGAAGTACTTCCTGGCATAGAGCTCATAGTAGGCCGACTCGTCCTGGATGATGGCGCGGGCCAGCAGCGCCATGTCGTAGGGCGAGGAAAAGTGCTCGGGGTCGGGCAGCCCGGTGGGATTCATGAAGTGACTGTCGTGCAGGCCCAGCCGCTGCGCGGTGGCGTTCATCAGGCTGGCAAAGCTCTCGTTGCTGCCGGCGATGTGCTCGGCCAGGGCCACGCTGGCGTCGTTACCCGAGTCGATGACGATGCCCTGCAGGAGATCGTGGACCGACACCTGGCTGCGCGGATCGAGAAACATCCGCGAGCCTTCGGTGCGCCAGGCGTGCTCGCTGACGGTGACCGGGTCGTCGGCCTTGAGCTGGCCGGCCTGGATGTCGCGGGTCGCCACATAGACGGTCATCAGCTTGGTCAGGCTGGCCGGCGGCAGGTGCTCGTGGGCATTCTCTTCGGCGATCACCTGGCCGGTGGTGGCATCCATCAGCACCCAGGCCTTGGCCGAGAGCTGGGGCGGCGAAGGAATCAGCACCGTGGCGGCGGGCGCAGCGGCGGGCGCGGCCTCGACCTGGCCGAGCCAGGCGAGACCCAGGGCGGCGAGGCCCAGTAGCAAGGGGTGTTTCACGAGCGGCAGATCCGGTGTGGCAGGAGGGGCCCGCCATCCTGGGAGAGCCCTGCCCCGGTCTCAAATGAAGCAAAATGAAGAAAAATTTAGGAAGGCGCACCTCACCCGGCGCTGGTGATGATCACCCGCGCGCCCACCGGTTCGGCCGCCTCGATGCTCAGGCTGAAGCCATGCAACCGCACGATGGCCGCCACCAGCGACAGGCCCAGGCCATAGCCCGGTTGCTGGCGACTGGCATCGCCGCGATAGAGCCGGCGCAGCACGCTCTCGCGCTCGGCCTCGGGAATGCCGGGGCCGTCGTCGATCACCTCGATGCGCACCGCCAGGCCGACGCCACGCGCCACCAGCCGCACCCTGCCCCCTTCGGGAGCGAACTTGAGGGCGTTGTCGAGCAGATTGACCAGCGCCTCGAACAGCAATTCGGCGTCGCCCTGCACCTCTGGTAACCCCTCGCCCAATTCCAGGCTCAGGGTCTGGGCCTTTTCCTGGGCCAGGGGTTCGTAGAAGTCATGGGCCTGGCGCAGCAGCGCGGCCAGGTCCAGGGGCGCGAAGGCCATGCGCCGCCGGGTGTCCTCCAGCTCGGAGATGCGCAGCAGGCCCTGGAAGCGCGACATGATGGCCTCGGTCTCGGCCAGCGCCTCGCCGAGGCTGTCGGCCTGGGGTTCGGCCAGCGGCAGTTGCTGCAGCTGGTGCAGGCGCGCCCGCAGCCGCGTCAGCGGGGTGCGCAGGTCATGGGCGATGCCGTCGCAGACGCCCTTCACCTCGTGCATCGAGCGCTCCAGCTGCGCCAGGGTGGTATTGACCGCATCGGCCAGCATGTCCAGCTCGTCGTGGCGCGGCGACAGTGGCAGGCGTTCCTCCAGGTGACCGGCGACGATCCGTTCCAGGCTGCGTTGCAGTCGCTCGACGCGCCGCAGCGGTCGCCGCCGCAACAGGTGCCAGCCGACCAGGCCAGGGATCAGGGTCAGCGACAGACCCCAGAACAGCGCCTGGCCGATGATGCCGCCCACCGCCGAAATGGAGCCGCCGTCGCGGGCCAGCACCAGGATGCGGCCGTCGGCGCGGCGCTGCAGAAAGGCATGGCTGCTGCGGGTCTCGTCCAGGGCGTCGGTGGTCCTGAGGCCGCGCTGCAGGTAGTGCACCCGGCCGTCGTCCGGCAGGTTGCGCAGGAGCTTGACCAGGTTGCCGGCCACAAGGCGCCCATCGGCCTCGAACAGGCCGTAGGCGTCGATGCCGGGCATGGAATAGACCTCGCTGGCCTGCAGCTCGCCCAGCAGGTCGGCATCTGCCACCTTGCCGTAGTAGTGCGCCCGCTGCAGCAGGGTGCGCTCCGCCACGGCGCCCAGGTAACCGGAGATCTGCCAGTAGAGCACCCCGGTGAAGACCGCGCCCCAGGCCACGAAGAGCAGCGCATAGAGCGCCAGCAGGCGGCTGCTGCCCGAGCGCCAGCGCCTAGTCCGGGACGACGAGGACATAGCCGGCTCCGCGAACGGTATGCACCAGCGGCCGCCCGACCCGCTCGATCTTGCGTCTGAGCCGCCCCATGTGCACGTCGATGATGTTGGTGCCCGGATCGAAGTGATAGCCCCAGACCTGCTCGAAGAGCATGGTACGGGTCACCAGTTGCCCGGCGTTGCGCATCAGGTAGGTGAGGATCTTGAATTCGGTGGGCAGCAGGGCGATGGCCTCGCCGGCCCGGGTCAGGGTGTTCTCGATCAGGTCCAGGGTCAGCTCGCCGACCCGCAGCTGGTGACTGGCGGACTGCGCGCCCGGCCGTCTGAGCAGCGCCTCCAGGCGGGCCATCATCTCCACCAGGGAAAAGGGCTTGGTCAGGTAATCGTCACCGCCGCATCTCAGGCCGCGCACGCGCTCGTCGACATCGGACAGGGCGCTGAGCATCAGCACCGGGGTGGCGATGCCGAGGCCACGCAGGGTGCTGACGATGGTCAGGCCATCGAAGTCCGGCAGCATGCGGTCGAGGGTGATGATGTCGTGGCCGCCGGCGATGGCCGCGGCCAGGCCCTCGCGGCCGGTGCTTTCCCAACGTACCTGATAGTCTTGCGCCCGCAATTCGCTGGCGATGGCGTGGGCGGTCACCTCGTCGTCTTCGATGACCAAAGCCTGGGTCATGATGGCCTCTGGATCTGGCGCCCGGTCTGGCGGACCGGACACCCTAGGGAAAACGACCAGGTCGGTAAATTAAATTTTTCTTCATTCGGACTAACGCGCTTCCGCCTCGCCCGCGGTCTATCGTCGGTCTTTTCACCCTGGAGTCTTCACCATGTTTCGACGTCTGCCCACCCTCGCCCTTGGCGCCCTGCTGCTGGCCTCCACGCCACTGCTGGCCGCACAACCCGTCACCACCCTCACGGTGCTGAGCTCGGGCGGCATCATGGGCGCCATCCGCGAAGTCGCCCCGGCCTATGAAAAGGCCACTGGCGTGAAACTGGACATCGCCGCCGCGCCGTCCATGGGCGACACGCCCCAGGCCATCCCCCAGCGCCTGGCCCGCAACGAGCCGGCCGACGTGGTGCTGATGGTGGGTTCGGCGCTGGACAAGCTGGTCGCCAACGGCCAGGCGCTCAAGGACAGCCGCGTCGACCTGGGGCAATCCTTCATCGCCATGGCGGTGCGCAAGGGCGCGCCCAAGCCGGACATCTCCACCATGGAGGCCTTCAAGCAGAGCCTGGAAAGCGCCCAGTCGGTGGCCTATTCCGACAGCGCCAGCGGTGTCTACCTGGCCCACATCCTGTTCCCGCGCATGCAGCTGAGCGATGCCTTCAAGGCCAAGGCGCGCATGATCCCCGCCGAGCCGGTGGGCGAAGTCGTCGCCCGCGGCGAGGCGCAGCTGGGCTTCCAGCAGCTGAGCGAGTTGAAGCCGGTGCAGGGCATCGACATCGTCGGCCTGATCCCCGACCAGGCGCAGAAGATGACCCTCTATTCCGGCGCCGTGGTCAGCAAGAGCACGCACCCGGATGCCGCGCGCGCCCTGCTGCAGTACCTGGCCTCGAAAGACGCCGCCAAGGCCATCGAGGACAGCGGTCTCAAGCCCATTCCGGCGCAGCAGTAATAAGGCCGCTCCCACAGCGGTTGATGCTTTTGTAGGAGCAACTGTCTTGATCGCATATCGCGGCCATGGGCCGCTCCTACAGGCACGGACGCCACCGTAGGAGCGGCCGCTACGGCGCACCGGCATGGCCGCGATAAAGACAGTTGCTCCGCCGGCGTCAGACGAAGAAGGAGATGGCGCCGGTGAGCAGGGCGATGGCGGTGATGACCAGGGAGGTCAGCACCGCCCATTTGACGGTGGCCTTCTGGAAGTCGCCGATGTCGCGGTCGACCATACCCACCAGCAGCAGCGTCGAGGCCACCAGCGGACTCATCAGGTGCACCGGCTGGCCCAGCACCGAGGCGCGGGCGATCTCCACCGGATCGATGCCGTAGGCCGCGGCGGCGTTGGCCAGGATGGGCACCACGCCGAAGTAGTAGGCATCGTTGGACAGCACGAAGGTCAGCGGCATGCTGGTGATGGCCACCACCAGCGGGAACCAGTGGCCCCAGGCCGGCGGAATCCAGTCGACCAGGGTCTGGGCCAGGGCGTCGACCATCTTGGTGCCGGAAAAGATGCCGGCGAAGATGCCCGCGGCGAACACCAGCAGCACCACGGTCATGGCATTGCCGGAGTGGGCCAGGATGCGCTCCTTCTGCAGCTCCAGTTGCGGATAGTTGATCATCAGCGCCAGCACGAAGCCGATCATGAAGAGGATGGCGGCGTGCATCACGCCCATGACCAGGGCGGTCATCACCGCGATCACCAGCACCAGGTTGACGTAGGCCAGGCGCGGCCGCTTGGTCGGCGAATCACCGAGGATCTCCTCGATGTAGCACTTGCCGCCGGCCGCCCCGCCGCTCTCCAGGGCGACGTTGCCGATGCGCGCGCGCTCGCGGCGACCCAATAGGTAGGCGGTGAAGACCACCCAGGCCGCTCCGCCGATCACCGTGGGCAGCATGGGAATGAAGTAGGCGGTGGCGTCCAGCCCCAGCGCGGCGATGGCGCGGGTGGCCGGGCCGCCCCAGGGACTCATGCCGCTCATGATGCTCAGGGAGAGCATGGAGACGGTCGCCAGCACCATGGGATTCATGCCGATGCGTTTGTACAGCGGCAGCATGGCCGCGCAGGTGATCATGTAGGTGGTGGTGCCGTCGCCGTCCAGGGCCACCAGCAGCGAGAGCAGCGCGGTGCCGATGGCGATCTTGACCGGGTCGCCGTTGACGCGCTTGAGGATCTTGCGGATCAGCGGATCGAACAGCCCGGCGTCGATCATCAGGCCGAAGAAGAGGATGGCGAACAGCAGCAGCGCCGCCGAGGGCGCCACCATCTTCAGGCCGTCGAGCATCATCTTGCCGGTGGTGGGGGCGAAGCCACCGATGAGGGCGAAGACGATGGGCACCACGGTGAGCGCCACGATGGGCGACAGACGTTTGCTCATGATCAGGTAGGTGAAGGTCACCACCATGATCAGACCGAGAAGCGCGAGCATAGGCATATCCCTTGTTCTTGTTGTGGGTCTGGCCGGACGCGGGCCAGCCGATCCCCGCCTCCGGCCAGCTGACGGCGCGGAGGTGGGATTGCAGCGGTAGCGGGGTTGGAACGATCAGGCGTGGGGACGAACGTCCGGTGCCGTCCACTCGGCGGCCTCGGGCAGCGCCACGGGTTCGGCCTTGCCACTGGCCAGGGCGCGCATCAGCTTGTCGCGATCGCAGGCGCCCTCGCCCAGCGCGATCACCACGGTGGCCACGGCGTTGCTGGCCAGGCTGGTGAGGGCGCGGGCCTCGGACATGAAGCGATCGATGCCGATGAGCAGCGCCAGCCCGGCCAGGGGGATGTCGTGGATCACGGTGAGGGTCGAGGCCAGGGCGACGAAGCCGCTGCCGGTCACCCCTGCCGCGCCCTTGGAGGACAGCAGCATGATCGCCAGCATGGTCAGGGTCTGGCCGACGGTGAGGTCGATGTTGCAGGCCTGGGCGATGAAGACCGCGGCCAGCGACAGGTAGATGGCGGTGCCGTCCAGGTTGAAGGAGTAGCCGGTGGGCAGCACCAGACCGACCACGCCCTTCTTGCAGCCCAGGCCTTCGAGCTTCTGCAGCATGCGCGGCAGCACCGGCTCGGTGGACGAGGTGCCCAGCACCACTAGGAATTCCTCGCGGAAGTAGCGCAACAGCTTCCACAGGCTGAAGCCGCGCGAGCGGCACAGCGCGCCCAGCACCACGAAGACGAAGAAGGCGCAGGCGATGTAGAGGGTGGCGATCAGCTTGGCCAGGGAGCCCAGCGAGGTGATGCCGTACTGGCCCACGGTAAAGGCCAGGGCGCCGAAGGCACCCACCGGGGCGAAGCGCATCAGGTAGCCGAAGATGCGGAAGACCATCTGCGACGCCGACTCCAGCACGTCCAGCACCGGCCGGCCGCGCTCGCCCATGGCGGACAGGGCGAAGCCGCAAAGCACGGCGATGAACAGCACCGGCAGCACCTCACCCTTGTTGAACGCCCCCATGAAGGTGTCCGGGATGATGTGCATGAAGAAGTCCACCACGCTGAGCTTGGCCGCCGACGCCGTGTACTGGGCGATGCTGGCGGTGCTCAGGGTCGCGGGATCGATGTTCATGCCCACGCCGGGCTGGAACAGATAGACCGCGCCGAGGCCGATGAACAGGCTGATGACGGTGAGCACTAGGAACAGCAGCAGCGTCTTGCCCATCAGCCGGCCCAGGGTGCTCTTGTCGGTCATGCCGGCGATGCCCGTGACGATGGTGCAGAACACCACCGGGGCGATCATCATCTTGATCAGTTTGATGAAGGCGTCACCCAGGGGCTTGAGCGCGACGGCCTGTTGCGCCCAGAAGTGACCGACCAGCACCCCGAGGACCACGGCGCAGAGGATCTGGAAGTACAGCGATTTGGCAAGTTTCATGGGGCATCACCGTTTATTGAAGTTGTGCGGATGCGCTGGTGGAGGGTCAGGTGCTACGTCAGCCGGCGAGCCTCCGCGCGGTGGGCGCGTAGACATGGCCGGCGAACAGACGGCGCGCGGTCCGGACGACCGAGGCCTGGATGGTAGTGCCGTCCGCGCCGCCGCGCGACAGCACCACGTCGATCCCGCCGCTGGGATGCTCCAGGCGGACGTGCGTCAGGTCACGCGCCGACTCGCCGAGCAGCCCCATCACCACGGTCTCCGGGGTGACGCAGGCGGTGGCCAGGCCGATGGAGCCGGTGATGGCCAGCGCCCGGTGGCAGCTGTGTGGCATGAAATAACGCACCTGCAGGGTGCCGCCCTGCTGGGGCGCGGAAATCAGCACCGGCTTGGGGATCACCTTGCCGCTGACATCGCCCAGGCCCATGGCCCGACCCGCCTGCAGCCGCAGGGCTTCCAGCCGCGCCAGCAGCGCCGCGTTGGCGTCCAGTTCGGCCGGCCGCTCGCTGCCGGTCACGCCCAGGTGGCGGGCCTCGACGATCATCATCGGCATGGCCATGTCGATGCAGGTCACCGGCACGCCGTCGAAGACATCCGTGGCCTGGCCGGTGGGAAACAGCTGGCCGGTTTTGCTGCCCACGGCGTCGAGAAAGGTCAGCTGCACCGGCGCGGCGGTGCCGGGCACGCCGTCGATGGCGGTGTCGCCTTCATAGCGCACCAGGCCGCCGGGCGTATGCACCAGGGAATCGACGAAACTGTTGGTGTTGAGGTTGCGGATACGCACCAGGGTCTTGCCATCTCTCGCGGCAACCAGCCCCTGCTCCACCGCGAAGGGCCCCACGGCGCAGAGCATGTTGCCGCAGTTGGGTGCGGTATCGACGCGCCGCTCGGCGACCATCACCTGGACGAAGAGGTAATCCACGTCGGCATCGGGATGACTGGACGGGCTGATGATGGCGACCTTGCTGGTCTGCGGACTGCCGCCACCGATGCCGTCGATTTCCAGCTCGTGGCCGGCACCCATGAGGTCGATCAGCATCTCGTCGCGCGCGGCGGGATCGCTGGGCAGGTCACTGGCGTGGAAGAAGGGGCCCTTGGAGGTGCCGCCTCGCATGAGAACGCAGGGAATACGTTGCATGACTGCTGACTCTTGTTGATCAATAGCGGTTATTGATGTTCTGGAAACAAGATTGGCAGCCGGATATAAATCTATCCAATGCAAATATCAGCACTATTATTCCACTTGGATAATCAATAAAGCCGGCTTTCCGAAACGGGGTGTTCATGGACTACGAGCTGCAAGATATTCGATCTTTCGTGAAAATCGCCGAACTGGGCAGCTTCCACGAGGCCGCCGATGCCCTGCACCTGTCACAGCCGGCCCTGAGCCGGCGTATCAAGAAGCTGGAAGACGGCCTGGGCACGCCCCTGCTCGAACGCACCACTCGTCGCGTCGGCCTCACCAGCGTCGGCCGCGATTTCCTGCCCAAGGCGCGGCGGCTGCTGGACGACTTCGAGGACTCCATCCTCAGCATCCGCGAACTGGCCGAGCGCCAGACCGGCCAGGTCACCCTGGCCTGCATCCCCACCGCGGCCTTCTACTTCCTGCCCTCGGTGATCCGCCAGTACAACGAGCAATACCCCAAGATCCGCATCCGCCTGCTGGACCTCAGCGCCAACGACGGACTGGAAGCCGTGCTGCGCGGCGAAGCCGACTTCGGCATCAACATGCTCAGCGGTCAGCACCCGGACATCGAATTCGTGCCCCTGGTGCAGGAGCAATTCGTGCTGGCCTGCCGGCGCGACCACGAACTGGCCGGGCGCCCGTCGATCAGCTGGGCCGAGCTGGTCGAGCACCGGCTGATCGGCGTGGGACGTCTGAGCGGCAACCGGGTGCTGCTCGATCATGCCCTCTCCGCCCGCGGCATTCGCCCCAAGTGGTTCTATGAGGTGCAGCACCTGTCCACCTCCCTGGGCATGGTGGAAGCCGGCCTCGGCGTCTCGGCCATGCCCAGTCTGGCCATGCCGGATGCCGACCACCCGACCCTGGTCAGCGTGCCCCTCAGCGATCCAGAGGTGACCCGGACGCTGGGCCTGGTCTCGCGTCGCGGCGCCTCGCTGTCGCCCGCCGCGGAAAAATTCGTCGCCATCCTGCTCGGCCAGTGGAAGACCGAACAGCCCTAGCTCGCGGCCTGTACGCCAGCGCGTCCTGAGGCGGGGCGGCCAAGCGCCAGTATCCAGTGAACGGCTCGCCTGCTCGGGCGGTCTGTTGGCTGCAACAACTGGTTACGGTCGAGTCCGCTCATGTCCCTTGCGCGAAAGTCGCGTCCTACTTCTCCCTGCCCGGGGAGCACCTCGAGGCGCCGTCTGGCGGTCGGGTCCCTGGCCGGCCTGCTGCTGGCCGCTTCGCTCACTGGCTGTTCGCCGCTACAGCAAGGCTTTCTCGCCCCGGCCGGTCTCGCCGCCAGTGGCGAACGCGACCTGCTGCTGTGGATCATCGGCCTGGCGCTGGTGGTGGTCCTGCCGGTGATCCTGCTCACCCCGCTGATCGTCTGGCGCTATCGCCACGGCAACACGCGCGCCGCCTACCGGCCGCGCTGGGAATTCTCCTGGCTGCTGGACATCTTCGCCTGGGGCGTGCCGGCGCTGATCGTCGCGGTGCTGGCGGTGCTGGTCTGGACCCGCACCCACAGCCTCGATCCCTATCGCTCGCCGACGCCCAGCCAGGCGCCGCTGGAGGTCCAGGTGATCGGCCTGGACTGGAAGTGGCTGTTTCTCTATCCCGAACAGGGCATCGCCACGGTCAATGAACTGGTCCTGCCAGCCGGACGCCCGGTGCAGCTCAGACTCACCAGCGATACGGTGATGCAATCCCTGCTGTTGCCGCGCCTCGGTGGCCAGATCTACGCCATGGCCGGCATGCAGACCCAGCGCTACCTGCAGATTCCCGCGCCCGGCCAGTTCGAGGGCCGCAACGCCCAGTACAGCGGCGAAGGCTTCCAGGATCAGCATTTCCCGATCCGGGTGCTGGATGCGCAGGACTTCGCCAGCTGGACCCAAGGCGTCAGCCAGACCCGCGAGGCGCTGGATTGCGCCCATTACCAAGTGCTGTCCCGCCCCGGCACCCTGGAGCGGGCCGCCGAGTTGCGCCTGACCCAACCCGCCCTCTTCGCCTGGGTGCTGGCGCGCTATCGCCAGGATCCGGTACCCGCCTGCGCCACCTTCCAGGGAGCCACCCATGACTGATTCCTCGGCCCTCTGGCACCTGCTGTTCGGTCGCCTGGGCTACGACGCCCTGCCCTTCTACAGCCTGGTCGCCACCTGCGGCGCCAGCGTGGTGATCCTTGGCGCCCTGGCCACCGCCGGGGTGATCACCTGGCTCGGCAAATGGCGCTATCTCTGGCAGGAGTGGTTCACCAGCCTGGACCACAAGCGCATCGGCATCATGTATGTGGTGCTGGCCCTGGTGATGTTCAGCCGCGGCGTGGTGGAAGGCGTGATGATGCGCACCCAGCAGGCCCTGGCCATCGATGCCCCGGGCTATCTGCCACCGGAGCACTTCGGCCAGCTGTTCAGCACCCACGGCACCATCATGGTGTTCTTCGTGGCCATGCCCTTCCTTACCGGGCTGATCAACTTCGTCATGCCGCTGCAGATCGGTGCCCGCGACGTGCGCTTTCCGCTGCTCAACGCCATCAGCCTCTGGCTGACCGTGGCCGGTGCCGCTCTGGTGATGGTCTCACTGGTGCTGGGTCGCTTTTCCACCGGTGGCTGGAGCGGCTATCCGCCCTATACCGGCGCCGAATACCAGCCCGGCGTCGGCCCCGACTACTGGATCTGGGCGCTGACCCTCAGCTCCATCGGCAGCACCCTGACCGGCCTCAACTTCGCCGTCACCCTCTACAAGGAAAGAACACCGGGCATGCGCCTGTTCCATATGACGCTGTTCAGCTGGACGGCGCTGTGCACCAGCATCCTGATGATCTTCGCCATGCCGCCGCTGACCGTGGCCACCCTGCTGCTGGCCCTGGACCGCTACCTGGACTTCCATTTCTTCACCAACACCCAGGGCGGCAACCTGATGAACTACATCAACCTGTTCTGGCTGTTCGGCCACCCGGAGGTGTACATCCTGATCCTGCCGGCCTTCGGGGTGTTCTCCGAGGTCTTCGCCACCTTCTCCACCAAGCGGCTCTATGGCTATCACTCGCTGGTCTGGGCCACCCTGGTGATCGCGGTGCTGTCCTTTACCGTCTGGCTGCACCACTTCTTCACCATGGGCCAGAGTCCGAAGATCAATGCCGCCTTCGGCATCGCCACCATGCTCATCGGCATCCCCACCGGAGTGAAGATCTACGACTGGATGGCGACCATGTTCCGCGGGCGCATCCGCCTGACCACGCCGCTGATCTACGCGGTGATGTTCATCATGCTGTTCGTCATCGGCGGCCTCACCGGCATCACCCTGGCCACACCGCCGGTGGACTATCAGGTGCACAACACCGTCTACCTGGTCGCTCACTTCCACAACATGCTGATCCCCGGGATGCTGTTCGGCATGCTGGCCGGCTATCACTTCTGGTTTCCCAAGGCCTTCGGCTTTCGCCTCGACGAGCGCTGGGGCCGCATCGCCGCCCTGAATTTCGGCCTGGGCTTCCTGCTCGCCTTCATGCCGCTGTACGTGCTGGGCGTCTCCGGCCTGCCGCGGCGCAGCCAGGCGATCCACAATCCCGATTTCGCCCCGCTGCTGTGGGTCGCCGAGCTGGGTGCGGTGATCCTGCTCGCCGCCCTGGCCAGCCTGGTGATCCAGCTGGTGGTGAGCATCCGCCGCCGCGACAGTACGCGGGTGCCGGTGGGCGACCCCTGGAATGGCCGCACCCTGGAATGGGCCGTGGCCGCGCCGCCGCCGGAATACAACTTCGCCGTGCCGCTGCCGATCAACGACCGCGACCCCTTCACCTGGCTCAAGGAGCACGGCCTGGCCTATGACCGGCCGCGCACCTATGCCGACATCGAACTGCCAAAGAACAGCGCGGTGCCTGCCATCGTCGGGGGCGCAGGCTTTGCCTGCGCCTTCGGGCTGGTCTGGCACATCGGCTGGCTGGCCGTGCTCGGCCTGGGGGTGGCCTGGGGTGCGGTGATCGCCCGCAGCTTCCAGCGCGATACCGAGCGGCTGATTTCCGCTGCAGACATCCGGCGCGAGCACGAGGCCTGGCTGGATCTCGTCGCCGCGACGCGAGCGGTCAACCGCGACGAGGAAACAGGGCCGGGCAACCGTGGCCTGGCGGAGATGGGCCCATGAGTCCGCGCGACATGAATCACGCCGGCCTCAATGTCGGCGCCACCGATCACGCCACCCACGCCGAGGCCGAGTATTCGCTGTTCGGCTTCTGGATCTTCCTGATGAGCGACGCTCTGGTGTTCGCGCTGCTGTTCGCCATCTACGCGACGCTGCAGCACGCCACCGCCGGGGGCCCGGTCGCCCGGGACGTCTTCGAGATCGGCAGTGTCACCCTGCAGACCCTGGTGCTGCTGGCCAGCAGCTTCACCTATGGCCTGGCGTCCCTGGCCATGAAGTACCACGAGGGTCGCCTGCGGCCCCTGGTGACCTGGCTGCTGGTGACCCTGGCGCTGGGCCTGGTCTTTCTGGGTCTGGAGGTGCACGACTTCCTCGGCATGGCGGACAAGGGCGCCCTGCCCCAGCGCAGCGCCTTTCTCTCGGCCTTCTTCGCCCTGGTGGGCATGCACGGGGTGCACGTCGCCAGTGGCTGTCTGTGGCTGGTGGTGATGCTGGTGCAACTCAGGGTGTTCGGCCTGGATACGCCGGTGAAGACCCGGCTGATGCGGCTGGGCCTGTTCTGGCATTTTCTCGATATCGTCTGGGTAGCCATCCTCTCGGTGGTCTACCTGCAGGGGCTGCTGCCATGAAGAGAGATGACTATCGTCGGGAGCTGACGAGCTACGTGATCGGTCTGCTGCTGGCGGTGACGCTGAGTCTGATCCCCATCGGCCTGGTGCTCTTCCCGAGCTGGCCGCGCGGCACCACCCTGGGGGTCATCTTCGGCCTGGGTCTGCTGCAGATCCTGGTGCACCTGCGCTGCTTCCTGCATATCAGCCTGGGCCGCTCGCACCGCCACGACCTCTATCTGCTGCTATTCACCAGCCTGATCCTGGTGCTGATGGTGGTGGGCAGCCTGGTGGTGCTCGGCGATCTGCAGCACCGCATGCATTGATCGGCTTGCCGCCCGACTGCGCGGCAAGCCGATCCATCTCGCACCTTACTGGGTACGCGTCACACGCCAGACGGTGTTGGCCAGGTCGTCGGCGATGAGGACGCCACCGCGCTGATCCACCGCCACCCCGACCGGTCGGCCGCGGGTCTTGCCGTCGTCGCCGTAGAACCCGGTAGCGAAGTCGATGGGCTCGCCGGCCGGACGGCCCTGCTGGAAGGGTACGAAGACCACGCGGTAGCCCACCGGCTTGTCACGGTTCCAGCTGCCGTGCTCGCCGACGAAGACGCCATCGGTGAATTGCCCGCCCACCGCCGCGGTGGAAAAGGTCACGCCCAGGGCGGCGACGTGGGAGCCCAGGCTGTAGTCGGGCTTGATGGCGGCGGCCACCTTGGCCGGATCCTGCGGCTGGGCGCGGGTGTCGACGTTCTGCCCCCAGTAGCTGTAGGGCCAGCCATAGAAGCCGCCTTCGCGGATGGAGGTCAGGTAGTCCGGCACCAGGTCCGGGCCGATCTCGTCGCGCTCGTTGGCCACCGCCCAGAGCTGGCCGCTGTCGGGCTGTATGGCCAGGGCGGTGGGATTGCGCACCCCGGTGGCATAGTTCTTGTGCGCACCGCTCTGGGCATCGATCTGCCAGATCACCGCGCGATCCACCTCGACGTCCATGCCGCGCTCGCCGACGTTGCTGTTGGAGCCGATGCCCACATAGAGATAGCGACCATCGGCGCTGGCGGCGAGGGACTTGGTCCAGTGGTGGTTGATCGCCGCCGGCAGCTCGACCAGCTTGTCCGGCGCGCCGCTGGCCTGGGTCTGGCCGTCCTGATAGGGAAAGCTGACCAGGGCATCCTGGTTGGCCACGTAGATCCGGCCGTTGGCGAAGGCCAGGCCATAGGGCGCGTTGAGATTCTCGGCGAACACCGTCTTGAGTTCGTACTTGCCGTCGCCATCGGCGTCGCGCAGCAGGGTCAGGCGATTGCCGCCCTTCACCTGGGTGTTGCCCTGGGCCTTGATGTAGCCGGCGATGACGTCCTTGGGCTTGAGCTTGGGCGCGTTGCCGCCACGGCCTTCGGCCACCAGGATGTCGCCATTGGGCAGCACCAGCATCTGTCGCGGAATGCGCAGGTCGGTGGCGATGGCGGTGATGGTGTAGCCCTGGGGCACGCTGGGGGTGCGATCGCCCCAGGGGGCAGGCTCGGCGATCTTCATGCTCGGCAGGAGGCCGCGCTGAGGTTCGGGCAGCTTGGGATCGGGACCGCGGGCCTGGGTGTCGGCGCCGCCCTCGTTGCCGCAGGCGGCCAGCAGCACGGCCAGACCCAGGACGCTCAAGACTCGTGGAGTGCTCATCGGACCACCTCCGAACGCAGGTTGGAGAGACCGATCCAGGCAGCCACCAGGCTCAGCACCGACACGACCACCGAGAGGATCAACCCGGCGGGCATCACCGCCCAGGCGTCCTTGGCGTGCTCGAAGGCATTGACCAGCCCCAGCACCCAGGCCAGCAGCAGCAGGAGGAAATAGGCCGCCGGCCGGCGACCACGGAAGCGCGCGCCGAACAGATTGCCCAGGGCGAACAGCAGGGCCAGCCCGGACAGCAACAGCGCGCCGGCGATCAGCCAGGCGGCGAAGTTGGCCCACTGGATCTGCTGGGTCTGGTAGTAGGCGATATCGCTGAGCAGGCCGCCGATGAACAGCGGGACGGAGCCGGCCAGCAGCAGCGCGTGCAACGGGCCGGGCCGGACAGGGTGGTAATGATGGGCAGCTACGGTCACTGACGACTCCTTTTCATGACGGGACGTGGCAGGGCCGGGCAGCCACTGCGCGGCGCAAGACGCACTGAAAAGGATTGCGCGCGCACGCGGTTAGTTCAGCCGTTTCGCCTGGCGGACACCTCTTGCAAAAGAAGAGATAATGACAGTCTCGTTGCAGTCACGGCCTCTGCCTGGCGCCTGTAGGGCCGGGCCGTCACTGCAATCCGCTGTCCAGCCGGCGACCGACGGGCTGGACCTCACCTCCCCCACAGGAATCTCTTGCGCATGACCTCTTCCCGGTCCGTCGACCAGGCCTCCCGGCGCGCGGCCATCGTCCTCGCCTGCTGCCTGCCCAGCGACGTGCTGCTCTATCTCGTCCTGCCCATGTACGCCCCGGTCTTCGGCATCAGCCTGATCGAGGCCGGCATCCTGCTGGCCGCCAACCGGCTGATCCGCATCGTCGGCTATGGCTATGTGGTGCAGCTCTATGCCCGCTGCGGCGATCGCCGCAGTCTTGTCGTGGCTTCCGCGGTGGCCGCCCTCTGCGCCCTGGGCAACGCCCATCTCTCCGGCTTCTGGGCACTGCTGGGACTGCGCCTGGCCTGGGGCCTGAGCTTCGCCACCTTCAATCTGTCCACCCAGGTACTGGCCACCGCCGATCCGGCCGGCGCCGCCCGGCGCACCGGTACGTCCCGGTCGCTGATCGCCATCGGTCCCATGCTGGCGCTCTCGGTGGGCGCCTGGCTGACCCTGCAATACGGCCCGCGCGCCGTGCTGCTGCTGAGCAGCGGACTCTGCCTGATCGGCCTGCTGCTGGCCCTGGGGCTGCCCCGCGCCGGGCACGAATTGCCGGCGCCCGGACGGCGCCTGCGCTGGCCGGATCGCATCGTCACCTGGTCCTTTATCGAAGGGGTGACCCTGGACGGCCTGTTCATCTTTGGTCTATCGGCCTTTTCCCAGGCGGTACTGGGCGGCAATGCGGTGCTGGTCGCTGGCTTGCTGATGGCGCTGCGTTATCTGTCCGACATGCTGCTCAGCCCGCTCGGCGGCCGGGCGGCGGATCGCTATGGCGCGGCGCCCATGCTGGTGGTCTGCTCGACGCTGACCGCGCTGTTCCTGATCGCCTTCGGCTTTCACTGGCTGATCCTCGGCGCGGGCGGGGTGCTGATCCTGCGCGCCCTGCAGATCCCCCTGGTGGTGACCCTGGTCGCCACCCGCCATCCGGGTCAGGCCCGGCTGCCGGCGCTGGCCTCCAACGCCATGTGGCGCGACGTGGGCGCCAGCGTCGGTCCGCTGCTGGCCGGGGCGCTCATTCCGCTGGTGCCCTCGACCCTGCTGTATCCGCTGTCCGGCGTGGCGATCCTGGCCAGCTCCCTGGCCTGCCTGCGACTGAAGCCGGCGAGCGAATGAGGCCGCCGGCCCTGGCACCTGTCCCTTGCGGACAGCTGCCAGGGCCGGCTGCGGGCTACTTGCCCTTGGCCTGCAGCACCGGCTCGCTGACGCCCTTGACGCCGACCAGGGTCAGGCTGGTCAGCAGCACGTTCTGCGGACCCTGGTAGGCGTCCACCGGCTTGTACCATTCCGCCAGCGAGTGGGCACTGCCACCCTCCCCGCCACCGCTGATGGTCATGGCCGGAATGCCCAGCGACATGGCGGTGTTGGAATCGGTGCTGCCACCGCTGAGGGTGACCTTGGCGCCCTTGGTGACCGCCGCAATGGAGCGCTGCGCCGTCTGCACCATGGGCGAATCCTCCGCCGTGCCCCCGGCCGGACGATCGCCGATCAGCTTGATGTCCACCGAGATCTGGTCGGTCTCCCAGCGCTGGTTCTCTTCCTTCACCGCGTCCTGCACCAGGGCCAGGATTTCCTTCTCTTCGGCCAGCAGCGCGGCCTCTTCGTTGGATCTCATGTCCAGGGTCAGGCGCGCCTCGCCGGCGATGGCATTGACCGAGGTGCCGCCCTGCACCGTGCCCACGGTGAAGGTGGTCTTGGGTTCCTTGGGCGGACGGACCTCGGCGATCTTGGCAATGGCGCGACCCATGGCGTGGATGGCGCTGGGCCGACCGAACTCGGCGAAGCTGTGGCCACCCGGTCCCTTGAAGGTCATCTCGTATCTGTGGCTGCCGGTACCGCGATTGACGATGCGGCGCACGTCTATGCCATCCACCGAGATGAAGCCGTCGATGCCCTGGCGATCCTTGAACAGCGCCTTCACCCCGCGCAGGTTGCCCAGCTCTTCCTCGCCCACGGTGCCGACGAAGACCAGGTCGCCCACCGTCTCGATGCCGCTCTTGTTGAGGGCGTCGATCACCGACAGCAGCGCCGCCAGGCCCCGGGCGTCATCGCCGATGCCGGGGCCGTAGGTCCTGCCGTCCTTTTCCTTGAGGGTCAGGTCGGTGCCTTCGGGAAACACCGTGTCCAGGTGCGCCGACACCACGAGCTGCGGCCCCTGGCCAGTGCCCTTGCGGGTAGCGATCACATAGCCTTCCGGGGCGATGCTGGCGTCCTTGAGACCCAGCTCCTGGAAGCGCTTGAGGTAATACTCGGCGCGCACCTTTTCCTTGAACGGCGGCGCGGGAATCTGGGCGATATGCTTTTGTTCCATGAAGGTGCGGCCATCGTCGGCGCGCAGCGCTTCCAGCGCCTTGGCGACCCGCGCATCGCCCTGCACGGCGGACAGGGAACCCTCGACCCCCGGCGCGGCGGCCAGGGGCAGCGCCAGGGTGGCGGTCGCAGCGGTGAGCACTAGAGCGGAAAAGCGGTTGGCCAAGGCCGAACGAGCAAAAGACATCTGACACTCCCATTGCCTGAATTGGTATTCCGATCGAGCACATTCGTCAGACGAATGCGCAACTTGTTGACAATAGGTGGGAGAACGCGAATCGTCAAAAATAAAGGCTTAAGGAAATATTGCACAAAGTCTATTATGCCGAACACCTGCAGGAACTGCTAAAGACTGGGATAGGCAATACGTTTTGGCAAAGGACGATTAAGAATAAGATCGCTACTGCTTAAGGAAAAATTGAACGCAATTAGAAATATAACGTAGAAAAGAAGAAAAACTCATAACCACTCCTAATTCAAGTCAACACTACATGCCAACAACCAAACCAAAAAAACCAAAATTATCTTTTTAAAAAAAACATGACAAAAGCCACAAGCGCAGCAATCAAATATGCAAGAGTAACCAGCATAACCAGCCTTAATCTCGCAGCCTTCATTAACTTACGCCTTTTGGACTTACTCAACGACTCCGAGCACTTTGCAATTATAGGAGACAACAGCCATTCAACATCACCTTCCTGCCCGGATTCGAAAGAATCAATCAGCAGAGGTGCGTTGTCATCAAGCATTTCCTGAACTTCTTTGATCAGCTCGGAATCTCTGACTCCGCGCCAAACCAATGTAAGGCTAGATTTACGATCATCAAATTGTGCTAAACGCTGATTAAAAACCGGCTCAGACTCTACACACAACGGAAGCAAATCTTCTACTGCCGGATAAAACATATCTACTGAAGACGGCCTGAAATGATCAAAATCAATATGACTAAAATGAGAATAGTAGATAAGATCCATTTTCGAATCTTTAGATCTTGCAACTACAGACCTGTGCCCTTTCAGCGACGCAACCAATATAAACTCCACTGGAGAATTATATTCAAACACAATATTAGACCTTGGCATCACATGCATTATGCCTTATTCCTATCAGCGACAAAATCCCTAATATTTTCCATCATGCCCGCCATGTCCTGAGCATTATTGTTGCTATGTATGCTAAATGTTAACTCATTTGCAACCTGGATTCTCTTCCAAGCGGCAACATGATTTTGAAACCATTGCTCAAGCTCAGATGACTGCTGACCAGCCTCCCAAAGGTCGCGCTTATTGAATAACAAATGCAATCTCGCCAGCCGAGTACCTCTTTTTATAACAGGCTCAATTTGCTCAATGAACCTGTCATGATCCGCAAGTCTTTCGTCCGACTTTAAAGATTCTACAGAGCTAGCATTATGATCCACAAATAAAATCAAAAAGTCCGCCTCTTTTGAAACCTCAAACTGCTGTACATACTCCTTTCCATCAGCATCAAGCAACGCAACATAATGTGGCGGATCCCCAGGAAGCATGAGCATTTCGGCTCGCACGGTATTTGTGCGTGATGGAACCGCAGAGCGGTGCTGAGCTCTTTTTAAAAAAGTGCTTTTTCCTGACTGAGAAGCTCCAACCACTACGACACGAACTATTTTTTCGTCCAAAGATAACAAATCTTCTATGGAAATTTGTTGATTCAAAAACTGAGAAGCCCTCATGGCTTTTGGAGGCACGCTTTTATAGCCAATATAAGCTACGCTTCCAAAAAGAGCGACACCGCCCAGAGTGGCGGCTAGCGGAACAGACAAAATGGTACCGGTTAGAGCTGCAGCACCAGACAGCAGTGCAACCATACCACTTGTACTTTCAACTTTATCTCTAAACCTAGCAGGCCATGCCTGCCACTTCCTTGAGCTTGCCAATCAAACCACCCAAATCATTCAAATTAATAGTTCACGCTTGACAATCGAAAAGCTCAGCGGGGTCGACTCAAGCACCGCAAAACCTCGATTATCCTCAAAAAAATAACCACTGACAAATTTTATTTTGTCTTGCATCTCACGAATAAAACCCACACAAGCTGACGAATCCATACATAAGCTCGCATACAGCTCAAAATAGCGAGAATACTATGCCATGGATCAAACCTATTAAAAATTAAAAATCACCTACGCCAGTACTGCGCACTCATACTCCGTCAAACCAAAAACCATCAACAAAGTTGGAAGAAGCTATATGCTTTTCGGAAAAGGCCCCACTCAAACGGTATTCGCACGATAGATTTATTTTCTAGCAAAAAACCGGAGGACCCTATCAGCACCAATACATCTTTAACATGCCGATGCTCTTGCAGCAATAGTAGCCTGCCTAGTTATAGGCTCGCGCAAAGCACCCAAACATTCGAATCCATAAACTTTAAGGGCTCTGATACAGACTAGCGGCTTGCTAAAATATGTACTCTTTCCGACCCAATGCACCACTAGCCCTATAACTCAGCTCATGGAATTCCCAAGAATACGAGAGCAGCCTTGCAAGGCTAATCAGCTACAGCACCCATGTCCTTGATATCAGTCTCGCAACATCGCCGTCGGAAGGCGAGATCAAGGAGTGCTCTGATGGAGTACTGCTGGCATTGGCGCAGCAGATTAGGGCAGCGTGCGGCCTAATAGAAAGGTCTGCTCACACCAGGTGGCGAGCGCCGCCATGCCTGCCAAGCCGCTTAGATCCTGGCGAACCGCTACCCCATTTCTGCTCAGGAGTCGCCCCGTGAGACTTTCCAACCTGGATCACTTGGTCATCATGGCCCCAACCCTCGACGCGGGCGCCCGGTATGTCGAGGAGCGCCTCGGCGTGGCGCTGCAGCCCGGCGGCCAGCATGCACGCATGGGCACCCACAACCTGCTGCTCGGGCTGGGGGACGGCTATCTGGAAGTCATAGCCCCGGACCCGGACGCGCCGCCGCCGACCAGACCGCGCTGGTTCGGGCTGGATGAGCTGGCACCGGACGCTGCGCCCCGCCTGGCCCACTGGGTGGCTGGGACCCAGGGCTTGGCGCAGGCGGATGCGCACCTCACGCAGACCTTCGGTCGCATCGAGTCGATGAGTCGCGGCGCGCTGGCCTGGCAGATCTCGATCCATGCCGATGGGCAGCTGCCACTGGGCGGGGTCCTGCCCAGCCTGATCGACTGGGGCGACGCCCGGCACCCGGCGGCTGGGCTGGTCGATCAGGGCTGTCGCCTGCAGCGCCTGGAGCTCAGGCATCCCGATGCCGCGGGGCTCGGGCAGCAGCTGGAGGCGATCGGCTTCTCCGGACCCGTCGCGGTGCTGCCTGGGGAGAGACCCGGCTTGTTGGCCTACCTGGAGACGCCGACGGGTCTGAAGACCCTCTGACGGTCGGCCCCCAAACGGCGACCCCTCATCCGTTCAGCCAGGCACCACCAGTCCCTTGGCGCGGTAGGCGTCGATGTCGATGCCATAGGCACCCGAGGGTTTCACTTCGCGAACGCTGACCAGACGGCCCTGCTCATCGAGCGGATTGCGCGCCAGGTCGAGCACCCGCTCCGGGCGCGGCTGCTTGCTGGCGTCCAGCACGATCAGCACGCGGGGCTTCAATTTGCTGCCGGCGTCGAAGCCGATGATGATGCCCACCTCGCCGGTGCTCAGCTCGACGATCTCGCCCGGCGGATAGACGCCGATCAGCTGGATGAAGGCCAGCACGACGACTTCGTCGAATTGCGTGCCCCGGGCTTCGAACAGTACGCGCAGGGCTTCCAGGCTGGAGCGGCCCTCGCTGTAGGGGCGATCGCTGGTGATGGCGTCGTAGGCGTCCACCACGGCGATGATCCTGGCCTTGAAGGGGATGCGGTGCGCCGGCAGCTGGCGGGGATAACCCTTGCCATCCATGCGCTCGTGGTGGGTATGGGCGACGTCGACGGCGGCCGGCGGCACCTCGCTGTTGGCCATCAGCAACTGATAGCCGTAGGTGGTATGGGCCTGCATGATGCGAAATTCTTCGTCGGTCAGGCGGCCTGGCTTGTTGAGGATCTCGTCGGGCACCTTGATCTTGCCGACGTCGTGCAGCATGCCGCACACCCCCAGTTCTTCCAGTTCGAGAGGCAGCAGGCCCAGCGCCTTGCCCAGGGCGATGGCATAGAGCGAGACGCGCAGGCAGTGCTCCGCGGTGTAGTGGTCGCGCTGCTTGATGCGCGCCAGCCAGAGGCTGGCCGCAGGGTGCTTGAGCACGCTCTCGACGCACTCGCCGACCGCGCGGCGCACTTCGCCGACGTCGAGTTCCTTGCCGAACTTGACGGCGTCGAGCATGCGCATCGACACGGCGCGGGCTTCACGCCACACCGGTTCGGTGGTCTTGACCTCATCCCGGTAGTCGATGGCATAGGTCTTGGCCTGAGCGCCTGCCGACAGGCTGGCGGACAGCGGCGTCACCGTATGGCTCTGGCGGCGATCCACCCAGACGAATTCGCAGGTCTCCTGCAGGGTGCGCAGGTCGTGCGCGTTCTGGATGGGAAAGCCCTGGAACAGGAAGGGCGTGCCCGCCCAGGGTCGATCCAGTTCGCAGACGTACATGCCCAGCTGCAATTGGGAGACAGGTACTCTGAGACTGTATTGGGGCAGCGCCATGGTTTCTCTGCGAGAGCGTCGAGGGACGAAACTAAATAGGTATTACAATAACCATTGATACCAAAAAGCCACTACTCGGGAAAGCGCCCGGCGGGTTCGGGCCGATGAGCCGGCGAAACAGAGTGGCCAAAGGTAACCGAATGTAAGAAGAGCGGGCGCGCGACCGCCGTCAGCGCGCCCTGCCCCTCACGCCAGCTTGAAGCGGCGCACCAGCGTCTGCAGTTCACCGGCCAGTTCCGACAGCTGCTCGCTGGCGCCCACGGTTTCGCGGTTGCCATCGCTGGTCTGCACCGACAGATCGCGGATGCTGATGAGGTTGCGGTCCACCTCGCGGGAGACATGGGCCTGCTCTTCGGAGGCGGTGGCGATCTGCAGATTGCGCTCGTCGATCAGGCGCACGGCCTGGAGGATGTCGCTCAGGGCCGTGCCGGCTTCCTGGGCGATCACATAGGTGGCCTGGGCCTGGGTGGTGCTGAGCTGCATGGAATCCACGGCTTCGGCTGAGCCCTTCTGGATCGCCTGGATCATCTGCTCGATCTCACGGGTCGAGGTCTGGGTGCGATGCGCCAGGGCGCGGACCTCGTCGGCGACCACGGCGAAACCGCGGCCCTGCTCGCCCGCGCGGGCGGCCTCGATGGCGGCGTTCAGCGCCAGCAGGTTGGTCTGCTCGGCGATGGCGCCGATCACGCTGAGCACCTGGCTGATGTCCTGGGCCTGCCCGGCCAGGCCTTCGACCTGGACCGAGGTCGACTGCACCTGCTGGGTGAGACGCTGCATGGCGTCGAGGGCCTGGCCGACTTTGGTGTTGCCGTTTTCCGCCGCAGCACTGGATTCCCGCGCGGCCTGGGAGGTGGACGAGGCGTTGCGCGCCACCTCTTCCACGGCGGCGCTCATTTCGGTGACCGCGGTGGCGGCCTGGTCGATCTCGGCGTTCTGGCTGGCCAGGGCGCGACTGGCCTGGTCGGTGACGGCGTGCATGGTGCGGGCGGTATCGCTCAGGCGGTCGGACGAACGCGAGATGCCATGCAGGGTGTCCTTGAGATTGTCCTGCATCTGCGCCAGGGCGCGCATCAGGCCTGCGGCTTCGTCCTTGCCGGTGGGATCTATCCTGCCGGTCAGCTCACCCTGGGCGATGGCATTGGCCACGGCCAGGGAGTCGCCGATCGGCTGGGCCAGGCTACGGGTCAGACGCCAGGCCAGCAGCAGGGTCACCAGCACCGCCAGCAGCATGATGCCGACCACGATGCTGACGCTGCGGTCATAGATGCCGGTGGCCGCCTCCCCCGCGTGACGGGCGCCTTCGCCGTTGAAATCGCGCAGGCGGGTCAGTTGCTCCTGATAGCCTTCGGCCCGCTGGCGCTGCTCGCCATTGGCCAGCCTGAGGGCCTCGGCGCGATCGCTGGCGGCCAGGGTGACGATGCGATCCAGCCCGTCCAGGTAGCCTTTCATCTGCAGCGCGGCCTGCTCGAAATTGGCGCGCTCTTCAGCGGTAGAGATCAGATGGTCGCGGTAATAGGCCGTGCGCGCATTCATCAGATCGCGATTCTGCTGGATCTTCCGCGTTGCCATGGCCATGGCGGCGCTGTCCTCAGTGGCCAGCAGCCGAATGCTCTCCAGCCGGGTGTGCATCAAGGCGATCTGGATGTCATCGGTGGTCTGGACGCTCGCCAGCCACTCGGCCTCCATCGCCTGCTCGGTGGCGCGCAGGGCCTTGAGCTGGACCAGGGCGAAGGCCCCGAGCAGCATCACGAACAGGGTGACCGCACCGAAGCAGAGGATGGCGCGGGGGGCGATGCGTAGCTGACGAAGGTTCAAGACGGGCTCCTTGGATCGGCGAAAGGCGATCCTCTAAAACCCGTATCGACTGACTATTGCCTTTCTTTAGCGCGCAAGTGATTGGCGCGACAACCAGGCTGCGGAGCCGGTCCAGCGCCTGTACTCCCGACAGGAAAGGCCTAGCCGCGCGACGCCTCCAGCCGCTCGACCATCTTGACCAGCTCCGCCAGGGAACCGGCCTGCAGCTTGCGCATCAGGGCGGCGCGACGCACCTTGACGGTGATCTCGCTGACCCCCAGCTGGGCGGCGATCTGCTTGTTGAGCAGCCCGGTCACCACCCGCGCCAGCACCGCTCGCTCGCCGTCGTTGAGGGTGTCGAGGCGGCTCTGCAGATCCTGCAACTGGCGGCGCTGGGCATGGGCGTCCTGCGCCTTGCGCAGTGCCTGGTCGATGGCATCGAGCAGGTCCTGGTCGCGAAACGGCTTGGTGAGGAATTCCAGGGCGCCCTGCTTCATCGCTCGGACCGACATGGGGATGTCGCCATGGCCGGTGATGAAGATGATCGGCAGCGCCAGGCCACGCCGCTGCAACTCCTGCTGCAGATCCAGGCCGTTCATGCCGGGCATGCGCACGTCCAGCACCAGGCAGCCCGGCGCGTCCAGCCGGGCCCGCTCGAGAAAGTCGGCGGCCGAGGCATAGCTGCGGGTATCGAGCCCCACGGACGCCAGCAGGTCTTCCACGGCGGCGCGCACCGAGGCGTCGTCGTCCACCAGGTGGACCAGGGTGGGCTGGGTTTGGTCGGTCATGCTCGCTGAGGTCATGGTTGTGGATCCTTGGGCAGGCTGCAGTAGACCCCGGTGCCGCCCTCCGGCAACGAGGTGGCCCAGATCCGCCCGCCGTGGGCTTCGACGATGGAGCGACTCAGCGCCAGGCCCAGGCCCATGCCCTGCGCCTTGGTGGTGTAGAAAGCCTCGAACATCTGCTCGCGCGCTACCGGCGTCAAGCCACGACCGCTGTCTTCGACGCCGAGGCGGATGGCGCCGGCGGTGTCCTGCCCCACCTGGATGACCACCCGCCGCTGTTCGGGCGGTATCCCTTCGAGGGCGTCCAGGGCGTTGAGCAGCAGATTGAGGATGACTTGCTGCAGCTGGCTTTCGTCGGCCAGCAGCGGCGGCAGGCCCTCCTGCAGGCGCACCTCCACGGCGACCTGGCGCTGGCTCAATTCGGCGCGGACGAAATCCAGCACCTTCTCCACGGTATCGGCGACGTTGAGCCAATCCTTGGCCACCTGCGCCTGGCGCACCAGACTGCGCACCCGGGCGATCACTGCGCTGGCGCGGTGGGCGTCGTCGATGACCCGTTGCGCGGCCTGCACGGCGCGCTCCACCTGCGGCGGCTGATTGCTCAACCAGCGCTGGCAGGCGTTGCCACTGGCGGCGATGGCGGTGAGCGGCTGATTCACCTCGTGGGCGATGGACGCGGCCAGTTCACCCAGCTGGCTTAGGCGCCCGGCCTGGACCAGACGCGTCCGGGCCGCATCGGCGGCGCGCTTGGCGGCCTCCAGGCGCAGCGACAGGGCGGCGACCGCGACGATGGCCAGCAGGCTGATGATGCAGTTGACCAGCCCCGCCTCCTGGTCGCCGCTACGGGTGGCGACATAGCTGCAGAGCACCAGCAGCGTGCAGCCCAGGGCGGTGACCGTGACCCCGCGCGCGGACAGGAAACCGGCCGCCAGGAGCACCACCACCACCTGGAAGACGCCGATGGCGATCTCCCGGTCGGTGAGGGTGTCCAGCAGGGCGATGCCCAGCGCCAGGGCGCAGAGGCCCCCTAGCCGCAGCCAGTGGGTGGTGGTGGCGAAGGGGCGTCGATCCATGGCCAGTTTCTCGTTCGTGGTCGCTCTTAGCCCGGATTTTCCAGGCTGAACATATCGGCCGCTTGATCATAGGCGAAGAGCTCACCATAGCGCCCCCACTGGATGGCGCTGCCGAGGGTGCGGGCGGCGTCGGCTTCGTCCATGAAGTCCTCCAGTTCGTCGCGGAAGCGCCGCGCCGGCGCCGTGTGGCCCTGGCGATCGTCCAGCACCCGGCGGATATGGGCCACCAGCGGCACGAAGTTGAGCAACTGGCGGGCGAACAGCTGCTTGCGCACGTCCACCCCCGCCTCGACGTAGGCGCGCCCGGCCGGCAGCAGGCGCAGATCGCCGCCTTCGAGGACCGCCAGGCGCAGCAGTTGCAGCACCTCGGCCAGGGGAAAGAGTTCGTCGAGCGCATAGCCCAGCCCGCCGGCCAGTTCCGGCAGGTCGGCGCGACCGTCGTAGGGCGCGGCCTGGACCGCCTCCAGCAGGCCGGCCAGGGCGTTGGTCGAGACCGTCGGCAGCCGCATGCCCAGGCCATTGCCAGGAACCCCTGCGTCGTGGGGCGCCGGGGTGGCCTCGCCGGTCATGCGCACATAGATCTCCTCCACCAGTTCGCGAAAGGCCGGATCGTGGCGATTGCGCGGCTGCGGCAGGTCGATGCGGATCTCGCTGGCGACGCGCCCGGGATTGCTGGAAAAGATCAGTACTCGATCGCAGAGCAGCACCGCCTCGGCGATGTTGTGGGTGACCATGAGGATCGAACGGATCGGCATGCGCCCCTCGACCCAGAGGTCGAGCAGGTCGGTGCGCAGGGTCTCGGCGGTGAGCACGTCCAGCGCCGAGAAGGGTTCGTCCATCAGCAGCACGTCCGGGTGCACCACCAGGGCACGGGCCAGGCCGACGCGCTGGCGCATGCCGCCGGAGAGCTCCTTGGGATAGGCGCTCTCGAAGCCGTCCAGGCCGATCAGGTCGATGGCGGCCAGGGCGCGACGACGGCGCTCGTCCAGCGGCACGTGCAGGGCTTCCAGGCCGATCTCAACGTTCTGCAGCACGGTCAGCCAGGGAAACAGCGCGAAGCTCTGGAACACCATGCTGACCCGGGCGCGCTGGCCGTCGTCCTTGGGCGGGAAATGGACGGTGCCGCCGCTGGGGGTGAGCAGGCCGGCGATGGATCTGAGCAGGGTCGACTTGCCCGAGCCGGAGCGCCCCAGCAGGCCGACGATCTCGTTTTCGTGCAGGGTCAGGGAGACTTCGTCCAGCACGACCCGGGCCGGGCCGCCGGCGTTGCCATAGAGCTGGCGGACGTTCTGGACGTCGATGAGGGGGAGGGAATTCAGCGCGGTCAGGTTCATGGCGTTTCTCCTCTTAGTCGAGCCGCAGACGCCGCTCGGCGTAGGCATACAGGGGCCGCCAGAGCAGCCGGTTGAATCCGAGTACGAAGATCGACATCACCACGATGCCCAGGGCGACCCGGGGGAAGTCGCCGGCGGTGGTCATCTGCGCGATGTAGGCGCCCAGGCCATGGGCCTGCAGGCGTTCATTGCCCCAACTCACCACCTCGGCGACGATGCTGGCGTTCCAGGAGCCGCCCGCGGCGGTCAGGGCGCCGGTGACGTAGTAGGGAAAGATCGCCGGCAGGGCCAGCTGCCGCCACCACTGCCAGCGCTTGAGACCGAACAGCCGGGCCGCTTCGCGCAGGTCGTTGGGCAGCACGCTGGCGCCGGCGATGACGTTGAACAGGATGTACCACTGGGTGCCCAGCACCATCAGCGGCGACAGCCAGATGTCCGGATTGAGGTGGAAGCTGACGATGCCCACCACCGCCACCGGGAACAGCACGTTGGCCGGAAAGGCGGCGAGGAACTGGGCCACCGCCTGCAGACGCTGCGACCAGCCCGGGCGCAGGCCGATCCAGACGCCGATGGGCACCCAGATCAGGCTGGCGACGGCGATCAGCAGCAGCACCCGGGCCATGGTCAGCAGCCCCAGGCCGAGCACCGCGACCGCTTCCACCCAGTAGACGTCGGCGGCGATGAAGCGGTACAGCGCATAGACGCCATAGGGCAGCACCACCAGCAGCGCGCCGTACCAGAGCACGTCCAGCCCGCGCTGCAGCCAGGCGCGGCGGTGCGGCGCCAGGTGCCAGTGCGGCCAGGCGCGGCGGATCCGCGGGGTGGCGAGCTGGGTGCAGAAGCTGCCGAAGCCGCCCAGCATGCGTCCCAGGCGCGCACGCCGGACCAGGTCGTAGACCCAGGAGCGCGGCACCTGCTGGCTGGCGGTCTGCTCGACGCGGAAACGATCGGCCCAGGCCACCACCGGGCGGAAGAACAGCTGGTCGTAGACCAGGATCACGAGGCCCATGGCCAGCACCGCCCAGCCGATGGCGGCGATGTCCTGCCGGGCGATGGCCAGCGCCAGCCAGGAGCCGATACCAGGCAGGTTGATGGTGTTGTCGCCCACGGTGATGGCTTCCGAGGCCACCACGAAGAACCAGCCGCCGGACATGGACATCATGGTGTTCCACACCAGGCCGGGGATGGCGAACGGCAGCTCGAGGCGAAAGAACCGCCGCCAGGGCGACAGCCCGAACTGGCGGCTCACCTGCTGCAGGTCCTCGGGCACGGTGCGCAGCGACTGGTAGAAGCCGAACGCCATGTTCCAGGCCTGGCTGGTGAAGATGGCGAAGATGGCCGCGCACTCGGCGCCCAGCTGGCGACCGGGAAAGAGCCCCAGGAAGAAACTCACGGTAAAGGTCAGGAAGCCGAGGATGGGCACCGACTGCAGGATGTCGATGGCCGGCAGGATCAGCAGCTCCGCCTTGCGACTCTTGGCCGCCAGGGTGGCGAAGACAAAGGTGAACAGCAGCGAGGCGCCCAGGGCGATGAACATGCGCAGGGTGGTGCGCAGGGCGTACTCGGGCAGTCGCGCCAGGTCGAGGGTCATGGGATCGGCGTCGAGCACGGCCAGGGGCGCGCGCATCTCGGCGACGCCATGCCAGATCAGCGCCAGGGCGATCAGCCCGAGGACGAGGCAGAGGGCATCGGCCCACAGGGAGGTGGGACGTTGCCGCAGCGAGCGCGGCGCCACGGCGGGGGTGTAGAGGCCAGGAAGGGTCTTCATGGCGTACCTCTTTGAATGGGGGCCTTGGGAGAGCGGCCGGCCCTGCCGCGCAGGGTTCGGACACCGGGCTAATCTAGGCGCGCCATCCCGTCCCAGCCATCGAAACGATGGACGTTTGGCTATACCAAGGTATATCCCGCCCTCGCCTGCTGCCCTGCGCGCCGGAGGACCTACCGGCGCGCAGGGCCAGAGCAGAAGCTTCATCTCGCTGTCATCGTCCCGACATCTGCCGCCGGCATTGTCTGCCCCCAATGAGATCGATCTCAAACGAGGCCGGCATGACCGATCTGAAACAGGTAGCGCAACAGGCGGGAGTCTCCCGGGCCACCGCGGCACGTGCCTTCGCCACGCCCGAGCAGGTGCGCGAGAGCACTCGGCAGCGGGTGCTGGACGCCGCGCGCAGTCTCAATTTCCGCCCCAACCTGCTGGGCCGCCAGCTGCGCCAGCAGAGCACCCGGCTGATCGGCGTGGTGGTGCCGAGCCTGCTCAACCCGGTGTTCGCCGAACAGCTGCAGGCCATGGAGCGCACCGCGCGCAGCCAGGGCTATTCGCTGGTGATCGCCACCACCGACTACCAGCCCGAGCGCGAGGCGGCGGTGGTGGAGGAACTGCTGCGCCAGCGCGTCGCCGGTCTGGTGCTGACGGTGGCCGATGCCGACCGCAGCGAGGTGCTGGCCGAGCTGAGCCAGGAGCAGACGCCCTTCATCCTGGCCTATCACGAACCCCAGCGCCCCTATGCGGCGGTGGCGGTGGACAACCGCCAGGGCATGGCCATGGCCACCGAGCATCTGCTCGGCCTGGGACACAGCCGCATCGCCCTGGTCTCGGGGCCGGCCCAGCAATCGGATCGCAGCGAGCGCCGGTTCGCCGGCTATTGCCAGGCCATGGCCACCGCCGGCCTGCCGACACTGCCGCGCCTGGAATTGGCCAGCCACACCGACGCCGACTGGGCGGAGCTGGCGCCGCTGCTGGAGCGCCACGCCCCGACCGCCCTGCTCTGCACCAACGATCTGCTGGCCATCAGCGTCATCGCCGAACTGCAGCGCCACGGGGTGCCCGTGCCCGCCGACCTCTCGGTGGTGGGCTTCGACGGCATCGCCATGGGCGCCCGCCTCGAACCCAGCCTGTGCAGCGTCATGCAGCCCCTGCAGAGCCTGGGCGCCGTGCTCGTCACCGAATTGCTGGCGCTGATCGCCGGCAGTGCCACCCACCAGCAGTGTCTGCCCTGCCTCGTCCGTCCCGGCACCAGTGCCGGCCCCTTGAAGGAGCCCTACCGATGAAATCACTCTTCCCCGTGCGTCGCCTCCTGGCCGGCGTGGTCCTGGCCTGTGGCCTGGCCAGCGCCCAGGCCGCCGAAACCGCCATCTGCTACAACTGCCCGCTGGAGTGGGCCGACTGGGGCGCCCAGCTCAAGGCCATCGCCGCCGACACCGGCATCGAAGTCCCCCAGGACAACAAGAATTCCGGCCAGTCGCTGGCCCAGCTGGTGGCCGAACGCGAAGCCCCGGTGGCCGACGTCGTCTACTACGGGGTGACCTTCGGCATCCAGGCCGACAAGGCCGGGGTGTTGCAGCCCTACCAGCCCAAGCACTGGGACCAGGTCCCGGCCGGCCTCAAGGACCCCAAGGGTGAATGGACCGCCATCCATTCCGGCACGCTCGGCTTCATGGTCAATACCCAGGCCCTGGGCGGCAAGCCGGTGCCGCAGCGCTGGGCCGATCTGCTCAAGCCCGAGTACCGCGGCCTGGTGGGCTACCTGGATCCGTCCAGCGCCTTCGTCGGCTACGTCACCGCAGTGGCGCTCAACCAGGCCCTGGGCGGCAACCTCGACGACTTCGGCCCGGCCATGGCCTTCTTCAAGAAGCTGGCCGCCAACGATCCCATCGTGCCCAAGCAGACCGCCTATGCCCGCCTGCTCTCCGGCGAGATCCCGATCCTGGTCGACTACGACTTCAACGCCTACCGCGCCCGCTACAAGGACAACGCCCCGGTGGCCTTCGTCATCCCCCAGGAAGGCAGCCTGACGGTGCCCTACACCATGAGCCTGGTGAAGGGCGCGCCGCATCGCGCCAATGGCGAGAAGGTGCTGGACTACGTGCTCTCGGACAAGGGCCAGGCGCTCTGGGCCCAGGCCTATCTGCGCCCGGTGCGGGACGTGCCGTTGCCGGCCGAGGTGAAGGCGCGCTTCCTGCCCGACGCCGACTATGCCCGCGCCGGCACCGTCGACTACGGTCACATGGCAGCGGTCCAGGAAGCCTTCGCCAAGCGTTATCAGGCCGAGGTGCGCTGAGATGCAGGGCCTCGCCGTCTCCCTCGGGCGCCGCCGGGTGCCGCGCCGGCTGCCCTGGCCGGTGCTCGTCGCCCTGGCACCGGCGAGCGCCTTTCTGCTGGCCTTCTGGCTGCTGCCGCTGGCGCAGCTGCTGGTACTCGGCGCCCATCCGGACGCTGCCGGCCGCTCCGGCTACTGGCAGGTGCTGACCAGCGCCGGCTATCTGTCCGGACTCGCCCAGACGGTGGCCCTGGCCGCCGTCACCACCCTGGCCACCCTGCTGGTGGCCGGCATCGCCGGCTGCTTCCTGGCGCGGCATGCCTTCGTCGGGCGCAGCCTGCTGGTGGCCCTGCTGACCTTTCCGCTGGCCTTTCCGGGCGTGGTGGTGGGCTTCCTGATCATCCTGCTGGGCGGCCGCCAGGGGCTGTTCGCCGGTCTCGGCCGCAGCCTGGTCGGCGAGCCCTGGGTGTTCGCCTATTCGCTGTTCGGGCTGTTTCTCGGCTATCTCTATTTCTCCATCCCGCGGGTGATCCTCACGGTGATGGCGGCTTGCGAGACCCTCGACACCAGCCTGGAAGAAGCCGCCCGCTCCCTGGGCGCCGGCCTCTTCGCCGTGGTGCGCGATGTGCTGATCCCGGGCCTGACCCCGGCGCTGCTGTCCAGCGGCGCCCTGTGCTTCGCCACCGCGATGGGCGCCTTCGGCACCGCCTTCACCCTCGGCACGCGGCTGGCGGTGACGCCCATCGCCATCTACGACACCTTCACCAACTTCGCCAACTTCGGCGTGGCCGCGGCGCTCTCGGTGGTGCTCGGCCTCGTCACCTGGCTGGTCCTGCTGCTGGCGCGGCGCCTCGGCGGCGTCCAGGGAGACCTGCGATGAATCGACCCCTGCGCTTCTGGCTGCAATTGCTGTTCACTCTGCTGGTGGCGGCCTTCCTGCTGGTGCCGGTGCTGCTCTCGGTACTGGCCGGCCTCACCCGCAACTACTTCCAGGGCCTCGCCAGCGGCCTCACCCTCGACTGGGTGATCCAGGTCTGGCAGGCCTATGCCCCCACCGTCTGGCTGTCGCTGCAACTGGCGCTGGGCACGGCGGTGCTCGCAGTCGTACTCGGCGTCCCGGCGGCCTATGCCCTGGTGCGTCTGGACAACCGCTTCGCCCGCGCCTTCGAGGAATTGCTGGTGTTGCCGGTGGCCATGCCCGGCTTCGCCTCGGCGCTGGCGCTGCTGCTGACCTACGGTCACCTGGGCGGCTTTCGCCGCAGCCCGGCGATCATCCTGGTGGGCCACCTGCTGTTCACCCTGCCCTTCCTCATCCGCCCGGTGATGGCGGTGCTCAGACGCAGCCAGCTGCCGCTGCTGGAGGAAGCCGCCGCCAGCCTTGGCGCCGGTCCCTGGCGGCGCTTCTTCGGCGTGGTGGTGCCCAATGCCCGCGCCGGCATCCTGGCCGGCAGCCTCATGGTGATCACCCTCTCGCTGGGTGAATTCAACCTCACCTGGATGCTGCACACGCCCCTGACCAAGACCCTGCCGGTGGGCCTGGCCGACAGCTACGCCTCGGCGCGGCTGGAGGTGGGCTCCGCCTACACCCTGATCTTCCTCTTGCTGATCGTGCCGCTGCTGGTCGCCCTCCAGTTCCTCAGCGCCCGTCTCTCCCGTGGAGCCCTGCGATGACCCAAGGTACCGCCGTCCGCCTGCGCCACTGCGCCAAGACCTTTGCCGGAGGCCGCCAGGTACTGCAGCCCCTGGACCTCGACATCCACCCGGGCGAGACCCTGGTGTTTCTCGGCCCGTCCGGTTGTGGCAAAACCACCACCCTGCGCCTGATCGCCGGCCTGGAGCAGCCCGATGCCGGTGGCCAGGTGCTGTTCGACGACCGCGACGTCACCGGCCTGCCCATCGAGCGGCGCGACGTCGGCATGGTGTTCCAGAACTACGCCCTGTTTCCCAACCTGGACGTGGCCGGCAACATCGCCTACGGCCTGAAGATCCGTGGCCTGCCGCGCGCCGAGCGCGATGCCCGGGTCGCCGAGCTGCTGGCCATGATGCATCTCGAGCCCCTGGCCGAGCGGCGCATCCAGCAGCTGTCCGGCGGCCAGCGCCAGCGCGTGGCCCTGGCCCGGGCCCTGGCGCCGCGCCCCCGGGTGCTGCTGTTCGACGAACCCCTGGCGGCGCTGGACGCCCAGCTGCGCGAGCAGTTGCGGGCCGACATCGGCGCGCTGCTGCGCGAACTCGGCACCACCGCGGTTTACGTCACCCACGACCAGCAGGAAGCCCTGGCCCTGGGCGATCGCATCGTGGTGATGGGCGAAGGCCGCATCGCCCAGATCGGCACCCCGACGCAGATCTACCAGCGCCCGGCCAGTCGCTTCGTCGCCGGTTTCGTCGGCCAGCTCAACCGCTTCGAGGTGCGCGCCCACAGCGGCGCCGAGGTGGCGGTCGCTGGCGGGCGGCTGCCCTGGACCGGCGCGGCCAGCACCCTGTTCTGCCGCCCGGAACACCTGGAGCCGAGCGCGACGCCCGCGCACCTCACCGGCATCCTGGTCGGACAATTCTTCCAGGGCGCCCATTCGCGGCTGCTGGTGGAGGTGGGCACCGGCCAGCCGCTGCTGGTGGACACCGCCCAGCCCCTGCAGGCGCAACCGGGCGACCTGCTGCACCTGAACGTGCGCCCCGACGCCCTCTTCACCCTGGCTTCCTGACTGGAGACCCTAATGCACGCGCCCTTCCTGCTGGCCCAGCTCAGCGACCTGCACATCAAGGCCGGCGGCCGGCTGTCCTACGGGGTAGTCGATACCCTCGGCGCCCTGCGCCTGGCGGTGGACCGCCTCAACGCCCTGCAACCGCGCCCGGATGCCCTGGTCATCACCGGGGACCTGGTGGACTTCGGCACCCCCGAGGAATACGCCACCCTGCGCGAGGTGCTGGCCGAGCTGGCCATGCCCTTCTTCGTCATCCCCGGCAATCACGACGACCGCGCCGCCCTGCGCGCCGCCTTCGCCGATCACCCCTATCTGCCGGCCCAGGGCACCCTGGACTGGCAGCAGGACTGCGGCCCGCTGCGGCTGATCGGCCTGGATACCCATATCCCCGGCGAGCACGGGGGGCGTCTCGACGCCAGGCAACTGGCCTGGCTCGACGACCAGCTCGCCCAGGCACCCGACCAGCCGACCCTGGTGCTCCTGCATCACCCGCCGTTCCCGGTCGGCATCGGCCATATGGATCGCATCGGCCTGGCCGGCGGTGCCGAACTGGAAGCCGTGATCCGCCGCCATCCCCAGGTGGAACGCCTGCTCTGCGGTCACCTGCACCGGCTGATCCAGCGCCGCTTCGGCGGCACCCTGGCCTGCGTCTGCCCTGGCGTGTCGCACCAGGTCGACCTGGACCTGCGCGAGGCCGCGCCCTCGCGCTTCCGCCTGGAGCCGCCGGGCCTGCTGCTGCATCGCTGGGCGGACGAGGCGCTGGTGACCCACCATCTGCCGCTGGGCAACTATCCCGGGCCCTATCCCTTCTTCGCCGCCGACGGCCAGTTGCTGGACTGACGCCGCCCCGTTTCGGGTCCTGGGGTAGCAAGGCGGCGGCAACTGCGACCCAGGCTGGTGCAAAAGGTAACGCCGGCGCCGGACCGCCCTGACCCGCGGCCCAGCGCTGGCAAGCATTTGGTTCCCTGGCATGGGCCTTGCCTTAGCAGATTGGATACAAAAATCCAGGAAGCCAGCCCATGCCGCTCTCCGCTCTGTCCCGCTCCACCGCCCTGAGCGCCGAAGAAGAGGCCTATCGCCATCTGCTGCAGGCCATCTGCGCCGGGCACTATCGCAATGGCGAACGCCTGATCGCCGAGGACATCGCCACCACCCTGGGCATGAGTCGCATGCCGGTGCGCAGCGCCTTCCAGCGCCTCGCCGCCGAAGGCCTGGTGATCCTCCGGCCGCACCGCGGCGCGGTGGTGAGCGGCCTGGACCTGGACGACATGCGCGAGGTGTTCGAGATGCGCAGCGCCCTCGAAGGCCTGGCCATCCGCCTGGCCACGCCCCATGTCGGCCCCCGCGAGATGACGCGCCTGGAGCGGCTGCTGGAAGACCTGGACGACGAGCAGGAACCCGGCGCCTGGGTCGCCCAGCACCGCGCCTTCCACGAATACCTGTGCAGCCTGGCCGGCCGGCCGCGGCTGCTGCGCCAGATCAACGGCCTCTATGCCCTGATCGAGCCGCACATGCAGCTCTGGCTGCACGCCGACCGGCCCCAGTCGGCCCGCGACGAACACGCGCCCATCCTCGCCGCCCTGCGCGCCGGCGATGCCGCCGAGGCCGAGCGGGTGTTGCGCGAGCACATCGAGGGCACGGTGCCCGACCTGCTGACCTTTATCGAACGATCGGGCGACCAGACCCGAAGTGCGCCCCCGCGCTGAGCCATCCGCCCTGCCACCCCCGTCCTTCCGGAGAAGACCATGACCCGCCACCGGCTTTCCTGCAGTCTGCTCGCCCTGACCCTCGCTGCCGGCTTCACCCAGGCCGCCCCCCAGATCCCCGAGCGCCTGGCCAAGGCCTCCAAGATCACCTATTGCGGCGCCCTCGATACCCCGCCGATCGGCTTCTTCGACGAAGCCCAGAAGCCCAAGGGCCTCACCGTCGACCTCGGCGCCGAGATCGCCAAGCGCCTCGGCGACAAGAAGGTCGACTGGCGCGTAGTGCCCTTCTCGGGCCTGATCCCGGCGCTGCTGGCCGGTCAGTGCGACCTGCTGATCGACCAGCTGTTCGACAAGCCCGAGCGCCGCCAGGTGATCGACATCGTCAACTACATGTACTCCAGCCAGGCGGTGGTGGTGCCGGCCGGCAACAAGGCCGGCATCCATACCCTGGATGACCTCACCGGCAAGAAGGTCGCGGTGCTCAACGGCTCCACCATCCGCACCCTGCTCGACGCCCACAACGAAGAACTGAAGAAGGCCGGCAAGGCGCCCATGAAGCTGGTGGCCTACAACAGCGACACCGACGCCTTCCAGGCCCTGCGCCTGGGCCAGACCGACGCCTACGGCACGACCGTGGAAACCGCCGCCTACTACCAGGGCGTGGCGCCCGGCCAATTCGAGACCGGCGTGCCGGCCTTCGCCCGCATCCTCACCGGGATCGGCGTGCGCAAGGACGACAGCCAGCTCAGCGCCGCCCTCACCCAGATCCTCGCCGACATGAAGGCCGATGGCAGCTACGCCGCCCTCATGGCCAAGTGGCACCTGGAAGGCGACAAGCTCGATTAAGGGACGGTCACGATGAACTTCAGCTGGGATGTGTTCTGGCAGTACCTGCTGCACCCGAGCGACGTCTACCTCTACGGCCTCGGGCTGACCTGCGTCATCGCCGTCGGCGCCATGCTGCTGGGCTGCGCGCTCGGCCTGCTGGCGGCGCTGGCACGGCTGTCGCGCTACCGGGCGCTGCAATACCCGGTGCGCTTCTATGTCTGGCTGATGCGTGGCACGCCGCTGCTGGTGCAGATCGTCTTCCTCTACACGGCCCTGGCGGCCGGCGGCATCTTCCGCTTCGAGGACCTGAACCTGGGTTTCCTGGTGATCCCGGGCAACATCCAGGCGGCCATCATCGCCCTGGGTCTCAACGAAGGCGCCTACATGGCCGAGATCATCCGCGCCGGCATCGGTGCGGTGGATCGCGGCCAGTACGAGGCGGCGCGTTCCCTGGGCATGACGCCGGCCAAGCTGATGCGGCGCATCGTGCTGCCCCAGGCGCTGCGGGTGATCATTCCGCCGCTCGGCAACGAGTTCAACGTGATGCTCAAGAACACCACCCTGGTCAGCGTCATCGGGGTGCAGGAGCTGCTGCTCAGCACCCAGATGATCACCTCGGCGACCTTTCGCGTCTTCGAGCTGTACCTAGTGGTGGCCATCTACTTCCTGGTCCTGACCACCCTCTGGGGCTTCTTCCAGGCCTGGCTGGAGCGGCGCTTCGGCAAGGCCGACGGTCACAGACCCACCGCCACCGGCCGGCTGTTCAGCCTGCAGGGCTTCAAGCTACGGGGACGCTAGCCATGACGACCACGCAAGAACCCGTGATCCAGGCGCTGGAGGTGCACAAGGCCTTCGGCGAGCTGGACATCCTCAAGGGCGTGAGCCTGGAGGTGCGCCGCGGCGAGGTGGTGGTGCTGATCGGCGCCTCCGGCTCCGGCAAGACCACCTTCATCCGCTGCCTCAACCACCTGGAGGACATCCAGGGCGGCACCATCCGCGTCAACGGCGAGCTGATGGGCTTTCGCGAGCGTCCCGATGGATCGAGGGTCAGGGACTCCGAGCGCAACATCGCCCGCCGCCGCCGCGACATCGGCATGGTGTTCCAGAGGTTCAATCTGTTCCCGCACATGACGGTGCTGGAAAACATCATCGAGGCGCCCATCCAGGTGCTCGGCGTGGCGCGCGCCGTCGCCGTGGAGCAGGCCCGCGCCCTGCTCGCCCGGGTGCGACTGTCCGACAAGGCCGACCACTATCCGGCGCAACTCTCCGGCGGCCAGCAGCAGCGTGTGGCCATCGCCCGCGCCCTGGCCATGAAGCCCCAGGCCATGCTGTTCGACGAACCCACCAGCGCGCTGGACCCGGAAACCGTCGGCGAGGTGCTGCAGGTGATGAAGGAACTGGCCGAGGACGGCATGACCATGGTGGTGGTGACCCACGAGATGGGCTTCGCCCGCGAGGTGGCCGATCGCGTGGTGGTGCTGCACCAGGGCGAACTGATCGAGGAAGGCCCGCCCGCCCAGGTGTTCGGCAATCCCACCCATCCGCGCACCCGCGAATTCCTCAGTCGCGTGCTCTGAGCCGACGCACGCCGCTACCCGATTGAAGACGAAGAGCCTGCCATGCTGAATTTCTCCGCCCACGACTACCCCTATGCCTCGCAACGCCAGAGCGTCTTCGCGCGCAATGGCATGGTCGCCACCTCCCAGCCGCTGGCCGCCGAGGCCGGCATCGCCATGCTGCGCCAGGGCGGCAACGCCATCGACGCGGCCATCGCCACCGCCGCGGCCCTGACCGTGGTGGAACCCACCGGCAATGCCATCGGCGGCGATGCCTTCGCCCTGGTCTGGGTCAAGGACAGGCTGCACGGCCTGGACGCCAGCGGTCATGCCCCGGCCAGCCTCGACATCTCCACGGTCAAGGCCGCCGGCCACGAACGCATGCCGGTGCACGGCTGGCTGCCGGTCACGGTGCCGGGCTGTCCGGCGGCCTGGGCCGAGTTGTCGCGGCGCTTCGGCAAGCTGCCCTTCGCCACCCTGTTCGAACCCGCCATCGCCCTGGCCCGCGACGGCTTCCCGGTCTCGCCGGTGGTCGCCCACCAGTGGCGCATCGCCCAGGCCGAGTACCAGGCCAGCCGGGATAAGTCGCCCGAACTGGAAGCCTGGTTCGACACCTTCCTCATCGAGGGCAAGGCCCCGGTCGCCGGCCAGCTGTTTCGCAATCCGGCCCAGGCGCGCACCCTGGAAGACCTGGCGCAGACCCGCTGCGAGAGTTTTTACCGCGGTGCCCTCGCCCAGCGTCTGGCCGAACATGCCGCCGCGACCGGCGGCCACCTGACCGCCGCTGACCTGGCCGGCTACCAGCCGCGCTGGGTCGAGCCGATCAAGGTCGACTACCGTGGCTATCAGGTGTGGGAGATCCCGCCGAGCGGCCAGGGCCTGATCGCGCTCATGACCCTGAACATCCTTAAGGGCTATGACTTCGACCAGCGCGACAGCCAGCTCACCTGGCACCGCCAGCTGGAGGCGATGAAGAAGGCCTATGCCGACGGCCTGCACTACATCACCGATCCCGAGCACATGAGGGTCGCCGCCAGCGTCCTGCTGGACGACGCCTATGCCGAGCGCCGTCGCGCCGAGATCACCGACCAGGCCCAGCCGCCGCTGCACGGCGATCCCCAGGCCAGTGGCACCGTCTACATCGCCACCGCCGATGGCGAGGGCAACATGGTGTCCTTCATCCAGAGCGCCTACCACGGCTTCGGCTCCGGCGTGGTGCTACCCGACAGCGGCATCGGCCTGCAGAATCGCGGCTCGGAATTCAGCCTGGATGCCGCGCATTCCAACGCCCTGGCGCCGGGCAAGCAGACCTTCCACACCATCATCCCGGGCTTTTTGACCCGGGGTGACGTGCCCATCGGACCCTTTGGCGTCATGGGGGGCTACATGCAGCCCCAGGGGCATGTGCAGATGGTGATGAACCTGGTGGACTTCGGCCTGAATCCGCAGGCGGCGCTGGATGCGCCGCGCTGGCAATGGCTGGGGGAGATGAAGGTCGGCATCGAGCAGGCGGCTTCCCGCGCCCTGGCCAGTGGCCTGGCGCGGCGCGGCCACCAGATCGAGATCGCCCACGACTCCACCGACTTCGGTCGCGGCCAGATCATCGTCCGCGATCCGGAAACCGGCGTGCTCTGCGGCGGCACCGAGCCGCGCGCGGATTCCCATATCGCGGTCTGCTGACCGCTGGGAAGGCCCCGCCCCGCTACGGGCGGGGCGCTACCTCAGAGCGCGATGCCGGCCGCCCTGGCCCGCGCCGCGTGCAGCTTGCGATAGCTGTCGATCAGTCGCAGGTGCTTGTCGATGCCTTCCAGCTTGACGCTGGTGGGCGTCAGGCCGTGGAAGCGCACCTCGCCCGAAACCGAACCCAGGGCGGCGTCCAGTCGCTCATTGCCGAACATGCGCCGGAAGTTGACCTCGAAGTCGGCCAGTTCCAGTTCGTCGTCCAGCTCCACTTCCAGCACCGCATTGAGCGCCTGGTAGAACAGGCCGCGCTCCAGGGTGTTGTCGTTGAACTGCAGGAAGGTCTCGACCTCTTCCTTGGCCTCTTCGAACTGCTGCAGCGCCAGGTGGATGAGCAGCTTGAGTTCCAGCAGGGTCAACTGGCCCCAGACGGTGTTCTCGTCGAATTCCACGCCGATCAGGGTGGCGATGCGGGTGTAGTCGTCCACCTGGGTATCGTCCAGGCGTTCGAGCAGGGATTCCAGGGCCGCATCGTCCAGGCGGTGCAGGTTGAGGATGTCCTCGCGCACCGGCAGGGCCTTGTTGGTGTTGTCCCAGATCAGGTCCTCGACCGGATAGATCTCCGAGTAGCCCGGCACCAGGATGCGACAGGCCGGCGCGCCCAGTTCCTCGTACACCGCCATGTAGGCTTCCAGGTCCCGCTCGGCGAGGATGCCGAACAGGGTGGCGGCCTCCTGGGCGGTGGCGTCTTCACCCTCGCTGGAAAAGTCCCAGTCGACGAACTCGTGATCGGCCTTGGCGCTGAAGAAGCGCCAGGAGACCAGGCCACTGGAGTCGATGAAGTGCTCGACGAAGTTGTTGGGCTCCATCAGCGCCTGGCTTTCGAAGGTCGGCTGCGGTAGGTCGTTCAAGCCCTCGAAGCTGCGACCCTGCAACAGCTCGGTGAGGCTGCGCTCCAAGGCGATCTCCAGGCGCGGATGGGCACCGAAGGAGGCGAACACTCCACCGGTGCGCGGATTCATCAGGGTCACGCACATCACCGGGAATTCACCACCCAGGGAGGCGTCCTTGACCAGTACCGGGAAGCCCTGGGCTTCCAGGCCGCGGATGCCCTCGACGATGGCGGGATAGCGGGCCAATACCTCTTCAGGCACATCCGGCAGCGCCAGCTCGCCTTCGAGGATCTCCCGCTTCACCGCCCGCTCGAAGATTTCCGACAGACACTGCACCTGGGCTTCGGCCAGGGTGTTGCCGGCGCTCATGCCGTTGCTGAGGTAGAGGTTCTCGATCAGGTTCGAGGGGAAGTACACCACCTCGCCATCGGACTGGCGCACGAAGGGCAGCGCGCAGATGCCGCGCGCCACGTTGCCGGAGTTGGTGTCGTGCAGGTGCGAGGCGCGCAGTTCGCCTTCCGGGTCGTAGAGCTTGCGGCAGTAGCGGTCGAGGATCTCCCGGGGCAGCGCGTCCTTGGGCCCCGGCTGGAACCAGCGTTCGTCGGGGTGGTGGACGAAGGCGGCGTTGCCGATGGCCTCGCCCCAGTACTGGTCGTTGTAGAAGAAGTTGCAGTTGAGGCGCTCGATGAATTCGCCCAGCGCCGAGGCCAGGGCCGCTTCCTTGGTCGCACCCTTGCCATTGGTGAAGCACAGCGCCGACTGCACATCGCGCAGGTGCAGCGACCAGACGTTGGGCACGATGTTGCGCCAGGAGGCGATCTCCACCTTCATGCCCAGCTCGGCGAGGATGCCGGAGAGCTTGGCGATGGTCTCTTCCAGCGGCCGGTCCTTGCCGGGGATGTAGGTCTGGCGGGTGCCATCGCTGGGCAGCAGCAGGGCCTGGGCATCGGCGTCGAGGCTTTCCACCGCCTCGATGATGAAGTCCGGACCGGCCTGCACCGCCTTCTTCACCGTGCAGCGATCGATGGATCTGAGGATGCCCTGGCGGTCCTTGTCGGACAGCTCGGCGGGCAGCTCGACTTGGATCTTGAAGGTCTGCTTGTAGCGATTCTCCGGGTCGACGATGTTGCTTTGCGCCAGGCGGATGTTATCGGTGGGGATGTCGCGGGTCTGGCAATAGAGCTTGACGAAATAGGCCGCGCAGAGCGCCGAGGACGCCAGGAAATAGTCGAAGGGCCCCGGGGCCGAGCCGTCACCCTTGTAGCGGATGGGCTGATCGGCGATCACCGAGAAGTCGTCGAACTTGGCCTCGAGCCTCAGGTTGTCGAGAAAATTGACCTTGATTTCCATGCACAGCATTCCGGTTTGGAGACAGAGTGGCCGCCATTATCCGGACAAAGGGCGGCGGGTGATACGCAGGCTGTCGTCTCGCCGCCAGCGGACTCCGCTAGTCCAGCCGAAAGATGCCGTCCGGATAGCGCGCGCAGAGGAAATCGACGAAGGCCCTGACCTTGGGGCTCTGCAGTCGCCGCGAGGTGTGCAGCACCCAGAGTTCGGTCTCGCCGGCCTGGGTGCCCCAGCGGCTGAGCGCGCCCTGGTCCAGCTGCCGTTGCACCAGGGACAGCGGCAACAGCGCCGCACCCGCCCCGGCGAGCACCGCCTCGCGGATGGTCAACAGCGAGGTCAGCTGCACCACCGGCTGGGGCAGGAAGCGCGCCCCGTCCTCCGCGAGCGTCCAGACCTCGCCGTCGCCATGGCCGGGCATGACCACCGCCGGCAGGGGCATGGGTTCGGCAGCGGATTCCGGGGGGCGATCGAGGCCAGGTGCTGCCACCAGCACCCTTCGATCCCGGGCGAAACAGCGCCCCACCAGGCGGCTGTCGGCCGCCGGATTGATGCGGATGGCCAGGTCGAAATGCTCGTCCACCAGATCGGCCAGGCGATCCTCGCCCACCGCTTCGATCAGGATCTCCGGATACTGCCGGCGAAAATCCGCACTCAGACGTCCCAGCGCCACCTGGGAAAACAGTAGCGGCGCCGCGATGCGCAACCGCCCACGCGGCACCGCCACCCCCTCCTGCACCGCCGCCACCGCCTCCTGCACTTCGCGCAGCGGCCCCAGGGTCCGGGCCGCCAGCTCGGCACCGGCCGGCGTCAGCAGCAGGCTGCGCCCACCCCGCTCGATCAGCCTGACACCCAGGGCCTCTTCCAGCTCGGCCAGCCGCCGCGACAGGCTGGCCTTGGGTCGGCCACTGGCGCGACTGGCCTTGCCGATGCCGCCGTGGGTGGCGATGAGCTGGAAGTCAAAGAGCAGACTGAAGTCCAAGGCAGTGTCTCGATTATGGAACGAAGTGTTCCTATTTTAGCGGCTATTGGCTCAAGGTGAGACGACTTAAGGTGGCTCCACCCCTCACCCACCTGGAGTTACCGACATGACCATCCTCGTCACTGGCGCCTCCGGCCGCGTAGGCCGCCACCTCGTGCAACAACTCGTGCAGCGCGATGCCAAGGTGCGGGTACTGACCCGCAATCCGGCCAGCGCCGATTTTCCTGCCACCGTCGAGGTCATGCAGGGCGACCTGCTCGATCTCGCCGCCCTGCGCCGCGCCTTCAGCGGCGTTTCCACCCTCTTCCTGCTCAACGCCGTGACCGGCGACGAATTCACCCAGGCGCTCATCACCCTCAACATCGCCTGGGAGAGCGGCGTCGAGCGGGTCGTCTATCTCTCGGTCTTCGGCGCCGACAGCGCGGTCAACGTGCCGCACTTCGCGGTGAAGTTCGGCGCCGAACGCATGCTCGCGGCCATGGGCTTTGGCGCCACCATCCTGCGGCCCAGCTATTTCATCGACAACGAAGCCATGCTCAAGGACGTCATCCTGCAGCACGGGATCTATCCCATGCCTCTCGGCGGCAAGGGCGTGGCCATGGTCGATGCCCGGGACATCGCCGAGGTCGCCGCCCTCGAGCTCATCCGCCGCGATCAGGCGCCGGGCAGGCTGCCCAGCACGACGCTCAACCTGGTCGGCCCGGACACCCTCACCGGCGAGGGCGCCGCGGCGATCTGGAGCGAACTGCTGGGTCGCCCCATCCTTTACGCCGGCGACGATCCCCAGGGCTTCGAGCAGAACATGGCGACCTTCATGCCGGCCTGGATGGCCTACGAGATGAGGCTCATGGCCGAGCGCTATGTCAGCGACGGCATGCTGCCGCAACCCGGCGACCGCGAGCGGCTGGTGCAGATGCTGGGGCGCCCGCTGCACGGCTATCGCGACTTCGCCCGGTCACTGATCGGCTGACGGGTACCACCCTGGCGCGGATCAACGCGCCACATCACGCTTGCCGGAGAGACAATATACATTATATAAATATGTATATTGTCCTCGCTCAGGCGTGCTTATGACGACTCTTCCTGCCCAACCCTCCCCCGGCGCGGCCCTCTCTGCCCAGGATATGCAGGTCCGCGCCCGGGAGGTGGCCGCCCTGCTCAAGACCCTGGCGCATCCGGTTCGCCTGCTGCTGGCCTGCGCCCTGGCCGAAGGCGAGTACGCGGTCGGCGAACTGGAAGCCCGCCTGGACATCCACCAGCCCACCCTTTCCCAGCAACTCGGCGTGCTGCGCGAAGCCGGCCTGGTCACCACCCGCCGCGAGGCCAAGCAGATCTTCTACCGCCTCACCGAAGACAAGGCCGCCCAGCTGCTGCAGGCGCTCTACCAGATCTTCTGCCAGGCGCAGGACACGCCAGCATGACCCTCGCCGCCTATCTCCCTGCCCTGGCGGGCGGACTGCTGCTGGGTGCGGCGGTCAGCCTGCTGTTGCTGGTCAACGGCCGGATCGCCGGCATCAGCGGCATCTTTGGTCGGTTGCTGGGCGGCCAGCAGGTCGGCACCGGTCTGGTTTTCCTGCTGGGCCTGGTCCTGGGTCCGCTGCTGATGCGCGGTCTGCACGACTTCCCCCAGCCGACCGTGAACGCGACCTGGCCGACAGTGCTGCTGGCCGGGCTGCTGGTGGGCTTCGGCACCCGGCTGGGCTCGGGCTGCACCTCGGGTCATGGCATCCTCGGCGTGGCCCGAGGGTCGCGCCGCTCGCTGGCCGCGACCGCCGTCTTCCTGCTCCTTGGACTGGCGACCGCCACCCTGGGTGGGTTGCTACGATGATGCTCTGGCGGCTGGTCATCACGCTGCTGGCCGGTCTGCTCTTCGGCAGTGGCCTGGCCCTCTCGGGGATGCTCGATCCCGCCCGCGTACTGGGTTTTCTCGACCTCGCCAGCGGCCACTGGGACCCCAGCCTGCTGCTCGTCCTGGGCGGCGCCCTGCTGGTTGCCCTGCCCGCCGTTCAGCTGCAGCGTCGACTCAGCCGCCCTCTGCTTGACACCCGATTCCAGCTGCCGCCAATGGCACCCATCGACCGCCGCCTGCTACTGGGCGCAGCGCTCTTCGGCCTGGGCTGGGGTCTGGCAGGCCTTTGCCCGGGCCCGGCCCTGGCCGGCCTGGGCCTGGGCATCGCCAAAACCTACGGCTTCGTCGCAGCCCTGGTCGCGGGGATGGTGCTGCACGACCGTGGTCTGGCCGGACGCGAGACGGCGGCGCCCAAGGCCTGAGCGCCAGGTACTTCGCGCGTGGGGCGCGGTCCAAAGTAGGGACGCGCGGCGCTTCAGCCTGTGTCTCCCTCGCCCAGGAGCATCCCATGTGTGGCCGTTTCGCCCAGTACCGCTATGCCCTCGACTACCTGGACGCCCTGGGCGCCCAGCCCGCGGACGTCCGCACCGGCCTGGAGCCCCGCGCCCTGGGTCGCTACAACGTGGCGCCCGGCACCCGGGTTCAGCTGCTCCACCAGCAGGCCGATGGCCTGCACCTGGATCCGGTGCGCTGGGGCTACCAGCCCGCCTGGGCGCGCCAGGCCAAGCGGCCGCCGGTGATCAACGCGCGCGTGGAGACGGCGGCCACCAGCCGAATGTTTCGCGGCCTCTGGCAAAGAGGCCGCGCCTTGGTCATCGTCGATGGCTGGTACGAATGGAAGAAGGATTCCGCCGATCCCAAGCTCAAGCAGCCCTACTTCATCAGGCTGAAATCCGGCGAACCGCTGTTCTTTGCCGCCATCGGCCACTTCCGCCCGGCCGACCAGGCACCTCAGGACGATGACGGCTTCGTCATCATCACGGCTGCCTCCGACGCCGGCATGGTCGACATCCACGACCGCCGCCCGCTGGTCCTGCCACCCGCCGTGGCGCGCGAATGGCTGGACCCCGAGCTGCCCATGGAACGCGCCAGCGAGATCGGCGAGGTCGAGGGTACGCCGGTGGACGCCTTCGACTGGTACCCGGTGGGCAAGGCCGTGGGCAGCGTGAAGAACGATGGACCCGAGTTGCTGGAGCGGATCGCCGAGCCGCTGGTGTAGGCGCTGCCCCATGTCCGCCTCGTCCCCCAGCCGGCGGCACAGTGGGTTCGCCCCTGCGGCCTCCTGCCCTTGGCAACCGGACCAGCAAGGCGCCCGGAGCAAAGCTGGCGCAGCCTCGCCAACGCCGGAGTGCCCAGCGCACGATACGCTGGGAGTCGCCGTTGTAATCACGGGATAGCCCTTGCCATGACCTAGTTGCAAGAGGCGTTCATATCCAAGCGTTTTTCTTCCGGCAACGACCCAGGTCCCATGAAAATCATACTGATGCGCCACGGCAAGCCGGCGCTGGAGAACTACCGTGCCGTCGCCGCGCGAGACATGGTCGACTGGATCGCGGACTATGATCGGTCCGATATAGGCACGGATGCCGCCACTCCGGAGGCGATAGCCGCGGCCAGGGATATCGGCCTGGCAGCCACCAGCACTGCACCACGCGCCCTGACTTCTCTCGCCGCATTGGGCAAGGCGCCAGCCATCGAGGACACGACCTTTCGCGAGGCGGCACTGCCCGTGGTGAGCGTTCCGCTGCTAAGCCTGTCACCCTTCACCTGGGCCTTCGTCTTTCGTCTGCTGTGGCTGTGCGGAGTGGCGAAAGACTCCGAGTCCTGTGCCCAGGCGAAACAGCGGTCGAGACAGGCAGCAGACAAGCTCGCCGCCCTGGCCGGTGGCCCGGACAGCATATTGCTGCTGGGCCACGGCTTCATGAATCGACTGATCGCCAGGCAGTTGCTACGCCAAGGCTGGCTAGAAGTCAGCAAGACCGGCAGTGGCTACTGGGGCTTTGCCGTCTATGAAAAGGCGGAATAACGGGGCGGACTAGGCCGGCACCCGTATCACGCTTTCCTCCCGCTGCCGCGCCAGGTCGCGATAGCCGGCGGCCGGGTGCTCCGCCGGCAGCCGCGGGCCGGCGCTGCCGAGCTTCTCGCGTAGCGTGCCCGGCTGATAGGCGCGCTTGTAGACCCCGCGCCGCTGTAGCTCCGGAACCAGCAAGTCCACCACGTCGGCGAAGGTCTCGTGGGTCACGGCATAGGCCAGGTTGAAACCATCCACGTCGGTCTCCTCAACCCAGCTCTGCAACTCGTCCGCCACCGTCGCCGGACTGCCTACCAACAGCGGCCCGAAGCCGCCGATGCCGACCCAGTCGGCCAGTTCCTGCACCGTCCATTGCTTGCCGGGATCGGCGGTGGAAAAGGCCTCCACGGCGGACTGGATGGCATTGGTGTGCAGGTGCTTGAGGACCTGGTCCGGGCGGTAGGCGGCGAAGTCGATACCGGTCCAGCCGGAGATCAGGGTCAGGGCGCCTTCGTAGCTCACGTAGCCCTTGTAGTCCTGCCACTTGGCCCGCGCCTGGGCATCGGTTTCGCCGACGATGACCGTCTGCAGGTTGAAGATCAGCACCTGGCGCGGATCGCGACCGGCCTCGGCAGCCCGGCGGCGGATATCGGCCACGGTTTTCTTCAGCACCGTCTTGGACGGGGCGGCGACGAAGACGCATTCGGCGTGCTCGGCGGCGAATTGCCGGCCACGGCTGCTGGCGCCGGCCTGGTAGAGCACGGGCGTGCGCTGCGGCGAGGGTTCGCAGAGGTGATAGCCGGGCACCTGGAAGTGCCGCCCGTGGTGGCCGATGGGATGCACCTTGGCCGGATCGGTGAAGCGGCCGGAGGCGCGGTCGCGCAGCACCGCGCCCTCTTCCCAGCTGCCTTCCAGCAGCTTGTAGACCACCTGCAGGTATTCCTCGGCGTAGTCGTAGCGGGCATCGTGATCGGCCTGCGCGGACTGGCCGAGGTTGCGCGCGCCGCTTTCCAGATAGGAGGTGACGATGTTCCAGCCGATGCGCCCCCGGGTCAGGTGATCCAGGGTGGAAAGCCGCCGGGCGAAGGGATAGGGATGCTCGAAGCTCAGGGAGGCGGTGAGGCCGAAACCCAGGTGACGGGTCACCGCCGCCATGGGGGTGATCAGCGCCAGGGGATCGTTGACCGGCACCTGGGTGGCCTCGCGCAGGGTCGCCGCCGGGCCGCCGCCATAGACGTCGTAGAGGCCGAGCACATCGGCGATGAACAGGCCGTCGAACAGCCCGCGTTCGAGCAGTTGCGCCAGCTCCGTCCAGTATTCGAGGTCCTTGTACTCCCAGGAGCGGTCGCGCGGATGGCGCCACAGTCCGGGCGACTGGTGGGCGACGCAATTCATGTCGAAGGCATTGAGGCGGATTTCGCGGGACATGGGGACTCCTAGCGCGACGCGTCGCGGCGCCGCGCCAATTGGTTGAGGGTCAGCACCAGCAGGATCAGCAGCCCGGTGGCCACCTGCTGCCAGTAGAAATTCCAGCCCACCAGCAGCAGGCCGTTGGCGGCCACCGCCAACAGCAGTACACCCAGCAGACTGCCGGGGACGTTGGGCCGGCCGTGGCGATTGAGGCTGGCGCCGATGAAGACGGCGCCGATGCCGTTGATGAGGTAGGCATTGCCCGAGAGCGGCACATAGGCATCGATGCGCAGCGCCAGCAGGATGCCGGCGACCGCCGCCGCCAGCGCCGTGGCCAGGCAGGTCCAGAGCGCCAGGCGGCGCAGCGCCAACCCCGAATGACGCGCCACCAGCGGCTGGCTGCCCAGGGCCAGCAGCGCGCGGCCCAGGCGTCCGCGCGCCAGTACCACCCCGTAGAGCAGTGCCAGCAGCGCCACCGCCCAGACCGCCGCCGGTGCGCCCAGCCAGCTGCTCGCAGGGGGTCGGAATTCGGGTTTGAGGTAGAGCGGCAGGCCGCCCTCGGACAGCAGCTGTTGCAGGCTGGTACCGATGAACAGCACGCCCAGGCTGGCCAGGAACGGCGACAGCCCCACGCCGGCCACCAGCAGGGCGTTGGCCAGCCCCACCAGCAAGCCCAGCCCCACCCCACCGGCGAGCGCCACGGCGAGCGGCCAACCGGCGTTGAGCAGGGCGATGCAACCGAAGGCCGCCAGATCCAGGGCGATGCCCACCGAAAGATCGATGCCGCCCGCGGCGATGGCGTAGGTCAACCCCAGGGCCACCAGCGCCGGGACCAGGCCATTGTTCAGCAACAGGCTGAGCAGGTTGCCCTGGCTGAGAAAGCCGGGCGCGGCCAGGGCGAAGACCACCACCAGCGCCAGGAACAGCAACGGCAAAGCCAGGCGCAGACCGGACCGGCCGAGGGCAAGGGTCGCGTTCATCGATGGCCCTCCTGGCGCAGGCTGGCCGCGGCCACCACCAGCAGGATCAGCGTGCCCTGGACGCCATTGACCAGGAAGCTGCTCACCCCGAGCAACTGAAAGCCATTGCCGAGCATCCCCACCAGCAGGGCCGCCAGCAGGGTGCCGCCGACGCTGGGTTGCGAGCGCCAGGAGAACACCGTGCCGAGAAAGGCGATGGCCACCACCGGCAGCAGCAACTCGCCCGAACCCGGGGTGCTGCCGCTGAACCAGGCGACCGACAGCAGCGCCGCCAGGCCCGCGCAGCCGCCGGCCAGCAGATAGCTGGAAAACACCAGCCCGCGCACCGGTAGACCCGCCGCGCGGGCCGCCTCGGGATGGTCGCCCACCGCCGCCAGGCGCAGCCCATAGGGGGTGCGCTGCAGGAGCACCGCCAGCGCCAGAGCGGTCACCAGCAGCACCCAACCCGCGGCCGGTATGCCCAGCCAGCTGCCGAGGCCCAGCAGATCCAGCCAGGGCGCACTGGCCGGCAGCACGGTATTCTCGCTCAGCACCAGTTCCAGACCGGCTACCACGTTGAGACTGGCCAGGGTGGCCAGCAGCGGCGGCAGGCCCAGCAGGGTCACCGTCAGGCCGTTGAGCGCTCCGACCAGCAACCCGCAGACCAGGGTCAGGCCAATGGCCAGCGGCGCACCGTAGCCGGCGTTGACCAGGGTCGCCTGTAACGCCGCGCAGAGTCCGAGATTGGCCGCCAGCGACAGGTCCAGGCCACCGGCAAGCACGTTACCTCCGCCGCCGACGATCACCAGGGTCAGGCCCAGGGCGAGAATGCCGGGAATGGCGGCCTGGGCCAGGATGTTGGCCAGATTGCCGGCGCCGAGAAAGCCCGGTGCGCGCCAGGCGAACAGGACCGCGATCACTGCGAAGGCCAGCAGCGCGCCATGGCGCCAGAGGTCCGGGCGCCAGGTCGGGACCGGGATCGACAACCGATCAGGAGGCGAGGCCAAGATCCGCCCTCCGATGCTGTCTGGCGGGCCACTCACGGGCGCCGGTGGCGGCGGCCAGAAGCTCCTCCGCCGTCAACTCGGCCGCCGGGCGTGCCGGCAGCAGGCGGCCGCGGTGCATCACGTGGATGCGGTCGCAGAGATTGAGCAATTCGGGTAGATCCACTGACAGGATCAGGACGCCGGCGCCCTGCTCCACCAGCCGGGCGACCTGGCGATAGAGTTCGGCGCGGGCGGCGAGATCGATGCCCACGCTGGGTTCGTCGAGCAGATAGAGCCGCGCGTCCCGGGCCAGCCATTTGCCCAGGGCGACCTTCTGCTGGTTGCCGCCGCTGAGATGACGCACCGGCGTCTCCAGATCCGGGGTACGGATGTCCAGCGCCTCGCGTAGCCGTAGCGCCGCCTGGCGTTCGGCGCCTGGCCGGCGGAGACCGAACCAGCTGAAACGTTCCAGGGCGGCCAGCGTTAGATTCTCGGTCACGGTGAGATCAAGTGCCACGCCCTGCTGGCGGCGATTCTCCGGCAACAACGCCAGTCCTGCTCGCACCGCCGCGCGGGGACTGGCGAAGCGGTGCGGGCGACCGTCCAGCAGCAACTCGCCCTCGGCTACTGGCAACAGACCGAACAGCGTCTTGAGCAGCTCCTTGGCACCTGAGCCCACCAGGCCGGCGATTCCGACCACCTCGCCACGGCGCACCTGCAGGTCGACCTCGGCGAAGGCCCCCGGACGGCCCAGCCTGCGGGTCTCCAGCAGCACCTCGCCTGGCGCGGTCCGGGCCTTGGGATAGGCCTCGCCCAGGTCCCTGTTGATCATCAACCGCGCCATGGCCGCTGCCGGCGTCACGCTGGGCGTCACCTCGGCCACCACCCGGCCGCCACGCAATACCGTGGCGCGATCGCAAAGGCGCTCGACCTCCTGCAGGTAATGGGACACATAGAGCAGGGCCAGCCCCTGGTCGCGCAACTGGCGCAGCAGGGTCAGCAGGCGCTCCACCTCGCCATGGGCCAGGGCCACCGTGGGTTCGTCGAGCACCAGCACCTCCGGCGTGCCGAGCAGCGCCCGACTGATCTGCAGCAGTTGCTGTTCGGCGCTGCTCAGCTCCGCCACCCGGGTTCGCGCGCGGCAGTCCAGGCCGAAACGCTCGGCCAGCAACCGCTCCGCCGCCCGTTCCTGCCCACGGCGATCCAGCAGCGGGCCGAGGCGCCGCTCCTGCCCGAAGAACAGCGCCTCGGCCAGGGTGAAGTTGGGCGGCAGCAGCCGCTCCTGGTGGATGATGGCGATGCCACGGCGGGCCAACTCGCGCGGCCCGACGCCCGTCAGGACTTCACCATGCAGGCGCAGCGCCCCGGTGTCGGGCGTCACCAGGCCGCCGAGCACCTTGATCAGGGTGGACTTGCCGGCACCGTTCTCGCCGATCAGGCCGTGGATCTCGCCGGCCCTCAGGGTCAGGTCCACACCGTCCAGCGCCCGGGTGGCGCCATAACGCCGGGAGATACCCTGCAGTTCGAGGATCGCCCTGCTCATGGATCACCTCGCAGCGCCGCGACCTGACTCAGGTTGCCAGGGGTGGTGAGCAGGGTAGCCACATGGGTCTCCCTAGGCAGGTCGCGCGCACCGGCCAGATAGCGAGCGACGTTCTGCACCGCGGTCCGGCCCATCAGCGCCGGTTGCTGGGCGACCACCGCGCCGACCGGACTGTCGCCGCGCTTGAGCAACTCCAGCACCTCGGGCGTGCCGTCGACGCCATAGGTCTTGATCTCGGTGCGGCCCGCTTCGATCAGCGCCTGGCTGGCGCCGAGCTGGGGAATGTCCCAGGCCGACCAGATGGCGGCGATCTGCCCCTTGGGATACTTGTTGAGTAGCGCCGCGATCTGGCCACGGGCGTCCTGCACGGTGTTGGGAATCACGTCGCGCAACTCGGGCTGGATGATCTTCAGTCCCGGATGGGCGTCGAGTACCTTGCGCAACTCGGCGTAGCGGATAGCGCAAACCGGCACGCCCTGGAAGCCGTTGAACACCAGGATGTCACCCTTGGCGCCGGTGTCCTTTGCCAGTTGCTCGGCCAGCTCCCGCCCAGCGGCGGCGTTGTCCGAGGTGGTGTTGTTGAGGCTGTACTGGGAGGGCGCATCGATGGTGAACAGCGGGATGCCGGCCGCCTGGATGCGGCGCAGCCAGGGGTCTATCACGCTCAGGGTGCCCAGGGTCTGGATCACCGCGTCCGGCTTCTGGGTCACCAGGGTCTGCAGCTGGGTCACCAGATTCTTGTCGTTGCGACCGGCGTCCAGGGTGATGGGCGTGCCGCCCAGCCGCTTGACCTCTTCCACCTGGGCCTGGAAGGCCTTGAGATCGAAGTAGTGACTGGTGCCGGTCATGCTGATGGCGATGCGCTTGCCGGCCAGCGACGGGACCTCGTCGGCAGCCGCCAGCGCGGTCGTGGCCAGCAGCGGCATTAGCAGGAGGGAACGAAGCAGTGTACGCAGTGACATGGCAGTCCTTTTCTAGTCGGTGATCGTCAGGTGGTGCTCGCCCAGCAGGCGCCGGAGGTCGCGAACGCTCGGCCCGGGCTGACGGGGCGCCGGGGCGTCCGTCAGCCATTCGCGCTTGAGTTCGGCCGCAAGCTGGCGGGCATGGTCGGCAGCCAGGCGCGCCTGGATCTGGCGTACCGGGGCGTCTTCGCTGCGGTGCGGTCGCTGCAGGGCGCGAGCGGCGGCCAGGCGCACCTGGAGGTCACCCACCGTGGCGATCACCAGCGGATCGCGGGCGCGGGCGTCCAGGGGCAGCGCCTCGCGCAGGTCAGCGAGTACCTGGTCGGCGAAGGCGAGTTCGGCTTGGATGGCAGGGGCGAGATCGGTCATGGCATCAGTTCCAGGCGTGACGGGGCGGCTCGACGCCGTTGAGCAGGTGGTTGCCGATCAGGTGGTACTTCCAGCGCACCGGATCGTGCAGAGTATGGGTGCGGGCATTGCGCCAGTGGCGGTCATGGCCGAAGCGCGCCGAGACGCTGCGGGTGCCGCCCAGCTCGCAGAGGCGATTGGCGGCGGCCAGGGCGATCTCGGTGGAGGCGATCTTGGCCTGCCCCACCACCACCGAGGCCTCGGCGACGCTGGCCGCGGAGGGCGCCGCCAGAGCCCGGTCGACGGCGGCGCCGGCGTCTTCCAGCAAGGCCTCGGCGGCGGCCAGCCGCCAGCTCAGGTCGCCGATCAGCGCCTGGCTCAGCGGATCCTGCCAGCCGTGCTCGAGTCCGCTGTCGGTCCAGGGCCGCGCCACCCGGGCAGCCGCCAGGGTGGCGGCAAAGGCGCCGCGGGCGATGCCGACGTCCACCGCCGCCTGGATGATCTGGGACACCGGGCCGTCCGCCGTCGGCCGTTCGAAGGCCTTCCAGGCCGGCAGCACCGCGCTGCGCCGGACACTGACGCCCTTGAGTTGCACCCGGCCACTGGCGGTGGTGCGCTGGCCGAAGCCGTCCCAGTCATCGATCACCGTCAGGCCACCGGCATCGCGCGGGACCAGGGCGAGATGAGCCAGACCCTCCTCGTCCAGCGCCACCGTGGGGACCACATGGGCGAACAGCGCGCCGGTGCAATAGGCCTTCTCGCCATCGATCCAGGCGGTGTCCCCGGTAAAGCGGATGCGCGTCTCGAACTGGGTAACGGTCTTGCTGCGCGCCTCGGAGAAGGCGTTGCCGAAGCGATAGCCCTGGAGCACCAGGCCGAGGTAGTGGCGCTGCTGGTCCGGACTGCCGGTCAGCAGCAGGTTGTTGACCACGCCCAGGTGATTCTGCGGCAGCTGACCCAGGGAGGGATCGGCTGCGGAGATACGGGCGATGACTTCCGCCACGGTGCCGAAGCCCACCCCGGCGCCGCCGAACGACCGCGGCACGGTGATGGCCCAGAGACCACTGGCCGAGAAACGCTCGATCTCGGCCCAGGGCAGGCGCCGCTCCTGATCGCGACTGAGCGCTTCGCGGGCGAAATCCTCCGCCAGCGCCGCCGCGGCATCGAGGGCCTCGGTGGCGTCGCGCAACACGGTGGCGGGACGTTCGGGTAAGGCGTGGGGAACGGCAGTGAGCGAGGGGGCGACGGCCATGCAGGGACTCCCTTAAAGGTGGCCCCTGAGCTGGAGCACATGCCGTGCCAGCGCGAAAATCTCGCTATATCAGTGACTTAAGTGAAAACCTCGCCGCCTGGAAGTCCCTGACCGAACAGTTTCCCGGACAACTGTTGCTCGGGGAACAGCCCGGATGGCCGAACGCGGGCAGTCGCGCAAGCCCGTCCCCGGGCTCTCCTCAACCCGCCGGATTCAACATCTCGCTGATCTTGTTCGCCAGCGCATCGATGGCGAAGGGCTTGGTGATGATCTCCATGTTGGCAGCGAGATAGCCCTCCACGTTCGAGCCTTCCGCATAGCCGGTCGCCAGCAGCACCTTGAGTTCCGGGCGGTTGGCCTGGGCCAGATCGGCCAGCTGGCGGCCATTCATGCCGGGCAGGCCCACGTCGGAGATCATCAGGTCGATGCGCTGGGGATTTTCCAGGAACGGCATGGCTTCCTGGGCATTCCCGGCTTCGAGGGTCTGATAGCCGAGTTCGCCCAGCACTTCCACCATCAGCGACCGCACCACGGCCTCATCCTCGACGACCAGCACCACCTCGCCGACGCCGAGGGGAGCGCTGCGGCTTTCTTCGCTGGGCAGGATGTCCAGGTCACCGCCCAGGCACGGCATGTACAGTTGCACCTGGGTGCCCTTCCCCGGCTGGGACAGGATGCGGACCCCGCCGTTGGCCTGACGCATATAGCCATACACCATGGACAGCCCCAGGCCCGTCCCCTGCCCGATCGGCTTGGTCGTATAAAAGGGCTCGAACACCTTGGCCAGCACCTCGGGCGTCATTCCCACCCCGGTATCGGCCACGGTAAGCGTCACGTAATCACCCTCGGCCAGATCCATCGCGGCACCCTCTTCCGGCGTGAGATGCACGGCTGCAGTGGTGATGGTGATGGTGCCGCCATCCGGCATGGCATCGCGGGCGTTGATGGCCAGGTTGATCACGGCGCTTTCCAGCTGGTTGGCGTCCATCCGCACCAGCGCCAGGCCCGCGGCCAGGTGCGTGGTGACGGTGATGTCTTCCCGGGTGGTGCGGTGCAGCAGGTCCTCCAGGGACGCCACCAGGGGATTGACCTCGAGCGGTTTCAGATCGAGGGTCTGGCGTCGGGAAAAGGCCAGCAGCCGCTGGGTAAGGGCCGCCGCGCGTTGCGCCGAGGTGACCGCCGCCGTGATGTAGCGCTCGTCATTCGTCTCGTCACCGCTGCGCCGACGCCGCTGCATCAGCTCCAGACTGCCGATGACCCCGGTGAGCAGATTGTTGAAATCATGGGCGATACCCCCGGTGAGCTGACCCACGGCCTCCATCTTCTGCGCCTGGTGCAGGGTGTCTTCCACGCGGGAACGCTCCGCCACCTCGGCCGCGACCCGCGCCTCGAGCGTTTCGTTGAGGTCGGACAAGGCCTTTTCCGCCTGCTTGCGCGCGGTGATGTCCGCGCAGGTGCCGGTGACGTAGGACGGGTTGCCGGCGGCATCCCGGAAGACCTTGCCCTTGCTCAGGAGCCACTGTCTGCCTGCGTCGCGCTTCAGGCGAAACTCCACGACGAAATCCTTGCCATGGACGCATTCCGCTAGCGCTGCTCTGACGATGCCCCGGTCAGCGACATGCACATGGTCGAGGAAGCGCTCGACGGGTTCCGAGGTCAGGACGTCCGGCAAGCCGAACAGCTGCTGCAAGGCACTATCGCAATAGAAGCTGTGTTCATCGATGTACCAGTCGAAAATGCCTGCCTCGGAGGCCAGAAGGGCAGCGCGAAAGCGCTCGTCGGCAAGCTTCAGATGGGTGCGGGAATGTTGCTCGGCCAGCACCTGGTCAGTGACGTCTTCGGTCTGGTGGATGATGTAGCGAACCTCGCCCCGGTCATCCAGCACCGGGACATTCAGCGGACTCCAGTAACGGACCTCGAAACCACCCCCCTCGCTGGCTGGCCGGGGAATGTCGTACTTGGTGATCGCCATACGATCCGGTTTGCCGGTCTGCACCACCCGCTCCAGCGAGGCCCGCAGCACACCGGCGCCGAACTCCGACTGCCCGTCCGGGTTGCGGCCGAACACCTCGAAAATCGAGCGACCTATGCAGTCCTCCCGTCGGGTATTGGTACCGCGAACCCGCCCTTCGTTGGCCGCCACCATGATGAAATCGGGACCAGGCGTCAGTACCAGGACCAGGTGAGGCAGCGCCTCGAACAGCAGCTGAAAGTTTGGATCTTGACTCATTGTTACCTGCATGGGGCTTGTCATCTCTGAGCGCGCGGCGCTCGGATCGATGCCTCGCGGAAGCTGGAGGCACCGTCATCTGTACTCTTTCTGTGGAGGAATGGATCAGGGCTCAGTTCAAACAGGGAGACGAATCGCCCGTTCCGCGCACCGGGCATCCGTCGGTAGATAGAGGGTGAACACCTGAGACTGGGACGGCCCTACCGCTCTCGGCAGCTGCCCCAAAAGGATCGGTACCGGCGGATTCTACCGTTGCGCTTGGCGACAACGGATTCCTGCAGGCGGGCCTTTCCGATCACAGCTACGGCTTTCTGGACAAGCTGCGCTCAGCGGGTCCTTGGTCGTCCGAAAACCGCCCGTGGGACCGCCGGGGTGGCGGTCGGCTGGCCCCGCCCTCGCCCTCAGCGTCCGCTTCCCGCCAATCCGCCAAACCGCCGCCGGTAATCCCCCGGGCTCAGCCCCACGACCCGGGTAAAGACCTTGCGGAAGGCGCCTGGATCGCTGTAGCCGACCTCCCAGGCGACCCGTTCGAGCGGCAGGCGGCTGGCCTGCAGCAACTCGCGGGCACGGCCGACGCGCAGTTGCTGGCCGTAGGCGGTGGTGGTCATGCCGGTGGCCTGGCGAAAGCGGCGCAGAAAGGTACGAGGTTCCAGTCCGGCGCGTTGGGCCAGGGTGTCCAGGGCGAGGTCCTGGGCGCCGGTCGCCAGCAGCCATTCCTGTACGGCGAGGATGGCACTGTCGCCGTGGTTCAGGCGCGGCGAAAAGGCGCTGTAGTAGCGCTGCTGTCGGCCAGGCGGGTCGATGACCAGGGTCCGCGCGGTGTCGAGCATCCGCCTGGCGCCCAGGTAGCGGTCGACCAGGCGCAGACCGAGATCGGTCCAGGCCATGAGGCCGCCGGCGGTGACCAGGTCCTCGCCGTCGATGAGCAACTGGTCGGCGTCCAGATTCACGCGGGGGAAACGGGTGGCGAAGCGCTCGACATGCAGCCAGTGGGTGGTGGCGGTACGGCCATCGAGCAGACCGGTTTCCGCCAGCAGGAAGGCACCGGCACAGATCGAGGCCAGGCGCACGCCCTCGCCATGCTGCAAGCGCAACCAGTCACCATAGGGCGCGGCGGCGGCCGGTGAAATCGGCTCGGCCAGACTGGGCGGCACGATCAGCACCTGGGGCGCGCCGCTTGCCCCGGGCAGGGAATCGTAGACCCGCCTGGGCAGCGTCTCGCCCTCCTCCAGCCGCCAGTGGCTGACGCGCAACCGCGGGCGCTCGGCATCCTCCGCGGTCCCGGTGAGGCGCCCGGCGATCTCGAACAGATCGGTGAGGCCATGGACCGTCGCCTGTTGCACGCCGGGATAGAGCAGCAGGCCGAGTTCGATCGGTGGTTGATCGTGCATGTGTCGCTGGCGCCCCTGAAGTTGTCGGTCACGCCCCTTCGCCGGCGGGCGCGGTTGGCCAATCATGGCCGGACCCAAAACCTGAAGCATCTTCCGAGAGGCTGGACATGAGCAAGCACGCCGTCGTCGTCATCGATCTGCAGAACGAGTACCTCCCCCGCGGCAAACTGCCCCTCAGCGGCATCGAGGCCGCGGTCGCCAATGCCGCGCGGATCATCGCCCACGCCCGCGACCAGGGCGTGCCGGTGATCCATGTGCAGCATCTGTCGCTGAGCGCCGAGGCGCCGATCTTCGTGCCCGGCAGCGATGGCGTCGAGATCCAGGCCGCCGTCGTGCCCCGCGCCGGCGAACCGGTGGTGGTGAAGCACTATCCCAATGCCTTTCGCGAGACCTCTCTCAAGCAGCTGCTGGACGAGCGCGGTATCGAATCGCTGGTGGTGGTGGGCGCCATGAGCCATATGTGCATCGACGCCGGCGTCCGCGCCGCGGCCGATCTGGGCTACGCCGTGACCGTGATCCATGACGCCTGCGCCACCCTGGATCTGGAATTCAACGGGGTCCGGGTGCCGGCGGCCCAGGTGCACGCCGCCCTGATGGCGGCGCTGGCCTTCGCCTATGCGAGCCTGGAGTCCACCGACGCCTATCTCGCCGGCCAGGGTACTGCGGCGCCCGACTCGCCTTAAGGCACGCCCTGGTCAACCAGCTCCAGCCGCGCGACCCGGGTGCCGGGCGACAGCAGCGCGCCCGGCGCGATGACCGCATTGGCGCCCAGTCGGCAATTGTCGCCGATCAGGGCGCCGAACTTGATCACCCCGGTGTCTATCACCCGGTCTCCGTGGCGGATGCGGATGACCGCGCCGTCACTTTCATTGCGGTAGTTGGCGACGATGGCGCCCGCCTCCAGATTCACCCCGCTGCCGATCAGCGAATCCCCGACGAAATTGAAGTGGGCGAGCTTGCTGCCGTCCAGCAGCAGGCTGCTCTTCAGCTCGCAGGCGGGCCCCACCACGCAGTGGGCGCCCAGATGAACACCGCCGCGCAGATAGGCGCCCGCCGCCACCAGGGTGCCGGGCCCGATGATGACCGGCCCCTTGAGCACCGCGCCCGCCTCCACCACCGCGGTCTCATGGATAGCGCTGTCGCCCTGGCGCCGATAGCCGGGACCGAGCCGCGCCAGTAGCAGCCTGACCTGGTGCTCGCAGGCACCGGTTAGCGTCCAGGGCGGGGCAGCTTCCAGGCGCAGGCTGGGCCAGGCGGCGATGTAGGTGGCGATATCCAGATCAGGCATGACGGGCCTCGACAGCGGTGAAACGCCTGCCGATTCTGACCTGAGTCCCCCACGGATGCTCGCTCCGGCGGGCGAACGGCTCAGCCGTCGCGCAGGCGCCCCAGATGACCGCTGAGCATGGCGGCGACGGTGCGGCAGGTGCTTTCCGCCGGCAGCTCTTCATCGAACAGCAGCTCCACGGTGGAATGGATCAGCTCGACCACGATCCGCGCGACCTGGGCCACGGCGGCCGGCGGCACGCTGGGCAGCAGCAGCACCAGCAACTCCGTCTGCTGCGCCGCTACCCGGCGGTGCGAATCCAGGCGCACGTGCTCCAGCGAGGGCACCGCGCGCAGCGCCTTGAGGATCCACATGCCACCGGCGGTCTCGGCGGTGACCCGGTAGGTATCCAGCAAAAGCCCGGTCAAGACGTCTTCCACCCGCTCCAAAGGACCGGCCAGCAGCTCGGCATTGATCCGCCCGTCTATCTGCGCATTCTGCTTTTCCAGCAGGCGCCGGCCCAGCTCCTCCAGCAGGGCGTACTTGTTGGGGAAGTAGCGATAGAGCGCCGGCGGGGTCAGCCCGGCGCAGTCGCAGACCAGATTGGTCGACAGCCGCTCGATACCGACCTGACAGAGCACCTCCGCCGCCGCGGCCAGGATGCGTTCGTAGGTTTCCGCTGCCCGCTGCTGGCTGGGGCGGGCCTTGGGCGTGGCGCGGGAGGATGGAGCGGACTCTTTGGCGACCATGAAAAAGCTCTCGTCTAGACGAAAAAACACCTTGATGGGCAGTAAAATGATAGTTATAACTATCTTGTAGCGATAACTATCATATCAGCAACCGCGTTGCCCTTACTGCCTCCAGCCACAACCACAACAAACAGCAGGAGCCACCTCCATGAAAACACCCCTCGCGCTCGCCGTCGCCCTCTGGGCGCTACCCCTGGCGCCCGCTCTGGCGGCTGACGCCGCACCGGTCCAGGGTCTCTGGCTGACCGCCGACCAGGGCGCCGCCGTCAAGGTCACGCCCTGCGCCGACAACGCCAGTGCCCTGTGCGGCACCATCGTCTGGGACAAGGACGCCGGCAAGGCCAGCGATACCTGCGGCACGCGGGTCTTCCAGATGAGTCGCGACGACGGAGGTACCTGGCGCGACGGCTGGGTGTTCGATCCGCGCGATGGCAAGAAATACAAGGGCTACGTCCGCCGCAAGGGCGACGACCTCAACATCCGCGCCTATGTCGGCACCGAGGTGCTCGGCAAGACCGAACAGCTCACCCCGCTGAGCACCCTCCCCGCCACCCCGCACTGCAGCTAAGCCACCGCAAGGAGCGACCCCATGAACCGGATTCTTCACCGCACCCAGGCGGCGGCCCTGCTGTGCCTGAGCGTTCTCGGCAGCGCGGTCCAGGCCGATGACGACCTGGCCAGCTATGCGCTGACCATCACCCCGCGCCTGCTCTCGGACGTGCGCAACCGCAGCATCTCGGACTCGCTCAATCGGCCGGGGGCCAAGGTCACCGTGGAATTCGCCCATGAAAGCGGCCTGATCGGCCTGGCGGAGATCGGCAGCGTGAGCAAGAAGCAGTTCCTCGACGGCGATGGTGCCAACGTCCTGCTGGCTGGCGGCTACCGCTTCGGCGATCCGGAGGCCTGGCACTTCGGCGTGGGCCTGGCAGGGGAATTCTTTCCCGGCGCCCACTTCAAGGCGCCCAGCCGCATCGATCCGGAGACCGGCGCCCCCGATGGCTTTCGCAGCACCAACTACAACAGCCAGTTCGCCGTGCTGGAGATCGGCTACGGGGCACTGCAGGGACGCATCCTCAACGTGCTCTCGGAAAACTACCGCGGCGCCAACACCGCCGGCGTCTGCGGCGCCCAGCTGCAATTCAACCCCGACCCCACCAAGGGCCTGGAGTGCTATGCCAAGGGCGAGCACAACTCCCGCGGCAGCCTGCTCTACGACCTGGACTATCGCTACGAGCTGACCCCGCGCACCAGCCTCAAGCTGCACGCCGGCTACCAGCAGATCCGCAATTTCTCCGAGGCCAACTTCAGCGACTACGGCGTCGGCCTGGTGCATCGCCACTGGGGCTTCGACTTCGGCCTGGACTACCTGAGTCCCCATACCCGGGCGCGCGAACTCTACATCGCCGAAGACGGCGACCATCAGCGCGCGACGGACGAGGCCCGCTGGGTGCTGTCCGTGGCCCGCCCCTTCTGAGCTGGCGCCCATGAAACCTCACGTCTTCGCCACGCCGCCCGCGCCGGTCCAGGCCACCGCCCTCGATGGCCTGGTGCTGGTGGTGGACCTCGGCACCTCCGGCTGCAAGAGCGCCCTGGTCACCCTTGGCGGCGAGGTGGTCGCCTGGACCTTCCACGGCGTCACCCTGCACGTCGAAGGGCACAGCGCCGAGCAGGAGCCGGAAGACTGGTGGCAGGCCTTCCTGCGCGGCGCCGGCGAATTGCTGGCGGCGGATCCGGCGCGGCGGCGGCGCGTGGTGGCGGTGTGCTGCTCGACCCAGACCGAGGGCACGGTGTGCGTGGACGCCAACGGCCAAGCCCTGGGCCGGGCGCTGCTCTGGCTGGACATGCGCGGGGCCGAGTCGGTGGCGCGGCGGGTCGGCGGCGGTCGGCTAAAGGTCGCCGGGTATTCGCCCTTCAAGCTGTGGCGCTGGATCCGCCTCACCGGCGGCGCGCCCTCGCTGTCGGGCAAGGATTCCGCCGGGCACATCGCCTACCTGCAGGACCACCAGCCGGAGCGCTATGCGCGCACGGTGAAGTTTCTCAATGTCCTCGACTTCATGAATCTGCGCCTTACCGGGCGCTGCTGCGCCACCGCCGATTCCATCTGCACCGCCTGGATCACCGACAACCGCGATTCGCGCCAGGTGAAGTACGACGCCGGGCTGATCCGCACCCTGGGCTTCGACCGCGACAAGCTGCCCGACCTGGTGGATTCGGCGGAGGTGATCGGCACCCTGACCGGCGCGGTGGCCGACCAGCTCGGCCTGCCGCGCAGCACCCCGGTGGTGGCCGGCTCGGTGGACACCTCGGCGGTGGCGGTGGGTTCGGCGGTGGAGGACTTCGCGCCGCACCTCTATCTCGGCACCTCCTCCTGGCTGGGCGCCCATGTGCCCTTCAAGAAGTCCGATGTCTTGCGCCACATGGCCGCCGTGCCCAGCGCGGTCAAGGGCCGCTACCTGGCCATGGCGCTGCAGACCGCGGCGGGCGCCAACCTGTCGTTCCTGCGCGACAAGGTGCTCTACCACCCGGACGAACTCCTCAGCGACGAACAGCACCCGGATCTCTATGCCCTGCTCGACCGCATCGCCGCCCGGGTGCCGGCGGGCGCCCGCGGGCTGCTCTACACCCCCTGGCTGTATGGCGAGCGCAGCCCGGTGGACGATCCCAGCCTGCGCGCGGCACTGATCAATCTGTCGTTGGAGCACACGCGGGAAGACATCATCCGCGCCTTTCTCGAAGGGGTGGCGCTCAACACCCGCTGGATGCTGGAACCCTTCGGCCGTTTCCTCGGCCGCCGGCCAGAGCGGATAACGGCGGTGGGCGGCGGCGCCCAGTCCAATCTCTGGTGCCAGATCATGGCCGACGTCACCGGCCAGGTGATCGCCCAGCCCGATGCGCCGATCCAGGCCAATGCCCGGGGCTCGGCCTATATCGCCGCCGCCGGCATCGGCGCCCTGGCCTTCAGCGACGTGCCGGCGCTGCAGCGACCGCCGCGGCTCTACCAGCCCTGCCCCCAGGCGCGGGCGCGCTACGACGACAGCTACGCCACCTTTCTCGAAGTCCGCCGGCGCCTGGCGCCGCTCTATCGCCGCCTCAACCCCAACCAGGGAGCCCGACCATGAGCGATACCCTCGAAGCGCGCGAACAGGTGGTCGATCTCTGCCTGCACCTGGTGCGCCGCGGCTTCTTCGCCGCCACCGGCGGCAACCTGGCCCTGCGCCTGGACGCCGAGCGCATCGCGGTGACCCCTTCCGCCCTCGACTACTACCAGATGGGCGCGGAAGACGTCTGCATCCTGCGCCTGGCCGATCTGCACCAGCTCGAAGGCGATCGCGCGCCCTCGGTGGAAACCGGGTTGCACGCCCGGGTGCTGCGGCGCTTTCCGGCGGCGGGCTGCAGCCTGCACACCCACCAGCCGCTGGCCAGCGCCTGCACCCTGCTGGGCGAGGCCCTGACCGTCGACGACCCCGAGCGCTGGCCCGAACTGGGCCGCCGCCTGCCGCTGGTGGGCTATGCCCCCTCCGGTACCGGCTGGCTGGCCAAGCGCCTGGATCGCGCCCTGAGCGCCGAGAGCCCGGCCTATCTGCTGCGCAACCATGGAGTGCTCTGCTACGGCGCCAGCGCGCGCCAGACCCTGGCGGTGCTGGAGCAGCTGGAAGCCTTCTGCGAGCACTACCTGGTCGGTCGTATCGCCAGCCGCCCAGGTGTCTCCGCAGCCGACAGCCTGGCGCGCCAGCGCCTGCTGACCACCCTCACCGCCTCCCTCCCGTCCTGAGGTCCGCCATGAATCAGCCCCTGACCACCCCGCCGCCCCTGGTACCCACGCCTCCGGCGATTTCCGCCTGGCCGGATACCGAGACGCTCTATCGCCGTTTCGACGCCCTGGTCAAACAGCCCATGCGCCCGCTGCGCCGCGAGGCGCTGGCCAAGGTCATGGGCTATTTCGACGAGCGCTGCCAGGGCTCGCGGCGGCTCGCCGAAGAAGCCAAGCGCTTCATTCCCGGGGGCATCCAGCACAACCTGGCGTTCAACCATCCCTTCCCCCTGGCCATCGCCCGGGCGGAGGGCGCCCACCTCACCGACGTCGACGGCAACCAGTACATCGACTTCCTCCAGGCCGGCGGCCCCACCCTGCTCGGCTCCAATCCTCCCGGCGTGCGCGACCAGGTGCAGCGCATCCTCGCCGAGTGCGGCCCGGTCACCGGCCTGCTGCACGAATACGAGGTCAAGCTGGCCGAACTCGTTTGCCAGAGCGTGCCCGGCATCGACCAGGTGCGGTTGCTGGGCTCGGGCACCGAGGCGGCCATGGCCGCGGTACGCCTGGCGCGGGCCTATACCGGGCGCCGCTGGATCATCAAGATCGGCGGCGCCTACCACGGCTGGAGCGATCAGCTGGTGTACGGCATGCGCCTGCCCGGTACCGGGCGCATGGAGGCCCTCGGCATTCCCCGCGGCGCCACCGCCCACACCCAGGAAAGCCCGCCCAACGACCTCGAGGCCCTGCGCCGGCGCCTGCAATTCAATCGCCTGCGCGGCGGCACCGCGGCGGTGCTGGTGGAACCCTTCGGCCCGGAGAGCGGTACTCGCCCGGTGCATCCGCACTTCAACCGCGAGGTGCGCAAGCTCTGCGACGAATTCGGCGCCCTGCTGATCTTCGACGAGGTGGTGACCGGTTTCCGCGCCGGCATGGGTGGGGCCCAGGGCTACTTCAAGGTGCTGCCGGACCTCACCGTGCTCGGCAAATGCCTGACCGGCGGCTACCCCATGGCCGGGGCCCTGGGCGGCAAGGCCGAGGTCATGCAGCTGCTGGTGGGCGGCATCGGCACCTCGTCGAAGCGCGCCTTCGTCGGCGGCACCCTGTCGGCCAATCCGCTGTGCTGCGTGGCCGGCTACTACGCCCTCAAGGAGATCCAGCGGCTCGACGCCGCCGGCCAGGCCGGCCGCGCCGGCGATCGACTGCGCCAGGGCCTGGAGGAGATCATCCAGCGCCGCAACCTGCCCTATGTCGCCTACAACCTGGGCTCCATCGTCCACCTGCAGACCTCCGGGGTGCTGCTGCTCGACACCGGCAATCCGCTCAAGCTGCTGCGGGCGCGCAACGAGGCCAAGGCGCGCAAGCACATGATGGAAGAGATGGGCGCGGCCTATACCGCCCATGGCCTCATCACCCTGGCCGGCAGCCGCATCTACACCAGCCTGGCCGACAACGACGCCGTGATCGACGACGCCCTGGAGCGTTTCGACCGGGTCTTCCAACTGGTATGAGGCCGCCCATGAAAGCCGAATCGCGCCAGCAATGGCTGGATCTGCAGCAGCGTCTGGCCCGCCAGGGCGAGCGCTCGGCCCTGGCCCTGTCGGTGCGCATACCGGGGGCGGCGAGCTTCTGGTACGGCACCCTGGGCGATGCCGCGCCCTGCGAGATCGAGCTGGCCCGCCGCAGCGGCGCCGCCCTGGATCATGCACTCGTCTACCGGTCGCGACCGGATGTCGGCGCCATCATCCAGGGCGCGGGGCGCTACGGGCAGCATGTGGCGGACTTCGGCGGCCAGTTGCCGGAGCTGTTCGACGAGCAGGCCCGGCACCTGGGGCGGATGGCGCCCGCGGTGGCCCGGGGCGATGCCCTGGCGGAAGCCCTGGCCGCGCGCGGCAACGTCCAGCTGCTCGGCGGCCAGCCACTGTGCCTGGGGACCACCGCCAGTCGCGCCGCCCTCAATGCCGAGCTGTTCGAGAAATGCGCCAAGGCCTACACCCTGGCCCAGGCCACCGGCGCGGTGCTCACCCGCCTGCCCTGGTGGGTGGTGCTGATCGCCACCCGCCGACTCCAGCGCGACCAGCGCGCCGCCGCCGAGGCCTTTCGTCAGGGCCGGCTGCCGGCGGAAAGCCGTGGTTACTAGCCACTCTTCGAAGGTAGACCCCATGACCGTCACCGCGCCCGCTCCGCCTCGCCAGGTCCAAGCCGCGCTGCTGCTGGGCTCCCTGGCGCTGCTCATCCTCGGCCTGCAGCCGCTGCTGCTCGGCGAGCTGTTCACCAGTGGCCGGGCCAGCCTCGACGGCCTCGGCCTGGTGGCCATGGGCGAGATCGTCGCCCTGGGCCTGGGCGTGATCGCCGGTGAGGCCCTGGGCCCGCGCCTGGGGCTGCCAGCCGTACTGTGGCCGGCGACGCTGCTGGCGGTCGCCGCCGACCTGGCCAGCGCCCAGGCCAGCGGTGATCTGCCGTTGCTCGGCCTGCGCGCCCTCGCCGGCCTTGGCGAAGGCCTGCTGCTCTGGGCGGCGGTGGCGCTGATCGTCCGTCAACCCACCGCCGAGCGGCTGTCCGGCCTGTTCATGGCACTGCAGACCTTTTGCCAGGGCCTGCTGGCCGCCCTGCTGGCGCTGTGGATCCTGCCCCGGCTGGGCAGCGCCGGCGGCTTCCGGCTGCTGGCCGGTGTCACCGCCCTGGCCCTGCCGCTGACCGTCGCCCTGCCACGCCGGCTGGCGGCAGTGGACGTCCCTGGCAGCGCGCCGGTCCGCCATAGATGGCGACTGCCCCAGGCCCTGCTGCTGGCCTTCGTCGGCTGCCAGCTGGCCGCCATCGGCGCGCTCTGGGCCTATCTGGAACCCTATGGCGAAGCCCTCGGACTGGACGCCAGCCAAGCCCAGACCCTGATCGCCGCCAGCTTCGCCGCCCAGTTGCTCGGCGGCCTGGCCGGCGCGGTCCTGGTGGCCTGGCTGCCGGCCGCCACCACCCTGACCCTGGCGACCCTGACGCTGGGCAGCCTGGCCGCGCTGATCTATGGCCTGGCGCCGGGAGCGCACCTGAGCTTCGTGCTGCTGTGCCTGACCTTCACCTTTCTCTGGCAGACCCTCACCCCCTTCCAGATCAGCCTGGCCCTGCGGCTGGACGCCAGTGGCCGCGTCGCCACCCTGGTGCCCTCGCTGCAACTGCTCGGCTGCGCCGCCGGCCCGGCGCTGGCCTCGCTCTGGCTGCAGGGCGCCGCGGTCCGACCCGCCGCGCTCACCAGCGCCCTGCTCGCCCTGCTGGCCCTGGGGCTGGCGGCCGTGCTCGCCCGCAGTGCCCGCGGCCCCCGGCCGGTACCGCGCTGGCGCTGGCAGCGCCCAGGCTGAATACTGCCGCCGTCGCCGTATCGTCCCCTTCCTGCCCCCTTGCGGACTGCTGCCATGAATGCACCCCTCCCCGATCCCGCTCCCGCCCTGGGCGACCCCGAGATGCTGCAGCGGCTGTTCGCCGCCCAGGGACCGCGTGCCCTGGCCCTGCGCGGCTCCAGCGCCGCCGAGCGCCTGAGCCTGCTGCAGCGCCTGCATGGCGCCCTGGTGGCGCGGCGGGGGGCGCTCTATGCCGCCTTTCGCCAGGACTTCGGCAAGCCCGAGGTGGAGGTGGAACTGTCGGAGATCATGCCGGTGCTGGAAGAGATCCAGCACGCGCGCCGCCACCTGCGCCGCTGGATGAAGCCACGGCGGGTGCGCCCGACCCTGACCTCCCTCGGCTGCCCGGCGCACATCCACAGCCAGCCGCGCGGGCGCTGCCTGATCATCGGCCCCTGGAACTACCCGGTCTCCACCCTGCTCGGCCCCCTGGTGTCGGCCTTGGCGGCCGGCAACAGCGTGATGCTCAAGCCCTCGGAATTCACCCCGGCGGTCAACGCGGTACTGCGCGAACTGCTGGCCGAGGCCTTCACCCCGGACACCGTGGCCTTTTGCGAAGGCGATGTCTCCACCGCCCAGGCGCTCTTGGCGCTGCCCTTCGACCACTTCTTCTTTACCGGCTCCACCGCCGTGGGCCGCCTGGTGATGCAGGCCGCTGCCCGGCACCTGGCCTCGGTGACCCTGGAGCTGGGCGGCAAGTCGCCGGCGATCATCGACGCCAGCGCCGACCTGGACGCCGCCGCCGAGCTGCTGCTCTGGGGCAAATTCCTCAATGCCGGCCAGTCCTGCGTGGCGCCGGATCATGTCTTCGTCGCCCGCCGCCTGCTGCCGGCCTTCAAGGAGCGCTGTCGCGCCCTGCTGGTGCAGCGCTACGGCAGCGATGCCGCCGCCAGCCCGGACTATGCCCGACTCATTCACCAACGCCACGCCAGCCAGCTGATCGGACTGCTGGAACAGGCCCAGGCGGCCGGTGCCCAGCTGATCCACGGCGGCGCGCACGACGCGGCCGGGCGCTACCTCGCACCGACCCTGCTGGATTGCTCGGCCATCGACAGCCCCCTGGACAGCCAGGAGCTGTTCGGTCCGCTCCTGCCGGTGATCGCCTACGACGACCTGGAAGAGGTACTGCAGCGCATCGACGCCGGGCCCAAGCCCCTGGCGCTCTATCTCTGGAGTCGCGACCGCGACATCCAGCAGCGAGTCATCGCCCGCACCAGCTCCGGCAGCGTCGGCCTCAATCTGTGCATGCAGCAGTACACCCAGCTGCACCTGCCCTTTGGCGGCGTCAATCACTCCGGCAGCGGCAGCGCCCATGGCCAGGCCGGTTTTCGCACCTTTTCCCACGAGCGCAGCGTGCTCGCCGCCGGTCCGCTGCTGGCCGTTCGTCTGCTGCTGCCGCCCTATTCACCGTTCAAGCTGCGGCTGGCGCAATGGGTGTCGCGCCTGACCGGAGGCGGCTAGGTCCAGTACGAGAACTGCCTGCGCATCGGCGATGCTTCGTTGGAAAAACCCCTGGATCGCCAGCCCGGTCGGAATGCTCCTTTACCGCACGTACACTGCGCTCCCTCTGCTTTTTGGTTGGTGAGCGCTACCCCTTTGAGCAGCCTTGGGCGGTTACTCCCGTTGGTCGTTTCAATCCGCCTCACCTTCGCTCGGCGACTTTTGTACCGGACCTGGAAAACGCCCAGCAGGGCACACCATCCGCCGGGAATGACGCCGCCAAGGATGCACGAGCGGCAAACCAGCCTTTAGAATGACGGGCCGCCAGCCTTGGGCGTGCCGATCTGCGATTGGCGCGGTCCAAGCCCGGCATGGGTTACCCTTGCACGTGAATTCTATTTGGAGCGGTGAGCTGAACGATGGGCTTTGAGCAACTAGCTGAACTACGCGACCGCCTGCGGGCCGAAAAAGCGCAGGTAAAGACCGAGAGCAACGAGCGGCCGGCGCGGAGACCTTCACCGAAAGCCAAGCCCCGCGAGCAGAAGCCCCGCGAGCAGGATCCGGTGGTCGAAGGCATCCGCCGTCTGCAAAAGCACTTCCCGCTGGCCTTCCCGGTCAATCCGGCACCCAAGGTGCCGCTCAAGGAAGGCATCCTGAAGGACGCCGAGCAGCACCTTGAGCGCCTGGGCATCACCGGTGACCAGCTCAAGCAGTCGATCGCCACCTGGTGTCGCGGCACCCGCTACTGGGCGGCCATGACCGAAAACGCCCCGCGCCTGGATCTGGATGGCCAGCCGGCTGGCACCGTGACCGCCTCCCAGGCGGTCTATGCCAAGCAGCAGGCACGCCGCCAGCGCGCCCAGGCCCGCCGTGAGCAGGCCAAGGCCAAGGCGGACACCGCCGCGCCTGCCGAAGCGCAAGTGCCTGCAGCGGCCGAGACCGTTGCCGCTCCCGCAGACGACGCCTCCGCCTGAGCCCCGCTGCCCCTGTCGCCCAGACAGGGGCAGTCGTTCCAGACGCCCGCCGCGTTAGGACAGCCGTCCCGGCAACTCGATGCGCATGACCGTCCCCCCACCCTCGCGCCCCAGGGCGACGATGCGGCCCTGATGCGCCGCGCAGATGGCGCGGGCGATGGACAGGCCCAGGCCACTGCCGCCAAGGTGCCGTGCCCGGGAGCTGTCGGCGCGCCAGAAGCGGTGAAAGACCCGCTCGCGATCGGCTTCGGCGATGCCCGGGCCGCGATCCCGGAATTCCAGCACCAGGCCCTCGGCCAGGGCCAGCTGGACGATCTCCAGTTCGCCGCCGCTGGCGCCATAGCGCAGGAAATTTTCCAGCAGGATGTTGAGCAACTGGCCGATGCGATGGCGGTCGGCGTACAGCCGTTGGCGGGGATCCAGTTCCAGGCGCAGCTGGATGGCCTCGGCCTGCAGCTGGGGCGCGAACCAGGCCAGCCGCTCTTCCACCAATGCCGCCAGGGCGAAGGACCGCTGATCCAGCGCCAGTTGCCCGGCCTCGGCCAGCGACAGGGTGTGCAGATCGCCCACCAGGGTGTTGAGCAGGTCGAGCTGGCGCTTGACCATCTGCAACTGGCGGGCATCGGCGGGAAAGACCTCGTCGAGGATGCCCTGCACCCGCACCGAGGCGGCGTTGAGCGGGGTGCGCAGCTCATGGGCGAGGATGGCGCTGGAATCCCGCACGTCGCGCTCGTATTGCTGCAGCCGCGCGGTGAGGCTGTTGAAGTCCAGCGCCAGGCGGCGCAATTCCGCTGGCGCCGTCTCGGCCACCTCCAGGCGGGTCTCCAGATCGCCGGAGGCCACCCGCCGCGCCGCCGCGGCGATGGCGGAGAACTGGCTCGACAGCGGGCGTGACAGCCGAAAGCCGGCCAGCAGGATCAGCGGCACGGCCGCCAGCACCAGCCCCGCCAGCACCCACCAGTCGCGGCTGGCGATGCCGGGCAGGAAATAGCGCACCGGATAGTAGTGGCTGAACAGCGCCCAGAGTCGCGCCTCGTTTTCCTGCGGATCGGCGCGCAGCTGCAGGATTTCCGCCCGCGCCGCCTGGGGCACCTGGCGCAGCACCCACCAGTCGCCAAAGAGAAACCAGAGGTACATGCCGGCGGCGATCAGCAGCACCGCGCCCAAGGCCAGCAGGCTCATGCGCCAGCCGACCCAGCGCCCCAGCGGGGCCTGGCGCTTCATGAAAAGCGATAGCCAATGGCGCGCACCGTCACCGGCACGCCGGGAAGGCCCGCCGCTTCCAGCTTGCGCCTGAGGTTGTGCAGGTGGGTGTCCACCACCCGCGCCAGGGCCTCGCTTTCCGGCAGGCAGCGCTCCAGCAATTCCTCGCGGGTAAAGGCCTTGTGCGGAGTGCGCATCAGGGTGGCGAGCAGGCCGAATTCGGTGGGCGTCAGCTCCAGGGCCCGTGCCTCGACGGTGGCGCTGAAACGTTCCAGATCCACCGTCAGGGCGCCATGGCGCAGCCAGCGGTCATCGCGCGGCGCCAGGTGGCAGCGGCGCAGCACCGCGTGCACCCGCGCCACCACCTCCTTGGGGTTGTAGGGCTTGACCACGTAGTCGTCGGCGCCATAGCGCAGGGCGCCGAGCTTTTCCGGCTCGTCGCCGATGGCGGTCACCATGATCACCGGGGTATCCCCGGCGCGGCGGATCTGTGCCAGCACCTCGGTGCCACCGAGGCGCGGCAGCATCATGTCGAGCAACACCAGATCGGGTCGCTCGCGCTGGAACAGCTCCAGCCCCTGGCGGCCGTCTTCGGCGAGGATGACCGCGAAGCCATCGCGCAGCAGATAGGCCTCCAGCACGCTGGCGCTGTCGGCGTCGTCTTCGACGATGAGTATGAGTTTGTCGCCCACGTCCGCTCTCTTGATCGAATCTAGACAATTCGCCGAAGGAATCTTGATTCGGCGTCCCTAGGCTGCGACCCATGCCTTGCACCGGGTCCGCCTGCCATGCCTTCACTCGCCGCTTCCATCACCTGCCAGTTGCTGCTGATCGGTCTGCTAGGCCTCAGCGGTTGCTCGCTGATTCCCGACTACCAGCGGCCGCCCCTGCCGGTGCCCGCGCACCAGGGGCTGTGGCAGCGGCAGGACGCTGCCCCCGCGGTGGGCGTTGATCTCAGCCCTGACGAGCGCCAACTGCTGGCCGCGGTCAGCGCTGAAGCTCTCCTGCCAGAGCTGGTGGGCCAGGCGCTGGCGGGCAATCGAGACTACCGGATAACCCAGCTCAGGGTCGAGCAGGCGCGGGCGCAGCTGGGCGCGCGCCAGGCCGACCGCTGGCCCACCTTGGGCCTGGCGGTGCAGCGGCCGCGCCAGCGCTTCGCCGACCAGGCGCTGGACGAGCGCTACCAGCAGGACCTGGCCACCGCCACCCTCGGCGTGGACGCCTTCGAACTGGACTTCTTCGGGCGGGTAGCCAGCCTCGGCGAAGAGGCCCGCCACCAACTGTTGGCCAGCGCCTATGGCCAGCAGGCCGCGCGCGGCGCCCTGGTAGCCGAGGTGGCGCGCCTTTTCCTGCTGGCCCGCGAGGCCGATGCCCAGGTCTTCAGCGCCCAGGCCATGGCGGCCCTCAGCGATGAGCTGGTGCAGCGGACCCGGGCACGCATCGCCGCCGGCGACCTGGCCCCGGCTGCCCTGGAGCCCCTGACCCAGGCCGCCCTGGACGCACGCCAACTGGAGCAACAGCGCCTGAGCCAACGCACCCAGGCCTATGGGGCGCTGGCCTGGGTCACCGGCTACCGGCTGGCGCCCTCGCCCAGCGCTGCGCCTGCCCCGGCCGGTCCGCCGCCGGAACTGCCGGGCGAGCTGGCCGACCTGCCCTCCAGCCGCCTGCTGGAGCGTCTCGACGTACGCGCGGCCGAGGAGCGCCTGCAGGCGGCCAACGCCAGCATCGGTGCGGCCCGCGCCGCCTTTTTCCCGAGCATTCGCCTGAGCACCGCGGTGGGCCTGGCCAGTCCGCAACTGCAGGACCTGTTCAGCGCCGGCCAGGGGCTGCGCCTGCTGACGCCGTCGCTGTCCCTGCCGCTGTTCGACGGCGCGCGCAACCAGGCCAACCTGGATTCTGCCAGGACCGCTCGCGACCTGGCCCTGGCCGCCTACGAACGCACCCTGCAGGACGCCTTTCGCGAACTGGCCGACGGCCTGGAAGAGCGCCGCCTGTTGCTCGCGCAGCGGCAGACCCTGGCCGCCCAGCTGCAGTTGAGCCAACAGCGCCGCCAGCGTCTGGCGCGCCAGTGGCAGGCCGGGGCCGGCGATCCCGGCGCCAGCCTGCAGGCCGGTCTCGACGGGTTGCGCGCCGGCGAGGCGCTGCGCCAGACCGGCCAGGCCCTGCGCCTCAATCGCCTGCGCCTGTACCGCGCCCTGCACGGCCTCGACCACCCTTCCGCCACCTGAGAGGACTCGCCATGACCCGCACCACCCTGCTGCCGCTGCTACTCTGCCTGACACCCCTGGCCGGCCAGGCGGCCGACGCCTCGCCCTGGGGCGACCACACCGACGTCAGCCTCGGCCTGGTGGCCGGCGCGGTCAGTCGTTACATGGGTTCGGCCGCCTACCGGCCGCAGTTGCTGCCGCTGGTGGTGGTGCAGCGTGGACCCTTCTTTGCCGACACCAGTCGCGGCCTCGGCCTGCAATGGCAGTCGGCCCAGGGACTGACCCTCAGCGGCGCCCTGAACTACGACTTCGGCCGCGATGACCGCGACAACGCCTCGCGGCCAGGCGCCGACCGCTTGAAGGGTATGGGCGAGGTCGACGGCGCCACGGTGCTGGACCTCAATCTGAGCCAGGCCCTGGCGCCCTGGCTCAGCCTCAACGCCGAGGGCGAATGGCGACTGGCCGGGGCCAAGCGCGGCAATCGCTATCGCCTGGGCGTGGAAGCCATCGGCCTGCACACCGACCAGGACACCCTGGCGCTGGATCTCGACGCCCACGCCGGTGACCGCCGCTTCAACCAGACCTATTTCGGCGTCACCGCCGCCCAGAGCGCCGCCAGCGGCTTCGCCCCGGCGCGGCTCGACCGGGGCATCTATGCCTATTCCGCCGCGCTGAACTGGTTGCACGCCTTCGATCCGCACTGGAGTTCGGTGGCGACCCTGACCACCACCTACTACGGCGACCAGGCACGCGACAGCCCGCTGCGGCAGCGCGCCACCGCCACCACCGCCCAAGTCGCCCTGACCTACAGCTTCTGATCCTGGAGCCCGCCATGCCTGGCCCGCGCCTGACCTCCGCCCTCGCCTTACTCCTGCTGCTGCCCCTGCTGGGCGGCTGTTCACCCGATGAACGCCCCGGTCCGGTGCCCCTGCGCACCGTCAAGCTCGCGCCGGTCGCGCGGCTTGCGGCCCAGGCCCCGCTGCTACCCGGCCTGGTGCGCCAGCCGCACAGCTCGGCGCTGGCCTTCGAAAATGGCGGCCGGGTGCTGAGGGTGGCCGTGGACGTGGGTGCCCGGGTCGCGGCCGGGCAACTGCTCGCCGAGCAGGACGCCGAACCGGCACGCCTGCGCCTGGCCCAGGCCAGCGCTCGGGTGCAGGCCGCTCGGGTGGAGCTGGACCAGCGCCGCGCCGGGCAGCGGCGTGCTCGGCAGCTGTTCGCCGACGGCAACCTGGCCAAGGCCGAGCTGGAAGCCGCCGACGCCGCCCTGGGTGCGGCCCAGGCCCAGCAAGGAGGCGCCGAGGCGGAACTGGACCTGGCGCGCCGCGCCCTGGCCCAGACCCGGCTGATAGCGCCCTTCGCCGGCCAGATCGTCCTGCGCGCGCCGGAGCCGCTGCGGCTGGTGGGCGCGGGCGAGACCCTGTTCGGGCTGCAGGCCGACGGCGAACGTCAGGTGGTGGTGCAGGTGCCGGCCGCCCTGGCCCAAAGGCTGGCGCCCGGCACTCAGGCCCAGGCCTATGCCACGCGCGACGGCGCGCCCCTGCCGCTCCGGCTGGTCGGTCTTTCGCCGCGTGCCGAGCAGGGCCTGCTGCAGGAAGCGGTCTTCGCCCTCGACCAGCAGGCACCGGCCCTGCCCAGCGGCAGCCTGCTGGACGTGCGTCTGCCGCTGCCGGCCCAGGCGCAGCTGGCGGTTCCCCTGGGCGCGCTGCTGCCCGGTCAGAGCGGCAGCGCCGGTCAGGTCTATGTCTACCAACCGGAGACCCAGCAGGTGAAACCGCGCCCGGTCACGGTAGCGGCCCTGCAGCAGGGCCAGGCGCTGATCGCCAGCGGGCTCGCCGAGGGTGACCAGATCGTGGTGGCCGGCGCCGCCTTCCTGCGCGCGGGCGAGCATGTGCTGCCCTATCGGCCCGGCACCGTGCTCACGGGGGAGTAAGTTATGTCCCTGACCGCTTTCGCCCTGCGCCGGGGTCGCCTGGTGCTCTTTGTCGCCCTGGCCCTGCTGCTCGGCGGTCTCTATGCCTTTCTCGGCTTTCCCTCCCAGGAGGAGCCCAGCGTCACGGTGCGCGACGCCCTGGTCAGCGTCGCCCTGCCCGGCCTGCCCAGCGACCGGGTGGAAGAGCTGCTGGCCAAGCCGCTGGAAGACCGGCTGCGCGAATTGCCCGAACTCAAGACCCTGGTGACCACCCTGAGACCCGGCCAGGCCATCGTCCAGCTCACCGCACGGGACGAGATCACGGACCTGCCGGCGCTCTGGCAACGGGTGCGCAACAAGGTCGCCGAGGTGGCGCAAGAGCTGCCCGAAGGCACCCAGGGGCCGGTGGTGGACGACGACTTCGGCCGGGTGGCAGTGGCGTCCATCGCCGTGACCGCGCCCGGCTTCAGCCCGAGCGAACTGCGCAGCGAAGCCGAACGGCTGCGTCGGGCGCTCTATGATCTGCCCGGGGTGGATCGCATCGCCCTCTATGGCCTGCAGGAAGACCGCGTCACCCTCGAACTGGACGCCACCGCCCTGGCGCGGACCGGTCTTTCGCCCCAGGCCCTGCTGGCGCAGCTGCGGGCGCGCAACGCACTGGTCAGCGGCGGCAGCCTGCGCCAGGGCGACCGTGCGCTGAGCCTGGCCATCGGCGGCGAACTGGCCGATCCCGCCGCGCTGCGCGCCGTGCCGATCCAGCTGGCCGACGGCCGCGCCGTGCCCCTGGCCGAGCTGGCCCAGGTGCGGGTCGAACCCGCGCAGCCGGTGCGCAGCGCCGCCTTCTATCGCGGCGAGCGCGCCCTGGTGCTGGGCATCGCCATGACCCCGGGACGCAACGTGGAAGCCTTCGGCGCTGCGCTGCACGACCGGCTCAAGGCCCTGGAGGCCAGCCTGCCCGCCGGGTTCGCCCTGCACCGGGTGACCTTCCAGGCCGAGGTGGTCCATCACGCCATGGCGCGCATGCAGCACGTGCTGATGGAAACCATGGTGATCGTCATGGCGGTGGTCATGCTGTTCCTGGGCTGGCGCCTGGGCCTGATCGTCGGCGCCATCGTGCCGCTCACGGTACTGGCCACCCTGCTGGTCATGCGCGCCCTGGGCATAGAACTGCAGACGGTGTCCATCGCCGCGCTGATCCTGGCGCTGGGACTGCTGGTGGACAACGGCATCGTCATCGCCGAAGACATCGAACGGCGCCTGCGCGCCGGCGAGGACCGCCGCGCCGCCTGCGAGGCCGCCGGCCGGACCCTGGCCATCCCGCTGCTGACCTCTTCGCTGGTGATCATCCTGGCCTTCTCGCCGTTCTTTCTCGGCCAGACCAGCACCAATGAATACCTGAGGTCCCTGGCCGTGGTGCTGGCGCTCACCCTGCTGGGCTCCTGGGCGCTAAGCCTGACGGTGACGCCGCTGCTCTGCCTGCGCCTGGTGCCGGATCCCACCCATACCGGCGCCAGCACCGACAGCGCCCTGCACCGCGGCTATCGCCGGATGCTGGAAGCCCTGCTGCGGCACCGGCTGGCCTATCTGCTGGCCATGCTCGGGCTGCTGGTGCTGGCCACCCTCAAGGTGCTCAGCCTGCCCTACGACTTCCTGCCGCCTTCGGATCGCAATCAGTTCCAGATCCCCGTCCAGCTGGAACCCGGCACCTCGGCCGAGCGCACCCTGGACCTCATGCAGGGCTTCAGTCGCTGGCTGGGCGCGGATGCCGATATCGTCGAGAGCATCGGCTACGTCGCCGAGGGCGGTCCGCGCATCGTGCTGGGGCTCAATCCGCCGTTGCCCGGTCCCAATGTCGCCTATTTCACCGTGACCACTCGCCCGGACGCCGATCTCGCCCAGGTCATGGCCCGGGTCGGCGCCGAGCTGGCGCGCGGCTATCCCGAGGTGCGCGCCCAGCCCAAGCGCTTTTCCCTGGGCACCACCGAGAGCGGCCTGGCGGTCTATCGCCTGAGCGGACCGGACGAGGCGGTCCTGCGTCAGCTGGGCAGCGATCTTGCCGACCTGCTCGCCGCCGTCCCCGGGACCCGCGACATCCAGGACGACTGGGGTCCGCGGCTGCTGCGCTATCAGGTCGAGGTCGACCCGGCCCGGGCCCGCGCCGCCGGACTCGACCGGCGCGACCTGGCCCAGACGCTGCAACTGGCCGGCGACGGCCTGAGCGGCGCCCGGTTGCGCGATGGCCAGTATGCGGTCGAGATCGCCGCGCGCAGCCCTGCCCCTGACGGCGATCCAGGCAGCCTGCTGGTCTATCCCCAGGGCGGCGGCGCGCCGCTGCCGCTGGGGGCGGTGGCCCGGATCGAGCTGGCCAGCGAGGCCGGGGTCAAGGTCAGACGCAATCTGCAGCGCACCCTCACGGTCAGCGCGCGCAATCCCGGCATGACCGCCGCTACCCTGGTCGCCACCCTCGCGCCCCAGTTGCCGACCCTGCAGTTGCCGCCCGGCTACCGCCTGGAGCTGGGCGGCGAGAGCGAGGATTCCGCCGCCGCCAACGACGCCCTGCTGCGCTACCTGCCGCTGGCCGCCGTGGCCATGCTGCTACTGTTCCTCTGGCAATTCGACTCCTGGCGCAAGGTGCTCATCATCGTTGCCAGCATCCCCTTCATCCTCATCGGCGTGGCCCTGGCGCTCTGGCTGAGTGGCCATCCCTTCGGCTTCATGGCCACCTTCGGCCTGCTGTCTCTGGCCGGCATCATCGTCAACAACGCGGTCTTGCTGCTCGAACGCATAGAAGCCGAACGCCAGGCCGGCAAGCCCCTGATCCCGGCGCTGCTCGACGCCGCCGGCGAGCGCCTGCGGCCGATCATCATGACCAAGCTGACCTGCATCCTCGGTCTCATCCCGCTGATGCTCTTTGCCGGTCCCCTGTGGACGGGCATGGCCATCAGCATGATCGGCGGCCTGGCCCTGGGCACCCTGGTGACCCTGGGGCTGATCCCGGTGCTCTATGGCTTGCTCCATGGGCGCCGTTAGCGGGCAACCGGGCGCGAGAAGGCGCCGCTTCGCTGGCGCAAAGGCGGGGTGACGTTATGCTGGTAGGGATCCGGCGCCACCCGCTCCTGTGGCCGCCCCTCGCCCCGATGCCCCCGCCCGGGCACCGCCAAGGACTCTCCCATGACCAGACTCCAGTCCCCATCGGAGGCTGTCGCGCTTCCCCCGCTCATCGTGATCGGCGCCTCCGCCGGCGGCATCACCGCGCTGCAGCAGCTGTTCGAGGCCATCGGCACCCAGTTGCCCTTCGCCTTCGTCGTGCTGCAGCATCTACCGCCCAGCAGCTCCAGTGGTCTGCGCAGCCTCCTGCAAAACTGGTCAGCCATGCCGGTCGAGACGGCCGCGAGTGACACCCACCCCAAGCCCGGCACTGTCCATCTGCCCTCGCCCGCCGCCATCCTGACCCTGGAAGACCAGCGTTTTCACACGCGCCCAGCCGAAGGTGGGCAGCGAAGGCCGGAAACCGACGCCATCGATGCCTTCCTGGAGAGCCTTTCGCCGCAGGCGGCCGCCCGTACCGTCACGGTGATCCTGTCCGGCAGTGGCATGGACGGCACCGCCGGGGCTATCCACATCCGCCAGTGCGGGGGCACGGTCATTGTCCAGGATCCGCTGACGGCCGCCCATCAGGGCATGCCCAACGCCATCGCCCAGCGCGGTCTGCATCATCTGGCCCTGCCCATCGCCGCTATCGCGCGCTATCTGATCGGCTGCGCCGCGCCGGAGTACCGCTGGCCGGAGCCCACGACCCAGCCGACCTCCCTGGCAACGACCCTGGAGCAGATCCTGGAGCTGATCCGCCGCCAGGCGGCGTTCGACTTCAGCGGCTACAAGACGTCCCCCCTGCTCTGGCGCATCCAGCAGCGCATGGATGTACGCCGGGTCTGGGCCTTCGGCGACTATGCCGCGCTGCTGGAGGACGACCCCGCCGAGCTGGTGGCCCTGGTCAAGGGCATCCCTATCCATGTCACCGAATTCTTTCGCGATCCGGACGCCTGGGACGTACTCGGCGAAGAGGTGCTGCTGCCGCTGCTGAAGCGTCCGGCGACCGAGCCCCTGCGCATCTGGATCCCCGCCTGCTCCACGGGGCAGGAAGCCTATTCGATGGCGATGTTGCTCGACGAACTGCGTACCGCCCATGGCTGCACCACCGGAGCCCAGCTGTTCGCCACCGAGCCGGCCCCGGAGATGCTGGCCCAGGCCAGCCGTGGCGCCTATCGCGGCAGAGAGCTGGCGACGCTGTCACCCGCACGTCTGGAAAGATTCTTCTATGCCGTCGATGGGGCCTATCGGGTTCGGCGCTCCTTGCGCGAGCGCATGGTCTTCGCGGTCCAGGACCTGCTGCTCGACCCACCGTTCGCCGCGATGGATCTGATCAGCTGTCGGAATCTGCTGATCTACCTCGAACCCGAGACCATCGACTTCGTGCTGCAGCTATTGCACGGCGCGCTACGGCCTGGCGGCTATCTGCTGCTGGGCAAGAGCGAGGCCTATCCCCTGCATCGCTTCGGCTTCGAACCCGTGGCCCTGCGCTGGAATCTCCATCGCAAGGCAGGGCCCTTGCCGGGCCCGCCGCCCACCCTGCCCCGGCGACGATCCGGCCGGACAGCGCGCGCCCTCGAAGCCGAGCGCACGGCCCTCGAACACTTCGAGCTGCCGTCGGTGCTGATCGACGTCGAGGGGCAGGTGCTGCGCCTGTACGGCAACACCGAGGCCTTTCTCGGCCTGCCGGTCGGCGAACCGAGCTACCGACTGCTCGATCTGGTGCCCCGCCCCTGGGTCGCCACCCTGCGCCATCACCTCACCGGCGCCCTGCACGGTGGCGAGCCAACGCTGGTCGCGGGCTTGCCGGATCGCTTCGACGCCACCTTGAGCGTCACCTTGCGCATCACGCCCCTGGATGGTCCGGGTCAACAGGATCAGGTGTTGGTGTCCTTCATCCGTCAGTCAGGGAGCGCGGGGACACCCGCGTCTCCAGACGTTTTCGATGACACCCGGGTGGTAGAGGAAGCGGACTGGCGTGAAGCGATCCGCCTTTCGCAGGAAGAGCTCGAAGCCTCCCGCGAGGAGCTGCAGGCGCTCACCGAAGAACTCAAGGCCTTGAACAACGAACTCAAGGACACCAACGACCAGCTGCAACTGAGCAACGAGGACCTGAACCGGGCGAACGACTCGCTGCAGGACCATATCGGGCAGTTGCAGATGCAGCGGCGGGTCCTGTCCTCAGGCGCCGTGATGACCCTCTGCCTGGATGCCGAGCTGAAGATCCTCTGGTTCACCCCGGCCATGACCGACCTGCTGCCGCTGCAACAGGCCGATACCGGGCGGCATGTGCGTGACCTGGTACCGAAATTCCAGGATCCCGAGCTGTTCGAGGACATTCGGCAGGTGTTGCAGGATGGCGAGCCCCGCACGGCGGTGGTGCAGTCCCGGGACAGCCGCTGGTTTTTGCGGCGAATCTACCCGGATACGGGCAATCCGCGAGCCGTCGCCGGTGTCGCCGTCACCTTCGCCGATATCACCCTGCGCACCCAGGCGGAGCTGGCACTGCGTGAACGCGAACGCCAGCTGAAACGCAGTCAGCAATGGCTCACCGCGCAGAAGGACGCCTTCCAGTCCGCCATGAGGGGAGAAGGCCTACGCCGGTCGCTGGGCATTCTGATCCAGGCCCTGATCGCCGAAGCGGGTGATCAGCGCCGGTGCGCCTTCTTTCTCTCCAAGAGCACGGGTCTGAGCCATGTGGTGGGTATGACGGAGCGCTACGCCCGGGACGTGGAGGGTTGCCCGATCTCCCTTGATTCGCTGGCCTGCGGGCTGGCCATCGCGCTGGGTGAGCCGGTCATCACCCGCGATGTGCTGGAGGAGCCGCTCTGGGAATCCCGGGCGTGGATGGCACGTCAATACGACTTCCGTGGCTGCTGGTCCTTTCCGGTCAAGACTGCGGACGGTGAGAGCCTCGGTTCCCTGGCGATTTATTTCCAACATCCCCGACTGCCGGATGCGATGGATCTCGAACTGGCCGCGGCCTTCACCCACACCGCGGCGATCATCATCTGGCGGCACCTGCAACCGGATGGCGAGGCCGTGACCAGCGGCATCGACACCGGGCTGGCAGAGCCCTGATACCGCCCACTCAGGTGGTGGCGCCCAGTTGCCAGGGGACGAATTCGTTCTGCCCGTAGCCGTGCAACTCGCTGCGGCTGCGCTCCCCCGAAGCCAGCGCCAGCAGGCGCTCGAAGATGAAGGCGCCCCGCTCTTCCAGGGTGGTGCTGCCGTCCACCAGGCCCCCGCAGTCCACGTCCATGTCGTCGCGCTGGCTCTCCCACAGCCGGGTGTTGGTGGCGATTTTCAGCGACGGCGTCGGTGCGCAGCCATAGGCCGAACCCCGGCCGGTGGTGAAGGCGATCAGGTTGGCGCCCCCCGCCACCTGGCCGGTGGCCGAGACCGGGTCGTAGCCAGGGGTGTCCATGAACACCAGGCCCGGGGTGCGCACCGGCTCGGCGTAGCCATAGACCGCCATCAGATCGGTGGAACCGGCCTTGATCACCGCCCCCAGGGATTTTTCCAGGATGGTGGTCAGGCCGCCGGCCTTGTTGCCCGCCGAGGGGTTGTTGTCCAGGCTGGCGCCGAAGCGGGCGCAGTAGTCCTCCCACCAGCGGATGCGTTCCACCAGGCGCTCGCCCACTGCCGGGCTGGCAGCGCGCCGGGTGAGCAGGTGTTCGGCGCCGTAGATTTCCGGCGTCTCCGAAAGGATGGCAGTGCCCCCGGCGGCCACCAGCAGGTCCACCGCCCGGCCCAGGGCCGGATTGGCGCTGATGCCGGAGTAGCCGTCCGAGCCGCCGCATTGCAGGCCGAGGATCAGATGCCGCGCACTGACCGGTTCGCGCTGCACCGCATTGGCCGCGGGCAGCAACGCCTCGACCGCGGCGATGCCACGGGCCACGGTGGCGGTGGTGCCGCCGCTGTCCTGGATATTGAGGGTCTGCAGTCCCGCATGCTCGGCGAGGCCCTGGTCGGCCAGCAGTGAGGGGATCTGGTTGGCTTCGCAGCCGAGGCCGATGAACAGCACGGCGGCGAAGTTGGGGTGGGCCGCATAGCCGCCCAGGGTGCGGCGCAGCACCGCCATGCCCTCGCCCTGGGTGTCGATGCCGCAGCCGACGCCATGGGTCAGGGCGACCACGCCGTCGACGTTGGGATAGGGCTCCAGCGCCGCGGGACGGACGTCGCGGCGGAAATGGTCGGCCACCGCCCGGGCCACCGTGGCCGAGCAATTCACCGAGGTGAGGATGCCGATGTAGTTGCGGGTCGCCACCCTGCCATCCGGGCGGACGATGCCGAGAAAGCTGCGCTCGATGGGCGCCGGGGCGCCACGCGCCTCGATGCCGAAGGCGTGTTCGCGGGTGAAGTCGCCCATGGCCAGGTTGTGCACGTGCACATGGCTGCCGGCGACGATGGCCGCGCGGGCGAAGCCGATGATCTGGCCATAGCGGCGTACCGGCGCACCTGCGGCGATGGCGCGCACGGCGACCTTGTGCCCAGCGGGCACCGGTTCGCGGACCTGCACGCCCTCCTCCGGCAATTCCAGGCCGGGCACCAGCGCCTGGCGGGCGATGAGCACATCGTCTAGCGGGTGCAGACGCAGGGTGGCGCGGGCAGCGGCCGCGGCGCCGCTGCGGGTGATCAATTCCATAGGGGTCTCCATGTCAGCCTTCGAATTTGGTCTGGACCACGCCTGAGGGGTGCCTGATAGCTGCAGATCCGCATCAGCCCCGCTCCTCTTCCAGTTGCCGCACGGCCTGTTCCACACCGCGCAATTCCGCCAGGCCCTTGAGCCGGCCGATCAGCGAATAGCCCGGATTGGTCCGCCGCCCCTGGTCATCCAGCAGCTGATGACCATGGTCCGGCCTCATGGGCAGGCGCGCTCCGCCTGCGCGTGCGCGGCGATGCTCCTCGCGCACCAGTTCGCGGATCACCCCGACCATGTCGACGTCGCCATCCAGATGATGGGCCTCGTGGAAGCTGCGCGGATCCGCCTCGCGCCGGGTCGCCCGCAGGTGGACGAAATGGATGCGCGGCGCGAACTGGCGGGCCATGGCCACCAGGTCGTTGTCGGCGCGCACGCCATAGGAGCCGGTGCAGAAGGTGAGGCCGTTGGCCGGGCTCGGCACAGCATCCAGCAGCCACTGGGCATCGGCGGCGGTGGAGACCACCCGGGGCAGACCCAGCAGCGGTCGCGGCGGATCGTCCGGATGCACCCCCAGGCGGATGCCCACTTCTTCCGCCACCGGCACCACCGCCTGGAGAAAGGTCGCCAGGTGCTCGCGCAGCTGCGCGGCGTCGATACCGGAATAGGTGGCCAGCAGGGCCCGCAGGTCGGCCACCGTGTAGCCCTCCTCGGCGCCCGGCAGACCGGCGATGAGGGTGCGCACCAGTTCCTCGCGCCCGGCGTCGTCGAGCCCGGCGTGATAGCGGCGCGCCCGTTCGATCTCCGCGGCGGTGTACTCGGCCTCGGCGCCGTCGCGCTGCAGGATGCAGAGATCGAAGGCGGCGAAGGCGTCCTGATCGAATCTCAGCGCCCAGCCGCCGTCGGGCAACCGATGGGCCAGCTGGGTGCGGGTCCAGTCGAGCACCGGCATGAAGTTGTAGCAGACCACGTCGATGCCGCACTGGGCGAGGTTGCGCAGACTCTGGCAGTAGTTCTCCAGATAGCGTTCGCGACCCGGCAGGCCGCGCTTGATGTCTTCGTGGACCGGGATGCTCTCCACCACCGACCAGGACAGCCCCGCCGCCTCGATCAGCGCCTTGCGCTCAGCGATGGCGGCCACCGGCCAGACCTCGCCATTGGCGATCTCGTGCAGCGCCGTGACGATGCCGGTGGCCCCGGTCTGGCGGATGTCGGCGAGAGAGATGGGATCGCGCGGGCCGAACCAGCGCCAGGTGTGTTCCATGTCAGACTCCTTGCTCGGTCAGATCGGCGATGGCCGCTTCGATACCCGCCGCGGCGATGCGCGCGTGGGCCCGTTGCACCGCGGCGCGAAAGACGGGGTGCGCGGCCAGGTCAGGGGGAAAGACCTCGGCCAGCGCCAGCACGGCGTCCACCCGCGCCGCGCCCGTAGGCAAGGCGGCCAGGGTGGCGCGCAGGGGATCGTCCAGCGCCTCGCCCTCGCCTTCACCATAGTGGATCCAGGCCGCCACGCCGAGGGCGGTGCAGGCCGGATCACCGCCCTGCTCCAGCAGCTGCCGGGCGCCCAGCAGCCAGCGTTGCGGCAGCTTCTGCGAGCCGTCCATGGCGATCTGCCGCAGGCGGTGCTGCAGGGCATCGTTGCGGAAGCGCGCGACCATCGCCTGGGCATAGCCCGGCAGATCCACGCCTTCCGGCATGTCCAGGGTCGGCGCCGCCTCGCGACTCATGTAGCGGTGCACCAGGGCCGCCAGGCGTTCATCGGCCATGGCCTCGGCCACGGTGCCGTGACCGGCCAGGCTGCCGACATAGGCCAGCAGCGAATGGCTGCCATTGAGCAGGCGCAGCTTCATGGTCTCGAAGGGACGGACGTCCGCCACCATCTGCACCCCTTCATGTTCCCAGTCCGGGCGCCCTTGCGGAAAGCGGTCCTCGACCACCCACTGACTGAAGGCCTCGCCGACCACGGCGGCCGGGTCATCGCAGCCGAGATCGCGCAGCCGCGCGAAGGCGGCTTCGTCCATGGCCGGGACGATGCGATCCACCATGCTGCAGGGAAAGGCCACCTCGGTAGCGATCCAGGCCGCCAGCCCGGCGTCCTGGGCCTCGGCCAGGGACACCACCGCCTGGCGGGTCCGCTGGCCGTTGTCCGGCATGTTGTCGCAGCAGAGCACGGTGAAGGGCGCGATGCCGGCCGCCCGGCGCCGGCGCAGGCCTTCCACCAGCAGCCCCGGCGCGGTGCGCGGCGCCCGCGGTTCGGCCAGGTCGTGGACGATGCCGGGATCGTCGCGGCGCAGCGCGCCGCTGGCCGGACTCAGGCAATAGCCCTTTTCCGTCACCGTCAGGGTGACGATGCGCACCCCGGGATCGGCCAGCCGGGCCAGCAGGGCCTCGCGCCCGGCCCCGCCGTCGCCGGCGTAGAGCACCTCGCGCAGGGCGCCGATCTCGCGCAGCACCCCTTCGCGCCGGTTGCGGTATTCGGCCACGTGATAGCGGCCCTGCTGGGCGCTGAGGGTCTCCACCAGCGCCCGCCCCGATCTGAGGTTGGCACTGCACAGGCCCCAGGCGCCGCCGCCATGGCGGGCCAGGTTGCGCTCCAGGTAGACCGCCTGGTGGGCGCGATGGAAGGCGCCCAGGCCCAGGTGGACGATGCCGATGGCGGGCACCGGATAGCGCGAAGGAATACGTTCGAAATCGCTCATCGGGCGCCTCCAGTCGCCAGCGCGGCAGGTGCGTCCGCCGGCCGCTCGGCCAGCGGCTTGACGAAGCGCGCCACGCACAGCGAACCGATCACGGTCAGGGCCCCGGCCAGCAGGAAGGCGCTGGTGAAGGCCCCGGTGAATTGCACCAGGTAGCCGGTCACCGCCGGGCCGATGATGCCCGAGGTGTTGGCCAGGAAGTGCATGAAGCCGCTCACCCCGCCCACCCGCGCCGCCGGCACCGTGTCCTGGATGATCGCCCAGTAGATGGCGCCGGTCAGGTAGAGGAAGAACACCGAGAGCGCCACCAGGGCCACCGCGGCATAGAGGGTGCTGACCAGGCCGGCCACGGCGATGCACAGGGCGCAGGCCAGCAGGCAGGTCACCAGCACCACCTTGCGCGAGAACATCAACCGGCCGGTCTTGCGGAACACCCAGTCGGACAGATAGCCGCCCACCGCCAGGCCGATGAAGCCCAGCACCCAGGGGATCACCGTGGCGATGCTCATGTCCTTCACGTTGAGGCCATAGGCCTGGATCAGGTAGCTGGGAAACCAGGTGAGGAAAAAGAACAGGGTGTAGTTGTAGGCGAAGAACGCCAGGGCGGTGAAGAGCACCGTGGGCTGGCGCAGGTAGTACTTGAGCGGCCTGACCTCGGTGTCCACCACGGCCACGGCGCGCTCCTCGGCAGCGAGGTCGGCGGCCAGCTGGCCGGTTGGCTTGTCCTTGATCCAGAGGTACCAGACCACCGCCCAGACGAAGCCGATCAGCATGATGACGACAAAGGACACCTTCCAGCCGTAGGCCACCGCGATCACGCCGACGATGGGGCCGGAGATGGCGCCGCCCAAGGGGGTGCCCGACATCGACAGGCCCAGGGTGCGGCCGCGGTTGTGCGGCGCGTACCAGTTGTTGACCATCTTGCTGGTGGAGACGCTCAGGGGCCCCTCGGCCATGCCGAACAGCACCCGGATCACGATCAGCGCGGCAAAGCCCGAGGCCAGCACCGTCAGGCCGCTGAACGCCGACCAGAGCACCATGGCCAGCAGCAGCGTGGTCTTGGCGCCATAGCGGTCGGCGGCCCAGCCACCGATGAAGTTGAACGCCGCATAGCCGACGAAGAAGGCGCTGAACAGCAACCCCATCTCGCCGGCGCTGAGCGCGAAGTCCTTCTGGATCAGCGGCGCCGCCACCGACAGCGCCGAGCGATCCAGATAGTTGACGACCCCCGCCAGGAACAGCATGACGAGTACCAGTCCACGACCTTGTCCAGCCATTTGTTACCTCCCGCTCATTGTCTTTATTCGGTAAGGCATCGCAGCGGCGCCCCTCGGGGAGCCCGTGTTGTCAGGCGTTGCCACCCCATTGCACCAGCACCTTGCGGGTCTGCTCGGGGTGCCTTTCGATCAGCTCGATGGCGCCCGGCATCTCCTGGCTGGCCACCTGGTGGCTGATCAGCGCCGCGGCATCCAGCCGGCCCGTCGCCAGCAGCTCGATGACCCGCGGAAAGCGGCCGTTGTTGAGCCGCGAGCCCACCAGCGTCAGTTCCTTCTTGATGATCTCCAGCTGCACCAGCTCGCTGGGCGTGGCGCTGAAGCCCAGCAGGCCGATGCGCCCGGCCGGCGACGCAAGCCGGACGATCTCCGGCAGCAAGGCTGGATGGCAGGCGGCGTCGACGATCAGCGGCACGCCCTCGCCGCCGGTGGCTTCGCGCATGGCCGCCTCGACATTGGTCTCGCGACCATTGAGGGTGCGGGTCGCGCCCAGGGTCCGGGCGGTGGCCAGGCGATCGTCCAGCACATCGGTCACCGTGATGTCGGCGATGCCCAGTGCCCTGGCCATCTGCACCAGGGTCAGGCCGATCACGCCGGCGCCGTAGATCAGCAGGCCATCGCCGGGCAGGAACTGCATCCGCTCCAGCACATTGAGGGCGATGCTGTAGGGCTCGACCAGGGCGGCCTGGGCCAGCGGCAGACCGGGCGGCAGGCGATGGGCGTTGCCGGCGGGTACGCAGACCTCTTCGCTGAAGCCGCCATCGCGGTGCACCCCAAGCACCTGCAGGCGACTGCAGACATTGGGCCGGCCGATGCGGCAGGGATAGCAGCTGCCGCAGGCGATCACCGGATCGACGCAGACCGGATCGCCCACCGCCAGGCCGCTCACGCCCTCGCCCACCTCGCGCACCACGCCGGCGAACTCGTGGCCGGTGACGCGGGGAAAGCGCACGAAGGCGTTCTGCCCATGGATGATGTGCATGTCCGAGCCGCAGATGCCGGCATAGGCCACTCCGACGCGGACCTCACCGGGCGCCAGCGTGGGCACCGCGACCTCTGCGATGCTGAATTCGTGGGGCGCTCTGACCTGAAAGGCTTTCATCCTGGACTCCTCCTTCACCAGTGCCACAGGGTGCCATCCACCAGCCGGTTCACCGGCAGGCTGGCGCGTTTGTACGGATAACGGGCGGCGAGGTCTTCATCGATGTCCACGCCGTGGCCGGGCACCTCGCCCGGGGTGAAATGGCCATCGTCGAAGCGATAGGCATGGGGAAAGACCTCCTCGATGCGCGCCTCGTGGGGCATGTGCTCCTGGATGCCGAAGTTGGGCACCCAGCTGTCGAAGTGCAGTGCCGCGCCCATGCACACCGGCGACAGGTCGGTGGCGCCGTGGAAGCCGGTGCGCACCTGGTAGAGCGCGGCCAAATCGGCGATGCGCCTCATGTGGGTGATGCCGCCGGCATGCACCAGGGTGGCGCGGATATAGTCGATCAGCTGCTCCTGGATCAGCTCGCGGCAGTCGTGGATGGAATTGAACACCTCGCCCACCGCCAGCGGCGTGGTCGTGTGCTGGCGGATCAGGCGGAAGGCCTCCTGGTTTTCCGCCGGGGTGCAGTCCTCCAGCCAGAACAGGTTGTATTCCTCGACCCTCTTGCCCAGCCGTCCCGCCTCGATGGGCGTCAGCCGGTGGTGCACGTCGTGCAGCAGGTGCAGGTCGTCGCCAAAGCGCTCGCGCACCGCGGCGAACAGCTTGGGCACGTGATTGAGGTACTTGGCGGTGTCCCAGACGTGCTCGGCCGGCAGGTCGCTGTCGGCCGGCTCGTAGCGCTCGCCCTCGCGCTTGGCCACGCCGTAGGTGGTGGGAATGCCCGGCACCCCGCACTGCACCCGCACCGCGCGATAGCCCTGCTCCACATGGCGGGCCACCTCGTCCAGGCAGCTCTCGATGTCCTTGCCGGTGGCGTGGCCATAGACCATCACCCGCTCGCGACTCTTGCCGCCGAGCAGCTGGTACAGCGGCATACCGGCGGCCTTGGCCTTGAGATCCCAGAGCGCCACGTCCACCGCGGCGATGGCGGTCATGGTGACCGGTCCGCGCCGCCAGTAGGCGCCGCGATAGAGGTACTGCCAGATGTCTTCGATGCGATGGGCGTCGCGACCGATCAGCGCCGGCAGCACGTGCTCTTCCAGGTAGGCCACCACCGCCAGTTCGCGGCCGTTGAGGGTGGCGTCACCGAGGCCATAGAGGCCTTCGTCGGTGACGATCTTGAGGGTGACCAGGTTGCGACCGGGACAGGTGACGATGACGCGGGCTTCGGTGATCTTCATGGCTTCAGGCCTGGGCAGTGAGCGCGGGAATCAGGGGCGGCAGCGCCGGCATGGCGGCGCGCGGGATGAGTGCACCGGGATGCTGGATGACCGTGGCGGCGAGGCGATGCCCCCAGGCGGCGGCCACCTCGGGCGCCCCGCCCTGGAGGCGGCAGGCCAGGTAGGCGGCGCTGAAGGAATCCCCGGCGGCGGTGGTGTCCACCACTCGGGCCACGGCTTCGCCGGCCACCTCCTGGCGCCCCTGGCGATGCTGCAGCAGGCAGCTGCGCGCGCCGCGCTTGAGCGCCACCTCGGCCACGCCCCACTCGGCGTACTGGGCAAGCAGCGCCGCCTCGTCGGCAAAGCCGAACAGCGCGGCGTCGTCCTCCCAGGTCACCAGCGCCAGGTCGGCGAGCTGCAGCAACCGGTGATAGGCCGTGCGCGCCGCCTGCAGATTCGGCCATAGCCGCGGCCGGTAGTTGTTGTCGAAGACGATGCGGGTGCCGGCGGCGCGCGCCTGGCGCAGGGCTTCCAGCAGCCGCTCGCGACCGGTATCGGTCAGCACCGCCAGGCTGATGCCGCTGAGATAGAGCAACTGATACTCGGCCAAGGCCGCCAGCAGCGGCTGGGCCTCGGCGCCGTCGAAACACTCCCGCGCCGCCGCCTCGCCCCGCCAGTAGAGGAACCGCCGCTCGCCGTCGGCATCGGTCTGGATCAGATAGAGTCCCGGCAGACGCCCGGGCAATACCCGCACCCGCGCGTCACTCACCCCCTCCTCCCGCCAGCGTGCGCGCATGGCCTGGCTCAGGCTGTCGTCGCCCACCGCGGTAAGGTAATCCACCTGCACCGGGTCATCCCCGAGCAGCCGCCGCAGATAGACCGCCGCATTCAGGGTATCGCCGCCAAAGGCCTGGCCCAGCTGGCCATCTTCCTGACTGCGCAACTCGACCATGCATTCGCCGATGAGGCCGATGCGGGTCAGGGGGGACGAAACGAGGGGTAGCGTCATGCAGACTCCTGAGGATGGTCCGGAACCCGGACGCGGCAGGCGGACACCGCCAGGCCGGTCACGCCGGGATCGAGGCGAAAGCTGCGCCCGGCCAGGGGTTGCGCCTGGCGGGCGGAATCATCGAGACCCACCCGGGCGGTGGTGATCAGCAACTGCTCCAGGCGCGCGCCATAGAAGGCGCAGGAGGTGACCCGCGCCACCGGCAGCTCCACCCAGGCGAGCAATACGCCCTCGGCGCTCCAGCGACTCAGGCGATAGCCGTCCCAGTGCGCGATCCACAGCGCGCCCTCGCTGTCCACGGCCAGGCCATCGGGCACGCCGGGCTGCTCGCCGAAGTCGATGAGGGTGCGCCCGCGACCGACCTGGCCGCTGGCGAGATCGAAGTCGAAGGCCTGCACCCGGCGGGTGGGCGAATCTATGTAGTAGAAGGTCCGGTTGTCCGGGCTCCAGCCCAGACCGTTGGACACGGTGATGCCGTCGAGCACCTGATGCAGTTGGCCATCCAGGTCCAGGCAATACAGCCGGCCACCGCCGGGCGCCTCGTCGAGCAGCGTGGTGCCCAGCCAGAAGCGGCCGAGCGCATCGCACTTGCCGTCATTGAAACGGTGCTGAGGCCCATGGACCGCCCGGGGCGGCTGCGCAATGGGCGTCGCCTGGGCGGCGCCGGCGGCCAGGCGCCAGACGCCGTCGCTCAGGGCCAGCCAGGTGGAGCCGTCGATATGGGGCACGGCGCAGCCCAGCGGTCGGCCGAACTCCAGCACCTCGACCGGAGCCGCCGGCTGCGGCGCGGCGCGCAACAGGCGACCGGCGAGGATATCCACCCACAGCAGCCTCTCCTGCCGGGTATCCCAGACCGGGCCTTCGCCCAGTTCATCGCTATGGTCGAACAGGCACTCAGGTGGCGCCATGCTGGGTCTCCTCCACGAAGCGCAGCGGTATCAGCACCAGCAGGCAGCTCAGGGCGAGCATGGCGTAGCTCCAGTGCCAGCCGAAATGCTCGATCACGTAGCCGGCCACCGGCCCCACCAGAAAGCCCGCCAGGCCCAGGCCCACGCCAATCAGCAGACCCAGGCCGCTGCCGGCCGCGCGGGGCGAGGAATCCACCGCCAGCGAATAGAGCACCACATAGGGCGAATTGCGGAACAGGCCCCAGGCCAGCAGCAGGGTCCAGGCCATGGCGCGGCTGTCGATGAACATGCACAGCGCCACGCAGATCGAGAAACCGACGGTCAGGATGCCCAGCGCGAACTTGCGGCCGCGGTGATCGCTCAGCGTCCCCCAGAAGATCTGCCCCGCCCAGCCCACCAGCCCCGAGGCGCCGGAGATCACCGCGGCCTCGGCCAGGCTCAGCCCCAGCTGGCTGGTGAGCTGGTAGGTCAGAAAGGTGGCCACGCCCATCTCGGTCCAGAGAAACAGGAAGTTCATCACCAGGCAGAGGCGCACGTTGCGCTCGGCGAAGGCCTGGCGCAGGTTGCTCAGCGGATTGCGCGAGACCGGCGCGGCGGTGTCGACCGGCACGGTCAGCCGTTGCTCGCGGATCCAGGCATAGACCTGTTCCTCGTTGCGGCGGCGGCCCAGGTAGAGCTGCAGCAGGATGATCGGCAGACCGATCAGGGGAATCCAGAGAAAGGTGGCGCGCCAGTCGCCATTGGCCAGGATCAGCCCCATCAGGACCGGGCCGACGAATTGCCCCAGGGGCATGCCGGTATGGTGGACGCCCAGGGCGAAGCCGCGATTTTCCTTTTGCCAGAATTCGCTGGCCACGGCGATGTTGACCGGCTCCATGGCGCCGGTGCCCAGGCCCATGGTGAATCTCAGCACCTGCAGGGCGCCCAGCGAGCGCGCGTACACGGTGGCGAAGGCCGAGCCTATGGTCAGGGCGCAGGCCCCCACCCAGCTCCAGGCACGGCGGTGGCCGGTGCCGACACTGTCGGCCAGCACCCCCACCACCAGAGCGCCGATCAGGGTGCCAACGAAACTCAGCGAACTGAGCCAGCCACCCTGGGCGGCGTCCAGTCCGAATTCCTGCATGATCGCCGGCAGCACGGTCGGCAACAGCTGGCGATCCACCGAAATCATCAGCATCGCCAGGGTGGTGATGCCCAGCATCTGCCAGGACACCGGATGGGCGCGGGGCAGCCAGCGGGGAGTATGAGCGGCAGGCGCCAATGCGCCCGGGGCCTTGGTCATGGATTTCATCGTCGCGGGTTCCGTTGTTGTTTTTGTTCGCACCGCCGGCGACTGCCAGCGGTGAGAGAAGACCCTTACGCGCGAAATGCTTTGGAACGTTGTTCCATTCGCTGGCGGACAGTGTTGCTGGCCTTTCCCGCATCCGTCAATCAGAATGGAACAGTGTTCCGGCAACCAGGCGACCGGCGGTCCCCATGGAAAAGAATCAGCAACTCGGCAATGACATGGTCAGCGCCGTCGGGCGCACCCTGGCGGTGCTCGAAGCCCTCGGCGAGCGCGAGGACGACTGCGGCGTCTCGGAGCTGGCGCAGCAACTGGACCTGTCGAAGAGCACCGTCCACCGCTTCCTGCAGACGCTCAAGGCGCTGGGCTATGTGGTGCAGGACGCCGAAGACCGCTACCGCCTCAGCGTCAAGCTGTTCGAACTGGGCGCCCGCGCCCTGCCCCAGCTGGAGCTGGTCCGCGAAGCCGAACCAGGCATGCGCCTGCTCAACGACCTCACCGGCGAGACCGTCCACCTCGGCATCTTCGACGAGGGCGCCATCGTCTATGTGCACAAGCTCGATTCGCGCTACACCCTGCGCATGTATTCGCGTATCGGTCGGCGGGCCCCGCTGTATTGCACCGGGATCGGCAAGGTGCTGATGGCCTGGCGCCCCGAAGCCGAGGTGCGGCAGATCCTCGCCCAGGAAACCTTTGTCCGTCGCACGCCCAACACCCTCGACAGCCTGGCCGCCTACCTCGCGGAACTGGCGCGGGTTCGTGAGCTGGGCTTCGCCGAAGACCACGAGGAATTCGAGGCCAACATGAGATGCCTGGCGGCGCCGATCCGCGATCGCTTCGGCCAGGTCATCGCCGGCCTGAGCGTGTCCTTTCCCTGCTTCCGCTTTCGCGAAGACCTCAAGGCCGAGTACGTCGAGCAGATGCTCGCCACCACGGCGCGCATCTCGGCGCAGATGGGTGCCCCGGCCGGCTAGCGCCAGCCGGGATCGTCGGTCCCACGAGGGCACTGATTCGGGCGTCCAGCCATAGTCAGACCAATGGTCCTATGGCCGGCTCGGCCTTAAGCCGCCGCTAAGCCACCCCCTATAGCGTGTGATGCACATCACAACTCCAACCCGGTGTCCCGCCGGGGCTACCCTCACGGTGACTGTCATGATGATGCGCACACTCAAGGTGGGTCGCCGGTCGGCCTTGGCCTTCTCGGTTATCGTAGTAATCGTCATCGCGCTCGGGGCCATCGCCCTGATCCAGATGCGGCAACTCAGGCAGTCGGAAATCGAGGTGGAAACGGACTGGATGCCCAGCGTCCGCCAGGCCGGTCAGATGACCGCGGCACTGCTCAGGTTGCGCCTCGAAAGCCTGAGAGCCCTGGGCACCCGGGATCCCGCGCGCCAGCCGGAAATGGCCATGGCCCTGGTCGATCTGCGCAGCCGCTTCGCCACCGGGGTAAAGGACTATGCACCCCTGGTGTCCAGCGATGCGGAGCAGCGGCTGTACCAGGCGGTGCAGGACGGGGCCACGGCTTATCTGGGCCTGCTGGACAGCTTCGAGACCCTTTACCGCACGGGGGATCTGCCCGGTGCCGAGGCCCTGGCCAACGGTGGCATGCGCGCGGCCGCCGACCAGTTGCAGACGCAGATCGAAAACCTGGCCGCGCTGAATGACCGGGGCGCCGTCGCCTCGGGCATCGAAGCGGGACGGATCTACGACCACGGCCTGGCCTGGGTCGTGGGGCTGATCCTCGCCACCCTGCTGGCCACCATCGCCCTGGCCTTCCTGCTGACACGCAGCATCACCCTGCCCATCGGCGAAGCCCTGCGCATCGCCCAGCGGATCACCAACAAGGATCTTGCCGAAGACATCCAGGTCACGGGTCGCGACGAGGCCGCCGGCCTGCTGACCGCCCTGGCCGGCATGCAGGCCAATCTGCGCGATACCGTGGCCCATCTGGCGGACAGCTCCAGTCAGCTGGCCGCCTCCGCCGAGGAGATGACCGCGGTGATCGACGCTGGCAATCGCGGCCTGCTCAGGCAAAACGACGAGATCGGCCAGGTGGCCACGGCGGTGACGGAAATGAGCGCCGCGGTGGACGAGGTGGCGCGCCACGCGGAGGAAAGCGCCGGCGCCTCGCAACGGGGCAGCACCCTGACCCAGGCCGGTCTGCAACACGTGGCCGCGACCCTGACCGCCATCGAACGGCTGGCTACCCAGGTCGATCAGAGCAGCGGCCAGATCCAGACGCTGTCGGGACGCGCCCAGGCCATCAGCAATGTGGTCGACGTCATCCGCGCCATCGCCGAGCAGACCAATCTGCTGGCGCTCAATGCCGCCATCGAAGCGGCACGCGCCGGCGATCAGGGTCGCGGCTTCGCCGTGGTCGCGGATGAGGTCCGCGCCCTCGCCCACCGCACCCAGCAGTCGACGCGGGAGATCGAGGCCATGATCGGCACCATCCAGCAGGATTCGACGGACGCGGTGAAGGCCATGCAGCAGAGCAGCCAGACCGCCGAACAATCCCTGGCCGTTGCCCGGGAAGCCAACGGTGCCTTATTGGCCATCGCCGGAGCCATGAACGGCATCGACGAGCGTACGGCGCTGATCGCCACGGCCGCCGAACAACAGGCCCTGGTGGCCAAGGACATCGACCGGGGCCTGATCAGCATCAAGGACCTGTCCGACCAGACCGCCGCGGGCGCCAGTCAGACCTCCAGCGCCAGCAATGAGGTGTCGCGCCTGGCGGCCGGTCTCCGTCAGGTGGTGGCGGAATTCGTGATTTGACCGGGGCCGGCGCTGGCCGCCAAAACGGCGCCAGTCCGCGAAGGATCGGCCGGCCTTTTCTCCAGGCACAAAAAAAGCTGCCCTAGGGCAGCTTCTCTTGCGTCGTTCGGGCAGTTCAGAGGACCCGGAACGACTCGTATGGCGCGGCGGACGGGACTCGAACCCGCGACCCCCGGCGTGACAGGCCGGTATTCTAACCGACTGAACTACCGCCGCGCATTGCGTGCACCTTGCGGAACACTTCCCGAAGAGTTTGGTGGCTGATGACGGGATCGAACCGCCGACCCCCTGCGTGTGATGCAGGTGCTCTCCCAGCTGAGCTAATCAGCCATCCCCTTCGGGTGACGCGCATTCTCCTCGTAGCCCCTTGATCCGTCAAGGATTTTTCCAATTTTATTTTTTACGGGCGCTATTCCAGGTAGATCATCTTGCGGGTCATGCCACCGTCCAGGGTGATGGCCTCGCCGGTGATGAAACCGGCGTTGCCGCCGAGCAGCCAGGCCACGCAGGCCGCCACGTCCTCCACCGTCCCTACCCGTCCGACCGGATGCTGCTCGTGGTCGGCGGCGGACAGCGGTTCGGCCTCGCGGACATGGGCATCGCGCGCATCGATCCAGCCCGGGCAGAGGGCATTCACCCGCACTTCCGGGCCGAGGCTGACGGCCAGGGCATGGGTCAGGGCCAGCAACCCGCCCTTGCTCGCGGCATAGGCTTCGCTGTGGGGCTCGGACTGCCGGGCGCGGGTCGAGGCGATGTTGACGATGGCGCCCTGCTGCTCGCGCAGATAGGGCGCGCAATGCTTGGCCAGCAGCATGGGGCCGTCCAGATTCACCCCGAGCACCTTGCGCCACTCGGTCAGCGCCAGGCTTTCCAGCGGCTGGCCCTGGGCGGTGGCGAGACCGGCGTTGTTGACCAGGGCGTCCAGCCGACCGAACTGGCCGATCACCTGGGCCACGGCGGCCTCCACCTGACCCTCGTCAGCCACGTCCAGAGCCACGAACCAGGCGCGCTCGCCGAGTGCGGCGGCCACCTTGGCGCCGCGCTCCTGCTCGATATCGGCCACCACTACCCGCCAGCCTTCGGCTATTAGCCAGGCGGCGATACCCAGCCCGATCCCACGCGCCGCGCCGGTGACCAGGGCGACACGCAGCTCTACCGGTGCGAACGTCAGACTCATAGCGCCGCCAGTCCGCGGGCCAGGTCCTGGCGCAGATCGCCCAGGTCTTCGAGACCCACGGCGATGCGGATCAGGCTGTCGCTGATCCCGGCATTGGCGCGCTCGGCCGGCGACAGCCGCCCGTGCGAGGTCGTCGCCGGGTGGGCGATGGTGGTCTTGGTATCGCCCAGGTTGGTGGTGATGGAGATCATCCGGGTGGCGTCGATGAAGCGCCAGGCGGCGTCGCGCCCACCGGCCACCTCGAAGCTCACCACGGCGCCAAAGGCGCTCTGCTGGCGGCACGCCAGCTCATGCTGCGGATGGCTTTCCAGGCCGGCATAGTGGACCCGCTCGACGCCGGGCTGGCCTTCCAGCCACCGTGCCAGCTCCAGTGCGGTCTGGCTGTGCGCCTGCATGCGGATCTTCAGCGTCTCCAGGCCCTTGAGGAACAGCCAGGCGTTGAAGGGACTCAGGGTCGGGCCCGCGGTACGCAGGAAACCCACCACCTCTTTCATCTGCTCGGCACGACCGGCGACCACGCCGCCCATGCCACGACCCTGACCGTCGATGTACTTGGTCGCCGAATGGATGACGATGTCGGCACCCAGCGCGAGCGGCTTCTGCAGCGCCGGGGTGCAGAAGCAGTTGTCGACCGCCAGCAGCGCGCCCCGGGCATGGGCGATCTCGGCCAGGGCGGCGATGTCCACCAGCTCCGCCAGGGGATTGGACGGCGACTCGACGAAGAACAGCCGGGTGTTGGGCTTGCAGGCCGCCTGCCAGGCGTCCAGATCGGCCAGCGGCGGATAGTCCACCTCGATGCCGAAGCGCTTGAAGTACTTCTCGAACAGACTGATGGTCGAGCCGAACACGCTGCGCGAAACCAGCACATGGTCACCGGCGCTGCACAGGCTCATGACCATGGCCAGGATGGCCGACATGCCCGAGGCGGTGGCCACCGCCTGCTCCGCGCCTTCCAGGGCCGCGATACGGGTCTCGAAGGTACGGACCGTGGGGTTGGTGTAGCGCGAATAGACGTTGCCCGGCACCTCGCCGGCGAAGCGCGCCGCGGCATCCGCGGCGGTCCGGAACACGTAGCTGCTGGTCAGGAACAGGGCTTCGCCATGCTCGCCTTCCGGCGAGCGCTGCTGCCCTGCCCGCACCGCCAAGGTCTCGAAGGCCGCGCCCTCGAGATCACTGTCCAGGCGTCCGGCATCCCAGTCTTGGCTCATGTGCAGCTCCTTAGTCGTTGTAGAGATCGATGATGGCGCTGACCGCCTTGTGCTTGACCTTGGCCGCGTCGTTGCGCGCCTGTTCGATCCGGTTCAGATAGGCGGCATCGACGTCGCCGGTGATGTACTCGCCATCGAACACCGCGCAGTCGAACTGCTCGACCTTGGGTGCCTTGCGGGTACGCACGGCTTCCTGCAGGTCCTGCAGATCCTGGTAGATCAGCCAGTCGGCGCCGATCAGTTCGCCGACTTCCTCGGTGGTGCGGCCGTGGGCGATCAGCTCGTGCACGCTGGGCATGTCGATGCCGTAGACGTTGGGGAAACGCACCGCCGGGGCCGCCGAGCAGAAGTAGACCTTCTTGGCGCCGGCTTCGCGGGCCATCTGGATGATCTGCTTGCAGGTGGTGCCGCGGACGATGGAGTCGTCCACCAGCATCACGTTCTTGCCGCGGAATTCCAGTTCGATGGCGTTGAGCTTCTGGCGCACCGACTTCTTGCGCGCGGCCTGGCCGGGCATGATGAAGGTTCGGCCGATGTAGCGGTTCTTGACGAAGCCCTCGCGGAACTTGACGCCCAGGTGATTGGCCAGCTCAAGCGCCGCGGTGCGGCTGGTGTCCGGAATCGGGATGACCACATCGATGTCGTGTTCGGGGCGCTCGCGCTGGATCTTCTCGGCGAGCTTCTCGCCCATGCGCAGGCGCGCCTTGTAGACCGAGATGCCATCGATGATGGAATCCGGACGCGCCAGGTAGACGTGCTCGAAGATGCAAGGCGCGTATTGCGGATTCTGCGCGCACTGGCGGGTGTAGAGGCGACCGTCTTCGGTGATGTACACCGCCTCGCCCGGCTCCAGATCACGGATCAGGGTGAAGCCGAGTACGTCGAGGGCGACGCTCTCGGAGGCGATCATGTACTCCACGCCGTATTCGGTGTGACGCTGGCCGAAGACGATGGGACGGATGGCGTTGGGATCGCGGAAGCCGACGATGCCGTAGCCGGTGATCATGGCCACCACGGCGTAGCCGCCACGGCAGCGCTCATGAACCTCGGAGACCGCGGCGAAGACGTCGTCCTCGGTCGGCTGCAGCTTGTTGCGCACCGCCAGCTCGTGGGCGAAGACATTGAGCAGCACCTCGGAATCGGAGGTGGTGTTGACGTGGCGCAGATCGGATTCGTAGATCTCGCGGGACAGCTGCTCGACGTTGGTCAGGTTGCCGTTGTGCGCCAGGGTGATGCCATAGGGCGAGTTGACGTAGAACGGCTGCGCCTCGGCGGAGCTGGAGCTGCCGGCGGTGGGATAGCGCACGTGGGCGATGCCCATGTGGCCGACCAGATGCTGCATGTGCCGCTGCTGGAAGACGTCGCGGACCAGGCCGTTGTCTTTGCGCAGGAAGAGTTTACCGTCCAGGCTGGTGACGATACCGGCGGCATCCTGACCGCGATGTTGAAGGACGGTGAGCGCGTCGTACAAAGACTGGTTGACGTTCGTCTTGCCCACGATACCTACGATGCCACACATGTGACGCGACCCCACTGTTTCAAGTGATGCGACGGCGGACCATCGCAGGATGACCCCGCAAGGCGAGGCCTGGAAAAGCGTTCAAGGAGCCTTGGGCCCCAGCTGCGGCAGCAGTTGCAGACTGGGCATGGGCGTCGCGCCCAGCCACTGGCCGGCAAAGCCCAACAGCAGATTCTTCGACCAATCGGCCACCAGCAGAAAATGTGGAACCAGCACCGACTGCTGCCACCAGCCATCCTGCTGGACCGGCCCCAGGCTCAACAGCCCCACGGCCACTGTGATCAGCAAGGCACCGCGGGCGGCGCCAAAGGCCATGCCGAGAAAGCGATCGGTGCCCGACAATCCGGTGACGCGGATCAGTTCGCCAAGCAAGAAGCTCACCAGGGCACCCACCAGCAGCGTCAGCACGAAAAGAATGACACAGGCGGCGATCACTCGCCCGGACGGCACCTGAATATAGTCGACCAGATAGGTGGACAGTGCCCCACCGAAGACCCAGGCCACGCCACCGGCAACGATCCAGGTGGCCAGTGACAACGCTTCCTTGACGAAGCCGCGCCTGAGACTGATCAGGCTGGAAACGATGACAACGGCGACGATCGCCCAGTCCACCCAGGTGAAGCCCACGGCAAGGTCCACTTACAAAAAGGCCCTGCATTCTAGCAGAGCCTTGTGACCGGGTTAACCGCGCTCCGGCTGAAAGCGCACGACGAAACCCTTGACGCCATTCTGCTTGTTGAGCTGATCGCGCAGCCGATCCGCCTCGCTGCGCTCTATCACCGGTCCGACGAAGACGCGATTCATGCCGTCGGCGGTGCGCACATAGGCGTTGTAGCCCTGGCTGCGGAGCTTGGCCTGCAGGGCGTCGGCGCTGGGCCGGGACGACAGGCTGGCGAGCTGGACCGACCAGCTGTTGGGCAGATTGGCCGCGCCCAGCCGCGAGTCCGGCTTGGCCGCCGGCGCCGGTGTAGCTGCGGGTGCCGCCGGCGCGCTTGCGACGGGCGCAGGGGTGGCGGGCGCCTTGGCGACCGGCGCGGCAGGCTGGGATTGGGCAGGCGCGGGACTTACCGGCGCATTCTGCGTCGGCGCCTGGCCGGCGGTACCGGCAATGGGGGTCTGCGGCTTGCCGAGCGGCTTGGCCGGCTCGTCCGGTACCACCACCACGGGCGGCGCCTCGGGCGTCTGCACCGGCTGCACCTCGGTCGCGGGCACCGTGGGTGCGGCCGGCTGGGGCGGCGCCTCGACCGCCACCTTGCGGGCGTCGTCCTGGCGATTGAAGAGCATGGGCACGAAGATGATGATCAGCGCCAGCAGCACCAGCGCTCCGATGACTCTTTGCTTGAGCATGGGTTATGCCTCCGCGGATTCGGATGGGGAAGAGAGCTGCGCGAGCACCTCGGCGACGCTGTAGAAGGAGCCGAACACGACCACCTCGTCGTCGGCCGCACTGGCGGCCAGTTGCGCCTCGAAGGCGGCCAGCAGGGAGGCATGGGCCTCGGCCTGGACACCGCGTGCAGCCAGGCGTGCGGCCACCTCGGCCCCGTCGCGACTGCGCGGGGTCGGCAGGGTCGCCACCGCCCAGCTGGCGAACAGGCCCTCCAGGGGCGCCAGGATGCCGTCCAGGTCCTTGTCGGCGAGAACGCCGAATACCGCGCGACGCACGCCGGCGATTGGCTTCATGGCCAGGCGCCGGGCCAGGTACTCGGCGGCGTGGGGATTGTGGGCCACGTCCAGCAGGACGCTACGGGTCTCCCCTGCCCGCTCGACCTGGCGGCGATCGAGTCGTCCGGTCATGCGCGTCGCCTGCAGGGCCGCGGCGATCTGCTCCGGCAGCCAGGGCTGGTCGAGCAAGGCGTAGGCCTGCAAGGCCAGGGCGGCATTTTCCATGGGCAGGTCGAGCAACGGCAGACCGGGCAGCGCCAGGGCGTTGCCCTGGGCATCGCGCCCGCGCCAGAACCAGCCGGCGCTCTCGATCTGCAGGTCGAAGGCTTCGCCGCGCAGCAGCAAGGGAGCACCCAGGCGCTCGGCGACTTGGATCAGTGGCGCGGGGGGCTCCAGATCGCCACAGAGGGCCGGCTTGCCGGCGCGGAAGATACCGGCCTTTTCCACGGCGACGCTTTCGCGGGTGTCGCCCAGCCATTCGGCGTGGTCGAGGCCGATGCTGGTGACCAGCGCCAGATCGGCGTCGATCAGATTGACCGCGTCCAGGCGTCCGCCCAGACCGACTTCGAGGATGGCGACGTCCAGCCGGGCACGCTCGAACAGCCAGAAGGCCGCCAGGGTACCCACTTCGAAATAGGTCAGGCTGATCTCGCCCCGCGCGGCTTCCACCGCGGCGAAGGCGGTGCACAGATCGCTATCGCTGGCCAGGGTGCCGTCCACATCGACGCGCTCGTTGTAGCGCACCAGATGCGGCGAGGCATAGACGCCGACCCGCTGTCCGCTGGCGCGCAGCAGACTGGCGAGAAAGGCGCAGGTGGAGCCCTTGCCGTTGGTGCCGGTCACGGTCACCACCCGCGGGGCCGGCCGGGTCAGACCCAGCCGCTGCGCGACCTCGCGCACCCGGTCCAGGCCCATGTCGATCGCCGACGGATGCAGCTGCTCGAGATAGGCCAGCCACTGCGCGAGGCTGCGCGAAGCCATCAGGCCGCCGGTACCGGCTGGTGCTGGAAGGTCGCCAGCAGACGCGCCAGGCGATCACGCAATTCCTTGCGCGAGACGATGATGTCGACGGCGCCGTGCTCCAGCAGGAATTCGCTGCGCTGGAAGCCTTCCGGCAGCTTTTCGCGCACGGTCTGCTCGATCACGCGCGGACCGGCGAAGCCGATCAACGCCTTGGGCTCGGCGACGATGACGTCACCCAGCATCGCCAGACTCGCGGAGACGCCACCATAGACCGGATCGGTCAGCACCGAGATGAAGGGGATGCCCTCTTCGCGCAGACGCGCCAGCACCGCGGAGGTCTTGGCCATCTGCATCAGCGAGATCAGCGCTTCCTGCATCCGCGCACCACCCGAGGCGGAGAAGCAGATCAGCGGGCAACGCTCTTCCAGGGCCACGTTGGCCGCGCGCACGAAGCGCTCGCCGACCACGGCGCCCATGGAGCCACCCATGAAGGAGAATTCGAAAGCACAGACCGCCACCGGCATGCCCTTGAGGGTGCCGCGCATGGAGATCAGGGCGTCTTTTTCGCCGGTTTCCTTTTGCGCGGCGGTGAAACGGTCCTTGTACTTCTTGCTGTCGCGGAATTTCAGGCGGTCCACCGGCTCCAGCTCGGTACCCAGTTCTTCACGACCCTCGGCGTCGAGGAAGATGTCCAGGCGGCGTCGCGCATTGATGCGCATGTGGTGACCGCACTTCAGGCACACGTCCAGGTTCTTTTCCAGCTCCGGACGATAGAGGACCGCTTCGCAGGCCGGACACTTGTGCCAAAGACCTTCCGGCACCGAACTGCGCTTCACCTCGGACCGCATGATGGAAGGAATCAGTTTGTCGACCAGCCAATTGCTCATGCATCTCTCTCCACTTGCATGGGCTCCCAGCGCGACCGCGGCCGCGCCTTCCTTGAGCATCTGTAATAGGTTCGGCAGCGCCCGCTGTTGCCCGGGCCGCTACCCTGTTGTCTCATGCCGACTCCCGGGGGGTCGGACGGCAGGCCCACCAGGGCGGATCTGCTTGAATATGTCGCAGGTGTGGACGGCAACCACCCGACGAGGGTCACATCAGGCGACCGGCGCACCCCGCACGGCCGCCACGAAACGCACGATCTCGGCGGCATCCTTGATGCCCTTGGCCTGCTCTACGCCGCCGCTCACGTCCACGCCATAGGCGCGGGACGCGGCGATGGCGGTGGCGACGTTGGTCGCGTCCAGTCCACCGGCCACGATCAGCGGCAGCGACAGATCCCGGGGTACCCGCGTCCAGTCGAAGGCCTGCCCTGTCCCACCGGGTACGCCGGCGACATAGGTGTCGAGCAGCAGCCCGCGGGCGCCGGCATGGTCCCGGGAGATGGCGGCGAGGTCGATATCCTCGCGCATGCGCAGGGCCTTGATATAGGGACGGCGATACCGGGCGCACTGCGCCGGGGTCTCGTCGCCGTGGAATTGCAGGAGGTCCAGGGGCACGGCGTCCAGCGTCTCCTCGATCTCGCAGGGAGAGGCATCGACAAAGAGCCCGACACTGGTGACGAAGGGCGGCAGCGCCGCGACGATCTGGCGCGCCTGGGCAGCGCTCACCGCCCGTGGGCTGCGCGCATAGAACACCAGGCCGATGGCATCGGCGCCGGCGGCCGCGGCGGCCAGCGCATCCTCGACCCGGGTGATCCCGCAGATCTTCACTCGAACGTTAGCCAAACCGGAATGACCTCGTTCCAAATCGATGGATGTTAGCAGACCACCCGCGCAGCGTCAGCCTTGGGGGTCATCCAGCTCGGGGATATGCCCCAGGAACAGCGGACCCAGCGGCCGCTTGGGCACCGGCGTGCTCTCGGGATATTCGGCGTCCACCAGGTAGAGGCCGTAGGGATGGGCGGTTACGCCACCCAGGCGCCGCTCCCGCGCCGCCAGGACCTCGGCGACCCACTCCACCGGTCGCTCGCCACAGCCCACCGCCATCAGCACCCCGGCGATGTTGCGCACCATGTGATGCAGGAAGGCGTTGGCGCGGATGTCCAGCACGATCAGCCGCCCGCTCTGCCAGAGGCGCAGGTGGTGGATGGTCTTGATCGCCGACTTGGCCTGGCAGGCCTTGGCCCGGAAGGAGGTGAAATCATGGGTACCGAGCAGCACCTGGGCTGCCTCGCGCATGGGCTCGATGCGCAACGGACGATGATTCCAGGTGACCTCCTCCGCCAGGTGCGCAGGCCGGATCGGATCGTTATAGATCACATAGCGGTAACGCCGCGCCATGGCGCTGAAACGGGCATGGAATTCGTTGCTGACCGGCTTGACCCAGGTGACGCTGATGTCGGACGGCAGATTGGCGTTGGTGCCCATCACCCAGGCCTTGAGTGGCCGCGCGACCGGGGACTCGAAATGCACCACCTGGCCGGTGGCGTGCACGCCACAGTCGGTACGCCCGGCGCAATGCAGCGCGATGGGCGCCGCGGCGACCTCGGACAGGGCGTCTTCCAGGGTCTCCTGAACGGAGCGCACGCCCGGCTGCTGGCGCTGCCAACCGCGATAGCGGGCGCCCTTGTACTCGACGCCGAGCGCGATGCGCTGCGGCGGGACGATGATGGTGGGGTCTAGAAAATCCAAGGCGACGGCCAGGCGAAAAAAAGGGGAGGCAGCTTATAGCGCCTCCCCTCCTCTGCCAAGTCCGGCCAGCCTCAGCTGAGCTGGGCGATGATCTCGCGCGCTTCCTGCTGTTGCCCGGCGTTACCCTCGGCCAGCACCTCGTCGAGGATGTCCCGGGCACCTTCCGGATCGCCCATGTCGATGTAGGCACGCGCCAGGTCCAGCTTGGTGGCGGTCTCGTCTTCGCCTGACAGGAAGTCGAAATCGTCCAGACCATCGCCCCCGGTGGTGCCGCTGGTGGTCTCCGCATCGAACTGGCGGGAGGCCTCCTGCAGGCGGGCGGCGAATTCCTCGTCGCTTTCGCGCTTGGGCGCCGGCTGCTCGTCGTCGAAGTCGGACAGATCGAAACTCGCAGGCAATTCGGCGTCGGTCGTCGAGGTCGCCGGCTGCGCCAGCGGCTCGTCGAAGGCCGAGCCGGCACTGGAATCCGCAAGAGGCTCCTCGTGCGCCAGGTCGCCCTGCCGTTCGAATTCGCTGAAGTCCAGGGCGAAGTCGTCGTCCTTGGCGGCGGGAGTCGCCGCCGGGGTGGCCGCGGGTTCGGCATCGAAATTCAGATCGAAGTCGAAATCGTCGCGCGGGTCGGCCGCCTTGGCCTGAGCATCGGCGAAGGCCTCGCCGAACAGCGGCTCCTCGGCCGGACCGGCAGGCTGATGACCCTGGGTGTCCTCGCTGCCGAAGTCATCCAGGGACAGATCGAAGTCCTGGCTGTCTTCGGTGGCCGAGAAGCCCTGGTTGCGGGATTGCTCCTCGCTCAGTTCGTGGGCGGCGGCCAGGGCAGCCGCGCCGACCGCAGCGGAGGCTACCGCGACGGTGGCCATGGCCGGATATCGCGACTTCAGGTGCTCGACCGCCGGCTGGGCGCCGCCGATCTCCTTGAGTTCGCGCTCTTCGCGCTGGAAGCCGTCCTTGTCGCCCATCTCGGCATAGACTTCCATGAGCTTGAGGCGCAGATCGGCGCGATGGGGCTCCTGGTCACTGGCCTTCTTGAGCACCTCGGCCGCCTGGCTGAAGCGACCATAGGCCATGTAGATGTCGGCCTGACCCAGGGCATCGTCCTGGGCATCGGCGTCTCGTGCGGCGTCCTGGGTACCCTGGTTCAATTCCAGGCCGGCGAGCGCGTGGTGATCACCGAGTTCGGGATCGGCGTCGAACACCGTATCGCTGCGCGCGGCTTCGGCGTCGCGCTCACGCTCGGCCTCCTTCACGGCATTGCGGCGCGCGTTGATCATCAGCAGCACCAGCAGCGCCAGTAACGCGCTGCCGCCGATGATGCCCAGCCACAGCGGATTGCTGAGGATCTCGTCGAGGAAACTGTTGGTGGCCTCGGTCGGCTCGGTGGCCGGGGTGCTCGGGGTGACCGGAATGACCTTGGGCTCGCTGGCCGCGGGCGGCGCCGAGCCGGTACCCGCCTCGCTGGCGGGCGGCGTGGTGGCGGGCGCAGGGGTGGCCTCGACCGGAGTGGCCGGGGTCGCGGCCGTCGGCTCCTGGGGCGCCGGCGTGGCGGTGTTCTCGGTCGCCGCAGGCGCGACCGGCGCCGCGGCTTCCGGGGTCGCCGGCGGCTGGGCCGGCTGGCCCGCAGCCTGCGGATTGGCCATGTTGGCCTGCATCCGCGCCAGCTGGGCATCCTTGAGCTGCATGATCTTCTGCAGCTTGTCGAGTTGCGACTGCAGATCGCCCAGGCGGCTCTTGAGTTCTTCGTTCTCGCGGCGGGTGGTGTCCAGGCTTTCCTGGGTCACCGCCAGGCGATCGGCGAGGGACTGGTCACCGCCCTTGCCACCGGCGGACTCGCCCGCGCGCCCGGCCGGCTGACCGGAGAGCAGCTTGAGATTGTCCCTGGGGGCGGCGGCGGCCGGCGCCTCGTTGCCGCTCGGCTGGGCGGAGGCGTCCACCTGACGACGCGGCGTACCGGCTGGTGCGGCGGTGCCGCCCTGCTTCCAGGCGCGGGTCTGGCGAGCGATCTCGGCGACCGCCTCGCGCTGGGGTCGCGTACCGGCCTGGGCCTGATCGGGCAGGCGCAGCACCTGTCCGCTCTTCATCAGATTGATGTTGCGATCGATGAAGGCGTCGGGATTCAGATCCTGGATCGCCAGCATGGTCTGGTCGACGCTGACGCTGGAGGCAGGGCGATTGCGCGCCGCGACTTCCCAGAGGGTGTCGCGCGGCTCGGTGGTGTAGGTGCCAGGCGTCTGGGTCGTACTCGGCGCCGGCGCGGCTGGCGGCGTGGCCGGACGCGGTGCGCTCGGCGTGTTGACGCGTGCTCGCGGCGTGGCCGGGACCTGGGGTGCGAAAGGCGCGGCGGCGGCCTGCGGGGTATAGAGCGGCGGATCCAGCAGCACGGTGTACTCGCGCAGGATACGGCCGCTGGGCCAGTTCACTTCCAGCAGGAAGTTGAGATAGGGCTCGCGCACCGGACGCGCCGAGGTCACGCGGATGACGGTGCGCCCGTTGCGCACCTCCGGGGTGAACTTGAGGTCGTTGAGAAAGAAGGCACGGTCGACGCCGGCCTTGCCGAACTCTTCGACGGACGCCAGATTGGGGCGCAAGTCGGCGGTGCCGAGGTCACGCAGGTCCGACAGATCGATGGTGGCATCGAAGGGCTGATTGAGGGCGGAGTTGAGGTGGATCTCCCCCAGGCTGAGCGCCTGGGCCGCGCCAGACATCAAGGCGCTCGCCGCTGCAATTGCCCGCACCAGTTTCTGAACTCGAACCATGACCGTCCCTTTTTAGAAGCTGTCGATCGCGCCACCGTGCGGGCGCCTGTGTCCATCGCTGCGTGCCACGTCCACTGCCCTTTTACTCAAGCCAAAAGGGCGAAGCATTTCACGAAGTATCTTTTAGGCCGACTGTTTAAGCAACAATTCGGCCAGCTGAACGGCCGTCAGTGCCGACAATCTGACATTGTCCGCCACCAGCCAGCATTCCAGCCGTCGCGCATCCCGCGGATGTCGCCGTACTCGCCCCACCAGCACCTCTTCCCGCCCCAGGGCATCGCCGACCGCCGACGGACAATCGACGTCTTCGTCGAGCGCCAGACCCGGCTCGTCACCCAGGGCCTCGAGCACCTGCTCCAGCTGCCATTGCTCCCTGCCCCTCAGACTCAGCGCCAGGCTGTCGCCAAAGAAGACCGGGGCCTGCAGGGCCGTGACATCCAGCACCGGCAAGGTCGCTCCCAGCACCTGCTGACATTCGTCCAGCAGGCGATGTTCCTGGGCAGTATAGCCATCCGCGGCCGGTGCACCGGTGCGACCGAGCAGATTGAAGGCCAGCTGGCCTTCGAACAGCCGGGCCTCCACCGGGCGACCATTGAGCAATTCGGTGGCCTGCCGCGCCAGTTCCTCGACGCCGCCACGGCCGGCGCCGGAGGCTGCCAGGCAAGCGGTCAGGGACGCATCGGTGAGCGCATTCAGGCGGGCCAGCACGGCGGCCACGCTGGCGGCGGCCTGGGCAGCCGCCAGGGGAACGCCGAGCCAGGCGTTCGCCGCGAGGCTGTCCAGGCGTTCGCCATTGATGCGCGGCAGTACGGACAGCGCGGCGGAGGCGCCGCTGAGATCGAGCACGGCGCAACCAGCGGCGGCCAGTTGCGGCTTCAGGCTTTCCACCACGGCGGCGGGCACGGCGAGGATGGCGATGCCGACCTGGGCGAAATCGAAGCCTTCGAGCCCGGTGACGCGCAGGTTGCTGCCTCGGAAGGGCAGATTCTGACCCGCCGACTCACCGCTGGCGAGCAGGTGCAGCCGCCCGAGGGGCACGTCGCGCTCGTCGAGGAGTTCACGAATGGCTTCGCCGTAGGCGCTGGTGGCGCCGACGAGGGCGATATCTCTGGCAGTCATGATGAGGCGTCCGCAACGAAAGAGGGCCGCACTTTACTGGCGGCCCTCCTCCCTAAGCAAACGTTTAGCCGTCGACCTACTGTTCCAGCAGGATCCGCAGCATGCGCCGCAGCGGCTCCGCGGCGCCCCACAGCAGCTGGTCGCCCACGGTGAAGGCGCCCAGGTACTGGGAGCCCATGTTCAGCTTGCGCAGGCGGCCGACCGGCACGCTCAGGGTGCCGGTGACGGCAGCCGGGGTCAGGTCGCGCATGCTGACGTCGCGGTTGTTCGGCACCAGCTTGACCCAGGGGTTGTGCTGGCTGATCAGACCATGGATGTCGGACAGCGGCACGTCCTTGTTGAGCTTGATGGTCAGCGCCTGGCTATGGCAGCGCATGGCGCCGATGCGCACGCAGATGCCGTCCACGGGAATCGGATTCTTGAAGCGACCGAGGATCTTGTTGGTCTCGGCCTGGGCCTTCCACTCTTCGCGGCTCTGGCCGTTGGGCAGTTCCTTGTCGATCCAGGGAATCAGGCTGCCGGCCAGGGGAACGCCGAACTGCTCGGTGGGGAAGGCTTCGCTACGCAGGGTCTCGGCGACCTGGCGATCGATGTCCAGAATGGCGCTGGCCGGATCGGCCAGGCTGTCGGCGACGGCGGCGTGAGTCGCGCCCATCTGGCGGATCAGCTCGCGCATGTTCTGCGCACCGGCGCCGGAGGCAGCCTGGTAGGTCATGGCACTCATCCAGTCCACCAGACCGGCTTCGAACAGGCCGCCCAGGGCCATCAGCATCAAGCTGACGGTGCAGTTGCCGCCGATGAAGTCCTTGCGGCCATCGGCCAGGGCCTGGTCGATGACGCGACGGTTGACCGGGTCCAGCACGATGACGGCGTCATCCTGCATGCGCAGGCTGGAGGCCGCGTCGATCCAGTAGCCTTTCCAGCCGGCCTGGCGCAGCTTGGGGAACACCTCGCTGGTGTAGTCGCCGCCCTGGCAGGTGAGGATGACGTCGAGGGTCTTGAGCTCGTCGATGCTGTAGGCATCCTTGAGCGGCGCCACGCCCTTGCCAATGGCCGGGCCTTCGCCGCCGACGTTGGAGGTGGTGAAGAACACGGGCTCGATCAAGTCGAAATCCCGCTCTTCGAGCATGCGCTGCATGAGCACGGAGCCCACCATGCCACGCCAACCGATCAGACCTACACGTTTCATCGCTACTGCACCTTTGTTGTCTTGAGGACGGCCGCCTCCCCTGGCGGCCGATCAGATTAACGCCTAACGAGCGCCGCTACTACTGCTTCGCCCATCTCGCGGGTACCGACCCGCTGCTTGCCTTCCGACCAGATGTCGCCGGTCCGCAGGCCCTGGTCCAGCACCTGGCCCACCGCCGCCTCAATGGCCTCGGCCGCCGCCGCGGCACCAAAGGTGTATCTGAGCATCATGGCCACCGAGAGGATGGTGGCCAGCGGGTTGGCGACGCCCTGGCCGGCGATGTCGGGCGCCGAGCCGTGGCAGGGTTCGTACATGCCCTTGTTGTGCGCATCCAGGGACGCCGAGGGCAGCATGCCAATGGAACCGGTCAGCATCGAGGCCTCGTCGGAGAGGATGTCGCCGAACATGTTGTCGGTGACGATGACGTCGAACTGCTTGGGCGCGCGGACCAGCTGCATGGCGGCGTTGTCGACGTACATGTGGCTGAGTTCGACGTCCGGATAGTCCTTGGCCACCTCCTCCACCACTTCGCGCCACAGGCGGCTGGATTCGAGGACGTTGGCCTTGTCCACCGAGCACAGCTTGCGGCCCCGCAGGCGGGCCATGTCGAAGCCGACGCGGGCGATGCGGCGGATCTCGCCTTCGCTGTACGGCAGGGTATCGAAGGCCTGGCGCTCGCCGTTCTCCAGCACCCGGGTCTCGCGCGGCGAGCCGAAGTAGATGCCACCGGTCAGCTCGCGGACGATGAGGATGTCCAGGCCGGAGACCACTTCCGGCTTGAGGGTCGAGGCTTCGGCCAGTTGCGGATAGAGGATGGCCGGACGGAGGTTGCCGAACAGGCCCAGGGCGGAACGGATCTTCAGCAGACCGCGCTCGGGACGGATGTCGCGCTCGAGCTTGTCCCACTTGGGACCGCCCACGGCGCCCAGCAGCACGGCGTCGGCGGCGCGGGCACGCGCCAGGGTCTCATCGGCCAGGGGCACGCCGTAACGGTCGATGGCGGCGCCGCCCAGGTCGTCATGAACCAGTTCGAAGCCGAGGTCATGGTCGCGGTTGACCGCTTCCAGCACCTTGACCGCCTCGGCCATGATTTCCGGACCGATGCCGTCGCCCGGCAGGATGAGGATCTGCTTGCTCATTGTCTTTTCCTGTTCCAAATCAGATGGGCTGGGCCCAGAGAACCATGACGTCGACGGTGAAGGAGCCGTCGCGGTCGATTTCGAAATACTGGCGCACTTCCTGGCCGATCTTGCTCTGCAGGCTGCGGATGGCCTGGCACTGTGGCTCGGGGGTGCGCATGCGCGCAGTCCAGCTGGCGAAGTCCAGGCGCAGGCGCTGGCGACGGCAACGGGTCACGCCGAGGCGCGCCATGTCCAGCAGGCGGTGCCACTCGGCGAAGGAATAGTTACGCACGTGGCTGATGTCGCGCAGGATCTCCACCGTCTGCAGGTAGGTATCCAGGCGCGGGTTGGCTGGCGAAATCACGTCGATGATGGCCATCTCGCCGCCATGGCGCAGTACCCGGCGCACTTCGCGCAGGGCAGCACCGATGTCGCGCCAGTGGTGCGCCGAATAGCGGCTGAAGACGAAGTCGAAGCTGGCGTCGCCAAACGGCAGGTGCTCGGCCATGCCGGGCTGGACGCTGATGTTGTCCAGGCCCTGCTCGGCCGCGCTGCGCTTGACCACCGAGAGCATTTCCTCGGCCAGGTCCAGGGCGACAACCTGCCCGGCCACGGGCGCCACGTTGTAGCTGACGTGACCGCCACCGCAGCCGAGATCCAGCACCTTGGCGCCTTCGCGCTGGGCCACGGCGTCGCGCAGTTCGAGGAGTTCGGCGCCCTGGGCATGGACGGCACTGGTCAGATAGGCCTCGGCGGTGGCGCCGAATTGCTGCTGTACGTGTTGCTCGTGGTCACCGCTCATGGAGCCTCCGGAAAGAGCGCCGACCTCGCGGGCCGGCGACTGGGTTCAGGCGCTGGGGAACATCCAGGGACTGCTCTGGCGATAGCGGTCTTCGAAACTCGCGATGGCGTCGGCATCCTGCAGGGTCAGGCCGATGTCGTCCAGGCCATTGAGCAGGCAGTGCTTGCGGAAGGCATCGATCTCGAAGGACAGCGCCACGCCATCGGGACGGCGCACGGTCTGGCTCTCGAGATCGACCACCAGCTGGTAGCCCTCGCTGGCTTCGACCTGGCGGAACAGCTCGTCGACGTCGGCATCGCTGAGGATGATCGGCAAGAGGCCGTTCTTGAAGCTGTTGTTGAAGAAGATGTCGGCGAAGCTCGGCGCGATCACCGAGCGGAAGCCGTAGCCATCCAGCGCCCAGGGCGCGTGCTCGCGGCTGGAACCGCAGCCGAAGTTCTCGCGGGCCAGGAGGATGCTGGCGCCCTGGTAGCGCGGCTGGTTGAGCACGAACTCGGGATTCAGCGGACGCTTGCTGTGGTCCTGGCCGGGCTGGCCGACATCCAGGTAGCGCCACTCGTCGAACAGGTTGGGGCCGAAGCCGGTGCGCTTGATCGACTTCAAGAATTGCTTGGGAATGATCTGGTCGGTGTCGACGTTGGCGCGATCCAGGGGTGCGACCAAACCGGTGTGCTGGGTAAAGGCTTGCATGGTCAGGCTCCTCAGGCGTTGGCGAAGTCGCGGACGTCGACGAAACGACCGGCGATGGCGGCGGCGGCGGCCATCGCCGGGCTCACCAGATGGGTACGGCCACCGGCGCCCTGACGGCCTTCGAAGTTGCGGTTGGAGGTGGAAGCGCAATGCTCGCCACTCTCCAGGCGGTCGGCGTTCATCGCCAGGCACATGGAGCAGCCCGGCTCGCGCCATTCGAAACCGGCTTCGATGAACACCTTGTCCAGGCCTTCACGCTCGGCCTGGGCCTTGACCAGGCCGGAGCCCGGCACCACCAGCGCCTGCTTGAGGGTGGCGGCGACCTTGCGGCCCTTGGCCACGGCGGCGGCGGCGCGCAGGTCTTCGATGCGAGAGTTGGTGCAGGAGCCGATGAAGACGCGGTCCAGCACGATGTCGGTGATCGGCTGGTTGGCCTTGAGGCCCATGTACTTCAGGGCGCGCTCGATGGAACCGCGCTTGACCGGATCGGCTTCGCGAGCCGGGTCCGGTACCTGCTGGTCGACGGCCAGGACCATCTCCGGCGAGGTGCCCCAGCTGACCTGCGGCTTGAGCTGGGCGGCGTCGAGTTCGACCACGGTGTCGAAGTGGGCATCGGCATCGGACACCAGGCCGCGCCACTGGGCGACGGCGGCTTCCCAGACGGCGCCGGTGGGCGCGAAGGGACGGCCCTCGACGTAGTCGATGGTGGTCTGATCCACCGCGACCATGCCGACCCGGGCACCGGCCTCGATGGACATGTTGCAGATGGTCATGCGGCCTTCCATGGACAGGGCGCGGATGGCGCTGCCGGCGAATTCGATGGCATGGCCGTTACCGCCGGCGGTGCCGATCTTGCCGATGACGGCGAGCACGATGTCCTTGGCGGTGACGCCGAAGGGCAATTCACCCTCCACCAACACCCGCATGTTCTTCATCTTCTTGGCCACCAGGCACTGGGTGGCGAGCACGTGCTCGACCTCGGAGGTGCCGATGCCATGGGCCAGGGCACCGAAGGCGCCGTTGGTGGAGGTGTGGGAGTCACCGCAGACCACGGTCATGCCGGGCAGCACGGCGCCTTGCTCCGGGCCGATCACGTGGACGATGCCCTGGCGGACGTCATTCATCTTGAACTGGGTGACGCCGAAGTCGTCGCAGTTCTCGTCCAGGGTGCGGACCTGGATGCGCGAGATCTCGTCCTTGATGGAGTCGAGGCCTTCCTTGCGATCGGGGGTGGTCGGCACGTTGTGATCGGGGGTCGCCAGGTTGGCGTCCAGACGCCAGGGCTTGCGGCCGGCCAGACGCAGGCCTTCGAAAGCCTGGGGCGAGGTCACTTCGTGGATGATGTGGCGGTCGATGTAGAGCAGCGCGGAACCGTCGTCGCGCTGCTTGACCAGGTGCATATCCCAGAGTTTGTCGTAGAGCGTCTTGCCAGCCATGGATCGATTCCTCATCAGGCGTGGAACGGCACGGGCCTTTGCATGCCCTTGGTGCTTGTGGGGTCAAAGATACCGCGCTAGGCTCGCATGAAACAAATTCATCTTTTTCATGAAGCGCATAACCAACAGGAATTCGACGTCTTGGATCTCGCCAATCTGAATGCCTTCGTCGCGGTGGCCGAAACCGGCGGCTTTTCCGATGCGGGCGAGCGGCTACACCTGACCCAGCCAGCGGTGAGCAAACGCATCGCCGCCCTGGAGCTGCAGCTGGGACTGCGGCTGTTCGATCGCATCGGGCGCGAGGTCAGCCTGACCGAGGCGGGACGCGCCCTGCTCCCCCGCGCCTATCAGATTCTAGGCGTGATCGATGACACCCGGCGTGCCCTGACCAATCTCAATGGTGCCATCGGCGGGCGGCTGACGCTGGCGACCAGTCACCACATCGGCCTGCACCGGCTGCCGCCGATCCTCAGGCGCTTCACCCGGGACTATCCCGACGTCGCCTTGGACATCCGCTTTCTCGATTCGGAAGCGGCCTACGACGAGATCCTGCATGGGCGGGTGGAGCTGGCGATCATCACCCTGGCACCCCAGACCGCGGCGCCGATCAAGGCGGTGCCGGTGTGGAGCGATCCGCTGGATTTCGTGGCGGCGCCCGAACATCCGCTGGCGAACCAGGCGGAGGTCACCCTGGCCGACGTGGCGCGGCATCCGGCGGTGTTTCCCGGTGGCAATACCTTTACCCGGCTGATCGTGCATGGGCTGTTCGATGCCCAGGGACTGACACCCAATATCGCCATGAGCACCAACTACCTGGAGACCATCAAGATGCTGGTGTCCATCGGCCTGGCCTGGAGCGTGCTGCCGCGTACCCTGCTGGACGACCAGGTGCGTCGCCTGCCGTTGCCGGGGATTCAGCTGGAGCGCCAGCTCGGGTACATCCTGCATACCGAGCGCACCCATTCGAATGCGGCGCAGGCGTTCATGGGGTTGCTGGATGAGGCGGGTTGAGCCGTGATTGGGGACTAGCCGTGCCTGAGATCGCGGCCATGGGCCGCTCCTACAGGCAGGCTCCGTACTCATAGATACGTAGCGTGGAGACGGCACAGCCTTTTCCGCAAGGGGGGGTTGATGGCGAGGAGCGCCCTCACCCCAACCCTCTCCCCAAGGGAGAGGGGGCTATCCGAGTAGGGGTTCAACTCCAACAGCGCGGGCTCGACCTGGGCTGGATGTCTACATCGCGGCCATGGCGGTCCGCCGATGCGGCCGCTCCTGTAATTTGGCCTGTGCTGTAGGAGCGGCCCATGGCCGCGATCAGCCGGCACTCGCATAAGGCACGCGGCCCGGCATTGTCGAGCTTCGCGGCGCTCAGACCAACCTACGGCGCCGTCAGAAACGCATCAGCCCTTCTTGAGCTTCTTCAGGCGCTTCCTGGACTTGTCGATGACTTCCTTGCGCTCCTTGTCCTTCAATTCCTTCCATCCCTTGATCTCTGAGCGTTTGCGGCCACATCCCTGGCAGACTTCGTCCTTGATCTTGCACTGGCTGATGCAGGGACTTTCGACCTTACCCACGGCAACCTCGGAAATGAAAAAGGCCCTGCAGTATAACCACTGCAGGGCCCTGTCCAGCGCCATCCGGCAGGATGGCGGGCTATGGGGGCGATTTAGAAAACCGCTTGAACCTTCAGGCCGCCGACCACGGCATTGTCGACTTCACGCACGCCACCCGGGCTCTTGATGTACTGGATGTTGGGTCGCACGGTCAGCCAGTTGGTCACGTGCACGCCGTAGTAGAGCTCGGCGTCGTACTCGTTGTGCTGCAGGGGCGTGTAGGCCGGATCGTCGTAGTCGGTGGCACCGGCGGCCTGGTTGAGGGCGCGCTGGTTGTCGCGGAAGTCGCTGTTGGTGCTGATGCGCGCGACGCCGAAGCCGATGTCATCCTTGGGACGACCGTCGAAGGGGCCCTTGTACACCAGGCCGGCCTGGACGTAGTTGCTGACCTTGTTGACGTCCTTGGCATGGGCGGTGAAGTTGGCGAAGACCGACAGGCCGCGACTCGGGTCATCGTTGTGTGCGGTGATCTGCTGACGCGCCACGATCCAGTAGCCGTGCTTGCTGGAGTGCTCCTTGTAATCCAGCCCGGTGAGGGCGGCGGAGTTGCCGTTGACGTCTTCGTAGACGTCGTTGGCCTTGGCGGTGCTGTAGTAGTAGCCGACGCGGTATTCGCCCGGCAGGCCGTTGACCTTGGGCGACCAGACCATTTCCACCGGCAGGACCGCACCCTTGGTGCCGCTGCCGTTGAGCTTGAAGCCGTTGCCGGTTTCCAGCAGCGACGGATTCTGCTCGTAGGCGCCGACCTGGACGAACAGCTCTGGGGTCAGGCTGTACTTGACGCGCAGGGCCCACTGGCTGACCGGCCAGTTGTACCAGACGCCTTCCCAGTTGCCGACCTGGGAGCCGCAGAACGCCAGGTTCTGGAAGTCGCACTCGAAGGAGTTGAAGTCCTCGCCCTCGCCGAAGCGACCGGCCTTGATGTCCAGACGGCCATCGAAGAAGCCCTTGGACAGCCACAGCTGGGTCAGACGCCAGGTCTGACCACGGCCATAGACTTCCTGCACCGAGGAGTAGCCGCCGACGCGCGGATCGGTGATGCGGTCGTCGGTCAGGTTGCGGCCGTCGCGGGAGGTGATGGCCAGCTTGAACACCGAGTTCTCCCAGCCGGCGATCTTGTTCATGTCGCCCCAGAGCCCAAACATGTACTGGGAGCTCCAGCGCCCGGTGCGGTCATCGTCGTAGCCGCCACGCAGGTTGGTCGCGCCCTCGCCGACGTATTCGAGCTTGATGTCCCAGCCCTTGTCGCGCAGGTCCTTGCGCACGCCACCCCAGTCACCGGTCATGGTGTTGCCCAGCGGCTCGAAGGCGGCCTCGGTGTTGTTGACGCCACTAAAGTTGCCACCCGGGTTGGCCTGGGGCGCCGCCTGGGCACCCGCGGCGACCGCCAGGGCCAGCAGCGACACCAGGGGCAGTGCGCGCCCCGGACGATTCTTGTGGTTTTGCTTGTTCATTACTGAGATCCCTTTTTATTGAAGTGATGACACCCCGGGTGCCCGAAACCCGCGTCTCTAATACTTACGGCAGGACGTTGAGGACTTCGTAACAGGCACCCATGGTGTGGTAGTCGACCTTGCCGGCCGGACTCTTGTCGTCGGAGTACTTGTGGTTCCGACGGTCGAGCAGGCGCCACCACGCGCCGTGCTCGTGATCGATGAAATGCGTCCAGCTGTAGCGCCAGAGCGCCTCATAGTGTTCCCAGTAGCGGGCCTCGCCACTGCGCTCCGCGAGCAGCGCCGCGGCGGCCAGGGCCTCCGCCTGCACCCAGAAATACTTGTCCGGATCGCAGGGCGAGCCGTCCGGGGCGAAGCCGTAGTAGAGACCGCCGTGCTCGCCATCCCAGCTCAGGCGCCAGGAGATGTCGAACAGCGCCTGGGCGCGCGGCAGCAGCCAGGGCTGCGGGCGATGGCGCTCGAGGATGAGCAGCAGCTTGGCCCATTCGATCTGGTGCCCCGGCTGGAAACCCCAGGGCCGGAACAGGTTGGCCGGATCGTCGCGGTTGTAGTCCCAGTCGATGGACCAGTCGCTGTGGTAGTGCTCCCAGACCAGGCCGCCGGGGACCTCGTCGGCCACCCCGCCCTGCCCCAGGGTCAGTGCGGCCTGGCGCTGGGTCATGTTGCGCGCCAGGGTCTCGGCGCGGTCCAGGTAGCGCACCTCGCCACTGGCTTCGAAGGCGGCCAGGAGGGCTTCGCAGGCGTGCATGTTGGCGTTCTGGCCGCGATACGGCGCCACGGTCTGCCAGTCGGCGCTGATCTCGTCGACATAGAGGCCATCGGCTTCGCGCCAGAAATGGGTCTCCAGGGATTCCCAGGCTTCGCTCAGCCAGCCGCGGGCTTCCTCGATGCCGGCCTGCAAGCCGTGGGCATAGGCCAGCACCACGAAGGCCAGGCCATAGCAGTGATTGGTGCCATCCACCACGGTGTCGCCGTCGAGCAGCCAGGCATAGCCGCCATTGGCCTGGCGATGCCGCTCGCGCAGGTATCTCAGGCCATGGCGGGTCGCGTCCAGAAAGGCCGGATCGCCATAGTGCCGGTAGGCCATGGCGAAATCGAAGACGAAGCGGGTGCTGGAGACCAGATGGCGGGTCTGGCTGTCGTAGACCGTGCCGTCGTCCTTGAAGAAGTGATAGAAGCCGCCTTGCCGATCGACACAGCGGGGATGGTAGAACGCCAGGGTGTGGCGGACGTGCTCCAGCAGGGTGTCGCGACGACGAAAATCGGGGAAGTCCATCGGGTTTCCTTGGCGGCTATTGTTGTTGTGGGAACGCGGTCTAGAGGGGGCTCACCTGCAGCAGGGCTTCGACGTCGGCGCGGGTCGGCGCATAGGCGCCGGCATGGCGGCAGGACACCGAGGCACTGGCCGCGGCGAATCTCAGGCGCTGCTGCAGATCGGTCAGGCCCAGCAGGCCGGAGGCCAGCCAGCCGGCCATGCAGGCGTCGCCGGCACCCACGGTGTCGGCCACGTCCACGGCGATGGCGGCCTGCTGCCACTCGCCTTCCGGCGTATAGAGCACCAGGCCGTGTTCGCCGCGGGTGAAGAGGATGCGGGCGTGGGGATTGAGGGCGCGCAATTCGTCCAGCGCGGCACGCTCGTCCAGGCCCGGATAGATCTGGCGGATGTCTTCGTCGGACAGCTTGATGTCGTCGGCCAGGCGCACCAGCTCGGGAAAGGTCTGCTGGCGATAGCGATCGTCCATCAGGTTGCGCCAGTTGGGGTCGTAGCTCAGGCGCTTGCCGGCGGCCTTGGCCTGACGGGCCAGGTCCAGCAGGGTGTCGGCCAGCGGATAGCGGGCCAGGCTGATGCAGCTGAAATGGCAGACCTCGGCGGCCTCCAGCCAGCCTTCGGGCAGCAGCGCCGGATCGAACTGGAGATCGGCTTCGCCAGCGAAGAAATAGCGCGGCGGACGACTCGACGGCACGATGGCCACCAGCGGATCGGCGGCGACGCGCTGCAGGAAGCGGGTATCGAGGCCGGCGGTTTCCGACTGCCAGGCGATCTCGTCACCCAGACCGTCCTGGCTGATGGCGCCGCCAAAGGCGCTTTCCACGCCCAGCCGGGCCAGGCCACGCGCCACGTTCCAGGGGGCACCGCCCGGGTAACCCCGCCATTCGCCAGGATTACCCTGGACGATGTCGGTGAGGGCTTCGCCAAAGACCACAACGCGGGGTAGTGCCATTGTTGTTCTCCTGTCTGTCACGGCGGCCGGAGCTGCACTCCTGGCCTCTGGTAGGGCCGCGACCCGACGTCAGGCGCGGCGGCGGGCGGACCTTACCATTGCTGTAACGTTTCAGCCATGAGCTCCGTTCAAGAAAGTCGGCGACCGCTCGCAGGATCGAACAGCACCGCCCGTCGCGAATCGATCCGCCACAGCACCTGGTCGCCGGCCCGCGGCGCTTCACCCGGGGCCACCCGGCAGCAGACCTTGGTGCCGTTCCACTCGGCATACAGCAGGGTATCGGGACCGGTCGGCTCGACCACCTGGATCCGCGTCAGGATGCCTGGCACGGCGTTGTCCGCCGGATGCGCCGACTGGATCTGCTCCGGGCGCACCCCAAGGATAGCCTCTCGCCCCGCGAGCGCTGGATCCAGATCGGGCAGGTCCACCTGGCTGTCGCCGATATCACCGGTGACGCGGGCGACCACCCTGCCCTCGCGCGCTTCCAGGCGCACCGGCACGAAGTTCATCGGCGGCGAACCGATGAAGCTGGCGACGAAGAGATTGGCCGGATCGTTGTAGATCTCCTCGGGGGTGCCGAATTGCTGCACCTCGCCGTCCTTCATCACCGCGACGCGGTCGCCCAGGGTCATGGCTTCGATCTGGTCGTGGGTGACGTAGACGGTGGTGGTCTGCAGGCGCTGGTGCATCAGCTTGATCTCGGTGCGCATCTCCACCCGCAACTTGGCGTCGAGGTTGGACAGCGGCTCGTCGAACAGATAGAGCTTGGGCCGGCGGGCCAGGGCGCGGCCCATGGCCACCCGCTGCTGCTGACCACCGGAGAGCTGCGCCGGCTTGCGGTCCAGCAGATGCTCGATCTGCAGGAGCTTGCTGACCCGCGCCACCTCGGCGTCGATCTGCTCCTTGGGCGTCTTGCGGATCTTCAGGCCGAAGGCGATGTTCTCGCGCACGGTCATGGTCGGATACAGGGCGTAGGACTGGAACACCATGGCGATGTCCCGGTCCTTGGGCTCGACCTGGGTGACGTCCTCGCCGTCCAGGCAGATGGCGCCGCTGCTGATGTCTTCGAGGCCGGCGATGGCGTTCATCAGGGTGGATTTGCCGCAGCCGGATGGCCCGACCAGGATGAGGAACTGACCGGCGTCGATGCGGATGTCGATACCCTTGAGGGCTTCCTGGGCGGCGTTGCCGTAGGTCTTGCGTACGCTTTTGAGTTCGAGAGCTGCCATGGTGGCCTTCCTTATCCTTTGACCACGCCCGAGGTCAGGCCCCGGACGAAATACTTACCCGCGAAGATGTAGACCAGCAGCGTCGGCAGCGCGGCGATCATGGCGGCGGCCATGTCGACGTTGTATTCCTTGGCGCCGGTGCTGGTGTTGACCAGGTTGTTCAGGGCGACGGTGATGGGCTGCGACGACCCGCTGGCGAACACCACGCCGAACAGGAAGTCGTTCCACACCTGGGTGAACTGCCAGATCAGGCTGACCATCACGATGGGCGTGGACAGCGGCAGCAGGATCTTGAAGAAGATGGTGAAGAAACCCGCCCCGTCCAGCCGCGCCGCCTTGATCAGGGCATCGGGGATGCCCACGTAGTAGTTGCGGAAGAACAGCGTGGTGAAGGCCAGGCCGTAGATCACGTGCACCAGCACCAGGCCGGCGGTGGTATTGGCCAGGCCCAGCTGGCCGAGGGTGAAGGACATCGGCAGCAGGATCACCTGGAAGGGAATGAAGCAGCCGAACAGCAGCAGGCTGAACAGCAGATTCGACCCGCGGAACTGCCACTTCGACAGGGCGTAGCCGTTGAGCGCGCCGATGAAGGTGGAGATGAGCACCGCCGGGACGGTGATCATGAAGGAGTTCCAGAAGTAGCTGTGCACCACGTCCCAGGCCTTGAGCCAGCCGATGATCGTCCAATCCAGGGGCAGGCTCAGCAGGTTGCCGGTGCGGACGTCGTCCGGGGTCTTGAAGCTGGTCAGCAGCATCACCAGCAACGGCACCAGATAGACCGCGCAGGCGATGATCAGGGTGGCGTGGATGGCCACGCGATTGACGTTCAGAGCCTTAGCCATTTCGCTTGCTCCGCAATTCCGAGTAGAGGTAGGGCACCAGCACCGCCAGCACCGCGCCGAGCATCAGCACCGCACTGGCCGAACCCAGGCCCATCTGGCCGCGGGTGAAGGTGTGCTGGTACATGAACACCGCCGGCAGGTCCGAGGCGTAACCGGGGCCGCCCGCGGTCATGGCCATGACCAGGTCGAAGCTCTTGATGGCGATGTGGGCGAGGATCATCACCGCACTGAAGAACACCGGCCGCAGGCTGGGCAGGACGATGCGCAGGTAGATGGTCGGCAGCCCTGCCCCGTCGACCTGGGCGGCTCTGAGGATGGAGGAATCCACGCCGCGCAGGCCGGCGAGGAACATGGCCATGACGAAACCCGAGGCCTGCCAGAGGGCGGCGATCAGCAGGCAGTAGATGACCCGGTCGGGATCCACCAGCCAGTCGAAGCGAAAGCCTTCCCAGCCCCAGTCGCGCAAGAGCTTGTCGAGCCCCATGCCGGGGTTGAGCAGCCACTTCCAGGCGGTGCCGGTGACGATCATCGACAGCGCCATGGGATAAAGGTAGATGGTGCGGATGAAGCCTTCGCGGCGGATGCGCTGGTCCAGCAGGATGGCGAAGAAGACGCCGATGGCCAGGCTCAGCAGAATGAACAGGCCGCCGAAGATCGCCAGGTTCTTGCAGGCCACCAGCCAGCGATCGTTTTCCATGAGCCGGGCGTACTGGGCGAAGCCGGCGAAAGTGTAGCTGGGCAGGAAGCGCGAGTTGGTAAAGGAGATCACCGCCGTCCACAGCATGTAGCCATAGAGGCAGACGACCATGGCGATGGCCGTGGGCGCCAGCACCAGCTTGGGCAGCAGGCGCTGCAGCCGGTCCGGACGTCGACTGACGGTCGCGACGGGAAGGGTTTCGGTAAGAGCCATGGGGCGCTCCCAAGGGGTGGTATTATTTTTATGGAGCTGGCCGGTCTCAGAATGCATCGCGGCACAGCACCTGGGCTTATCGCGGCCATGGGCCGCTCCTACAGGCAGTTCCGGCGCCTGCAGGAGCGGTCTCAGCGGCGGACCGCCATGGCCGCGATTGGCCTTACTTCGCGGCCTGGATGGCGGCGACCAGTTGCTCGGTGGCCTTCTTCGGATCGGCGTTGGCGTCGTTGAAGAAGTTGGTCACCACGTCAAAGATGGCGCCCTGCACATAGCTGGTGTTGGCCATGCTGTGCGCCATGCTCGGCTCGGCCTTGCCCTCGGCGTTGGCCGTCTGGAAGTCCTTGGCGGACTGCTGGGCGCAACTGTCGAACTTGGCCAGGTCGATGTCGTTGCGTACCGGGATGGAGCCCTTGTTGAGGTTGAACACCTCCTGGAAGGGCTTGTCGATGACGGTGCGCACCAGGTCGTCCTGGGCCTTCTGGTTATCCTTGTTCTTGATCTTGAACATGGCCAGGGAGTCGATGTTGTAGATGAAGTCGCCCTGGGTGCCCGGCATCACCACGCACTCGTAGTCGACGCCCGGCTTCTTGCCGGCAGCGGTGAATTCGGCCTTGGCCCAGTCACCCATGATCTGCATGCCGGCCTTGCCCTCGATGACCATGGCGGTGGCCAGGTTCCAGTCGCGACCGGCGGCGTTGGGATCGACATAGCCCTTGATGCGCTTGAAGGTCTTGAACACCTCGACCATCTTGTCGCTGCGGATGGTGTCGGCATCGGTCTGGACGAAGACCTTGTCGTAGCCTTCCGGACCCATGATGGCCATGACCAGGGATTCGAAGATGGTGCCGTCCTGCCAGTTCTGGCCACCATGGGCCAGGGGCACGACGCCGACGGCCTTGAGCTTGTCGGCGGCCTCGAAGAATTCGTCCAGGGTGGTGGGGACCTTGGCGCCGGCCTTCTTGAAGACGGCGGGGTTGATCCACAGCCAGTTGATGCGGTGGATGCCGGCCGGTACCGCGACGTATTCGCCATCGTGCTGCATGGTCTGGGCCACGCGCTTGGGCAGGATGGTGTCCCAGTTGCCCTGCTTGGCGATGTCGCTGATGTTGGCCAGGAAGCCCATGCCGGCCCATTCCTGGATGTCCGGGCCCTTGAGCTGGGCGGCGGACGGCGGATTGCCGGAGACGGCGCGGGTCTTGAGCACGGTCATGGCGGCCTCGCCGGCGCCACCGGCCACGGCGAAGTCCTTCCAGGTATCGCCCTGCTTCTGCATCAGTTGCTTGAGGACATCGACGGCGCGAGCCTCGCCACCGGAGGTCCACCAGTGCAGCACCTCGACCTCACCGGCATGGGCGGTCAGGGGGGCGGCGAGCGCGGCGCAGGAAAGGGAAACGGCGAGAGCGAGACGATTCAACGCATTCATGAGGGGGTCGTTCCTTGTTGTTTTTTTATTGGAGCTGGGCCGAGTCTAGTCAGACGACTGCGGCCGTGGGTAACGAAGGGAAGGAGATTTGTCACGGGCTGGTGACATAGCGAAAAACGGCTACCTAGCTGCGCGGCAGGGTCAGGGTAACCCGCAGACCGCCCTCGCGCCGGTTGCGCAGCTCCACCTCGCCACCATGGGCATGGGCCAGGTTGCGGGCGATGCCCAGGCCCAGGCCATAACCCTGGCGGTCGGTGGCCAGACGGACATGGGGCTGGAACACCTGCTCCAGCTCCCGCTCCGGCACTCCCGGGCCTTCGTCGTCGACATGCAGGACGAAGGTCTGGCCGTCGTCTTCCACCTGCAGGTGGGCGCGATAGCCATACTTGAGGGCATTGTCCAGCAGGTTGCCGATGCAGCGTTTCAGCGCCAGCGGCTTGCCCAGCAGGGTGCCCCGGGCTTCCCCGGTGAGGCGCACCCGCGGTGGCTGCTCCTGGGTGAAGGGCTCCACCAACTGCAGCAGCAGCGCCTGCAGGTCGACCGGCTCCAGATTCTCGTGGATGTCGGTGTCCTTGACGCACTGCAGGGCGCCCTTGACCAGCAGGTCCAGCTCGTCGAGATCGCGCACCAGCTTGGCCTGCATCACCTCGTCGTCCACCAGCTCGGCGCGCAGACGCAGCCGGGTAATGGGCGTGCGCAGGTCGTGGGAGATGGCGCTGAACAGCTGGGCGCGCTCGTCCAGGTAACGGGCGATGCGTTCACGCATGGCGTTGAAGGCGCGGGTGACCTCGCGGATCTCCTGGGCGCCCTCCTCGCGCACCGGCGGCGTATGCACCTCCAGCGACAGCTCTCGCGCGGCACGCGACAGCCGCTTGAGCGGGCGACTCTGCCAGCGGATCAGCAGGCCGATGAACAGCAGCAGGAAGGCGCTGCTGAAGACCATGAACAGCAGCTGCTGCAGCGGCAGCCAGGACTCGTCCAGGCTGTAGTAGGGCGCCGGCATCAGGGTGGCGAGATACACCCACTCCCCTTCGCCGATGCGGATCTGGGTCACCAGCACCGGCGGCTCCAGCGGCTCCAGACTCAGGGCGTAGTGTGCCCAGGAGCGCGGCAGTTCGTCGAGCGCCACGGCGCCGTTGAATAGCCGCAGCTGCTGCGGGCCGATGAATTCGACGTACATCGGCATGGCCGCGCCCAGGCGTTCGCGCAGTACCGCCTCGACCCCCTGGAGCACCGCCCGGCGGCCGGGCGTATCCGGCAGCGCCTGCATGGTCAGCGGCTTTTCGTTGAGCGAGACGAAGAAGCGCGTGCCGCCCATGTTGCGCAACTGCTCCAGCACCAGCGGCCGATAGGCCGGCGGCAGCAGGCTGAAGTAGCGCACGCTGGCGGCGATGGAATAGCCCAGGCTGCGGGCCGCCGTCTGCAGGCCCTGGTTGCGGTCGCTGCGCAGGGAGGCGGACCAGAACAGTGCCGAGGCACCCTGGGCCAGGAGCACCGCCAGCAGGGTCAGGAGCAGCATCCGCGCCAACAGGGAACGCGGCACCAGCCGCGCGAGCAGACCGCTACACCGCATCGGCGACCAGTCCGCTGACCTCGGCGGCGAGCAGATAGCCGGAACCCCGTACGGTGCGGATCAGCCGCGGCGACTTGCCGGTGTCTCTCAGGCGCTGGCGCAGGCGACTCACCGCCATGTCGACGATGCGCTCCAGCGGCAGCACCTCGCGCCCGCGGGTGGCATTGGCGATGGTGTCGCGATCGAGGATCTGCTGGGGATGGTCGAGAAATAGCTTGAGCAGGGTGAAATCGGCGCCGGAGAGGATCACCTCCTCACCGTCGCGATGGAACAGCCGGTGGCTGACCGGATCCAGGCGCCAGTCGTCGAAGGTGAGCAGACCGGTGGCCGCCGGGCGCGTCTCGCCGAAGCCGGCCCGGCGCAGCAGCGCCTTGATGCGTGCCAGCAATTCACGCGGACTGAAGGGCTTGCCCAGGTAGTCGTCGGCGCCCAGCTCCAGGCCGATCACCCGATCGGCTTCGTCGGAACTGGCGGTAAGCATGATGATGGGGACCTGGCGGCAACTGGACTGCTCGCGCATCCAGCGGCAGAGGGCGAAGCCGTCTTCGCCGGGAAGCATGACGTCGAGGATCAGCAGATCGGGGACGAAGTCGCCCAGCGCCCGGCGCAGTTCGCGGCCGTCGCCGACGGCGCGCACCAAATAGCCGGCACGGGTGAGATAGGCGTCGAGAAGCTCACGGATTTCCCCGTCGTCGTCGACGACCAGGAGGGATTTGCCCAGGGTGGACATGGCGATGTTCGCTCTTGTTGTCTTGGCCGGAGGCCAGCTACCGGTAGTGCCGGCAGCATACCGGGGTCGGGCGACCTTGAGTAGTCGCCCGACCCCGGGGATGGATCAGGCCTGCCGTGCCTCGGCGATGGTCTGATCCAGGGCAACGCCGGCACCGAACAGGCCCGGGTACTCGGCGGTCACCAGCCAGGCCGGGATGTCCTTGAGGTAGGCGCTGCTGGTCTTGCCCTTGTCGGCGAAGGCATGGGCGAAGGCCCCGCTCTGGAAGCGCTCGACGAAGCGCGGCAGGATCCCGCCGGCGATGTAGACGCCCCCCAGGGCGCCCAGGGTCAGGGCCGCGTTGCCGGCGACCCGCGCCAGCCAGATGAAGAACTGTTCCAGCACGGCGTCGGCATAGGGATCACCCTTGAGCGCCAGCTCGCAGATGTCCGCCGCGCTGTGCAGGGCGGCGGTCCGGCCGTCCAGTTCGCAACTCGCGTGATAGAGGTTGACCAGGCCGCTGCCGGACACCACGCGCTCGGCGGAGACGTGGTTGCCGAACTGGCGCTTGAGGATCTTCCAGATATCGAATTCGCGCTGGGTGTTGATCGGCAGGTCGACATGACCGCCCTCGCTGGGCAGCACGATCCAGCGATCCTTGCCGCTCGGCACCAGGCTGGCGAGACCCAGGCCGGTGCCCGGCCCGATCACCAGGCGCGGGCGGGTCGGCAGGGCGATGCCGTCGCGCACCTGGACGGAGTCCGCCGGGTCCAGGCGGGCGATCGCCCAGGCCATGGAGGTGAAGTCGTTGATCAGCAGCAGATGGGTCAGGCCCAGCTCGCGGCAGAACTGCTCGCGCTTGATCACCCAGTGATTGTTGGTGAAGCGGAAGTCACCCTCGCCCACCGGGCCCGCACAGGCGAGGCACACGGCGGTGATGTCGTCCAGCGCCACGCCGGTCTGCGCCAGGTACTTGCGCACGGCGTCTTCCGGGCAGGCGTAATCCGCACAGGCGAAGACCTCGATGGCCTCCAGGCGACCGTCGCGCCACAGGGCGAAGCGGGCATTGGTGCCCCCGATGTCGCCAACCAAAGCCAAACTCATTTCAGCGCCTCCAGGCTGGAAGTAAATGCACTGGCACCTGATTCGGCCGTGCTCATGGCGCCGCGCATGAAGGCGAACAACTCACGACCACAGCCTACCCCGGTGCCCTGGGGCGCTTCGACCGCCTGGCGGGCCATCCATTCGTCCGCCGGGACCAGAATCTTCAGCTCTCCGGTACGCCCATCGACACGGATGAGATCGCCATCACAGACCTTGGCCAGCGGACCGCCATCGATGGCTTCCGGGCACACGTGAATCGCCGCCGGAACCTTGCCCGAGGCGCCGGACATGCGGCCGTCGGTGACCAGCGCCACCTTGAAACCGCGATCCTGCAGCACGCCCAGGTAGGGGGTGAGCTTGTGCAACTCGGGCATGCCCAGGGCCTTGGGTCCCTGGAAGCGTACCACCGCGACGAAATCGCGCTCCAGCTCGCCGGCCTTGAAGGCGGCCGCCAGTTCGCTCTGGTCATGGAAGACCCGCGCCGGGGCTTCCACCAGCTGGTGCTTGGGCGCCACGGCCGACACCTTCATCACGCCGCGACCGAGGTTGCCCTGCATGACGCGCAGACCGCCCTCCTCGTTGAACGGGCGACTGGCCGGACGCAGGATGTCTTCGTCCAGGCTCTCGGCCCGGCCGGTGCGCCATTCCAGCTTGCCGTCCACCAGGAAGGGTTCCTGCAGGTAGCGCGACAGGCCACGGCCCATGATGGTGTTGACGTCTTCGTGCAGCAGCCCGGCCTCGAGCAGGGTGTGCACCATGAAGTTGACGCCACCGGCGGCGTGGAAGTGGTTCACGTCGGCCTTGCCGTTGGGATAGACCTGGGCCAGGGTCGGGGTCACCGCCGAGATCTCGGCCATGTCGTCCCAGGTCAGTTGGATGCCGGCGGCCTGGGCGATGGCCGGGATGTGCAGGGTGTGGTTGGTCGAGCCGCCGGTGGCGCTCAGGGCCACTACCGAGTTGACGATGGACTTCTCGTCGACGATCTCGCCCAGCGGCATGAAGTTGCCACCCTGGTGGGTGATGCGGGTCACCTGGCGCGCCGCCTCGCGGGTGAGTTCGTCACGCAGCGGGGTGTAGGGATTGACGAAGGAGGAACCCGGCAGGTGCAGGCCCATGACCTCCATCACCACCTGGTTGGTGTTGGCGGTGCCATAGAAGGTGCAGGTGCCGGGGCTGTGGTAGGACTTCATCTCCGATTCCAGCAGCTCTTCGCGGGTCGCCTTGCCCTCGGCGAAGGCCTGGCGCACGCGCGCCTTCTCCTTGTTGGAGATGCCCGACGGCATGGGGCCGCCCGGGACGAAGATCATCGGCAGATGGCCGAAGCGCAGCGCGCCGATCATCAGGCCGGGAATGATCTTGTCGCAGATGCCGAGCAGCAGCGCGGCGTCGAACATGTTGTGCGACAGGGCCACGGCGGTGGACATGGCGATGACTTCGCGACTCGCCAGACTCAGCTCCATGCCGGCCTCGCCCTGGGTCACGCCATCGCACATGGCGGGTACGCCACCGGCGAACTGACCGACGGAGCCGATCTCGCGCAGGGCCTGCTTGATGATCTCCGGATAGTGCTCATAGGGCTGATGAGCCGACAACATGTCGTTGTAGCTGGAAACGATGGCGACGTTGGCCTGGTCCATCAAACGGAGGCGCTGCTTATCCGTCGAGGATCCACACCCGGCGACGCCATGGGCGAAATTGGCGCATTGCAGTTTGCCGCGCTGCGGACCGTCGCTGGCGGCGGCCCGGATCATGGCGAGGTAACGCTCACGGGTCGGACGACTGCGTTCCACCAACCGCTGTGTGACTTCGAGGACGCGAGGATGCATGGTTTCGATTCTCCACCGGGCTAAATTTGTTGTTATTTAAAACATTCACAGCCAAATTGGCGCTATTATTCCGCTTAGCACGCGTCATGTGTAATGTTTTTTACAACAAAACCCAGCTATCGCGAGGTTTCTCTCAATGAGTATTCGTATTGCCATCAATGGTTTTGGACGCATCGGCCGCAACGTGCTGCGGGCGCTGTATACCGAAGGCTATCGCCAGGACCTGGAGGTCGTCGCGATCAACGACCTGGGCGACGCCGCCATCAATGCGCATCTCCTACAGTATGACAGCGTTCATGACCGCTTCCCTGCCGAGGTGTCCGTCGAGGGCGACAAGCTGGTGGTCAATGGCGATCGCATCGCCGTGACGGCCATCCGCAATCCGGCCGAGCTGCCGTGGAAAGAGATGAAGGTCGACGTGGTGTTCGAGTGCACCGGTCTCTTCACCAACCGCGACAAGGCCGCTGCCCACCTGGAAGCCGGCGCCTCCAAGGTGATCATCTCGGCCCCGGGCAAGGACGTGGACGCCACCATCGTCTATGGCGTCAACGACAACATCCTGCGCCAGTCGCACCAGATCATCTCCAACGCCTCCTGCACCACCAACTGCCTGGCGCCCGTCGCCCAGGTGCTGCAGCGCGAACTGGGCATCGAGAACGGTCTGATGACCACCATCCATGCCTACACCAACGACCAGAACCTGTCGGACGTCTATCACTCTGATCCCTTCCGGGCGCGTTCGGCCACCCAGTCGATGATCCCGACCAAGACCGGTGCCGCCGAGGCCGTGGGCCTGGTACTGCCGGAGCTGCAAGGCAAGTTTAGCGGCATGGCCGTGCGGGTGCCGACCATCAACGTGTCACTGGTCGATCTGACCATCCTGACCGCCAAGGAAACCGACGCCAAGACCATCAACGCCTTCATGAAGGCCGCGGCCGAAGCCTCGCCGGTACTGGGTTACAACGACAAGCCGCTGGTCTCCATCGACTTCAACCACAACCGCCTGTCGTCGATCTTCGACGCCAACCACACCAAGGTGAGCGGCAAGCTGGTGAAGATCATGGCCTGGTACGACAACGAGTGGGGCTTCTCCAACCGTATGCTCGATACCTGCAAGGCGCTGGTCAACGCGCCGGCCTGAGGTCTGTAGGACTCAGCTGAAAAAGCGCCTTCGGGCGCTTTTTTCGTTTTCGGCTGCGGCAAGGTCGGTCCATGGATGCGGCCGCTCCTGCGGGGGAGTTCCGAGGATAAGAGCCACTGTCTTTATCGCGGCCATGGGCCGCTCCTACAGCAGCTGGATCTTCTGTAGGAGCGGTCGCTACGGCGCACCGGCATGGCCGCGATACGAGTCGGAGCCTGTTCCGGTCAAGCACCCATAGTGAGCCCTGCCCCTCACCCCGGCCCTCTCCCCGAGGGAGAGGGGTTGTTCGAGCGAGCGGTTGGTCTTCCGCGGCCAGGAAAGCACCGTAGCGTGGAAAACGGCGCAGCCTTTTCCGCTTGGGCCTTCATCGTGAAGCGTGCCCTCACCCCAACCCTCCCCCAGGGAGAGGGGGTTGTTCGAGCGAGCGGTTGGTCTTCCGCGGCCAGGAAAGCACCGTAGCGTGGAAAACGGCGCAGCCTTTTCCGCCTGGGCCTTCATCGTGAAGCGTGCCCTCACCCCAACCCTCTCCCCGAGGGAGAGGGGGCTATTCGAGCGAGGGGTCTGCTTTCGGCGGGAAAGGGGCGGCTCAGCGTGAAGGTTGGGTTGAGCAACGCGAAGCCCAACGGGCCCGACTCAACCCTGGTCTTCCTCGTCCACCGCCTGCTGCAGATCATCGAAATCGGTCTTGAGGCCGGTTTCCATGGCGTCCAGCTCGGTGAGCAGGGTGCGGAAGCTGGTGCGTTCGGGAAGCACCAGGGTGCCCTCCTCCACTTCTTGCGCATCACCGACGCCCAGGGCCGCCAGGCTCAGTTCGGGGTCTTCCAGCACCGAGGCCGGCTCGGGCTCCAGTTGGCGGACTTCGGCCAGGGGCGGCAGCTGGTCGAGGCTGCGCAGGTCGAAATAGTCTAGAAAGGTCTTGGTGGTGGCGAACATGGCCGGGCGCCCGGGCACGTCGCGATAGCCGACCACGCGGATCCAGTCGCGCTCCAGCAGCGTCTTGACGATCTGGCTGTTGACCGCCACCCCGCGCACCTCCTCGATCTCGCCGCGGGTGATGGGCTGGCGATAGGCGATTAGCGCCAGGGTCTCCAGCATGGCGCGGGAATAGCGGGGCGGGCGCTCTTCCCAGAGCCGTCCGACCCAGGGCGCGTACTTTTCGCGCACCTGCAGACGATAGCCTGAGGCCACTTCCTTGAGTTCGAAGCCGCGCTTGCGGCAGGAGCCGCCGAGCACCGCGAGACCAGCACGCAGGTGGGCGGGCTCGGGGCGTTCGTACTCTTCGAAGAGTTCGGCCAGGCGCTCCAGGGTCAGAGGTCGGCCGGCGGCGAGCAGGATGGCTTCCAGCAGCGGCGCCAGTTGCTTGGGATCGGTGTAGTTCATGGGCGGCGATGATAAGGCCGGGCGCGGGTGCCGCCAAATCCAACCTGTCGCAGGATGGCCAGATTCTTGGGGTGTTTGACCTTGTCGCCAGCCTGGCGGCCAGGGCATCCTCGGCAGATCGCTACGGAGAGCCACCCATGCCGCTGATCGCCGCCCTGCTCTATCCCGATGTCATGAGTCTGGACGTCACCGGTCCGCTGCAGGTGTTCGCCTCGGCCAATCTGGAACGGGAGCGCCAGGGGCTGCCCGCCCACTATCAGTTGCGCCTGCTGGGCGCCGCCGAAGGGCTGGTGCGTACCTCCGCCGGGATCGGCATCCAGGCCGAACAGAGCTGGTACGACCTCGACGTGGGCGAGGTGGACACCCTGCTCGTCCCCGGCGGCCTGGGCATCGAGACGCTGCGCCAGGACGCCGGGCTGCTGGCCTGGCTGCGCGACCTGGAACCCCGGGTACGACGACTCGGCTCGGTGTGTTCCGGCGCCCTGCTGCTGGCCAGTGCCGGGCTGCTGGACGGCCGGCGCGCCACCACCCACTGGGCCTATGTCGACGAACTCGCGACCTTTCCGGCCATCGCGGTGCAGGGCGATCGCCTGCATACCTACGATCCCCAGGGACGCGATGGCGATCCCCATGTCTTCACCTCGGCCGGTGTCACCGCCGGCATCGACCTGGCGCTGGCGCTGGTAGAAGCCGATCTCGGGCGCCCTCTGGCCCTGGCGGTGGCGCGCCGGCTGGTGATGTTCCTGCGCCGCCCCGGTGGCCAGGCGCAATTCAGCGCCTGCCTGGCCCCTGACCCGGGGCGGACGCCGCGACTGGCCGCCCTGCTCGACTGGATTCCCGGTCACCTGGGGGAAGACCTGGGCCTGGAGCGCCTGGCCGAGCGCGCCCATATGGCGCCGCGCACCCTGTCGCGCCTGTTCAGCCGCGAGGTGGGCATGGGACCGGGGCGCTATGTCGAGCAGGTCCGCCTGGAGACGGCGCGGGCGCTCCTGCAGGACGGCCAGGCGTCCATCGCCACCGTGTCGCGCCTGTGCGGCTTCGGCCATCCGGAAAACCTCCGGCGCACCTTTCACAAGCACCTGGCGGTCAGCCCCCAGGACTACGCAGCGCGCTTTGGCGCCTGATTAGGGAGAGACGGTCATGCTGGACATGCGTACCTCGTGTGAACACTGCGCCAAGGCGCTGCCGATGGAGAGCGAGGAGGCGCTGATCTGCTCCTATGAGTGCACCTTTTGCGCGGAATGCGCCGCGGGGCCGTTACAGCAGCGCTGCCCGAATTGCCAGGGGGAGTTGCTCAGGCGACCGCGGCGGGAACCAAAGGACCCGGAAGATTGAATCGACGCCGGGCGTATCGACAGCCGTAGCGTGGAAAACGGCGCAGCCTTTTCCACTGGGCGTCCGCGGTGAGGCGTGCCCTCACTCCAGCCCTCTCCCACGGGGATAGGGGGCTATCCGCCCTGCCCTCACCGCAACAACCCCGCCTCCGCCCGGATCGGCTCGGGCGTAGGCTCGCCCAGCAGGTCCAGCACGGCGATCTCCAGGCCGCGGCTGAGGGCGTCCAGTGGCAGGTGGTTGGGCTGGGTGCCGAAGGGATCGGCGATCTGGTCGCCCAGGGCGTCCAGGCCGAAGAAGGTGTAGGCCAGCACCAGCACCGCCAGGGGCGTGAACCAGCCCAGGCTGTCCACCAGGCAGAACGGCAGCAGGAAACAATAGACGTGCACCACCCGGTGCAGCATCAGGATGTAGGGATAGGGAATGGGCGTCTGGCGGATGCGCTCGCAGCCGCTGAGCACCGCGGTCAGCCGGTCCAGCTGGTGGTCGAGGTTGGCGATCAGCGGATCGCCGAGGCCTTCCTCGCGGGCCCTGGCGACCAGCCGGGTGCCCAGCCGGCGGATCAGCGCGCTGGGTCGGTGCGGTGCCGCGAGCAAAGCATCCTCTCCCACCAACACGCGCTGCAGATCGGCCGACGGCGCTTCACGGCGCAGGTGGTCACGCAGGGCATAACCGAAGGCCAGCAGCGGAGTCAGCAGCTCGCGGCGCTCGGTCGAGCTCAGCCCCGGCAGCAGGGTCTCGACCTGGCGCGCCAGGTTGCGCCCGGCGATCAGCAATTCGCCCCACAGACCGCGCGCCTCCCAGAAGCGCTGGTAGGCGGTGGTGTTGCGAAAGCCGAGAAAGATCGCCAGGGTCAGACCCCAGAGGGTCAGCGGCGTGGTGGTCAGGCCGAAGTCGAAGCGCAGGAAGACGCCATGGCTCAGGGTCACCGCCAGGCTCAGCAGCACCACATAGAGCAGCTTGGGCCAGATCGCCTGGACGATGGAGCCGCGAACGGTGAACAGCAGCTCGCGCAGCGAGGGATTCTGGGGACGGGTGATCACAGCGGTGTTCTCGATTGAGGTAAGGACTTCGACGCTATCCGCGTCCGGCAGTGCCTGGGGCCCCTCGCGGTTCAGGGTCCGAACAGCACCCCGACCAGGGCCCCGCCGGCCAGCAGCCACAGCGGATGCCAACGGGTGAACAGCGAGCCCAGGGCGCCTGCGGCCAGGATCAGCACCCACAGCGGCGCGGTGGCCACGCTGCTGCCCACCAGCCAGGCGCTGGCCGCCACCAGGCCGACGGTGACCGGCACCAGCCCGGCCTGCAGATGCCGCCGCCAGGGGCGATCGGCGAAGCGCTGCCAGAGGTGTAGCACGCCCAGGGTCAGCAGCGAGGACGGCACGAACTTGGCCAGGGAGGTCACCAGCAGCCCCGGCCAGCCGGCCACGTGCCAGCCGATCAGCGGCACGATCATGAGGTTGGGACCGGGCGCGGCCTGGGCCAGGGCGAACAGGGCGGCGAAGTCGGCGGCGCTCATCCAGCCGTGCACCGTCACCACCTGGCGCTGCATCTCCGGCAGCACCGAGTTACCGCCGCCAAAGGCCAGCAGCGACAGCTGGGTGAAGATCAGCGCCAGGGCCAGCAGAGTCGTGCTCATAGGCCCTGCCGATAGCTGAGCAGCACGCTGATGGGGGTGAGCACCAGCATGGTCCAGAGCAGCGGCAGTTTGAGCAGCGCCAGGGCGAGAAAGGCCAGGCAGGCGATGCCCAGGGCCAGCCAGCGACCGCGCAGGGGCTGGACCAGCTTGACGGCCATGGCCACCAGCAGCCCGGCCGCCGCGGCGGCGAGTCCGGCGAAGGCGCGCCCCACCAACGGATCGTCGTGGTAGCGGTCATAGAGCACGCCCAGGCCGACCACCACCAGGGTCGGCCCCACCAGCAGTCCGGCGGCAGCGGCCAGGGCGCCGCTCCAGCCGGCGAATCTCATGCCCACGGCCACCGAGAGGTTGATGATGTTGCCGCCCGGCAGGAACTGGCAGAGACCGAGCAACTCGGTGAATTCCTCCGCCGACAGCCAGCGACGCTTCTCCACCAGGTAGCGCCGCGCCAGCGGCAACACCCCGCCGAAGGCCGTGATACCCAGGCCGAAGAAGCCCAGGAACAGATCGCGGCGGCGCGGGCGGTTCAGGGTGGGAGCGGTCTCCATGGGCACCTCTCAGCTAGAGCCAGAGCGACAACAATAGCGTACCCGCGAGGCCGGTGACGGAAACCAGCGTCTGCAGCACCGACCAGACCCACAGCGTCTGCTTGAGCTCCAGGCCGAAGTATTCGCGCACCATCCAGAAGCCGGCGTCGTTGACATGGCAGAAGAACACCGAACCGGCGCCGATGGCCAGGGCGATCAGCGAAGCCTGGGGACCGGCCAGCCCGGCCACTACTGGCGCGAGGATCCCGGCCGTGGTGGTGGTGGCCACCGTCGCCGAACCGGTCGCCTGGCGCAGCGCCACGGCGATCAGCCAGGCCAGCAGGATGTAGGGCAGATGGGCGCCTTCGGCCACCTTGGCCACGGTATGGCTGACGCCGGCGTCGAGCAGTGTCTGCTTGAGGCCGCCGCCGGCGCCGATGGTGAGCAGAAGCGCGGCGATGGGTGCCAGGCTCTTGCGCAGCACGCCACCGACGCGCTCGCGCGGCATGCCGCTGCCCCAGCCGAGCAGCACCGTGGCCGCCAGCACGGCGAGACCCAGGGCGATCAGGGGTTCACCGAGAAACTTCAGCCCCTCCGCCAGACCGCTGTGGGGATCCAGGGCGACCTTGGCGAAGGTGCTGCCCAGCATCAGCAGCACCGGCAGCAGGATCACCAGGAGCGACAGGCCGAAACCCGGCTGGCGGGCGTGCTGGTCGCGGGCGCTGAACAGCTCGCCCAGTTCCGCCGGCGGCTGGATGGTCATGCGCCGCGACAGCCAGCCGCCGTACAGCGGGCCGGCCAGGATCACCGCCGGGATGGCGATCGCCAGCCCCAGGAGCATCGTCAGGCCGAGGTCCGCGTGCAGCGCCCCGACCGCAATGAGCGGACCGGGATGCGGCGGCAGCAGGGCATGCAGGGTGGTCATCCCGGCCAGCGCCGGAATGGCGATGCGCAGCAGCGGCTGCCCGGAGCGCTGCGCCATGACGAAGATGATGGGCACCATCAGCACAAGGCCCACTTCGAAGAACAGCGGCAGGCCGATGACCATGGCCACCAGCGCCATCACCCACGGCAGGCTGCGGCCCTTGCCCAGCCCCAGCAGGGTACTGGCGATGCGGTCGGCGGCGCCGGACTCGGCCATCAGCGCGCCGAGCATGGAGCCCAGGGCGATGATGATGCCGGCCTCGCCGAGGATGCCACCCGCGCCCTTGCTGAAGGCCTTGGCCACGGCCTCGGCGGGCAAGCCGGCGCCCAGCCCGGCGATGAAGGTGCCGATGAGAATGGACAGGAAGGGGGGCAGACGGGTGACGCCGATGAGCAGGACGATGGCCAGAATGGCGGCCAGGCAGCAGAAGATCAGCCGGGTGTCATGGGCGACCCAGGCGAGCGCAGCAGGATCCACAGGTGACTCCTTGTAACTTATTGTTTCAGGATCACCTTAACCGAAACGCCGGCCGAGGTACGACGTAAATCGAAATAAAGCCTGTCGCTTATTGCACTTAGCTTGCGAACCTCAGCCGTTTCGCACGATCCAAACAGCGTTCGGTCGTGACCGAATCCCTTACCCTTTGCTTGCAGGCGGTTGGCATGAACGAAACCTCTACTCTCTGGCAGCAGACCCTCGCCCAGTTCCGCGACGGCACCGGCTCCACCCTGCCCACCCCGGGCAGTGGCGCGGCGGCTACGGTGGCGGCCTGCCTGGGTGTCGCCCTGATCCTAAAGGGCCTCAAGCTCAGCCAGCAGCGCCAACCGGTGACCCGCCACGCCGACCTGATCACCGTCGGCGAGCGCCTGCAGGAAGCCCTGAGCACCTGTGCCGATGCCGATGTGCAGGCCTTCGCCAACTACCTGGAAGCCGATCGCCAGGCCAGCGGCGCCAGTGCCGAGGGCGAACGCCGCCAGCAGGCGCTCAATCTGGCCGCGGCCAATGCCGTGCAGATCCCCATCGCCACCGCCCAGCTGTGCCTGGAGGCCCTGGACCTGGCCGTCACGGCCACGCCGCTCACCGTCGAGCCGCTGCGCAGCGACACCCTGGCCGGTGGCCGCCTGGTGCATGGCGCCCTGGGCGCCGTGCTCACCACCGTGGACGCCGACCGCAATGGCCTGAAATCCGGTGACGCCCGGGAGGCCGCCCGGCAGATGCGCGACAAGCTCCAGCAGCAGGCCGACCAGCGTCTCGCCCAGCTGAGCGCCACCCCCGTACCGCCGGCCATGGGCTGACGCGCGGTGCTGGCCCGCCTGGGCTGGGTCCTGCGCGGACTGCAGCGACGCCTGTGGTTTCGCGCCACCCTGTTCTCGGTCGCCGGGGTGGCGACCGCCCTCCTCGCCCTGCTCCTGCGCGACCATATCCCGACCTCGCTGCCGGCCAAGGTCGGCGCCGATGCGGTCGACAAGATCCTCACCATCATCGCCAGCAGCATGCTGGCGGTGACCACCTTTTCCCTCAGCACCATGGTGACGGCCTACAACGCCGCCGCCAGCAGCGTGACGCCCCGTGCCTATCCGCTGCTCCTGGAAGACAGCACCACCCAGAACGCCCTGGCCACCTTTCTCGGCTCCTTCCTGTTCAGCCTGGTCGGCATCATCGCCCTGAGCACCGGGCTCTACGGCGACAACGGCCGGGTGGTGCTCTTCGCCGTGACCCTGGTGGTGATCCTGCTGATCGTCTTTACCCTGCTGCGCTGGATCGACCATCTCTCGCGACTGGGCCAACTGGATGCCACCAGCGACAGCATCGAGGACGCCGCCAGACACAGTCTGCAGCGCTGGCTGGCCCAGCCCTACCTGGGCGGAGTGGCGGCGCCCGTCGATGAGCCCGCCCGTGGCCGCCCGGTCATGGCCGACCGCACCGGCTATCTGCAACGGGTGGACATGCCACTGCTGGCCGACCTCTGCGGTGACCAGGGTCGCCTGCGCCTGGCCGCCCTGCCCGGCGCCTTTCTCGATCCGGCGCAGCCGCTGCTCTGGGTCGAGGGCCTGCCACCGGAAAAGGACCAGCGCCTGCGCGCCGCCTTCACCCTGGATGCCCGCCGGGTACACGACCAGGATCCGCGCTTCGGCCTGACGGTGCTGGGCGAGATCGCCACCGGGGCGCTGGTGCCCTCGCGCAGCGACTCGGGCACCGCCATCGCCATCCTCGGTCGCGCGCAACGGCTGCTGACGGCGCTCACCGAGCCGCGGGAAGCGGTCGAACCCCGCTATCCGCGGATCGAGGTGCCGGAGCTATCGCTGGATGACCTGTTCGACGACTTCTTCCTGCCGGTGGGTCGCGATGCGGCGCCGCTGGTGGAAGTGGGCATGCGGCTGCAGAAAGCCCTGGGGCGCCTGGCGGTCCAGGGCGATGCCCGGATCAGGCGCGAGTGCCTGCGCCATTCGCGCCTGGCGCTGACCCGCGCCGAGGCCACCCTTGGCCAGGCCGAGGACCGCGTCATCCTCCAGCAACTGGCCGCGGACGTCGAACGCCTCTGCACGGCGCGCCAGTAGTGCAGCGCTAGCGCGACCAGGCCGGATCGGTGGTGAAGGCGATGGTCAGCCAGCGGTCCGGCCCCTCGCCGCCAATGGCCTCGCCGATCTGGTCGCGGATGGCGTCCCATTCGTCCAGGGTCTTGGCCGGCCACCCCAGGGGCACGATGAAGTAAAGCTCGATCTGCCGCGCCCGGCCGACCTTGGCCACATAGGCGCGATAGTCGAGAAAGCCGAAGCGCGTGACCATGCCCCGGGCGACTTCATCGACCTGCCGCTTGAGCTCCGGCGGGGTCACCATGAGGATCTCCCTGACGGCCTGCCAGACCAGCCTGAGCGGTATGGGGATGATCAGCACGCAGATGATCGACAGCACCAGGGGATCGATGTAGGGCGTGATCCAGGCATAGACCGTGCCCTGGGCCAGGGCGCCGATCAGGAAGGCCACCACCAGGGCAGCCGAGATGCTGCCCGACATGATCCAGCTCTTGATGTCGAGCCTGAGGAAGTCCGACTGGATGTCGCGGTTCAACCGGTGCACCAGGGCGGCGAATCCAAAGCAACTCAAGGCCGCGACCAGCGCATAGAGGAGCGCCATGCCGAATGCCAGTGCCTTGCCGCCACTCATCAGGCTGATGATCGAGTTGACCAGCGCGTAACAGGCCACGATGCACAGCACGCTGCCGTTGAGCGCCAGGACCATGGGTTCGAGGTGCCAGAAACCCATGTTGAAGCGCTCGGCCAACCGCCGATCGCCCTCCGGTTCCTGCGCATGCCGGTGGATCAGCATGGCCACCAGCAGCGCCACGCCGCTCATGAAGGCGTCGGTCAGCGAATAGAAGCCGTCGAAGACGATGGCATAGGAACCGGACAGCACCCCGAAGGCGATACCCACGGCCGCCAGCAGCACCGTGACGGCAATGGAAAAGCGCAGCACGCTGCGCTCGTTGCTCAGCCATTTCAGCATGATCGACTCCGGCCACGGGATCGCCTCCCGGCGTGGCCAACGGGTTGAGTTAACGCCAAGCATAGAGGCCGACAGCTCAACCTGCATGGGCGGTCCGGCAAGGCTTCCATGCGCGGACGCAATCAAAAGGCGGTGGGCTTCGGGTGTACACTGCAGCGGTGCTTTTTTCTCCCGGGATCTCTGGCAGCCGCCTGTCCCGTACCGTGGAATCCTCAACGGCGACCCACCATGATCGAAGTTACCGAACGCTCCATCGCCGAGTTGCGTCGCGCACTCGAAACCGGCCAGACCACTGCGGTAGCGCTGGTCGAGGCCTACCTGGCCCGGATCGACGCCTACGATCCACCCACCAGCGCCACCGCGCTCAATGCCGTGGTGGTGCGCAATCCCGAGGCCCTGGCCGAAGCGGCCGCGTCCGATCGCCGGCGCGCCCGTGGCGAGACCCTGGGGCCGCTGGACGGCATCCCCTACACGGCCAAGGACAGCTACCTGGTCAAGGGCCTCACCGCCGCCTCCGGCAGCCCGGCCTTCAAGGACCTGGTCGCCCAGCGCGACGCCTTCACCATCGAGCGGCTGCGTGCTGCAGGCGCCATCTGCCTGGGCAAGACCAACATGCCGCCCATGGCCAACGGCGGCATGCAGCGCGGCGTCTATGGCCGCGCGGAAAGTCCCTACAATGCCGGCTACCTGACCGCGCCCTTCGCCTCCGGCTCCTCCAATGGCGCTGGCACCGCCACCGCGGCCAGCTTCGCCGCCTTCGGCCTGGCCGAGGAAACCTGGTCCAGCGGCCGCGGCCCGGCGTCCAACAACGGCCTGTGCGCCTACACCCCCTCGCGCGGAATCATCTCGGTGCGCGGCAACTGGCCGCTGACGCCGACCATGGACGTGGTGGTGCCCTATGCCCGCACCATGGCCGATCTGCTGGAAGTGCTCGACGTGGTGGTGGCCGACGATCCCGATACCTCCGGCGACCTCTGGCGCCTGCAACCCTGGGTGCCGCTGCCGCTGGCCTCGGCGGTACGTCCGGCGTCCTACCCGGCCCTGGCCACCGGTCCCAATGCTCTGGCCGGCAAGCGCCTGGGCGTGCCGCGCATGTTCATCAACCAGGATCCGGACGCCGGCACCAGCGAGAATCCCGGCATCGGCGGTCCCACCGGCCAGCGCATCCAGACCCGCGACTCGGTGATCGCCCTCTGGGAACAGGCCCGCGCGGCGCTGGAAGCGGCCGGCGCCAGCGTGATCGAGGTGGACTTCCCGCTGGTCTCCAATTGCGAAGGCGACCGCCCCGGCGCGCCCACGGTGTTCAACCGCGGCATCGTCTCCCGGGAGTTTCTCCATGACGAACTTTGGGACCTGTCCGCCTGGGGCTTCGACACCTTCCTGCGCGACAACAATGATCCCAAACTCAATCGCCTGGTGGACGTCGACGGCGAACTGATCTTTCCCCACGAGCCCGGCACCCTGCCCAACCGGGAAGGCGACCTGGCCGCCGGCATGGCCGAATACGTGCGCATGGCCGAGCGGGGGCTCAAGACCCTGGAGCAGATCACCACCCTCCCCGACGGTCTGCGCGGCCTGGAACGGACGCGCAAGCTGGACCTGGAAGACTGGCTCGAGGCCCAGGGCCTGGACGCGGTGCTCTTTCCTACCGTGGCCGACGTGGCCCCGGCGGATGCCGAGATCAATCCCGCCTCGGCCGACATCGCCTGGAGCAACGGCGTCTGGGTCGCCAACGGCAACCTCGCCATCCGCCACCTGGGCGTGCCGACCGTGACCGTGCCCATGGGCGTGATGGCCGACATCGGCATGCCGGTGGGCCTGACCTTCGCCGGTCGCGCCTATGACGACGCCAACCTGCTGCGCCTGGCCGCCGCCTACGAGGCGACCGGCCTCAAGCGCCAGATACCGCCGCGGACGCCGCCGCTGGTGGGTTGAGACAGAAGGCGTGGACGCTGGCCGCCAGGCTTCACCCGGCGGCCGGAATCGAGGGTGACCCCTGGCGTCAAGGCGCGCTAACCGGAGTGTCCAGCCCCGGGCCGGTTATGCGGACGCCGTCAGCGGCCTAAGGTGGGTTCCAGGCAGGTGCCGTTTGCCGGCGCCGCTGCCCACCTCCACTCCGTCCTGCACGAGCCTACCGCCATGAATCCAACCAAACGTCTGACCGGGAGCGCGCTGCTGGCGCTCGCCCTTTTGAGTGTTCTCTGGAGCGGCGTCGCAGCCGCCGAATCCACCGCTGAACGCAACCAACGCCTGGTCGAACGGGCCTTCGCGAACTGGAGCGCGGGCCGCGGCAGTCTGTTCGACGACCTGCTCTCGCCCACGGTGGTCTGGACCATCCGGGGCAGCGGTCCGGCAGCGGGCACCTACCATGGCCGCGAGGATTTTCTGCAACGCGCCGTCCGCCCCTTCGCGCAGCGCCTGGCCACGCCCATCGTGCCCCGGGTCGAGGGCATCTGGGCACGCGAGGATCAGGTCGTGGTGCGCTGGATGGGCACGGCCACCGCGCGCGATGGCGCGCCCTATCGCAACGAATACGTGTGGATCTTCAGGATGGACGGGGCACGGGCGACCCAGGTCGAGGCCTTTCTCGATCTCGTCCCCTACCAGGACGTCATCGACCGCATAGCCCTGGCAGACCCCTTGCCCGCCATGCCCAGCGCAGAACGGCAGGCGCCCTGACGCCACCCCCGTGCGATCACGGCCGATGAGCGTCCCAGAGCGTCAGCGCCAGGGCGATGGCGCCCTCGATCACGGACAACGCCACGCCATCCCGCGCCATGGGTGAAATGCCCAGCAGCAAGCCTTCGAACAGCGTCGCCAGGACAGGCGCTTCGGTGCCCGCCGCGAGATCGCCACGGTCGATACCGTGCCTGACGCAGGCCAGCAGACCGGCGCGGATCCGGGCACGGGCCTCGCGCAGGGGCAGCGGAATGCTGGAGTCTTCATCCGCATAGGAGCCCAGGGTGCCGAGCGCCACCAGGCAGCCCTTGGGCAGGCGCTCGTCGCACTGCATCCGCGCCGAGCGAGACAGGGCCGAGGCAATCGCCTCCCGCGGGGCCAGGGTCTCGTCGAACAGCGGATCGTTCACCCGGCCATGGGTCTCCATGTAGCGGGCGACCACCTCCTTGAACAGCGCCTCCTTCGAACCGAAGGCCGCATAGAAGCTGGGCGCGGTGATGCCGCCGCCGATCGCCGCCTTGAGCCGACTCAGGGAGGTCGCCTCATAGCCATAGCGCCAGAACAGCAGCATCGCGTCATCGATTGCCTGGGTGCGGTCGAAGGACCGCGGACGCCCCACCTGAGCCACAGCCGTACTCCTCGTCAAAATCGATTTTTATACTAGACGATACAGAATTCATTGACCAGCTGGAGGACCTGCTCCTTAGATATATACCGATCGATACATATCTAAGGAGCCTAGCCGTGACCGCGACCCCCAACCCTGAACGCCTGCCAGTCGCCGCGCTGCTGGCGCTGGCGATGACCGGCTTCATCTGCATCATGACCGAGACCCTGCCCGCCGGCCTGCTCCCCGAGATCGCCCAGGGACTCCAGGTCTCCAATGCGCTGGCCGGGCAGACGGTGACCGCCTATGCCGCCGGCTCGCTGACTGCCGCCATCCCCCTCACCCTGGCGACGGCGCGCTGGCGGCGTCGCCGGGTGCTGCTGGCGACCATCCTGGGCTTTCTGCTGTTCAACACCCTCACCGCGCTCTCCTCCAGCTATCCGCTGACCCTGGTCGTCCGCTTCGCCGCCGGGGCCGCGGCCGGCCTCGCCTGGAGTCTGCTGGCCGGCTATGCCCGGCGCCTGGTAGTGCCGCGCCTGCAAGGGCGGGCGATGGCCATCGCCATGCTCGGCACGCCGGTCGCCCTGTCGCTGGGCGTACCCCTGGGGACCTGGCTGGGCGGGCTGCTGGGCTGGCGGCTGGCCTTTGCCTGCATGTCCGCCCTCACCCTCGGCCTGATCGTCTGGGTGCTGGCCAAGGTGCCCGACTATCCCGGGCAGACCGAGGGTCAGCGCCTGCCGCTGCGCCAGGTGTTCGCCACGCCCGGCATTCGCGCCATCCTCGGCGTGGTCTTTACCTGGATGCTGGCCCACAACCTGCTCTACACCTATATCGCCCCCTTCGTCGCCCAGGCCGGGCTGGGCGACCAGGTCGACCGGGTGCTGCTGACCTTCGGGGCGGCCTCGTTGCTGGGGATCTGGATCACCGGGCGGATCGTCGACCACAGCCTGCGGCGAGCGGTGCTGCTGAGTCTCCTCGGCTTCGCCGCGATCGCGCTGCTGCTGGGACTCAATCGTGACTCGGCGCCGCTGCAGTACCTGGGCGTCTTTGGCTGGGGCCTGACCTTTGGCGGTGCGGCCACCCTGCTGCAGACCGCCCTGGCGGATACCGCGGGGAGTGGCGCCGATGCTGCTCTGGCGATGAACGTGGTGACCTGGAACAGCGCCATCGCCGGGGGCGGCATCCTCGGCGGCCTGTTGCTGGACGGCATCGGCCCCCAGGCGCTGAGCTGGGCGGTGGTGGCGCTGTCCCTGAGCGCCCTGGCCATCGCCGCCACTGCCCGGCGCCACGGCTTTCCCGCCGGCACCCGGGCGAGCGGCTCAGCGGTCATGGGTCACTGACCCCGGGGTGCGGGCGCCCTGCCCGCCTCTTCAGCCCTGGTGCGGCTGTGCCTCCAGGGTCTCGCCCTGGAAGAACGCCGGCGCGCGCCAGCGGGCGAACAGCATCAGCACCAGGCCCAGTGCCAGGATCGTCACGGCGATGATGAACACCAGGCCGATGCCGCCGAGGTGGGAGCCGCTGCCGAAGTCCGGCGAGAGGCTGGCGATGGCGGTCTGCCAGAAGATCACCGAGAGGATGATGGCGCCCAGCAACGGGCAGAGGCCACGCAGCAGCGCATGGCGCAGGCTGTCGAACAGGCTGCGGCGGAAGTACCAGACGCAGGCGTAGGCGGTCAGCGAGTAGTAGAAGCAGATCATCATGCCCAGGGCGGTGATGGTGTCCGCGAGGACGTTGTCGCTCAGGGTGCGCATGACCACATAGAAGCCGCCGGTGGCGATGCCCGCGGCGATGGTGGCATAGCGCGGCGTGCGCGATCTCGGGCAGATATGGGCGAAGCGCCGCGACACCGCGCCGTAGTACCCCATCGCCAGCAGGGTGCGCGCCGGGGAGATGAAGGTGGACTGCAGCGAGGCGGCGGTGCTGGCCAGCACCGCAATGGACATCAGGATCGCCAGCGGCCCCATTACCGGACCGGCCAGGTGGGCGAAGACGTTTTCCTGGATCTCCGGATTGCCCAGGCCCAGGCCGGCTTCGCTGATGCCGGCGAATTGCAGGGTCGCCGCCGCGGTGAAGAGGTACAGCAGCAGGATCAGCAGCACCGTGACCGTGGCCGCCCGCCCCGGCACCTTCTGGCTGCCCACCGATTCCTCGCTCACCGTGAGGCAGACATCCCAGCCCCAGAAGATGAAGATCGACAGCGACAGCCCCGCCGCGAAGGCGGAAAAGGATTCGACGTTGAAGGGATTGAACCACTCCGGGTGGAAGACCACCGGCGCCGCCTCGGGCGCGGCATTGAAGGCCGCCAGGGAAAAGCCGATCAGTACCAGCAGCTGCAAGGCCACCAGGCCGTACTGGACGCTCATGGTCATGCCGATGCCGCGACAGCTGATCCAGACCGCGATGGCGATGAAGACGCAACAGGTGACGACGTTCACCAGCAGGTGCTGCGACAGCGCCGCCAGCTCCGCCCGGCCGCTCAGCTGGGCGAGGAACAGGTAGAAGAAGTCCACCGCCACCCCGGCGAGGTTGGACAGCACGATGGTGGTGGCTGTGACCAGGCCCCAGCCGCCGATCCAGCCGATCATGGGACCGAAGGCGCGGGTCGACCAGGTAAAGGAGGTGCCGCTGTCCGGATCGACCGCGTTCAGCTCGCGATACCCCAGGGCCACCAGCAGCATCGGCAGGAAGCCGACGATGAAGACCGCGGGCAGATAGACGCCTACCTCGCGCACGGTGGGGCCCAGGGCGCCGGTCAGGGTGTAGACGGGGGCGATGGTGGAAATGCCCAGCACCACGCAGGCGAGCAGCCCGAGGGAGCCGGCGGCCAGGCCCTTGGCGGACGGATCGGCCAGGGCGGCCGGCCCGGCGGTGTCCGAGCCGCCGGCCGGCGTGCCCTTGCGCTGTTCGGTCATAGGTCTCTGTCCTGCTGTTGGTCTTGTTATTCAGAGTGCGGCGTGTGCGGCAAGGTGCCTAGCGCGCGGCGGCATGGCGCTGGCAGGCGTCGCGAAAGGCGTCCAGCAGCGCCAGGGATTCGGGGTTGTCGCGGAAATTCCACTCGGGATGCCACTGCACTCCGACGACGAAACCGGGGGCGTCGGCCAGGGATACCCCTTCCACCAGGCCATCCGGCGCCTGGGCCTCGATGCGCAGCCCGGGCGCCAGGCGCGCGATGCCCTGGCTGTGCAGCGAATTCACCTGGAAGCTGGCCGGCAGGCCGAGGCGCTCGAACACCCCGCCCGGCGGCACCGTGACCGGATGGGTGGGTGCGTACTGCTCGGCGAGCAGCTCGCTCTGGGGCTCGCGGTGATCGTCGTGCCCGGGCAGTTCCTGGACGCGCTGGTGCAGGCTGCCACCCAGGGCCACGTTCAGCTCCTGAAAGCCGCGGCAGATGCAGAACACCGGAATGCCGCGGTCGATGGCCAGGCGCAGCAGCGGCAGGGTGTAGGCGTCGCGCGCGGCATCATGGTGGGTGCCGGCGAGACTCGCCGGTCCCTGGTAGTGATGGGGCTCGACATTGGATGGCGAGCCGGTGAACAGCAGACCGTCCAGGTGCGCCAGTAGCGCCTGCGGATCGCTCGGCACGCTGCGCGCCGGCAGCACCACCGGCACGCCGGCATGACCCGCCGCCTCGACGTACTTGTCGCCGACGGTATGGGAATCGTATTTGCCGAGCGTCTGCCGGCACGCCGTCACGCCGATGAGGGGCATAGGGGACATGGCTTATCTCCAGAGTGCCCGCCGGTACGCGGCGGGCGGACAGGGTCAGATACCGAGGCGATCGCGCAACTGGTAGTAGGTCGCGCCCAGAGCGGTGAAGGGCACGCGCAGGAGTTGCCCGCCCGGGAAGGGATAGTGCGGCAGGCCGGCGAAGGCATCGAAGCGCTCGGCCTGGCCGCGCAGGGCCTCGGCCAGCACCTTGCCGGCCAGGTGGGTGTAGGTGACGCCGTGACCGCTGCAGCCCTGGGAGTAGTAGATGTTGTCGCCGAGGCGGCCCACCTGGGGCAGGCGCGACAGCGTCAGGAGGAAGTTGCCGGTCCAGGTGAAATCGATCTTCACGCCCTTGAGTTGCGGAAAGGTCTGCAGCATCTTCGGCCGGATGATGGCCTCGATGTCCGCCGGATCCCGCGCGCCATAGACCACGCCCCCGCCGTAGATCAGCCGGCGATCGGCGCTGAGGCGGAAGTAGTCGAGCAGGTAGTTGCAGTCCTCGACGCAATAGTCCTGGGGCAGCAGGCTGCGCGCCAGCTCCTCGGACAGCGGCTCGGTGGTGAGCACCTGGGTGCCGCAGGGCATGGACTTGGCGGCCAGTTCCGGCACCAGCCCGCCCAGGTAGGCGTTGCCGGCGACCACCACGAAGCGCGCCTTCACCTGACCCTGAGCGGTATGCACCACGGGGTTGGCACCGCGGTCGATGCGGGTGGCCGCGCTTTGCTCGTAGATCTTGCCGCCGAGGGACGCCACGGCCGCCGCCTCGCCTAGGGCCAGGTTGAGCGGGTGGATATGGCCGCCGCTCATGTCCAGCAGGCCACCCAGGTAGCGATCGGTGCCGACCACCCTGCCGATGCCGGCCTTGTCGAGCAGCTGCAGCTGGGTATGGCCGTAGCGCTCCCAGAGCTTCTGCTGGGCTTCCAGGTGACCGAGCTGCTTGCCGGTCAGGGCCGCGAACACGCCACCATCCTTCAGATCGCACTGGATGCCATAGCGAGCAATGCGCTCACGAATGATGCGACCGCCCTCGAAGGCCATCTCGCCCAGCAGTTGCGCCTGCTTGGCCGGCAACTGCCGCTCGATGGTATCGATGTCGCGGCTGTAGCTGTTGACGATCTGGCCGCCATTGCGCCCGGAGGCGCCGAAGCCGACCCGCGCCGCTTCCAGCACCGTCACGCTGAAGCCGTGCTCCAGCAGGAACAGCGCGGTGGAAAGCCCGGTGTAACCGGCGCCGATGATGCAGACGTCGCTGTCGACACTGCCCTGGAGCATTGGATACTCGGTGTGGATGTTGCGCGAAGCCGCGTAGTAACTGCCGACGTGTTGTTGCATGGTGAGATTCCTCTGCCTGCGGCTCCGGCGCGAACGCCTGGGCCGCCGCGCCTGTTCAGAGCTTGATCCAGGTCGCCTTGAGTTCGGTGTATTTGTCGAAGGCGTGCAGCGACTTGTCGCGTCCGTTGCCGGACTGCTTGAAGCCGCCGAAGGGCGCCGTCATGTCGCCGCCATCATACTGGTTGACCCAGACACTGCCCGCACGCAAGGCGCGGGCCACGCGATGGGCGCGGGAGAGGTCGCTCGTCCAGACGGCGGCGGCCAGGCCATAGGGGGTGTCATTGGCGATGCGCACGGCCTCCGCTTCGCCGTCGAAGTCGATCACCGCCAGCACCGGACCGAAGATCTCTTCCCGAGCGATGCGCATGGCATTGTCTACGCCTTCGAAGATAGTCGGCGTGACGTAGCTGCCGCCGGTTTCGCTCAGGGCCCGCTCACCGCCGCTCACCAGTCGCGCCCCCTCGGCGCGGCCGGCCACGATGAACTCCAGCACGGTGCGCAGATGGCCTTCGTCCACCAGGGCGCCGACGCGGGTATCGGGATTCAGGGCATGGCCGGGCGTCCACGCCTGCAGCGCCTCCGCCACCAGGGCCAGAAAGCGCGCCTTGATCGAGCGCTCGACTAGCAGCCGCGAGCCGGCGATGCACACCTCGCCCTGGTTGAAGGCGATGGCTGCGGCGGCTGCCTCGGCTGCGGCCCTGAGGTCCGGGGCGTCGGCGAAGACGATGTTGGGGCTCTTGCCACCCGCCTCCAGCCAGACCCGCTTCATGTTCGACTCGCCGGCATAGACCAGCAGCTGCTTGGCGATGCGGGTGGAGCCGGTAAAGACCAGGGTATCCACGTCCGGGTGCAGCGCCAGCGCCTGGCCGACGGTGTGGCCGTAGCCGGGCAGCACGTTGAACACGCCCGCCGGGATGCCGGCCTCCAGCGCCAGGGCAGCGATGCGAATGGCGGTCAGCGGCGACTTCTCGGACGGCTTGAGGATCACCGAGTTGCCGGTGGCCAGCGCCGGCCCCAGTTTCCAGCAGGCCATCATCAGCGGGAAATTCCAGGGCACGATGGCCGCGACCACCCCGACCGGTTCGCGGGTCACCAGGCCGAGCTGGTCGCGCGGCGTGGGCGCCACCTCGTCGTAGACCTTGTCGATGGCCTCGGCGCTCCAGCGGATGGCATTGGCCGCCGCCGGCACATCGATGGCGAGCGAATCGCTGATCGGCTTGCCCATGTCCAGGGTTTCCAGCAGCGCCAGCTCCTCGGCATGGGCCAGCAAGAGATCGGCGAAGGCGATCAGCACCCGCTTGCGCTGCGCCGGTGCCCGATGGGCCCAGTCGCCTCGCGCGAAGCTCGCCCGCGCAGCCTGCACGGCGAGCTCGGCATCCTCGGCCATGCAACTGGCCACCCGGGCCAGCGGGCGACCATCCACCGGACTCAGGTCGGCGAAGGTCGCGCCGCCCTGGGCGGCCTGGTAGCGGCCGTCGATGAAGGCACGGGCTTCGATGGTCAACGCCTGGGCACGCTGCTCCCAGTCCTGTTGCGTCAGCACGGTCATGATCAGGCCTCCTAGACGGTATGCAGGTACCAGTTGTATTCGAGGTCGGAGATGGTGGTCTCGAACTCCTCCAGCTCGGCTTCCTTGCAGGCGACGAAGATGTCGATGTACTCGGGGCTGATGTACTGGTTCATCACCGCGCTGTCGTCCAGCCGGCGCAAGGCGTCGCGCAGGTTGTTGGGCAGGCTCTGTTCGAGCTGCTCATAGGAGTTGCCACTGACCGGGGCGCAGGGCTCCAGGCGCTGGGTCATGCCGTGGTGAATGCCGGCGAGGATCGAGGCCATCATCAGATAGGGATTGGCATCGGCCCCGGCGACCCGGTGTTCGATGCGGATCGCCTCGCTGCTGCCGGTGGGCACGCGCACCGCCACGGTGCGGTTGTCCAGGCCCCAGCTCGGCGCATTGGGCACATAGAACTGGGCGCCGAAGCGGCGATAGGAGTTGACGTTCGGGCAGAGGAAGGCCATCGACGCCGGCAGGGTTTCGAGAATGCCGGCGATGGCATGGCGCAGCGGCGCATGGTGCTCGGGATCGTCGATGGCGAAGATGTTCTGCCCGGTCTGCTTGTCCAGCAGCGAAATGTGCACGTGCAGGCCGTTGCCCGCCTGGCCGGGATAGGGCTTGGCCATGAAGGTGGAATCCATTTCATGGTCGTAGGCGATGTTCTTGATCAGCCGCTTGAGCAGCACCGCGTAGTCGCAGGCCTTGATGGCGTCTTCGACGTGATGCAGGTTGACCTCGAATTGCGCCGGCGCGGATTCCTTGACGATGGCATCGGCCGGCAGCCCCTGCTCCTTGGCGCCTTCCAGCATGTCCTGCAGGCAATCCACGTATTCGTCCAGGTCGTCGATCAGATAGACCTGGGTGGAGACCGGTCGCTTGCCGGAGATCGGCGAGCGCGGCGGTTGCGGCCGGCCGTTCACGTTCTCCTGGTCGATCAGATAGAACTCCAGTTCGAAGGCGGCGCAGATGGTCAGCCCCAGGTCGTCGAACTTCTTCACCACCCGGCGCAGCACCTCGCGCGGATCCGCGAAGAATGGCGAGCCGTCCTGCTCGTGCATGGTCATCAGCAGTTGCGCAGTCGGGCGCTTCTGCCAGGGTTCGTAGCTCAGGGTGCCAGGGATGGGAAAGCAGGTGCGGTCGGCGTCGCCGATGTGCAGGCCCAGGCCGGTGCTTTCCACCGTGGAGCCGTTGATGTCCAGGGCGAACAGCGAGGCCGGCAGATTGATGCCGCGCTCATAGACCTTGGAGAGACTGGCCCGCTCGACTCGCTTGCCCCGGATGACGCCGTTCATGTCGGTGATCAACAGATCGACGTACTGGATCTCGGGGTGCTCCTTGAGAAAGCCGTTGGCTTCGGTGAGCTGGACGACGCGGGGGGATATCGAATTCATGGGAGGCATCCTTGACGCTGGCCCGCTTCGTTGTGCTTGCTCGTGCGGGTCTGGCAGCGTGGCTGTGGGCGGTGGTTGCTGCAGGCGCCGACCCTGTCTGCAAGGTCCGCCCTTCCACCTGATTGCCCTTGGGGGGCCAGGCCAGTATAAATTGGCATGAGCGCAACCCATATCGGCGAATCGGCAAAGGAAGAATGCACCGATGCAATATCAGATAGGTCATGCCGATCTCAAGCTGATCCTCGCCCTGGTCCGCGGCAGGACCCTGGCCCGCGCGGCGGAACAGTTGCAGGTGGACGTCTCCACGGTCTTTCGCGCCATCCGCAAGCTCGAAGCCAATCTGCAGGTCGCGCTGTTCGACAAGACCCGCCGCGGCTACACCCCGACCCAGAGCGCCAAGGCCCTCGCCGAACAGGCCGAGCGCGCCGAACAGGCGCTGGATGCGGCGCGCATCGCCCTCACCCAGGGCGAGAACGTCATCAGCGGCACGGTCCGCCTGACCTGCACCGATGCCGTGCTGCGCAGCCTGCTGCTGCCCGGCCTCGCCGACCTCATGCCGCGCTATCCCGCGGTCGCCCTGGAAGTCGCCACCTCCAACACCTTCGCCAGCCTGAGCCGACGGGATGCGGACATCGCCCTGCGCCTGTCCAACGCCCCGCCCGAACACCTGATCGGCCGCCGGCTCGGTCGCAGCTCCTATTTCGTCTGCGGTCACGAACGCTATCGCAGCGGTTACGGCCAGCTGGCCACCGAGCTGCCCTGGATCGCCCCGGACGACTCCCTGGCCGATCACGTCTCGGTCGCCTGGCTGAGACAGGCCTATCCCAGCCTCACTCCGCGCTATCGCTGCAGCAGCATGTCTTCGGTAGGCAGCCTGGTCGGCGCCGGCCTCGGTGTGGCCGCCCTCCCCGACTTCATGATCAGCAGCCTGGAGGGCGTCGAACGCCTGGGTCCGGCGCTGCATGGCTGCGACACCGATATCTGGCTGCTAACCCGCCCGGACAATCTGTCGCTGCGCTCGGTGCAGATCCTCTTCGATGAGTTGGCGAATCTGTTGAAGGCGCGAATAGCGGATGTCTGTCAGGCCTGAAACGAAGCGTTCGTTCGTCCGTTTTGCTGCCAACTTGCCTAAAACTTTTGAAACACCACGTCCCACTTAAACAACCACCTAAAAAGGTTTTAACGAATTTTTCACGCATTCTTCACGAGCTTTTTGAAGATAAGGTCGCTAATGCGACCAAGAGCCCTCAAGCGCTCTTCCGACAACCAGAGTCAAGCACGCAAGGCGCTCTTTCCAAGTAGATCGTCGGCGACGAATTGCCTTAAAAAACAAGCGGGTTAGGCGATATCCATGGGCGTGAGGAACCTGTCCATGGAGACAACGATGAGCCGCCTGTTCGTCATCCCCGAGAATCCCAATCGTGACTGCCTGCTGCAGATCCACAGATTGCTGACGTTGAGAATCGATCAACTGCGCAATGTGGATATGGGCAGTCCGCAACTACAGGACATGCTCTTTCAGTTCGAAGCCCTGACGGCGGAAACTATCCAACTGGTGGAGGAAGTCGCAGTTCGACTTGCCACGGAAACAAGCTAGCTGACGACTGACAGTGCAAGTCCGGACGGCGCGGCACTCCTAGGCGAAACGCCTCCTGGTGATCCGCATCGCTGCCGGCAAATGCAGACCTTGGGTAACGTCGCCCTCAAGGAGGAAGGCGCGCACGATCAGGCTCCGTCCAGCATGAGCGTCCATTCGCAGATCAAGAGCTGCCGGCTCGATTCCGTTCTCGAAAAGCTGAACGACACGACCGGCAGCCGGCAGCCACCCGTCTTCGCCAGCGCCCCGGCGCGGCGCCACCCCGCGAGGCGTCCGACGCTGTCCAGACTGCTGGAGCGACTGCGCCGCACGGCTGGCTCGAGCACGTCCGGCGAGCGCGATGCCGAGCGGCGCCGAGCCCCCAATGAAGTCATCACCAAGCATCCAAGGCCAGACCGATGAAGAACGCCAAACTCGCCACGCTGCCCACGCAAACACTGATGCAGCGCCTGACGCGTGAACTGGACGGCTGGACCGTGCTGGTCAGCCCGACCTGCCCGGACGGCTCGATCTTCGCGCGCCTGTATTCGCGCGCCGACCGGCGCGCGATCGTCATCCCCTTCGACGTCCAGGCGATCGATAACGACAGCTATATCCGCGAGCGACTGGCGCTGGTGCGCGCCTCCCGCGTCTGAGCGGACCTCCGCGCAACCGGCCTCTCAGCCAGGGCGGCAGGGGCCGGTACTGCCCCGTACCACCAGCTCGAAGGGCAGCACCACCTCCCGACAGGGCGGTGGCGAACCGGCGAGGGTCTCCAGCAGCAGGGCGACCGCGCGCTGGCCGAAGGCCTCCGCGGGTTGGGCGATGGTGGTCAGCGGCGGATCGCTGTAGGCGGCGAAGGCGATGTCGTCGAAGCCGGCCAGGGACAGATCCTCGGGCACCCGCAGTCCGGCGCCGCGAAGGGCCTGGAGGGCGCCGATCGCCATTTCGTCGCTGCAGCAGAACAACGCCGTCGGCCGCTCCGAAAGCCCCAGCAGTGCCCGCGCCGCGGCGGCGCCGGCGGCCAGGGTGAAATCACCCGGGTGCAGCAGGTCAGGATCCAAGGGGACACCGGCCTGGCTGAGCGCCTCCTGATAACCCGCCAGGCGTTCCAGGGTCAGCGGACTGCGTTCCGGGCCCTTGATCAGGGCGATGCGCCTGTGACCGAGCGCCAGCAGGTGTTCGGTCAGGCAGCGGGCGGCGGCGCGATTGTCCAGCCGCACCTTGGGCCAGGAATGCTCGGCGAGCACCTCGCAGGCATTCACCGCCGGCGGTGCGTCGGGGTCACCGGCGAAGGGATCGAAGGCGCGCAGCTGGATCACCCCATCCGCCTGCCGCGCATAGACCAGTTCGGCGTACTCGCGCTCGCGGGCCTCGTCCCCCGCGGTATCGCACAGCAGCACCCGATACCCCGCCGCCTGGGCCGCCTGCTGAATCCCGGCGATGACGCGGGCGAAGAAGCTGTTGGCGATCAGCGGCACCAGCACCACCAGATTGCCGGTGCGGCGCGAGCGAAACTGCACCGCCATACCGTTGGGCCGGTAGTTGGCCGCGGTCACGGCGGCCTGCACCCGTTCGCGGGTCGCCGGCGCCACCACCTCGGGATTCTTCAGGGTGCGCGATACGGTCGCGACCGATACCCCGGCCAGTTCGGCGACCCTGCGGATATTGGACATGCGGCCTCGGTTGGCGTGGGAAAGGGTGCAACTGTGCGCAAAGCCCGGCGTGCGGGCAAGCCGTACGTCCGCCGGGCGCTTGACTAAAGCCCGGCGCAGGCTCCAAATACCCGCATATGTAACCGGTTACACTCAGCACAATAACAAACCGAGGGTAAGAGGATGCAGGCTGAAACCGACGGCAAGGTCCGTTACGGCATGATCGGTGGCGGCCAGGGCGCCTTCATCGGCGCGGCCCATCGGCGCGCCGCGGCCTTGGATGGCGCGCTCGAACTGGTGTGCGGCGCCTTCAGCCGTGATTTGGCCAACAACGAGGCGACCGGTCGCGAGCTGGGTCTGGCGCCCGAACGGGTCTATGCCTCCTGGGAGACCCTGCTGGCCAGCGAAGCCCGGCTGCCCCCCGAGCAACGGGTCGAGTTGCTGGTGATCGTCACGCCCAACGATCTCCATGTACCCATCGCCCAGGCGGCCCTGAGCGCCGGCTTCCACGTCTTTTCGGAAAAGCCCGCCGGCATCTCCCTGGCCCAGGTGCAGCGCCTGGCGGAAACGCTGGCCGCCTTGCCCCTGCGCTATGCGCTGGCGCACACCTACCTCGGCTATCCGCTGGTGTGGGAAGCCCGCGAGCGCGTCGCCCGCGGCGAGCTGGGGGCGCTGCGCAAGATCCATGTGGAATACCCCCAGGGCTGGCTCGCCCAGGACCTGGCCGCTACCGGCAACCGGCAGGCGGCCTGGCGCGACGATCCGGCCCTCTCCGGTCCGGGCGGGTGCCTGGGCGACATCGGTACCCATGCCTTCAGCCTCGCCGAATTCATCGGCGGCCAGCCCATCACCCGCCTCAGTGCCCACCTGCGCAGCCACCTGCCCGGTCGGCGGCTGGACGACGATGTCATGGTTCTGTTCGAAACCGCCGCGGGCGCCAGCGGCAGCCTGCTGGCCAGCCAGGTCTGCATTGGCGAGGAGAATGGCCTGCGCATCCGCCTCTACGGAGAGCGCGGCAGTCTGGAATGGCAGCAGCAGGCACCCAACAGCCTGCTGCAGCGCAGCCTCGACCAACCGCCGCAGACCCTGCGCGCCGGCCTCGGTCTGCCCTGGCTGAGTGCCGGCACCCAGCAGCGCCTGCGCCTGCCCGCCGGGCACCCGGAGGGCTATCTCGAAGCCCTGGCCAATCTCTATCGCGAGCTGGCCGCGGCCATTCGCGATCCCGCCGATCCCGCGCCGGGCCTGCCCGGCATCACCACCGGCTGGCGCGGCCTGGCCTTTATCGAAACCGCCCTGGCCAGCCATCGGCGCCAGGGCGCCTGGACCCCCTTACCGACCCTAGGAGCCTGAACATGGCCGCCAACGCTCGTCCCGGCCTCAAGGGCCCGGCGATCTTTCTCGCCCAGTTTCTCGACGACAAGCCGCCCTTCGACACCCTGCCCAACCTGGCGCGCTGGGCGGCGGACCTCGGCTACCGCGGCATCCAGCTGCCGACGCTGGGCCCGCAGTGCCCGAATCTGGAACGCGCCGCCGCCAGCCAGGACTACTGCGACGAACTGCTCGGGCAGTGCGCCGACGCCGGGGTGGCCATCAGCGAACTCTCCACCCACCTGCAGGGGCAACTGGTGGCCGTGCATCCGGCCTTCAGCGAAGCCTTCGACGGCTTCGCCCCGCCGGCGCTGCGCGGTCGTCCGGAGGAGCGCCAGGCCTGGGCGGTCAAGCAGCTCAAGCTTGCCGCCAAGGCCAGTCGCCGCCTCGGTCTCAAGGCGGTGGCGAGCTTTTCCGGTGCCCTGCTCTGGCCCTATGTCTATCCCTGGCCGCAGCGGCCCGCCGGCCTGGTGGACGAGGGCTTCACCGAACTGGCCCGGCGCTGGCGACCGATCCTCGACGTCTACGGCGAAGAAGGCATCGACCTCTGCTTCGAATTGCATCCGGGCGAGGACCTGCACGACGGCGCCACCTTCGAGCGCTTCCTGGCGGCCGTGGACGACCATCCCCGCGCGCGCATCCTCTATGACCCCAGCCATTTCGTCCTGCAGCAACTGGACTACCTGGGCTTCATCGACCGCTATCACGCGCGCATCGGCATGTTCCACGTCAAGGACGCGGAATTCCGTCCCGATGCCCGCAGCGGCGTCTATGGCGGCTACCAGGACTGGGCCGAGCGGCCGGGACGCTTCCGTTCCCTGGGCGATGGCCAGGTCGATTTCGGCGCCATCTTCAGCAAGCTCACCCAGTACGGCTTCGACGGCTGGGCGGTGCTGGAATGGGAGTGCTGCCTCAAGGACGCGGCCCAGGGCGCGGCCGAAGGAGCGCCCTTCATCCAGCGCCACCTGATCCAGCCGGCCACCCGCGCCTTCGACGACTTCGCCGGCGGCGACGCCGACCCGGCGCGCAATCGGCGGATGCTCGGCCTGGAGTAAGGACCCGCCTCGTTTTTTCGTCACATAACCCACAACAAGGAATCGACGATGAACGCACTTTCGCTACGCCTGAGCACCCTGATGTTCCTGCAGTTCTTTATCTGGGGCAGCTGGTTCGTCACCCTGGCGACCTTTCTCGGCAATACCCTGGGCGCCAACGGCGGCCAGATCGGCCAGGCCTTCGCTACCCAGTCCTGGGGCGCGATCCTGGCACCCTTCGTGATCGGCCTGATCGCCGATCGCTACTTCAACGCCGAGCGCATCCTCGGCCTGCTGCACCTGGCCGGCGCGGTGCTGCTCTACCAGCTCTATGCGGCGGCCGACTTCACCACCTTCTATCCACTGGTACTGGCCTACATGCTCTGCTACATGCCGACCCTGGCGCTGGCCAACTCCGTGGCCTTCCGCCACCTGGCCGATCCAGCCCGGCAATTCGCCAAGATCCGGGTTTGGGGCACCCTGGGCTGGATTGCCGCCGGCCTGGCGATCAGCTTCGTCTTCGCCTGGGACAGCCGCAGCGGCATCGCCGCCGGGGCCCTGCGCAACACCTTCCTGCTCGGCGCCGCGGCTTCCCTCATCCTCGGTCTCTACAGCTTCAGCCTGCCGCGCACCGCGCCGCTGCCGGCCACCCGCGGCGGCCTGGGCGCGATGCTCGGCCTGGACGCCCTGCGCCTGCTCAAGGACCGCAGCTTCGCGGTGTTCTTTGCCGCCTCGGTGCTGATCTGCATTCCGCTGGCCTTCTACTACCAGAACGCCAACCTCTTTCTCGCTGAACTGGGGGTGGCCAATCCCACCGGCATGATGACCCTCGGCCAGGTGTCGGAGGTGGGCTTCATGCTGCTGCTGCCGCTGTTCATCCGCCGCTTCGGCCTCAAGCGCACCCTGCTGGTGGGAATGCTGGCCTGGGCGGTGCGCTATGGCTGCTTCGCCCTGGGTGCCCAGGGTGACGCCCTCGCCTACCTGCTGCTGGGCATCGCCCTGCATGGCGTCTGCTACGACTTCTTCTTCGTTTCCGGGCAGATCTACACCGACGCCAAGGCCGGCGAAGCGAACAAGAGCGCGGCCCAGGGCCTGATCACCCTGGCCACCTATGGCGTGGGCATGCTGGTCGGCTTCCGGGTCGCCGGGATGGTCTCGGACCACTATGCCAGCGCCGCCGGCCATGACTGGCAAGGCATCTGGCTGTTCCCGGCGCTGTTCTCCCTGGGCGTGCTGCTGGCCTTCCTGGTTACCTTCCGCGACACCCGCCCGGCACGCGCCGCGGCGGCTGCGCCCGTGCGCTAGGACATTGCGATCGGAGGCCCGACTCGACTTGGGTCGGGCCTCCGATCAGCGCCTTCCTCCCCGACGATCCAGCTAGACCCGTGGCCCAGGCGCTGCGCCTGCCGGTCTGCGCCTTGGGGCTATCCCTCCCGCGCCCTCCTCTACAGCAAGGCCACGCTGGCCCGAGCGCCTGCCCCTCCCGCGCCCATCGCCTGCCTTGAGCAAGAAGGCTTTCACTAATCAGACCGCACTCTGGCAAGACCAATTCGAAAAAATCCAATTGGTCTTGCCAGATATCCAGACTGGGGTGTAGCTTTCCCTGCCATGGATCTCACATAGGGCAGCGACCCTAGAACAACAACAAGAGAGAGCACCATGCTGGATACCCCATCGCCCCGCGGCGAAGGTGGCGGCCCCGTACCGGCTGCGCCCGCGCCCTGTCTGACGCTCGAAAACATCTCCAAGCGCTTTCCCGGCGTCGTGGCCCTCAACGATGTCAGCCTCAGCCTCTACCCGGGCGAGGTGCATGCCATCTGCGGCGAGAACGGCGCCGGCAAGTCCACCCTGATGAAAATCGTCAGCGGCCAGCAGCCGCCGGACGATGGGCGGATCCGCTACCTGGGCGAAGAGCGGCAGTTCAAGTCGGTATCGGAAGCCGAGCAGGTGGGCATCGCCATCATTCACCAGGAGCTCAACCTGGTACCCCACCTCACGGTGGCGGAAAACATCTTCCTGGCCCGAGAGCCGGTGCGCTTCGGCCTGATCGACAGACGCAAGATGCAGGCGGACACCGAAGCCTGCCTGGCGCGCCTGGGCGTGGCCATCAGCCCCCGCGCGCCGGTCTCCAAGCTGTCGGTGGCCCAGCAGCAGATGGTGGAGATCGCCAAGGCGCTGTCGCTGGACGCCCGGGTGCTCATCCTCGACGAACCGACCTCCTCCCTGACCGAAAGCGAGACCCAGGCGCTGTTCAAGGTCATCCAGGACCTCAAGGCGCGCGGCGTCGGCATGCTCTACATCTCGCACCGGCTGGACGAGATGCGCCACATCGTCGACCGGGTGACCATCCTGCGCGACGGTCGCTACGTCTCCACCCAGCGTTTCGCCGAGACCAGTGTCGACGCCATCGTGGCAGGCATGGTCGGGCGCTCCCTCGACGAGAAATTTCCGCCACGCACCGCCGTGCCCACCGGAGAGGTGCTGCTGCGGGCGCGGGGCCTGACCCGCAAGGGGGTCTTCCAGGACATCAGCTTCGAGCTGCGCCGCGGCGAGATCCTCGGCTTCGCCGGCCTCATGGGCGCCGGGCGCACCGAGATCGCCCGGGCGATCTTTGGCGCCGACCGGCTGGATGCCGGCGAGGTGGAGATCAACGGCCGCGCGGTCACCATCCGCAGTCCGCGCGACGGGATCGATGAAGGCATCGCCTACCTGTCCGAGGACCGCAAGAAGGATGGCCTGGCGGTCAAGATGACCCTGGCGCACAACCTGACCCTGGCCAATCTGGACGCCCTCTGCGGGCCGCTGGGGTTCATTCGCTTCGGCGAGGAGGCGCGGGTCGCCCAGGACTACGTGCGGCGGCTGGACATCCGCACGCCCTCGATCGACAAGGTCACCCGCTATCTCTCGGGCGGCAACCAGCAAAAGATCATCATCGGCAAATGGCTGTTCCGCGACGCCCGGATCATGTTCTTCGACGAGCCCACCCGGGGTATCGACGTCGGCGCCAAGTACGCCATCTACGAAATGATGGACCAGCTGGCGGCCCAGGGCATCGGCGTCGTCCTGATCAGTTCGGAGCTGCCGGAATTGCTCGGCATGAGCGATCGGATCCTGGTCTTTCACGAAGGTCGCCTGACCGGCGACGTCGAGACCCGGGCCACCTCCCAGGACCAGATCATGCACTACGCCTCCGGCTGCACGTCGCACTGACGGCAGCTCGCCCACGCGTGTCGAGCGAGACAGAGAAATGACCGAAAAACAAAAAGAATTCCTGCAGAAGTTTGGCGCCCTGGTCAGCCTGCTGGCGCTGATCGCGGTGTTTTCCTCCATGAGCAGCGCCTTCCTGACCATGGGCAATGGCATGAGCGTGGCCTTGCAGGTCACCTCCATCGCCTTTCTCGGCCTCGGCGCGACGGCGGTGATCATCACCGGCGGCATCGACCTCTCGGTGGGCTCGGTGCTGGCCCTGGCCGGCGTGGCCAACGCCATGGCGGTCAAGGCCGGCGCGTCCATCGAGGTGGGCATTCTGGTCGGCCTGATCGTCGGCGGGATCTGCGGGGCGATCAACGGGCTGTTCGTGACCCTGGTCAAGCTGCCGCCCTTCATCGCCACCCTGGGCATGATGCTGGTGGCCCGCGGCCTGGCGCTGCGACTGACCGATGCCCAGCCCATCTCCGGACTCGGCGCCGCGTTCGGCACGCTCGGCAACGGCACCCTGGGGCGCATCGAACGCATCGGCGACGACGGCTTTCCCAACGTGATCTTTCCCGGCATCCCCTACCCGGTGATCATCATGATCGTGCTGGCCATCGCCCTGTGGCTGGTGCTCAGCCGCACCCGCCTGGGCCGCCACATCTACGCCGTGGGCTCGAACGCCGAGGCGGCCCGCCTCTCCGGGGTCAAGGTGCGCGCGGTCACCCTCTTCACCTATGTGCTGTCCGGCGTGCTGGCCGGCCTGACCGGCGCGGTGCTGATGTCACGCCTGGTCACCGCCCAGCCCAACGAAGGGGTGATGTACGAACTGGACGCCATCGCCAGCGCGGTGATCGGCGGCACCTCCCTTTCCGGTGGCATCGGCAGCGTGTCAGGCACCCTGATCGGCGCCTTCACCATTGGCGTCTTGCGCAACGGCCTCAACATGCTTGGCGTCTCCAGCTTCACCCAGCAGATCATCATCGGCCTGGTGATCCTGCTGACCGTCTGTATCGACCAGCTCCGCAACCGCAAGAAGTGAACCCTCGATAACAACAACAAGGAACGACCGATGAAAAACTTCAAGAAAGTGGTCCTGGGTGTCGCCCTCTCCGCCGCGACTTCCCTGGCGCTGGCCGGTAACGGCGAGATCGCCGTCATCGTCAAGAGTGCCAACTCCAACTACTGGCAGAACGTGCAGAAAGGCGTACAGGAAACGGCCAAGCAGCACGCCAACTACAAGGTCACCTTCCAGGGACCGGCGTCGGAATCGGCGATCGCGGACGAGGTGAACATGGTGGTCAACGCGGTCAATCGCGGCGTCTCGGGCATCGTGCTGGCGCCGTCCGACCCCGATGCCCTGGTCCCGGCCATCAAGCAGGCCTGGGAAGCCCATATCCCGGTGGTGCTGATCGACTCCTCGGTGGCGGAAAGCGGCGCGCCCTACTACCAGTCCTTTCTCTCCACCGACAACAACAAAGCCGGCGAGCTGTCCGCCCAGCGCATGATCGAAAAGGTCGGCAAGACCGGCAAGATCGCCATCATGTCCTATGTGCCGGGCACCGGTTCGGAAGTGGGCCGGGTCGGCGGCTTCCGCAAGTACCTGGAGCAGCATTCGCAGCTGACCGTGGTGGGCCCCTTCTATTCCCAGTCGCAGATGGCCAACGCCCTCAACCAGACCACCGACGTCCTGGCCTCCAATCCCGACCTCAAGGGCATCTACGGCGCCAACGAACCCACCGCGGTCGGCATGGCGCGGGCCATCGCCCAGTCCGGCAAGGCCGGCAAGCTGCAGGCCATCGGCTTCGACGGCAACGAAGACCTGCAGGGCTTCGTCCGCGACGGCACCCTGGACGCCATCGTGGTGCAGAGTTCCTATCGCATGGGCCTGGAATCGGTCGCCACGGTGATCAAGGTCATCGAGAAGCAGAAGGTGCCCAAGTTCATCGACACCGGCGTCCTGCTCATCGACAAGGCCAACCTGGACAGCCCTGACGCACGCAACGTGCTCTATTGAGCGGAGGCCTGGCGATGAATCTCTCCGAACGGCGTCCCCTGGCGAAAAGCCCGCTGGCCCTGCCGGTGCTCGGGCTCGGTTGCTCCCAGCTGGGCGGGCTGTACCGGGACATGCCGCTGCAGCAGGCCGTCGACACCCTGGCCGGCGCCTGGCAGCAGGGCATCCGCTATTTCGACACGGCGCCCTTCTATGGCTACGGCCGCTCGGAGCATCGCCTCGGCGCCTTTCTCGACGAACAGCCACGGGATGACTTCGTGCTCAGCAGCAAGGTGGGCCGGCTGCTCGCGCCCAATGGCAGCGAGCGCGCCAACGGCGACGGCTGGGAACGGCCGCTGCCCTTCAAGCCGGTCTACGACTACCGCTACGACGCCATCCTGAGGTCCCACGAAGACAGCCTGCAGCGACTGGGGCTGGCGCGGATCGACATCCTCTATGTGCACGACATCGGCCGCCGCACCCATGGCGAGCGGCACGACCTCCACTGGCAGGCGCTGACCCGGGGCGGCGGTTTCCGCGCCCTGGAAGAGCTGCGCAGCAGTGGCCAGATCCAGGCCATCGGCCTGGGCGTCAACGAATGGGAGGTGGTGGTCGACAGCCTCGAGGAGTGCCCGCTGGACTGCACCCTGCTGGCCGGTCGCTACACCCTGCTGGAACAGGAAAGCCTGAAGCCCCTGCTCGATCGCTGCCGGGCCCAGGGCCACGCCATCGTCGCCGGCGGGGTCTTCAACTCCGGGATCCTCGCCGGTGGCCAGCACTTCGACTATGGCGCGGCGCCGCCGGCGGTGGTCGCCAAGGTGCGGGCGCTGCAGGAGGTCTGCCGCGACTTCGCGATCCCCCTGGCCGCCGCGGCCCTGCAATTTCCCCTGGCCCATCCGGCGGTCGCCTCGGCGGTCATCGGCGCACGCAGCGCCGAGCAGGTCGCCAACAACCTGGCCTGGCTGCAGACGCCCATTCCGGCGGAGTTCTGGAGCACCCTCAAGCAGCGCGGCCTGCTGGACGCCGACGCTCCCGTGGCGGGAGCCCCGGCATGAAGCCGCACCGCCCTTTCCACCCGCCTCTGTGGCGACGGACGCTCGCCGCCCTGAATCCAACGTGCATCCCGATGCGATGCGGAGTCTTCCTATGCTGACCGTCATCTGTGAAAAACCCGGCCTGCTGGTCTCGCGCGATACGCCCAAGCCCGCCCGAGGCGAAGGCGAAACCCTGATCCGCATCCGCCGGGTCGGCGTTTGCGGCACCGACCTGCACATCTACGAAGGCAACCAGCCCTATCTGGAATACCCACGGGTGATGGGCCACGAGATTTCCGGCGTCGTCGAGGAAACCGACGACAGCGGGCGCCTGCAGGCGGGAGACGTCGTCTACGTGGTGCCCTATCTGTCCTGCGGCCAGTGCATCGCCTGCCGCCAGGGCAAGACCAACTGCTGCACCAGGATCGCGGTCCTGGGCGTGCATCGCGACGGCGCCCTCACCGAATACCTCAGCCTGCCCGACCGCTTCGTCTTCAAGGCCGAGGGCCTCAGCCTCGACCAGGCGGCCATGGTGGAATTTCTCGCCATCGGCGCCCATGCCGTGCGCCGCTCGGGCCTGGGCCAGGCCCAGCGCGTGCTGGTGGTGGGCGCCGGTCCCATCGGCATGGCTGCGGCCATCTTCGCCGGTATCGCCGGGGCCCAGGTCACCGTCCTCGACACCCGCACCGATCGCCTGGCGTTCTGTCGCCAGCATTTGAAGGTCGCCGCCACGGTCACCGTCGGTGACGGCGACAAGGACGAACTGGCGCGGCTGACCGATGGCGACTTCTTCGATGTGGTGTTCGACGCCACCGGCAACGCCCGCGCCATCGAGCGGGGTTTCGAATTCGTCGCCCATGCCGGCAGCTATGTGCTGATCTCGGTGGTCAAGGACCACATCCGCTTCGCCGACCCCGAATTCCACAAGCGCGAGACCACCCTGCTCGGCAGTCGCAACGCCACCGCCGAGGACTTCCAGCACGTCGAGCGCTGCCTGCGCGAAGGCCTGATCCCGGACCAGGCGCTCAATACCCATCGCCTGCAACTGGCCGAGTTGCCCACCCGCTTCGCCGAGCTGCTGGACCCGGCCCGCGGTGTCGTCAAAGCCATCGTCGAAATCTAACGGGCCTGACCTGGCCGAGGAGCGAGACCATGACACGCTACTGCCTGTTGCTGGACCTGCGGGACGACCCCGAACTCATCGCCGAATACGAACGCCAGCATGCGGCTGTCTGGCCCGAGGTCATCGCCCATCTGCGCGAAGCCGGCGTCGCCAACATGACGATCTGGCGCCTCGGCTGCCGCCTGACCATGCTGCTCGAGGCGGGGCCGGACTTCTCCTTCGCCCGCATGCAGGAGCTGGAACAGCGCAATCCGAAGGTCCAGGAATGGGAAACCCTGATGGCGCGCTATCAGCTGTCCTCGCCGGAGGCGGGATCGGAAAAGTGGCAGCTGGCGACCCCGCTGTTCGAGCTGGCGGCCCTGCCCTAGGTCGCTGGCGCCGATCCGGGTAGCCCATGAGATACTGAAGCCCTTGAAGATGCAGGTTTCATCGATGACGCTGCCCACTGCCACCACCGAAAGAAAGCTCTACCAGAAGATCGCGGACCGCCTGCGCCAGCACATCCGCGAGGGCGCCATCGAAGCCGGCACCCGCCTGCCCCCGGAGCGCGACCTGGCGCAGTTGCTGGGCGTCTCCCGGCCGTCGCTGCGCGAAGCCCTGATCGCCCTGGAGATCGAAGGCAGCATCGAGGTCCGCCAGGGCTCCGGCATCTATGTGAACGCCGCCCTGCTGAACAACGGCGCGCGGACCTCCACCCTCGGCGAGAGTCCTTCGGAGCTGATGCACGCCCGGGCGATCATCGAAGGCGCGGCCATCGTCCTGGCCTGCTCCCTGGGCGGCAAGGCCGACTACCGCTACCTAGCGAAGTGCATCCAGAACATGAGCGACAAGATCGCCCAGGGGCTGTCGCCCATGGAGGACGATCGCAAGTTCCACTGCCGCCTGGCCCGGATGAGCGGCAACTCCACGCTGGTGCGCATCATCACCTCGCTGTTCGACGAGCGCCACAGCCCCATCTCCACCCATGTCGCCGAGCAGACCGAAAGCCAGAAGACCTGGGGCGTCGCCGTGGCCGAACACGAGGCCATCCTGCGCGCCGTGGAAGCCCGCGACCTGATCGGCGCCCAGACCGCCATGCGCCACCACCTGCTCTGCTCGGAAGCGCGCTGGCTGGAGGGGTTCGCGTCCAGCGAGGAGTGAGGCCATCACTCGCGACGCAAGATTGCCTCCTCCCTGCACCCCTCGCGACCTGGATCCCGGGCTCCGTCGATCTTGGGCAACGCCCGGCGACGGCTGCCTCCAAGTATCCGCCTGAATACATATTCAAAAAGTATCAAGGTCGGACTTTTCATATATTTTTAATCTTTTGGCAAACTCCTTAAGGTTCCCACCGTGAGCTGACAAAGCCTCACGAGAAAACGCGCCCAATAACAATAACGCGTCAAGGAATCTCATCATGCGCATGTCACCGCTAGCCCTTGGGGTCGGTACCGCCGCCCTCGCATCCTTTCTACCCTCCGATGCCTCCGCCGAGTTCTTCGGCGACAGCCAGGCCGATCTGGAACTGCGCAACTTCTACTTCAATGGTGACTATCGCCAGTCCGGCGCTCGGCAATCCAAGCGAGAGGAATGGGCCCAGGGCTTCATTCTCAACTATGAGTCCGGCTTCACCGAGGGGACCGTGGGCGTTGGCGTCGACGCCTTGGGCATGCTGGGTCTAAAGCTCGACTCCGGACCGGACCGGCAGAACACCGGTCTGCTACCAGTGGGCGACCGACGAGCGCCTGAGGACTACAGCAAGCTCGGGCTGACCGGCAAGGTGCGGGTATCCAAGAGCACGCTGAAGGTCGGCACCCTGATCCCGCGAATACAGACCGTCCGCAGCAGCAACTCACGTCTGTTGCCGCAGACCTTCCAGGGTGCTCAGCTGGTCTCCAAGGAACTGGACAACCTGACCTTAAACGCCGGGCGGCTGACCCAGAACCGGGTTCGCAACGACAGCGCCAACGAGGACATGACCGTAGCGGGCAGTGGCATCAGCGGCGGCCGCGCGTCCGACCAGTTCGACTTCGCCGGGCTGAGCTACAAATGGAGCAAGCAGCTCACCACGGTCTACGACTACGGCCACCTCGACCAGAACTACGAACAGCACATGTTTAACGTGCTGCACGTCCTGCCGCTCGGCAAGAACCAGTCGCTGGAGACCGATCTGCGCTACGCCCGCTCGCGCAAGGACGGCGGTAGCAACGTCGACAACGATGCCTATGGCGCGAAGTTCACCTTCAACGTCGGTCATCATGCCTTTGGCGCCGCCTACCAGCAGATGGAGGGCGCGACCGGCTTTCCCCATCTCAATGGCACCGATTCGTACCTGGTCAACTACGTGATGCTGTCTCCGGATTTCGCCAATCCCGGCGAGCGCTCCTGGCAGGTGCGCTACGACTACGACTTCGCGGCCTGGGGACTTCCAGGCCTCGCCTTCATGACGCGGTATCTCAAGGGCGACCATTTCGACGGACCCGGGGGCGTCGCCGGCAAGGAGTGGGAGCGCGACACCGAGCTGGAATACACCTTCCAGAGCGGCAGCCTGAAGAACTTCAAGGTGCGTTGGCGCAATGGCAGCTACCGCAGCCGCAACGACACCGAACTCGACCAGAACCGCCTGATCCTCAGCTACACCCTGCCCCTGCTCTGATCCGCACAGCCGGCTGTGCACCGCGCCGGCCTCGATTCCTTCCCGACAGGACGCTCATCCATGCCTGCTATCCCACGTTTATTGCCGCTCGCCCTCCTCGTCGCCCTGGCCGCGAGTACCCCGGCGCTGGCCGCCAATACCGCCGACGCCCCCTGCAAGACCACCGCCGAGTGCAAGGCCGAAGTCGCCAGGATCGGTGGCACCGTCACCCACAGCGGCACTCGCGCCGGCGGTGTCGAAGACCAGTTCGACGGCCTGAATCGCATCAACAAGGCCTCCATCGTGATGCTGACCGAGGAAGGCATCGTCACGCCGGAAATGGGGCGCAAGATCGCCGGCGGGGTCAAGTTCGCCATTGACCAGGGTGGTCAGCCAGACGGCAAACGACCCACCGACATCCTGCAGCTGGAAAAAATCATGACCGACAAGATCGGTCCGGAAGCCTCGCTGATCCACTCGGGCCGCAGTCGCCAGGACATCTACGCCACCTATCGGCTGGCCTCTCTGCGTGGCCAGGTGCTGGCCTACAGCGACGCCCTGAACGCGACCCGGCAGCGGTTGCTGACCCTTGCCGCCGCCAACGTCGATACCCTGGTGCCGGCCTATACCAATGGCGTCCAGGCAATGCCGATCTCCTACGCCCACTATCTGCTCGCCTACGCCGATTCCTTCGCCCGCGACGCCCAGCGCATCGCCCAGCTCTACCAGCGCCTCAACCTCAGCCCGATGGGCACCGCCGTGCTGGCCAACTCAGCCTATCCGCTCAACCGCGAGCGCCTCTCCGCCCTGCTCGGCTTCGATGGGGTACGCCAGAATTCGCTGGATTCCAGCCAGGTGTCCACCTACGACATCCCCATCGAAGCGGCCGACATCGCCGCCTCCTCGGCCATCCGGCTGGGCGCGATGATCGGCGACATCCATACCCAGTACCACCAGATCCGCCCTTGGCTGCTGCTGGAGGAAGGCGCCACCTACACCAGCAGTGCCATGCCGCAGAAACGCAATCCCGGACTGCTGATGCGCACCCGAGAAGCCGCCTCGGACACCATCGGCCTGGCGCAGACCATCACCCTGCGGGCGCACAACGTGACCACCGGCATGACCGACTACAAGTTCGCCTTCGATGACCTGAATTTCTATGACTCGGCCATCGGCATGTTCACCAGCATGGACCGCGTGCTCGACGCCCTGAAGGTCAATCCGCAGCGCGCCCTGGAAGAACTGGAGAACGAATGGACCACCTCGATGGAGCTGGCAGATACTCTGGAGCGGGCGCACAAGGTGCCCTTCCGCATCGGTCACAGTTTCGCCTCGCTGATCGTCACCGAAGCCCGCGACGAAGGCTATACGCCCAAGACCTTCCCCTTCGCCAAGGCGCAGCAGCTCTACATCCAGGCCGCGGAAAAGTATCAGTGGAAGGAAACCAGTCTGCCGCTGCAGGAGGCCGAATTCCGTACTGCCCTCTCGCCGACCAACATGGTCAGGACCCGGGTCGGCACCGGCGGTCCGCAACCGGCCGAGGTGCAGCGCCTGCTTGGCGAGGCGAAGAAGGCCCTGCAGACCGATGTCGACTGGACCAAGGCCCGGCGTCAACGGTTGGCCGAGGCCGACAGCGCGCTCGATCAGGCCTTCGGCAAGCTGCTGAAGCCGTGATCGCCTAGTGCCGTCTACGGGCGAGCGCCGCCACCAGTCGCGGCCGATCCAGCGTCCCCTGCCAGCGCGCCAGCGCCAGGCAGGCGACGCAGTTACCCAGCACATTGGTGAGCGAGCGGCACTTCATCAGCCGCTCGACGCCCAGCAGCAGACCGACCGCCTCCACCGGCAGGAAGTGGAGGATCGACAGGGTCGCCGCCAGCGTGAGGAAGGCCGAGCCGGCGACACTCGTCGAACCCAGGGTAGTGATCAGGCCGACGACGATAAAGGTTGCCAACTGCGCGGCCGACAGCTCGATCCCGGCGAACTGGGTCAGGAACAGCATCGCCACGGCGATGTATAGATTGGAGCCTGCCAGGTTGAAGGTGTAGCCGGTGGTCAGCGACAACCGCACCAGCTCCATTGGGCAACCGGCGCGTTCGAGGCGGCCGATCAGCATGGGCAAGGCCGCGACCGAGGAACCGGTCACCGCCACCAGCAGCAACTCGTGCTTCAGCCAGAGGACCAGGCGCAGTAGGGAAAAGCCACAGAGGCGCGCCACCAGTGCCAGCACGCCGCAGATGAAACACAGGGCGGCCAGATAGACCGCGAGCAGAAACTTCAACAGCGGCCACAGGGAGGCGCCGCCATAACGGGAGACGGTGAAAGCCATGGCGCCAAAGGCGGCAAGGGGCGCCAGGCGGAGGAACAGGCGCAGCAGCCGCAGCATTACCGCCAAGGCCCGCTCGATCCCGGCGAGCCAGGAAGAGCCTCGGTCACCCAAGGCACGCAGGACGAGTCCCAGGACGATGGCCAGGCACAACACAGGCAGTATGGCGCTCTGGGTAAAGGCGCCCAGTAGCGTGCCTGGCAGACTGTCGAGCAGACCTGGCATCGACGAGGGAGCAGCCGGCAGCAGGGGGTCAGCCGGTTCGGCACTGCCCCAGTTGATCGGTATCGGGCCGGGCGCGACGGCACTGCCGGGATGGATCACCAGGCCGACGATCAGACCGACCAGCAGGGAGAGCAAGGACATCACCTGAAAGTACAGCACCATGCGCGCCGCCATGACGCCAACGCCCTGCCCCAGCCGGGCGATGGCCGAGACGATGAGCGCAAACATCAGCAGGGGGATCGCCAGACCAAGGGTGCGCAGGAACAGATCGCTCAAGGGCTTCATGGCTGCGGCGAGGTCCGGGTGCCAGAGGCCGAGCACCAGCCCGCTGGCGAGGGCCACGCCTATCTGCACACTGCCATTGCGAGCGATCCGCGCGATCATCCGGACTCCTGCCATTGTTATTATTCTGCCGGTGGCGCCAGACACCTTGCGCCCCATCCTAACCGATCGGTCACCCTGACCGGCGTCTGCGAGGTCAGCGAGCGAATGGAATTGCGGCATCTGAGGTACTTCGTCACGGTGGCCGAGGAACAGCATTTCACCCGTGCCGCCGCGCGCCTGCACATGCAACAGCCGCCGCTCAGCCAGCAGATCCGGGCCCTGGAGGACGAACTGGGCTTTGCCCTCTTCCTGCGCCATCCCAAGGGCGTCGCCCTGACCGCCGGCGGCGCCGCCTTCCTGCAGGAGGCCCGTGACATCCTGGCTCGGGTCGGCCAGGGCGCACATCGTGCAGCACGGGTCGCCAAGGGCATCGACGGAACCCTGACGCTGGGTTTCACCAGCTCGGCAGCCGCCCATGCATTGATTCCCCGCATCATCCGCGCCTACCGGGAAAGCTACCCGGACGTGGAAATCGCCATTGCCGAGGACAATGCCCAGGGCCTCACCCAGCGGGTGGCGGAAGGCCGCCTGGACTTGGGCATCCTGCGCGCCCCGGTCAGCTCGCCGGAGGGCGTCACGTATCACCGCCTGCTCAACGAGGCGATGCTGCTGGCCTTGCCGAGCAATCACCGACTCATCGCAGGGATCGGCCCGGAGGCCCTGCAAAGCCTGGCGCACCGCGGACTGTCACTGGCGTCCCTGGCCACTGAAGCCTTCATCCTGGTGCGCAAGCCGGGCGCGCCGGGTATGTATGCCAATCTGCTGCACGCCTGTCGCCATGCCGGCTTCGAGCCCCGAATCGCTTTCGAAGTCGACCGCATGCTCACCAACCTCAGCCTGGTGGCGGCCGGCGCCGGTATCTCCGCGGTACCGGCGTCCATGACCGAACTGCACAGGTCCAGCATCTTCTACTGCCCTATCCTGGACGCCCGCCCCCGGCTGGCCGCCCCGATTACCCTCGCCTGCCGCGCCTTCAATCCCTCTCCCGCCCTGCAGAACTTCATCGTCCTGGCCCGGCAACTGGCGGGCAGACCACAGCGGCGGGCACGGGGCTGATCTCCAGGCATCAGCCCACGGCCACGACCGCCCGGGTCTCTGCCGCCGCCACCTTTCCTTACCCACCCAGACAAGCAGCGGCCCGACCAGGCGTCGCCGAGGTCCGTTGCTGCCTGCGCGCCGGCTAGACAAAGGGCCTTGCCCGAGTCGATTTCGCAGCTTCTCCAGTTGCCGATTACTGGCCGGTCGGCGACAGCAATCACGACTTGACAGCCCTTTGATAAAAGATAAAGGTAAATCTCCTTTAAATAACTTTTATCGAATGGAGATAAAAATGAGTGACATCCTGATCGATATCCAAGGCGCGGTGGCCGTCATTACGCTCAACCGCCCCGGCAAGCTCAACGCCTGGACCACCCCCATGCGCAACGAGATCATCGAGGCGCTCGAGCGCTTCGAAGCGGACGACGCCATCCGGGCCATCATCATGACGGGTGCCGGTGACCGGGCCTTCTCCGCGGGCCAGGACCTCTCCGAAGCCCATGATTTCGATGGCGAGCGTGCCGTCGCCTGGGTGGGCGAATGGCAGCGCTATTACGCCGCCCTGCGTGGCCTGTCCAAGCCGCTGGTGATGGCCTTGAACGGTACCGCGGCAGGTTCCGCTTTCCAGGTGGCCCTGCTGGGCGACATCCGGGTCGGCCATCCCGGCGTGCGCATGGGTCAACCCGAGATCAATGCCGGGATCGCCAGCACGACCGGCCCCTGGATCATGAACAGCATGCTCGGCATGTCCCGCACCATCGAACTGACCCTGACCGGCCGACTGATGGAAGCCGACGAGTGCCACCGCATCGGCCTGATCCATCACCTCGTCCCGGCTGAAGAGGTGTTCACCAAGGCCTTGGAAGTGGCCGAAGCCCTGGCGGCGAAACCGCCGGTGGCCATGCGCCTGGACAAACAGCGTTTCCGGGAAATGACCGAAGCCGGCTTCCAGGACAGCATCGAGGCGGGTACCCGCATCCAGCGCGAGGCCTACGAATCCGGCGAACCCGCCCGGATGATGGAGGCCTTCTTCCAGCAACGCGCCAAGTAAGAGCGCGGCCGCTCCTGACCGGGAACGCCACCCTCCACGCCTCGCCCACGAGGCCTTCCGCTATCTCTGCCGACGACATGGGTTCACCGCTGCCGGGCGTTCGCGGCACGGCAAGACCTGCAAACGAGCTTTCGTTGCCAAGGAGTCAGTCCAGATGAGTCAATTCCAGAATCCAGGTCGCCGCCAGGTGCTCAAGGCCGGCGCCCTCCTGGCCGCCGCGGCAGGCCTGCCGCGTATCGTTTTCGCTCAGGATCAGCGCCTCGTGGTCTCGGACCCTGGCGGCCCCTATACCGAGGCCTATCGCCGGGCCTTCTACACGCCCTTCGAGCAGGCGACCGGTATCAAGGTCATCAGCGTGGCCCGCGAATCCCAGCCGGTCGCCCAGTTCTCGGCTATGGTGCAGACCCGCAACTATGTCTGGGACGTCACCACCCTGACGATCTCGGCAGACATTCCCTTTCTCGAGGAAAAGGGCTTCCTCGAACCCATCGGGCTGAAGGCGGAGGACTATCCCGAGCTCCTCCCCGAGGCGATCACCCCCAACTGGCTGGGCGTGGACGTCTATTCCACCGTCCTGGCCTACCGCACCGACACCTTCGCCCCCGGCAAGGGCCCCCAGTCCTGGCGCGATTTCTGGGACGTCGAGAAGTTTCCCGGCCGCCGCTGCCTGAGACGCAACCCGCTGGATACCCTCGAACAGGCACTCATGGCCGACGGGGTCGCCATCGATGACCTCTATCCGCTGGACGTGGAGCGTGCCTTCAAGAGCCTCGATCGCATCAAGCGCCACGTCGACATCTGGTGGACCTCCGGTGCCCAGGCCATGCAGGCCATCCAGAGCGGCGAGGTGGACATGATCTCCACCTGGAATGGTCGCGCCCAGGCGGCCATCGACAATGGCGCCCCGGTCGAGATCGCCTGGAACCAGGGCCTGTACTCCATCGAAGGCTGGGCGATTCCCAAGGGCACGCCGCGCGCGGACCTCGCCAAGCAGTTTGTCCGCTTCTGCGCAGATGCGCAGCGCCAGGCCGAATTGACCAAGACCCTGGCCTATGGCCCCACCAACCGCAAGGCCTTCGACAGCATCCCCGCCGAGCGCGCGCGTCTGCTGCCCACCGAGCCGGGCAATCTGCAGCACATGCGGCTGCCCAGTCCGCAGTGGTGGGCGGAAAATCGCGCCGCGGTGACCGAGCGCTTCAACGCCTGGATTCTGTCCTGAGGGGAGCTGGAGATGGCCATCAAACTAGCAACCGTCGGCCTCGGCAAAACCTATGGGGACGCCGTTGCGCTGCAGCCCACCGACCTGACCGTGCAGGACGGCGAATTCCTCACCCTGCTCGGGCCCTCCGGTTCGGGCAAGACCACGCTCCTGCAGATGATTTCGGGGCTGGTCCAGCCCTCGATGGGTACCCTGCTCATCGATGGCCAGGACGCCACCCGCACGCCGCCAGGCGAGCGAGGGATCGGCCTGGTGTTCCAGAGCTATGCGCTGTTTCCGCACCTGAGCGTGTGGGACAACGTCGCCTACGGGTTACGCATGCGCAAGCGGAGCAAGGTCGACATCGCGAAGGCGGTCGACGACGCCCTCGACATGGTGCGGATGCGCGACTTCGCGCGCCGTTACCCGCAGGAGCTCTCCGGCGGCCAGCAGCAACGCATCGCCCTGGCCCGCTGCTTCGTCTATCGCCCCTCGGTGATCCTGCTGGACGAACCCCTGGGCGCGCTGGACAAGAATCTGCGCGAGCACATGCAGCTGGAGATCCGCCACCTGCATCGCGAGCTGGGTGCCACCTTCATCTATGTCACCCACGACCAGGAAGAGGCCCTCACGCTGTCCGATCGCATCTGCCTGATGAATCAGGCCCGCATCGAACAGCTGGGAACGCCCGAGGACCTCTACGACAGACCGGTCAGCCGCTTTGCCGCAGGCTTCATCGGCCACTCCAATCTGTTGGAGGGCCGCTTTGTCGGCGAACGCAGGCTGCAGGTCGAAAACGCCACCCTGGACCTCGACGCCCATCAGGGGTGCGAGGGCAGTGAAGGCCTGCTCCTGGTCCGCCCGGAAGCCGCGCGGCTGACAGCGCCAGGGGATGGACTGCTTCAGGGTGTAGTGGACGAGTGCGTCTTCCTAGGCAGCGATTTACGCGCCCAAGTCAGATTGCCATCGGGCAAGGCGTTCAACGTCAGGTGCCCGCGGCAATTGACCGTCAGACCGGGTGATGCGGTGGGCATCACCTGGGACCCGCGCCAGGCCGCGCTGCTACCGGCGGAGGTCCGCCCATGAGCCTGCGTCGAGGTCTGCTACCTGCACTGCCGGCCCTGCTGTTCCTGGGCGCCTTCTTTCTGCTCCCGGTCGCCGAGATGCTGGTGGGTAGCGTTCAGGGCAACGCCGGCGAACTGACCCTGGCCAATTTCGAACGAATCGCCTCGACGCCCATCTATGCCCGAGTGCTCTGGATCACCTTCTGGATTTCCGCCCTGACCGCGGTACTCGCGGTCCTACTCGCCTACCCCATCGCCTATCTGCTGTGTCGCCTGTCGCCTCATGGGCGGGAGCGTTGGCTACTGTGGATCATGCTGCCGTTCTGGACCAGCTATCTGGTGAAGACCTACGCCTGGATGTTGCTGCTCAGTCGCAAGGGGCTGCTGACGACGCTTGCCGCCAAGGTCGTCGACGATCCGTCGGGACTGGTGCCGGCGCTGTCCGGCACCCTGATCGGCATGGTCCACGCCATGCTGCCCCTGGCGGTGATCACCCTGCTGCCGATCATGAGAACCATCGACAAGCGCCTGATGCCCGCGGCGGAGACCCTGGGCGCCAGCAGGGCGATGAGTTTCTTCAGTGTCTTCCTGCCCCTGTCCGGGCCCGGCGTCGCCGCGGCGAGCCTGCTGGTCTTCATCACCAGTCTTGGCTTCTTCATTGTGCCGGCCCTGCTCGGTTCGCCCCGCGAAATGATGGTGGCGCAGCTGGTCATCTCGTCCGTGCTAGACCTCTTCGACCTGCATTTCGCCGGCGCCCTGTCGGTGGTGCTGCTGGTCTGCTCGCTGCTGGTGTTCTGGCTCTTCGATCGCGTGGCCGGATTGTCTTCGCTCAGCGGCGAGGCGCCGAAGAATCGCCGCGCCGGGGTGTCCCAACACCTGCTGATCGGCCTTGGTCATGCCCTGTCGGGCCTGCTGCCGCGGCGATACGGACAGGGAGACAGCCTCATCCTTACCGGCTACAGCGTGCTGCTGGTGGCGCTGCTGATCCTGCCGGTCCTGGTGGTGATTCCGCTGGCATTCACCAGCGCGCCCTATATCGCCTTTCCACCCAAGTTGTTCAGCCTGAAATGGTTCGCCGAGTTCTTCTTCTCGCCGGTCTGGCAGGCGGCGCTCTGGCGCTCGCTAAGTGTTGGGGTGCTCACGGCGCTGTTCGCGGTGATCCTTGGCTTCGGTGCGACGCTGGCTCTGACCCGCCTGCCTTCACGCTGGAACAAGCTGCTGTTCGCGCTGTTCATCTCACCCCTGATCGTGCCGCGCATCGTGATCGCCCTCGGCCTGCTCTATCTGTTCTCGCGCATCGGCCTGGCCGGTCGCGATCTGGGCCTGGTCATCGGGCATACCGTGCTGGCCCTGCCCTATGTGGTAGTCACCCTCAGCGCCGCCTTCAAGCAGTACGACTGGCGGCTGGACGATGCCGCGCGAATTCTCGGGGCCTCCCCGCTGACGCGCCTGCGGACCGTCACCCTGCCGCTGATGTCGAGCAGCCTGGTATCCGCCTTCCTGCTGGCCTTCATCACCTCCTTCGATGACCTGACCATCGCCATCTTCGTCAGTGGCGGCATCAACACGACCCTGCCCAAGCAGATGTGGGACAGCATCCAGCTGGCGCTCTCCCCCACCCTGGCGGCGGTCTCGACCACGCTGGTCGCCTTCATCGTCGTCTTCGCGCTCCTCGCCCGCTGGGTGTCCTCGCGCGCTACCGCCAAACTCCAAGGACGCTGATCCATGCATCCCCATACCGATTTCTTTCCCGCGCGGTCCCCCCAGGATCGCCTGGATGTCATCCCGCTCCTCCATGAATGCCTGACCGATACCGCCGGCCGGATGCGCATCGTCTTCGGCGAGCTGGCGCTGGACCGCGAACAGCTTCGCGCCCGGGTCGCCGGGTTGCAGCGCGCCCTGGAGGCGCGGGGACTGGGGCTGGGCAGTCGGATCGCGACGTTCCTCGGCAACAGCGCCGATCAGGTCGCCCTGATCTATGCCATGACCCTGAGCGGCATCACCTGGATCCCGATCAACACCAAACTGCGGGGCCCGGGACTCGACTATCCCTTCGAACATGCCCGGCCTGACCTGGTGATCAGCGAGCCCGCCCTGCAACCGCTGCTGCAGGCAGGAGCTGCCCAGCGCCTGCCCCTGGTGACCCTCGCAGATCTCGTTCGCGAGGCCGGCGCCGCACCCGCTGCCGAGCTTCGTCCGGAGCAGGTGGCCTTCGACCACCCGCTGTGCATCATCTATACGTCCGGCACGACCGGCCACCCCAAGGGCGTGATCTTTACCCATCGCATGATGCGCATCGCCGGCGAGTCGGTCATCCGGGTGGCCGACGTCCAGCCGGACGACCATCTGCTGATCTGGGAGCCGATGTGCCATATCGGCGGCGCCCAGATGCTGATGGCGCCTCTGCTGACCCCCTGCGAGTTGCACATCGTGCCGCGCTTCTCGGCCAGTCGCTTCTGGGATCAGTGCGCCGCCGCCCAGGCCACCCAGCTGCACTATCTGGGCGGCATCATCGACATCCTGATGCAGCAGCCGCCAGCGGCCTGGCCGGCTCGCCACCCGCTGCGCGTCCTCTGGGGTGCAGGCGTCGGCCTGAATCGCTGGGCCGACACCGAAGCGCGCTTTGGCTGTGCCCTGCGCGAGTGCTACGGCATGACCGAATGCTCGAGCTTCGCCACGCTGAACGAGCGGGGAACGCCGGGCTCGGTGGGACGCCCCCTGCCCTGGCTGACCGTCGAACTGCTGGATCAACAAGGTCAAGCGGTGGCCGCCGGCGAACTGGGAGAAATCGTGCTGTCGAGCGCGGTGGAAGGCGCCTTTCTGCCAGGCTATCTCGACAATCCCGTGGCGACCGCCGCCACCCTTCGCGAGGGCCGCCTGTTCACCGGCGACTTGGCCCGACGCAACGCCGACGGTGAGCTGTTCTTCGTGGGCCGGAAAACCGACAGCATGCGCGTTCGTGGCGAGAACGTCTCGGCCTGGGAAGTGGAGCGCATTTTCAATAGCCATCCGGCCGTCCATGCCAGCGCGGCGGTCGGAGTCGCCTCCGCCATCGGCGAACAGGAAATCCTCTTGTACGTGCAGGCCAAGCCTGACACCGCGCTCGACTTCGCCGCTCTCGCGGCCTGGTCCGCAGACAAGCTCGCTTCCTATCAACGACCGACCTTCTATCAGGCGGTCGATGCCTTCGACCTGACACCCAGCGAGCGCATCAGAAAGCATCTGCTGAGCCGCTCGACGGCAGACGCCTGGAAGTGCTGAGAAAGGATCCAGGACTGGCTTTATCGAACTGCGATAGAAAAATAGCGCCGGCGACCCGATAATTCGCGCCCCCCAAGCAGGAGTCTCTCCATGAGTGATCCGCGACGTCCGCGCAAGGACCCCACCGCCTCTTCGCTATACGTGCAATCCGTCGAGAAGGCGATGAAGGTCCTGACCGCGTTCGATGGCAGCAAACGCCATCTTTCGCTCTCGGAAATCGCCGGGCTCGCCGATATGGACATCAGCGCCGCCCAGCGCTTTACCCATACGCTCAGTACCCTTGGCTACCTGACGAAGGGCGCCGACAAGAAATACGAGCTGTCACCCAGGCTGCTCGATTTCACCTTCCACTACCTGTCGTCTAGCGAACTGGTCAATAGAGCCGCCCCCTATCTGCAGCAACTCAGCAGCGAGACGGAAGAGGCCACCAACCTGACCGTCATGGACGGGACCGACATCGTCTACGTCGTGCGTATCGTCAGCCGCCACGTGTTCAATGCCAACGTCATCGTCGGCAGTCGACTTCCCGCCTGGTGTACCGCACCCGGACTGGCGATTCTTTCCACCTATGCGGATCACGAGGTCGATGACATCCTCGATCGCAGCGAGCTGATCGCCTATACCCCGGCGACGGTCACTGATCGCGACAAGGTTTGGGAAAACATCCGGCAGGCTCGCCAGCGGCGCTACGCCCACGTCGAGGATCAGTTCTTCTACGGTGACACCTCGACCGCGGCAGCGATCGTCGATGCAGCAGGCCGCGGGATAGGGGCAGTCAACGTCGCGGTGACCCGCGCACGCTGGAATGCCGAGCGCGACGAAAAGCGCATGGCAGACCTGCTCATTTCCACCGCTGCGGCAATCTCGGCCAAGCGCAAGGGCTAGCGATAGCGTGTCGCGGGCAAGCAGGCTCCAGGCGCGCAGCTGCGGCTGTCGCGCTGCTGGGCCGAACGCCGCTTCGGCGGCCTAAGGTTCTTTAGCGAGGCCGAGCTCGGCAGCCATCTCTCGGCGATGGAGAATCCGCAGTAGTTCGTGGCGGATCTGCGCGGGACCTTTCGGACGCTGCGCTGAGGGCGTCCGCTCCAAGACTGCGCGTTGGCAGCCTGACGCAAAGGCCCAGGGTCGCGCTTTAACACTTGTTTACAAGCGTTCAGGAAGTTTTACACGCGGCCCTTTATCGATCGATACCCTTGACCCTCGACGATCATTCGCTGAATGCCGTTTTCGCGCAGAGGGTTATCGAGGTGAGGCACGTCCTGAAGAGCATCGGCGCTATCGCCATGATACTGGGCTTGGCAGCCGTCCTTCTGGGGTGGCTGATCGATCCCTCCCTTTCCCTGCAACGCGGCATCAAGTTCGCTTCGATAAGGCGCGAATTCCTGCAGACGGACCTCTTCCTCTGGGGCGCCCTGCTGTTCGCGGCCGGGTTCAATGGCTATGCGCTGCACAGCGATCCCTAGAAAGATCTCCGACGGCCGCCACGCGCCCTCATAGCGTAACCAGGAGCGCCGCCGGTTGCCTTTTCGCTCGTCTCACTGCACGGTGACCCACCCACCTCAACCGGGACGCCTGCCTTGACCCCTACCCTCCACATCGCCGCTGCCATCCTCCTGAACGATCGCCGGCAGCTGCTGCTGGTGCGCAAGGGTGGCACCACCGCCTTCATGCAACCGGGCGGCAAGGTGGATCCGGGGGAGCAACCCTTGGAAGCCCTGATCCGCGAACTGCAGGAAGAGCTCGGTCTGGTCATCACCGCAGAGGCCGCGACCTTTCTCGGCAATTATCAGGCGCCCGCCGCCAACGAACCCGGGTTCAGGGTCGATTGCGCGCTGTATCAGGTCGCCATACGCGCGGGGGACCAGGCGGTGCCTGCCGCCGAGATCGAAGAGGCGGTATGGGTCGCAGTGGACGAACCCGGCGATCTGCCGCTGGCGCCCCTGACTCGCGATGTGATTCTTCCCCTGCTGAGGCGGCAACTGCTGACCTCTTAGCAAGGGGCCCTGCCCCCTCGGTCTCGGATGCAGCTGCCAGGCCGCTTGAAACTTCGGGTAGCCTGGCGCCGGCAAGCGTCAGCCCCTGGGCAACGGCTGCCACCCGCCGGCCGTGCGTACCTCCAAGCAAGCCGGCAGGCCATACAGACGCAGCAGGTGCAGCCAGCCGTTGCGCACCAGATCGCGCACGACGGCGTGGTTGGCGATCACCTGGTCGATCATGGCGCGCGGCGCCTCGATCACCACGTGCAGGCGAAGCGGCCGGTGCATCCATTGCTGGCCGTCGTGCAGCGACTGGCGCGCCAGACCGATGCGCAGGTCGCCGCCGTTGCCTTCGAACACACCGATATGGCCGCCCACCACGTTGTGCAGCAACTTGTTGCCGCTGCCGAAGCGCAGGTTGTCGGTGGTCGAGGTGAAATACTGCAGGTTGATCCAGTGCGCCACCACCATGGGCGCCGTCATGATCAGCTCCAGCACCTTGCCCTCCTGGTCCTGCCGCCAGTCGTAGTCGTGCAGGAAGGTGCGGCCCTCCAGATCCACCGCGCGGGTGCGCGCCCGCGGCGCGGCGATGAAGGCGGCATTGCCGGCGAGGCCCCATTCCGGCCGGGTCTGCGCCCAGTCACGGGCCCGCCGGCGCAGCTGGCCGAGCAATCTTTCCGGCTGCGCCGGCAGCGGCGCCAGGCCCAGTTTGCCCGCCCGCTGCCGCCGCACCTCGGCGCTTGCGCTATCCAATGCCAGCCGCAGGCGCTGCCAGCTGGGCTGGAGCTCTGCCGGAAGCGACTCGCACCCGAAGACCCGCACCTCATCCGTCGTGGTGTTGTGCAGCCCGGCCAGTACCTGGCAGTGCGGCGGCAGGTCGAGTCCGCGCACCCGCAGCCCGGCGCGCACCTGGGCATCGTTGAGCAGGCCGGCCAGCAGCCGCGCATTGATCTCGCCGCTCTGACCACAGCAGACGCCGCAATCCAGACCCGCCGCCTGAGGGTTGTTGGCGCTCTGACTGCCATGGCCGAGCAGCACCAGCAGGGGCGGCACCGGCCCGTTCAGGCCCATGGCCTTGAGGATACGCTCGGCCAAGTCGACCCGCTGCAGCTGTGACATCTCCGGTAGCTGTGGTTGCAGCTGTTGCCGCTCATGGCGGCGCCAGGCGCTGAGTTCGGGCGAAGACGCGCCACCGGCCAGGCCATAGGTCCGTCCCAACAGCGCCCCGGCATAGCCCAGCCCGACGCTTTCCACCAGGGTGAAGGTCGAGGCCGGCAGCCGCTCGAACAGCCGCCAGCGACCCAGCCGCGCCAGACGACCTTGACGCACCTGTGCCAATTGCCGATCCCGTATGGCATCGCCACTGCCCTCGCTGACCTGCAGTTGCGGCGCGAGCAGGCCCGGCAATTGCGGGCGCGTGGCACCGGTACCCAGCGGGGTAAAGGCGATGGGCAGCCCGAAGAAGCCGGCGAAACCGCCGGTTTCCAAGGCCGGGCAGGTCTGCTCCAGGGCGCGCCTGAGGGGCTCGGAGCGGACGTCGATACAGAAGAACAGCTTGGCCAGTGGCACCGGGGGCAAGGCCGCCGGTACGCTGTGGCACAGCGTCTGCTGCAGGTGCTCCTGCCAGGCCAGCTCGTCGGCGCGCTGCCACAGCTGCAGGGCCTGCCAATTGGCCGAAGGCATCCGCTGCAACCCCTCCTCCCAAGCCGCACGCCAGCACTGCCAACGACTGTCGGCATCGCGCCGCCGATCATCCACCAGCCACTCCCAGGCCGCGCGAATGGCCAGCAACTCCAGCAGCGTGCGGTCGTCCTCTCCCTGCAGCCGAGCCTGCCAGTGCCGATAGGCGCACCATGAGGCCCAGCCCAGGTTGCGCAGCAGCAGGCAGTCGAACCAGGCGGCCCAGTCTGGTGCCGGCAGCCCCAAGCGGTCGACCGCCGCCTCCAGGGCCGCCTCGGGGAGTGCCGGCAATTCGGCGATCCGCTGGTGCAGCTCGCGACAACCGCTGAGTACGCTCAAGCCCCGGTCAGCCAGCAGGCTGGCGCGCCAGGTCTGATAGAGCCCGCCACCGTCTGACGGACGCCAATCCGCCTGTTCACGATCGAACCAGGCCGCGCAACTCTGGCCGATCTGGTGGGTGATCAGTGCGGGCCAGCCCGGGAGCGGAATTCCTGGCTCGGCCAGATCTTCCAGCAGCGGCAGCCCTTGCCCGACCTCGGCGGGAGCGTCCAGCGCCTCCAGCAGCCAGGTCGGCTTGCAGGACGACCCCTGCTCGGCCAGCGCCTGCTGTAGATGACGCTCGGCGATACGCCCCTCCCGCCAGGCCTGGCGATAGTCGGCCGCTTCCAGGGTCAGGCGGCTGCCGGCCCATTGCCAGAGTTGCGCGGCCACGGCCTGCCAGGCCTGGTCGCGCCGCTCCCACAGCGGGTTCACAGCGATCATGCGATCCAGCGGCCAGGTCGGTGCGATGCGCGCACAGGCCTGCCGGGCGGCCTCGTGCAGGGCCTGGTGCTCAAGGCTGGGAAGTGTTTCGAGGACGGTCATGCGCGATCTCCAAGGGTTGCGTTCAGCGGCTGGGGCGCACGCGCCGGCCACAGGCGAAAGGTCAGGCGGGTGAAGTGCTCGTCCAGGTAGAAGCCGGCAAAAGCCAGGGGGTAGAGCCGTTGCGCCAGGGCGCCGTGCGGTCGGGCCAGCAGCAGGCCCTGCACCAGGTAAAGTCCGACCAGCATGACCATCGCCACCACGGTCAGCGGCAGCGGCGCCGTGGCGAGGTGCTGGTCGAGCAGCCAACCGGCCGCCTGGTGCCACAGCAGGTAAGCGCCCAGTAGCAGGCCGAACATGAGCAGGCCATGGGCGGGTTGGTCGCGGCGCAGGCACCAGGGCGCCAGGCCGATCGCCAATAGCGTCAGAGCCACCAGGGGCAGCTCATGGCTGGGCAGCAGCCAGCGCCAGAGTCCTTGCAACAGGAGCAGCGCCAGCGCGGCCGTGAGTAGCGCCCGCAGCAGGCCGCCCAGTTCGAGCGTGGGTGCCGGCGGCTGCAGAGCATGCTGGCGGGCGTGGGCCACCGTCTCGCCGGCGGCGAGGAAGGCATGGGCCTTGTAGAGCGAGTGGGCCAGCAGGTGTACCAGCGCCAGTTCGTACAGACCGAGCCCGCATTCCAGCAGCATCAGGCCCATCTGCGCGCAGGTCGACCAGGCCAGACGGACCTTGATGCTGATCCGGGTCATCATCACCAGCGCGGCCAGGACCGCGGTCAGGCCGCCAATCAGCACCAGCAGGCTCTTCGCCGGCACTGCGGCGGAAAACAGCGGGGCGAAGCGCAGCAGCACGAAGCCGCCCAGGTTGACCACCCCGGCATGCAGCAGGGCCGAGACCGGCGTGGGCGCCTCCATCACCTGGATCAGCCAGCCATGCACCGGCAACTGCGCCGATTTGAGGATCACCGTCAGCGCCAGCAGCAGCGCCGCGCCCTGCCATTCCCAGCCGAGCGGTCCCCCCGCCTGCACCTGGGCGGTCACGGCGGTGAGCATCATCGAAATCTGGCTGCTCCCGCCGGCCTGCACCAGCAGCAGGGTCGCCAGCAGCAGACTGATATCAGCCAGGCGGCTGGCGAGGAATTTCTTGTGGGCTGCGACGACCGCCTGGGGGCGTTCGCGGTAGAAGGTCAGCAATAGATGCAGGCACAGACTGGAGAGGATCCAGGCACCTGCCACCAGCACGAGGTTGCCGCTGGTGACCACCGTGGCCACCGCCGCCAGGGTGCCCAGCAGCGCGAGCACATAGCGCCGCTGCCCGGCCTCCCCCTCCAGATAGCGCCGGGAATACTCGATGATCACCAGCGCCAGCAGGCTGATCAGTCCGGCCATCGCCAGGTCCAGGCGGTCGGGGTGCCGGGTGTCGTGGAGCGCCTGCAGCCAGGCCGCCAGCACCAGGAAGACGCCCAGATAACCCGCGACCCGTGCGGGTAGCCAGAGTCGGCTGGGTGAAGCGAGGACGGCTGCAGGCAACAGCGCCAGGGCATAGACCCAGGGCAACAGGGGAGCCAGGGAAAACGGCAGGCTAGACATCGTGCACACTCCATGAACACCAGATACCGATAGTTTCAGGATGTGTACGAATTATTTAAAATAGATTGATCAGAACCTAACGTTCACTTTTGAAGAACGAATCATGCGCCGGCTCAATTTTCACCACCTGCACTACTTCTGGGCCGTGGCCAAGGAAGGCAACCTCACCCGCGCCGCCGAGGCGCTGCATGTCTCCCAGTCCGCCCTCTCCACCCAGATCCGCGTGCTCGAGGATCAGCTCGGCCATCCCCTATTCATCCGCTCCGGACGCAGCCTGCGGCTGACCGAAGCCGGGCAGCTGGTGCTGGACTACGCCGAGACCATCTTCGCCTTGGGCAGCGAGTTGCAGGACACCCTGCAGAACACCCAGGAAGCCAACCAGACGCTGCGCATCGGCTCCGTGGCGACCCTTTCGCGCAACTTCCAGGAAAACCTGCTGCGCCCCTTCCTCGGTCGTGAAGACCTGGTGCTGACCCTCGAATCCGGCAGCGTGGACGAACTGCTGGAGCGCCTGGCGCTGCACAAGCTGGACGTGGTGCTGACCAACCAGGCGGTGAGCGCCGACAGCCAGCGCACCTGGCAATGCCGCCTGCTGCATCGCCAGCCGGTGTGCCTGATCGGCCCGCCGCGCCAGGACAGTCGCCCCTTCGATCTCCACCGCGACCTGCAACAGGCCCGCCTGATCGTGCCCGGTCGCAGCAGCGACGTGCGCAGCCAGTTCGACGTCTATTGCAGCGGCCAGGGGCTGACGCCCCGCATCTGCGCGGAGGTAGACGACATGGCGTTGCTGCGCCTGCTCGCCCGCGACTCCGGCGACATGGCCCTGCTGCCCGCCGTGGTGGTCCAGGACGAACTGCGCAGCGGCGCGCTGCAGCTCTACGCCGAGGTGCCCGAAATCGCCGAGCGCTTCTATGCGGTGACCCTGCAGCGACAATTTCGACTGAGCATTCTGGAGGTGTTGCTGGGGCAGCCAGAGGTGCCGGAAGCCGTCTGATGGGCAGAGGCGCTTGAATCTGCGTCAGGAGACGCGGCCTGACTCCGCCATTGCGGTGGAGTCAGGCCGCTGTGCACCGCAGAAGCGCTAGCCGCATCAAGTGTTGAAGCCCCGCGTCACTCGCTACGCCGTTGCGCGCGCAAGCGGAGCGTCAGCCCAGGGTGACGGGCCGCGGTGCCAGCACCGCCTGCCGTTTGGTATTCGCGACCGCAGGCGCCGTTTCCGGCATCCGCAGCGCACAGAGCGTGGAAATGACGCCGAGCGAACTGAACAGGAGCGCAGGCCCCATCCAGCCCACCACCGCGAACAGCCCAGTCGCGAGGAATGGCAGCAGCCCGGCGATCATGGAGGCGCCGTTGTAGCCTAGGGAAATACCCGAAGAACGCACATTGGGCGGGAACTGCTCGGTGAACCAGCTGGCTTCGACGGCAAAGATCGGATCATGGCTAAGCAGTAGGGACAGCGCCACTGCAACGATGACCATGACGAAGATCCCACTGTTGATCAGCAGGAACAGCGGTATCCCGAACGCGATGGTGAACAGGGATCCCAGGAGAAACACCGGCTTGCGCCCGATCCGATCGCTCAGGGCACCGAACAACAAATGGCTGAGCAGGCCCAGTGCCGACCCTATCATGGTGCCCCAAAGCACGTTTTCCTTGGTCGCAACGCCTGCCAGCAGGACGTAGGAGAGCATGAAGCTGGTCGCCAGGTAATAGCCGCCGGTTTCGGCAAGGCGCAGACCGATGATTTGCAGAATCTTTCTCCAGTCGTTGCGAATCACCTCGAGCGCCGGCTGTTTGACCAGCTTGTTCTCCGCCTTCATCTTTTCGAATTCCGGGGATTCGCTGACACCCATACGGATATACATGCCTACCCCGACCATCACCACCGATGCCAGGAATGGCGCTCGCCAGACCCAGTCACCTTCGAATAGCGCCCCGGAGGCCAGGAAAGCACCGTTCGCCATCAACAGGCCCAGCGGGATACCAATCTGCGGCACAGCGCCAAAGAAGCCGCGGCGATGCGGTGGCGAGTGCTCGCAGGCCATCAGGACGGCGCCACCCCACTCGGCACCGAAGCCGATTCCCTGGATCATCCTGAGCAGGATCAGCAACAGTGGCGCGACCACGCCCGCCTGTTCGTAGGTCGGCAAGGCGCCGATCAAAACCGTGGCGCCGCCCATGGCGATGAGCGACCAGAGCAGAATGGCTTTGCGTCCGATGCGGTCCCCGTAATGGCCGGCCAGATAACCACCTAAGGGGCGCATGAAGAAGCCCACCGCCATGGTGGCGAAGGCGGCGAGGATACCGACGATGGGTTCAGTCGTATGGAAGAACACGCTACCGAACCAACCGGCGGCGGCCGTCCCGTAGATGAAGAAGTCATAGCTCTCCACCGCCGAGCCAATCATGGAGGCGAAAGACACTTTTCCGGCACTGTCCCGGGCCGGCATGGCCTTGCTATCTGAAGGGTGCATGGATAACTCCGCTACCTATTGTTGTTGTAATGAGGCAGGTGTCTGCCTCTGGTGGTGAAGCCGAGAAACTATGAATTGTCGGCGCTAGCGCCAGGTCTCGATGACGCGACTGTCATCTCGCTGACCAAGCCCCGCTGCGGCTGCTGCCTGGAAACGAGCATGGGCGGTGTCGAGCAACGGTACCGCGGCCTGGCAGGCCAGGGCGGCCTCGGCGACCAGGCCACTGTCTTTCACGAAGATGTCCACCATGCTGGTCACACGGGTGTCCGTGCCCTCCAGCATGCGCGGGCCCCGATCGCTGAGCATCCAGGAGCCGCCTGCGCCCTTTTCGACCAACTCCAGCACCTGCTCCGGCTGCAGCCCAAGGGCGCGTGCCAAACTGAGCGCCTCGGCAGCCGCCACCAGGTGCACCGAGCACAGATGCTGGTTGACCACCTTGATGGCCTGGCCATCGCCGACCTGGACGCCGGCATTCTTGACCTCCCCCATCGCTTGCAAGACCGGCTCGCAACGGGCTACGGCCTCGGCCGCACCCGCGGCGAAGATCAGCAGGCTCCCAGTAAGGGCGCGGGCCACCCCGCCGGTGACCGGTGCATCCACGACCTGCACACCTTGCGCCTGAAGGCGGCTCGCCTGCTCGCGAACGGACGCCGGACCCACGGTGCTCATGACAATCCAGTGCTGGCCGGCACGCAGCCCACTGCACTGGCTGACCAGGGACGCCAACTGCGCCGGCGTCGCCACCATCACCACCACCACGTCGGCATCGATCAGCGCCTGCCACTCGGCGACCGCTTCCAGCCCTTCCGCTGCGGCCCGTTCCCGGGACGCCTCCGACAGCTCGATGCCGATCACACGGTGCCCGGCGTGCTGAATCTGTACCGCCATGGGCAAGCCGATGGCGCCCAGTCCTACGAAAGCTACGTTCATGCTGCCTCCTAACCCAACCAGCTTTGAATGCGGGCGACCATGGCGGTCGTGGAAATGCCGTAGCGATCGTGCAACGTGGGCAAGGCGCCGGCGTCGAGGAATTGATCCGGCAAGGCGATCTGCCGGAACTCCGGGTACACGCGGGCGCGCAACAACGTCAGCGCGACCGCCTCGCTCAAGCCACCTACGGTGCTGTGATTCTCGGCCACTATGACCAGCCGACCACTACGGCGGCATTGCTCGATGAGGGTGGCCTCGTCCAGCGGCTTGATGGTGGGTACATGCAACACCGCTACGTCGGCACTGCCATCCGCCATGGCTTCAGCGACTTCCAGCGCCCGCATGGTCATGATGCCGCTGGACACGATCAGCACATCGCGTCCGTCACGCAGCAACTTGGCCTTGCCCAGCTCGAACTGGTAGTCGTATTGGTCCAGGACCATCGGCACCTTGCCCCGCAGCAGGCGCATGTAGACCGGCCCCTGGTGAGCGGCGATGGCTGCGACCGCCTGGGTGGTATCCAGCGCATCGCAGGGATCGACCACGGTCAGACCAGGTATCGCGCGCATCAACGCAAGGTCGTCGGTGGCCTGGTGGCTCGGGCCATAACCGGTGGTGAGCCCTGGCAGAGCCGCGCAAATCTTGACGTTCAGATGTTCCTCGGCGATGACCTGATGGATGAAGTCATACGCCCGGCGGGTGGCGAACACCGCGTAGGTCGTGGCGAACGGCACCAGGCCTTCCTTCGCCAGACCGCCGGCCGCTGCCATCAGGAGCTGCTCCGCCATGCCCATCTGCAGGTAACGCTTGGGAAACTCCCGGGCGAAAATGTGCAGGTCGGTGTACTTGGAAAGATCCGCCGTCAGGCCGACGATGCGCTCATCCCGCGCAGCTGCCGCGATGAGCGCCTGTCCGAAGGGCGCCGCTTCAGTACGTTGTCCCTCACTGGCGATAGAGGCGATCATCGCCGAAGTGGTGAGGCGTGGCTTTTTTAGAGTATCGACACCCATGTCACTGCGCTCCCTGGTGGTAGTGGCCATCGAGCACCTCGAGCGCCTGCTGCCACTCATGGGGCTCGACTCGGATGAAGTGGTTCTTTTCCCGGGCTTCGAGAAAGTCCACGCCCTTGCCCATCAGGGTGTCGAACAGGATGACCCGAGGTTTGGGCTCGGCCAGCGCCATGGCGCTATCGAACGCCGCGAGCACGGCGGCCAGATCATTGCCGTCCACGCGCTGGACGTGCCAGCCGAAAGCCTGCCATTTGTCCACCAGCGGCTCGAATCCCAGGATGTCATTGGAATCACCATCGGCCTGCTGTCTGTTCAAGTCCACCAGGGCAATGAGGTTGCTCAACCCATGGTGCGCCGCCGACATCGCGGCCTCCCAGGTCGCCCCTTCGTCGAGTTCGCCATCGGACATTGAGTTGAATACCCACGCCGGGTTGTTCTTCAGCCGCAGTCCCAGCGCCATCCCGACGCCAATCGCCAGCCCTTGGCCAAGCGATCCACCTGAGATCTCCATGCCTGGTGTGTAGGTAGCCATTCCCGACATCGGCAGCCGACTGTCATCCGCGCCGTAGCTCTCCAGCTCACTCTCGGGAATCACCTGCGCCTCCAGCAAGGCGGCATAGAGCGCTATCGCGTAATGGCCATGGGAGAGCAGAAACCGATCCCGACCCTCCCATTCAGGATCGCTGGGGTCGAGATTCATGGCGTGGCAATAGGCGACGGCCAGGACGTCGGCCCAACCAAGGGCCTGGCCCACATAACCCTGGCCCTGGACCTCACCCATACGCAGGGCAAAACGGCGGATGCGCCAGGCGTGATAGGCCAGACGTTCGAGCGGTTCCACTGCCGGAGCGGTGGCCTCAGATCTTATTGTCATTATGAATTCCTCGATGTGCAGATCCGCTCACGACAGGTGCTTAGAATTCATCCTAAACACGGTGAGCGGCCTGAAAATCAAGCTACCATCGAGAAAACAAGACCGACAAAGGAGTTTTTAACAGCAATGGATGAATTCAACTCACGCATGAACCTGCTTAGACGTGTGCCGTTGACGACCCTCAGAGTATTCGAGGCTGCCGGTAGAACCGAGTCCTTTGCCACGGCCTCCCAGGAGCTGGGCATCACCTCCAGCGCGGTCAGTCACTCCATTCGCAAACTCGAGGAAAGCATCGACTTCACGCTGTTCGAACGCAGTACGCGCGAAGTCCGCCTCACCCCCAAGGGTCGGCTGTTGCTCGAACACGTTCAGCGCGGGCTGGGCGAGATGTACCGCGGACTTTCGCTCATTCAAGCGGATGAGCCGCCGCCGCTGCGGCTGCACACCGCGCCTAGCTTCGCGACCCAGTGGCTATTGCCGAGGCTGCCGGACTTTGTGAAGAAGTATCCTCACATCGATCTGCGCTTCTCGGCGAGTACCGACTATGCACGATTCGAGAATGACGATTTTGACCTCGACATCGTCTACGGCGAACCGCGGCAGGATTTTTGCGAACACGTGCCGCTGGCCGTCGAACACCTCACACCTCTGTGCTGCCCTGCGCTGGCCGAAGCCATCAAGGCGCCGCAGGACCTGCACCAGCACACCCTGATCCAATGCGATGTGCAGATGCTGCAATGGAAGGGCTGGTTCGAGGCCAACCACCTGCTGCCCGTTCACCACTATTCTCTACGCTTCGACCGTAGTGCCATGGCGATTGCCGCCGCGGTCAATGGCATGGGCGTGGTGCTGGAATCCACGCTGCTGGCCGAACGGGAACTGCAGGAGGGGCGCCTGGTAGCCCCCTTGCGCAGCCTGACTCACGACATCCAGTACGTCGGCCACTTTCTCGCCTACCCCAAGAGCCGGAACCGCAAAGAAGCAGCGGAAGTGTTCAAGAAATGGCTGCTGGACGAGTTGGGGGTTCGTTGATCCAGAAGGAAGGCTCGCTCAGATCGGCAAGAGCGCCGAGCAAAGAGTTTCGCTCGGCGCTGCCCCGCTACCTCACCACGCCATTGGCCTTGAACAGCCAATCGAAGGCCTGGCCAAGACTCGGCGATGCCGTGTCGATAGGCGCGCGTGCCAGCTGCGCGGATGTCCGAGCGAATACCTCCCTCACCCCAGGCAGCACCGCCACCGGCAGCTCGGCGGCCCGCAGTTGGCGTTCGGCCTCTTCCACTTCCTTGAGACGGCGCGGGGCATGCACGACATGCGTCCTGATGAGGGCGCCGAGAAAGTCTCTTAATGAGGCCTGGTCGATATCGCTCAGGGCGTCATGAAGCTTTTCCGTGACACCCTGCTTCTCGGCCGCCATGAAGCACTCGATGGTCAAGGCTTCCAGTCCCTTGGTGAACACGCTGCGCAGGATCTTCAGGGCGGCCGCATCGCCCGCGGCGCCGCCCTCGACGGGCTTGAGCGGTGCCCCGGCTTCGGCAAAGAGGACGACCGCGCGCTCCAGGCCGATACCGGCGGCCAGCAGATTGGTTTTCGCGTGCGTCAAGGCGATGGCCCCCAGGATGGCCACGTCCACATAGGGAATGGAGCGCTCGGCCGCGATGGCCGCGGCTCGTCTGATCTGCTCCGGATCCGCGGTGGTCATGTCGATGAACAGCGCACCCGTCCGCATAAGGGCGAGCGCCTGCTCGGCGACTGGCAGCGAGACAGTGCCGAATACGCAGGAGACGACGACATCGCAATCGGCTACCCCATCCTCCATCGAGGTGACGAGAGCCACGCCATGCTCTTTCGCGAAGGCCTGGGCCCTGGGTGAAGGCTTGAGGTCACACAAGAGGATTTCGTGGCCTGCCGCCGCCCAGGGGTGCGCGTAGGTAAGGCCCACTTCGCCTGCGCCGATAATCGCTAGTTTCATTTGCTTGTTCCGTAATCAGTGGGCCGCGTAGGCGCCCCGGTAGGTTCCCGCGGCAATCTGCGCGAGCATTTCCGCTTCCTTGCGCTCGGTCGCCAGGCAACGGTCGAGCAACTCCGCCGCCTGGGCCAGGGGAAAGGCGACGATGCCGTCATGGTCACCCACGACGAGGTCTCCTGGTGAAACGATCATGTCGCCAATGCTCACCGGCACGTTGATCTCCCCCGGGCCGTTCTTGTAGGGGCCACGGTGATAGCCCCCGCGAGCGAAGATGGGGAAGCTGCCCTTGCTGATCGTCGCCAGGTCGCGAATCGCCCCATCGACAACGACGCCCGCGGCACCGCGTTTTTCCGCGATAGCCGCCATGATGTCGCCCATCAAGGCGCGACTCAGGTCGCCACCGCCATCGACCACCAGCACCTGGCCAGGGACGAGGAGCTCCAGCGCCTGGTGGATCGCCCGGTTGTCGCCGGCGGGTACTTTGACGGTGAGCGCAAGGCCGGCCATGGTGCCTTCGATCCGGTGGAAGGGCCGCAGCGGAGCGCCTGGAAGCCGGTCGAGACAGTCGCTGATGATCGAGGTGGAGGTGCGGGCGAAGGCTTCGACCAGCGAGGTCGGACTGGAAGCGTTGACGTTCATAAGGGCTCCTCTTGTTGGATAACGTCGAGGATAGGCCCGTGGCCAAATAGAAAAAGCGATATTAAGGTATGGCCATTCATGCCCTGGAGGAATGCCAATGGTCACGCTACGCCAGTTGCTGGCGCTGCACTGGATCGAACGTCTGGGTACCTTCGAAAGGGCCGCCGAGCATCTCAACACCACCCAGTCAGCCATCTCGAAACGGGTGCAGGAGCTGGAGTCCTCCACCGGCCTGCAGCTGTTCGATCGCTCGCAGCGGGGTGCCCGCTTCACCGCCGAGGGCGAGGAGCTGCTGGTCATTGCGCGCGAGATGCTCGATCTGAACGAGCGCATCACCTCGCTCAAGGACGGCAAGCACGTCACCACCCGCCGTCTGCGACTGGGCGTTACCGAACTTACTGCCTGGACCTGGCTACCGCGCCTGGTCACGCGCCTGGTTGCCGACTTCCCCGGGCTTACCGTGGAGCCGGAAGTCGACATGAGTCGCAATCTGCACGAGCGGCTGATGGACGATCTGGTCGACCTCATCGTGATACCGGACACCTTCACGGCGCCCGAGGTCACCAGCGTACCCCTCGCGACCGTGGAGAATGCCTGGATGGCCGCGCCGGGACTGGTCCGGAGTTCAGGCGTGGTGGGCCTGGCCGAGCTGGCCAAGTATCCCATGCTGATGCAGGGCAAGAAGTCAGGATCGGGCCTGTTCGTAAATCGCTGGCTGCATGCACGCGGAATAGAGCTGCCCAGGATCCTCTCCTCCGACAGCCTCACCGCCATGCTCGGTCTGGCTTCGGCGGGCCTGGGCGTCACCTACCTGCCACGCGAATGTTTCCGCCCGCTGGTGGACGAAGGCAAACTCGTCATCGTCGAGACCGATCCCGAGCTGCCACCGGTTCCCTACATGGCGATGTACCGCAATGATCGGCCCTCGACCTTCGTCGCCGAGATCGCCACGCTGGCGACGCAACTCTGCGACTTCACGAAACAGTTGCAGCGTTAGCCCGCTATCGCCAGACCGTCCTGCGGCTACCAGAGCGACAGCGCAGCAGACGGCCGTGATCCTGGACCAAGGTTCCGCCCCCTAGTCAGCAGAGGCCTCGACCGGCGCGGTAGCCGGTTCGGAAATGGTCAGCACGAAGGCCAGCGCAGCCAAGGAGCAGACGCCGAGGAAGATGAACACCGCCGTCCAGCTGTAGCTATCCAGCAGGAAGCCGGTGATCAGCGGCGCCATGGCGCCCCCCGCCTGGCCCGCGCTGTTGACCACGGATGCAGCCACCGGATAGGTCGTTCTGGTCGTCAGTCCCATCGAATAGACCGAGAACGACGAGTAGCCGATATTGAGCAGAAAGCCGGTACCAAACAGCAACAGGCTGACCGCGAGCAGCCCGTTGGGTGCGTAAACCAGAGCGACCATCATCACGCAGGTCGCTACCGCGCTGATCATCATGGTCGGTTTGCGACGGCGGTCCAGGATTCGATCCGACAGCCAGCCGCCGACGATATTGCCGAGCACCCCGCCAACAAAGGGCAAGGACGCCACGAAGCCGACCTGCATCAGTTCGAAGTGCTTTACCTCGCCCAGGTACTTGGGAAGCCAGGCCAGGAGCACGTTCACCACTCCGGTCATCAGCAGGTAGCCCAATCCACAGCCCCAGATGTTCCAGGACCTGAACACGGAGCGGGACGTATCGAGGAGGGGGGTGCGCTCATAGCGCAGCGCGCGGTCGAGCCTGCCGAAATCCCGGTGCTTACGGACCGACTCGCTGTGCGCGGTCGTCTGGTCTTCGATGTGTTCGGCTTCGGCGTCACTCACCTGCTTGCAGGCTCTCGGATCATTGGGGACGAGCCACCACCACAGCAAGGCGAGCAGCACGCCTGGCAGGGCGAAGGCGATGAACATGGTGCGCCAGCCATCGAGCAGAATCAGCGCTGCCCCCAATGGCGGTGCTATCACCGCGCCCATCTTGGCGGCGGACAGGAAGGCGCCGGTAGCCGTGCCCTTTTCCCGCGGCGGAAACCAGCGGTTGATGGTGCTCAACATCGACAGGGGCAAGGCCGCTTCTGCGACGCCCAGCGCCGAGCGATAGATCTTGAGCATACCGATGCTGTGGGAGGTGCCGATCAGCAGCGTCACGAGCGACGTCAGGCCAATCGCCGCGGGGGCGACCACGCGCACGCTGACCTTACTCAGCAGAAAGCCCGCCGGTATCTGACCGAGCGAGTAGAACAGGAAGAAGGCACTGACCAGCAGACCCACCTCGGCATTGGTCGCGCCGAACTCCTTCTGGATATAGGGCAAGGCGATCCCGATATTGGCCCGATCGGCTGCGGCGAGCATGTACACGACCACGATGACCGCCAGTACCACCCAGCGATAGCGGGTCCTCGACCGCGTCTGTAACGCTGCCCGTTCCGCCACTGCCGGTGCCGGCTTTGAAGCCAGGGATTCGGTCATGAGTCCTCCGATTTTTATGTTTATTAAAGGTGACGGAGGTTTTACGACGGCCCATTAATGGAAAAAAGCGATAAAGAGGCACAGGCATTCATTCCCCTTAGGAATGAGCAGCGTCCACAGTTGGCGGGATAGCGATGCTTGAGCCCTTGGCAGCCAGCTTGCGGGTCGCGATCGCTGCACTCTATGGGCAGGAATAAGGGGCGGAAACACGGATAACTGTCGGTCAGCCGGCGGGGCTGTGAATCCTGTCCCGGTTGATGGGCTGGCCCAACCACCCAGCACCCCAGGCGTGCCCTCCTCCCCCTCGCCCGCTACAATGCGCGCCTTGCCGTGCCACGCCTGATCGAGAAGAACCGCCATGTCCCTGCCCAAGCACCATCTGGAATTGCTCAGCCCTGCCCGCGATGTCGGTATCGCCCGGGAGGCCATCCTGCATGGGGCCGATGCCGTCTACATCGGCGGGCCGAGCTTTGGTGCGCGGCACAATGCCTGCAACGAGGTCAGCGAGATCGCCGAGCTGGTGAAATTCGCCCGCCGCTACCATGCGCGGGTGTTCACCACGATCAACACCATCCTGCACGACGACGAGCTGGAGCCGGCGCGCACGCTGATCCACCAGCTGTACGACGCGGGCGTGGATGCGCTGATCGTGCAGGACCTGGGCGTGCTGGAACTGGACATTCCGCCGATCGAGCTGCATGCCAGCACCCAGACCGACATCCGCACCCTGGCGCGGGCCAAGTTTCTCGACCAGGCCGGCTTCTCCCAGCTGGTGCTGGCGCGGGAACTGAATCTGCAGGAGATCTCGGCCATCGCCGCCGAGACCGACGCGGCCATCGAATTCTTCATCCATGGCGCCCTGTGCGTGGCCTTCTCCGGCCAGTGCAACATCTCCCACGCCCAGACCGGTCGCAGCGCCAACCGCGGCGACTGCTCCCAGGCCTGCCGCCTGCCCTACACCCTGAAGGATGACCAGGGTCGGGTGGTGGCCTTCGAGAAGCACCTGCTGTCGATGAAGGACAACAACCAGAGCGCCAACCTGCGCGCCCTGGTCGAGGCCGGCGTGCGCTCCTTCAAGATCGAGGGGCGCTACAAGGACATGGGCTATGTGAAGAACATCACCGCCTACTACCGCCAGCTGCTCGACGAGATCCTGGAAGACCGCACCGACCTGGCGCGCGCGTCAAGCGGTCGCACGGCGCACTTCTTCGTGCCCGATCCGGACAAGACCTTCCACCGCGGCAGCACCGACTATTTCGTCACCGACCGCAAGGTGGACATCGGCGCCTTCGACTCGCCGACCTTTACCGGACTGCCGGTGGGTCAGGTGGAAAAGGTCGGCAAGCGCGACTTCATCGCCGTGACCGAGGAGCCGCTGTCCAACGGCGACGGCCTGAATGTGCTGGTCAAGCGCGAGGTGGTGGGCTTTCGCGCCAACGTCGCCGAGCTCAAGGGCGAATTCGAGGAGGACGGCCAGAAGCGCTATCGCTATCGCGTCGAACCCAACGAGATGCCCGAGGGGCTGTTCCGCCTGCGCCCGAATCATCCGCTGTCGCGCAACCTGGACCACAACTGGCAGCAGGCCCTGCTCAAGACCAGCGCCGAGCGCCGCATCGGCGTGCGCTGGGAGGCCGAGCTGCGCGAGCAGCGGCTACAGCTGACTGTCACCAGTGAGGAAGGCGTCAGTGTTTCGGTTGCCCTGGACGGTCCCTTCGGGGCGGCCAACAAGCCGGAGCAGGCGCTGGATGGCCTGCGTGATCTGCTGACCCAGCTGGGCACCACCGAATACCACGCCCTGGACGTGAGCCTGGACGCACCTCAGGCTTTCTTCGTGCCCAATTCGCAACTCAAGGCGCTGCGCCGCGAGGCCATCGAGCAGCTGACCGCTGCCCGAGTCGCCGCCCACCCGCGCGGCAGCCGCAAGGCCGAGAGCTGTCCCCCGCCGGTGTACCCCGAGTCGCACCTGTCGTTTCTCTACAACGTCTACAACCAGAAGGCCCGCGACTTCTATCATCGCCATGGCGTGCAACTGATCGACGCGGCCTACGAGGCCCATGAAGAGCCTGGCGAGGTGCCGGTGATGATCACCAAGCACTGCCTGCGCTTCTCCTTCAACCTCTGTCCCAAGCAGGCCAAGGGCGTCACCGGCGTGCGCACCAAGGTCGCGCCGATGCAACTGGTCCACGGCGACGAGGTGCTGACCCTGAAATTCGACTGCAAGCCCTGCGAGATGCACGTGGTGGGCAAGATGAAGGGCCACATCCTCGACCTGCCGCTGCCGGGCAGCCAGGCCGCGGCCAAGGCGCTCGCCAGCATCAGCCCGGAAGACCTGCTCAAGACCATCCGCAACAAGCCGACCGGGTACAGTCACTGAGCCCTGAGGGCATGACGTCGCTGCTGGCTAGCCAGCAGCGATCCGCCGGCCCGATTCGCTAGCGCTCGGCTGCCGCGGGTGTCTGCCGCGCCAGTCCGTTGTAGGCGTCGAGCATCCGCCCACACCAGGCCGTAATGGGGTCGTCCTGGGCCAGCAAGGGTTGGGTGCTGACGATCCGCGCCCACTGAAAGGCGCCAAAGACGATGTGATCGGCATAGGCCGGGGCTTCACCCGCCAGGTAATCCTGCAGGGCCAGGGTGCTGCGCAGGGGCTTCAGGACTTCGCGGAAGGCTTGCAACGAGGCCTCGCGCTGTCCAGCCAGGGCCTCCAGCGAGACGCCAAACGCCGCTTCGCGGGTCCGCTTGAAATAGTCTTGGTCGGCTTCATCCAGCACCGCATGGACGTCGGGCAGGATCACCCGCGCCAGCGCCGGATGCACACTGTCCGCGACCCATTGGTTGATGAAGCGCGTCGTGGCCTTGAGCGAAGCATCGCCCAGTAGCGAGGGCCGCTCGGGGTATTGGCGATCCAGGTACTCGGCGATGGCCCAGCTGTCGCTGACCCACTGCTCGCCATCCACCAGCACCGGCACCTTAGCCTGCCCGGAAGCGGCGATGGCCTCCTTCTCGTGAAAGCGCCAGGCCACGGTCTCGACCGGCAGTCCCTTGTGCGCCAGCGCCAGCCGTATGCGCCAGCAATAGGGGCTGAAGCGGCAGTTGTCGTCGGCACCGGTCAGTTCGTACAGGCGTAGCGGAAGGCTCATCAGGATGTCTTCTCTTGGTTAACCAATGGGGATTCACGGGTGACGGTCGGGTCGCGCACAGCCACCGATCAGGTCTTCTGGGACAGCGGCAAACGGCTATAAGCACCCGACCGCTTGCGCTTTCTTTGGTCCGCCATGGCGAAGGTCGCTAGCCAGGCGACGCTCGGGGGAACCTGCTCACAGACCGAGCCCCCACCTCGCCTATCGGCTACAGTTCAGCCAACCCTTTGGCTGCCGCGAACGCCAGGCGCCGGAAAACCAGCGCGCGAGAAGGCGCGCAAAGCACCTCGAACCAGGAGTCGCACATGGAGCAGGACAACCCCGAGCAGGACTACCTCAGCTCGCTGGAGGCGCTGGAAAGCCTCTACGGCGAGGTCGCGGCACCCTCGATCCTCAAGGAGATCGATCACATCCACCCCGTTTACCAGCCCTTCATCGAAGCCGCTTCCTTCGTGGTCCTGGCCTCCTCGGGGCCCCAGGGACTCGATGCCTCGCCGCGCGGCGATGCGCCGGGCTTCGTGCATGTCGAGGATGCCAGGACGCTCTACCTGCCGGACCGCCGGGGCAACAATCGCCTGGATACGCTGCGCAATGTCCTCCAGGATCCCCGGGTGGCGCTGCTGTTCCTGATCCCCGGTATCGGCGAAACCCTGCGCATCAACGGCACCGCCCGGATAGCGGTCGATCCGGCCTTGCTGGCCCGCTTCGAGGTCAAGGGTCAGCGCCCGCGGACCGTACTGGAAGTCACGGTCACCAGCGTCTACTTTCAGTGCAGCCGCGCGGTGATCCGGGCCGGCCTGTGGGATCCCTCCAGGCACCTGGCGCGCAGCGCGCTGCCATCTCCCGGCACCATCCTCAAGCAGCTCTGCCCGACGCAGGTGGACGGCGACGCCTACGACCAGGCCTTGCCGCAGCGGATCGCCAGCACGCTCTACTAGGGCTGCCCGGCTCTGCCTCCAGCCCCCATAAAGGACTCGCCATGACCTTCACCGATATCCTCGTTCCCACCTATACGAATCTGCTCGGCGCCCTGTCGGCCTGGCTCGGCAAGGCCGAGACCCAACGGCCGGACGGTGCCGCCGAGGCCCTGCTGGTCGCCCGCCTGGCGCCCGACATGTTCCCGCTCGCCACCCAGATCCGCTTCGCCTGCGTCCAGGCCCAGGAAGGGATGTTGCGACTGCACGACCAGGCCTTTCCGCCCGAACTGACGGACCTGCTCAACGAAGGCCGCAACGCCGCCGAACAACCGGGCACCCTCGCCCAGGCGCAGGCCCGCATCCGCGAAACCCTGGACCAGGTACAGGCCATCGCCGGCGAAGGGTCGCCCATCAAGGAGGGCGCGCCGGTCGCTCACGAACTGCCCCAGGGCCTGGTGTTCGACTTCACCGCCGAACAGTACGTCCGCGACTGGGCGCTGCCGCAGTTCTACTTTCACGTGATGACCGCCTACGCCATCCTCCGGGCGCAAGGCGTGGAGCTGGGCAAGGCCGACTACGTCGCCCATGTACTGCCCTTCCTGAGGCCCGGCGCGTCCTCCTAGTTGCCAGGCGGTCAGCGCCCGGAGCCGAGTCTCCCGGATCCGAGAGGGGCTGCCAGAGCCCTGGTCGTCAGCCTTGGCGATCAGCTGACCGCCGGGTGTGGCATGAGCTTCAGGGCCGCGTACTGCAGCAGCATGATGGTCTTGCCGTCACGAATGGTCCCGGCATCGATCATCGCCAGCGCCTCGTCCAGGTCGACCTCGAGCACGGCGATGTCCTCACCTTCCGCGACATTGCCACCCCCGGCCGACTTGCGATCGCCCGGGGCGTACTCGCCGACGAAGAAATGCAGCCGCTCGGTCACCGAGCCGGGGCTCATGAAGGCATCGAACACCTGCCGCACCTCCCGCACCTGAAAGCCCGTCTCCTCCTCGACCTCGGCACGGATGCGCACCTCGGGCTCGGCCGCGTCCAGCAGGCCGGCGGGCGCTTCGATCAGCAGGTCGTCGTGCCCGTTCACGAAGGCCGGATAACGCAGCTGGCGCGTCAGCACCACAGTGCGCCGCCGGGGATCGTAGAGCAGGATGGTCGCGCCATTGCCGCGATCGTAGGTCTCTCGCGATTGCCGCTGCCAGGTGCCGTCACTGCGCAGGAAGGCGAAGGTGGTCTTCTTCAGGACGAACCAGTCGTCAGACAACACCTCGACCTCTTCGACACGAATACGCGGGGCGATGCTCATGGGCGATCCTCTGGGTTGGCGAACGGTGTTTACCGCTCTGGGGCTGCGCGTTAGAATTCGTGCAGTTTCGTGCAACGTCAAGAATTTTCGTGCAGGAGTCTCCGATGCTGACCCGTGAACGCAGGGCGCTTATCCAGCGGGTGCTGCGCCAGGAAGGCCGACTGGTGGCCAAGACCTTCAGCCAGCAGCTGGGGGTATCGGAAGACACCATTCGCCGCGATCTGCGGGAACTGGCGGCGGAAGGTGTGCTGCAACGCGTGCATGGCGGCGCCTTGCCGGCGTCGGCTGCCGTCGCGGACTACGCCAGGCGTGAAGAGACGTCCACGGCCAGCAAGGTGGCGCTCGGCCAGGCGGGCATCCGCCTGATCCAACCGGGACAGATCGTCTTTATCGATGGCGGCACGACCAATGTCCAACTGGTCCGCCACCTACCCAAGGAGCTTGAGATCACCGTAGTAACCCATAGCCCGAATATCGCGGTGGAACTGGTCGAGCATCCGCTGATCGAGGTCGAGCTCATGGGTGGCCGCCTGTTCAAGCATTCCATCGTGACCCTGGGCGCGGCCTGTGCGGAGGCCATCGCCCGGGTGCGGGTCGACAGCTACTTCATGGGCGTGACCGGGCTGCATCCCGAGACGGGCGCCACCACCGGCAATGCCGAGGAAGCCGCGATCAAGCGCATCATCAGCCGCCAGGCGGCGGAGACCTTTGTGCTGGCGACGCGGGAAAAACTCGGCGCGGCCTCTCCCTACGGCATCATCCCGCTGGCCGATGTCAGCACCCTGGTAACGGACGCGGCGCCTGACGACGAGGCGCTCGGGGCGCTGCGTTCGGCGCTTTCCGTGATCCACGCCTGACGCCCCTACCGCCCTGGCACGCCCTTCGCCTGATAAGCTGACCCGCAGTTGCGTGTTTCGGTCCTTGAATGGATGGGGCCAAAGCCTGATGCCGCTTGCCAATCCTAGAGCCCCCTGCAAAAGAGTCCCGCGGATGACGCTTTCAACTGGAGTAAGACGCGCCGCGCTGGCGCTCCTCTGTCTGGCCGGTCCCTTGCCACTGGCCCAGGCTGCCCAGGCGCCCACCGTGGCGGTGGCCGTCTACCGCGGCCCTGCGGGATGCGACGACTGCTCCGAAACGGTCCGGACGGCCATCGAACGGCTGGACCCGCGCTATCGCGTTGACTTCGTCGGCCCGGCGGAACGCATCGATATCACGCCCGCCAACCTGCGCCGCTACAGCCTCTATGTACAGCCGGGCGGCGGCCAGGACATTCCCGCCGCCCTGGCCAGCCTTGGCGATGCGCGCAGCGCCGCGCTGCGTGACTACGTCGCTCAGGGCGGACGCTATCTGGGACTGTGCATGGGCGCCTACCTAGCCGATGCCGGAAATCTCAGACTCATACCCGACGATCTGGACTCGGAGGTGGGACGCCCCGGCTTTCCCGTGACCACCATCGACGACGCCGCGGTCGCCGTACGCTGGGCAGGCCATGACGACCACGTTTTCTACCAGGATGGGCCCTATCTACCGTCCAGTCATGCGCCTGGCGTTCGGGTGCTGGCGACCTATGCCAACGGGGACATCGCCGCGGCCCGCTATCCCTTCGGCCGTGGCGTGGTGGCCCTGAGCGGACCGCATCCCGAGGCCGATGCGAGCTGGTTCGAACAGGCGGGTATCCCACCGGAAGAAAGACCTCGGAGCGCCCTGTTCCGCAACCTCATCGACGCAACCCTGCGCTGAGACCGGCCACGTCGCGGTTCGTGGTCAACGCAGAGGCGAATGCTCACTGGCCAGGGCGATCATGGACGTCGCCTGCTCGATCTGCTCGGGAGCGCCCTTGGGCGGCCACAACCCTGCGGCATAGTGCTCAGCGCGCAAATCGAAGCGCTGCTGAATGGATTCGAAGCCCCAGATGTGGGTGATACGCGGTGGTCCATCGAGGGCGATCATGTTGATCACCAGATGTTCGGTGTAAGCCTTTGCCGGCTCCAGCGCAGCCCGCCACGCGGTGAGCGTGGGGGGCAGGCCACCGGGTTTCAGCCAGTAGGTGCGGAACTCGTAGAGACCGCCATAGACGCGGGGTTCGATGTCCGGCAGGAAGTCGAACCCCTGGTAGCTCTCCTGCTGCAGGGACCGCACCAGGCCAGTGCCGTTGAAGGGATTGGCGCTCCGGTGACAGCGCTGGCGCTCTGCCGCCAACTCCTCGCACGAAGTGAAGCTCCGCAGGATCAGGACAGCACCGAGTTCCCCGATTTCGGAATGCCACAGACCGAGGACACGCCCGACATCTGCGCCCGCCATCCAGCTCGTGGCGGCAGCCAAGATCTCGGACAGCTTCAGTAGTGGGCCGGTCAGCTTGGTCAGCTCATAGCGCATGGCGATTCCTCCTCGTACGAATCACGGGTTCGAGCTGGCGTGGCTTTCGCGGCGCAACCTAGCGCCGCTCCCTTAGGCGGGACTGCGCCTGGCGGCTCGGGCGATCTGGCCCGCATCCGCCAGTTGCTCCACCTGCCAACAGGCTTTCAGGAGCGACAGGGTTTGCTGCCTGGGCAGGATGCCTTCGGCCAGATCACTGAACTTGGCTTCCAATTGCTCATTGGTCATGGGCACTTCCACGCTGCCGATGGCGTGCTGGATGTACTGGTGCACCTGACGACCGTCGGTCAATACGACGGTCATGTCCACCTGCTGCGGCTTGATCTCAGGATCGACCGTGGCTATCACCTTGCCTCGCAGAGCGACCACAGCGGGATCCTGAACCGCCTGATCACTGTATTGCCGTTCTCCTGCGGCGCCCTGGATCAGCGCGATGGCCACCGAATGGTAGATGCTGAACTTGCCTTCCAGACCTGTCGTGGGCGTCTTCTTGCCAGTCAGCTCCAGCACCAGGGGATGGACCCGCAGGCGTACCTCGGCGATCTGCTCGGGCTTGAGCTGGTATCTGTTGCGGAGCTGGATGGCCGCATCCAGCGCCGGATGGATGACGATGCCGCAGGCGAAGGGTTTATAGGTGTTGAGCGCTGCTTCGTAGCGAGTCCCCAGCCCTTCGGTGATCTCTGTGAAATCCTGCTTGGTGCTGATGGTATGGGCCCAGCCGCGCTTGGCTTCGAGCATGCCCTGGGAACTGGTGAAATCCTGCGCCGCCAGCAAGGCGGCGAAGAGGCCGTTGCTGGCGGCCCGACCGGGATTGAAACTCTTGTTCATGGAGCCAAAGGATTCCCGCAGGCCTACCGGCTGAGAGGCGGCCAGACCCAGCGCCCAGACCATCTGCTGCTCATTGAGCCCCAACAGCTTGCCGGCCGCCGCCGCCGCGCCGAATACCCCCGCCGTGCCGGTGATATGCCAACCCACATCGTAATGATCGGGATAGACCGCATTGCCGATGCGGCACTCGGTTTCCACACCGAGGATCAGGGCATTCAGAAAATCCGCTCCCTTCACCGGCCGGTATTCGGCCAGCGCCAGGATGGCCGACACCACCGGCCCGGCGGGATGGATGATGGTTTTCAGATGAGTGTCGTCGTAGTCGAAGATATGACTCGCCACGCCATTGAGAAAGGCGGCATTCATGATGTCGAGTCGCTCGGTCCGGCCGAGCAGGCTGGCCTGTTCGGGCCCGGCGAATGGCTGGAGTGCGCGCAGGGCGCGAACGACCGTTTCATGTTGGGAGCCACCCACGGCGACGCCCACCCAGTTGAGCAACGTGCGCACCCCCTCCTTGCGTACGTTCGCCGGCAGGTCTTCATAGCGAGCCTTGACCAGATAGGCCGCAAGGATGCGAGTGGTGTCCTTGCCTTCCGCCACCACCGATGCCGAGGTGGCGGCCGGGGCAGCATCGGCGGCCAGGGCAAGGCGGGGCGCGGCGGCGGCCGCCGAGGCGACGGCGCTGATTTTGAGCAAGCTGCGACGGTTCAAAGGAATCATGCAAGGCTCCGATGTTGTGATTGCTGGGCGTTGCGCGCTCTCACAGCATGAGCGAGTCGCCCGCTAAACTTAACTGCATTTATCAAATGGACCCATGCATGAAAAACATGAATGTGGAGATGGGAGATCTACGCGCCTTTGTCGCCGTGGTAGAGCTGGGCAGCTTCGCGGCGGCTGCGCGGGAGCTCCATCTCTCCCAGCCTGCACTGTCCCGACGCATCATCAAGCTGGAGACCAGCCTGGGCGTGCGCCTCCTCAACCGAACCACGCGGCGTATCGAACTCAGCGCGCCTGGCCGCGCCTTTCTCGGTCGCGCTCGGCAGGTGCTCAATGATTTCGATGAGTCGCTGCTGGACGTAACCGATGCGGCGAACCGTTTGACCGGCGAGGTCACCCTGGCTTGCGTCCCCACGGCCGTCAATCAGCTCATGCCCCAGGTCCTTGATCGATATCAACAGCTATACCCGGGCATCCTGGTCCGGCTTCTGGACGAAGGCGCCAGCGATGTACTGACCCGAGTGACGCGTGGCGAGGCGGATTTCGGCATCAACTACCTGGGTGCCCAGGAAGGCAATCTGGTGTTCGAACCTCTGCATGAGGATGACTTCGTGCTGGTCTGCCAGAGCACTCATCCCTTGGCTGCGCGCGCTGCAGTGCACTGGGCGGAGCTCAAGGGTCACAGGTATATCTCGGTCAACAAGGCCAGTGGCAACCGTATGCTGCTTGATCTGGCCCTCGCCAAGATCCCCAACCTGCCCAAACCGGTTCTGGAAGCGCGACACGTTAGAACCGTGATCGATCTGGTAGCTGCCGGACTGGGGGTAGCCACGGTACCGCGTCTGGCCATTCCCGGCAGCGCGCTCGACACCTGCCTGGTCGCCGTGCCCCTGGTTGAACCCTCGATCACCAGATCACTGGGTATCGTCACCCGGCATGGCCAGTTGCTTAGCCCGGCCGCCCAGCGTTTGCGCGAGCTGCTCAAACAGCAGGTGGCTGCAATCTAGCGCTCCGTCTTGCTGCGCAATGCAGAGCGGTTGATCACGACGAAGCGAGACTGGAAGCCGATCCAGGGTCTGGAGACGTCCAACCGGCTTGATCGACCAGCGCGAAAACCTATTGCAACAACGTTTATTGGCAAAACTTCAGGAAAATTCGGCGAATTGGCTGTCAATTGTAAACACGGCAAAGGGCCACCATAAACTTCCAGATATTCGATCCGAAAGCCTAACTATTGACGTCACTATCCCGTCGTCGTTTGTGACTGGTGTCGTTCACTGGTCCTTTCAGCAGGAGCTTTCAGATGTTCAAGAATTTCCGGATTGGCACCCGCCTTATCGTGTCCTTTATCGCCGTGGCGTCCATCAGCCTGGTCGTGGGGTTGGCAGGTCTGAGCAACAGCAGCCAGATCAACGATCTGGCAACTCAGCTCTATCAGAACGAGTTGCTCGGGCTGTCCTATATCAAGGAGGCCAATCTGAACCTGGTCTTTATCGGCCGCGCGCGCAGCAACTACCTGCTGGCAACCTCCGAAGAGGATCGCAATCGGGCCAAGGCGGAGGTCAAGCTGGGCCTGGCCAACGTGCGGGACAATCTCGCCAAGGCCCGCCCCCTGTTCAGCAGCGAGGCGTCGGCCGCCAATTTCCGGCAGATCGACGAGTTGCTCGGCAGCTACACCTCTCAACTGGACCAGGCCATGGCGATCGCGGGCAAGCGGACGCTGCGGGACGCCGATCCCGAGCTGGACAACCAGCTGGTCAGTGTCCGCCGTTATGGCGACCAAGTGGGCGTGCTGATGACCGAACTGTCCAAGCGCAAGGAGCAGAACGCCAGCGACGCCAACGACCTCACCGACCAGATCTATGCCCGCAGCCGGGTCATGCTGATCGGCATCATCGCGGGGGGCGTGGCCTTTGGCATCCTGCTGGGCTTCCTCATGAGCCGCAGCATCACCCGGCCCCTGCGCGCCGCGGTCGAGATCGCCGATCGCCTGGCCGCTGGCGACCTCACCCAGCGCATCGACGCCGAGGGCCGTGACGAGACCGCCGCCCTGCTCCGCGCCATGGACGGCATGAACCAGCGCCTGTCGCAGATCATCAGCGATGTCCGCAGTGCCTCCGATGGGCTGGCTAGCGCGTCGGAAGAGATCTCTGCTACTGCCCAGAGCATCAGTCAGGCCAGCACCGAGCAGGCCGCCTCGGTCGAGGAGACCAGTGCCAGCGTCGAGCAGATGTCGGCCTCCATCGCCCAGAACACCGAGAACGCCAAGGTCACCGATGGCATGGCCGCCAAGGCCAATCGCGAGGCCAACGAAGGCGGCCAGGCCGTCAGGGACACCCTGGTGGCGATGAAGACCATCGCGGCCAAGATCAGCATCATCGACGACATCGCCTACCAGACCAACCTGCTGGCCCTCAACGCCGCCATCGAGGCGGCCCGTGCCGGCGAGCATGGCAAGGGCTTCGCCGTGGTGGCGTCCGAGGTGCGCAAGCTGGCGGAGCGCAGCCAGGTCGCCGCCCAGGAGATCAGCAACGTCGCCCAGGGCAGCGTGGCCCTGGCCGAGCGCGCCGGCTCACTGCTGGACGAGATGGTGCCCTCCATCAGCAAGACCTCCGACCTGGTGCAGGAGATCACTGCCGCTTCGGAAGAACAGACCTCCGGCGTCGAGCAGATCAACAGCGCCATGCTGCAGTTGAGCCAGGTCACCCAGCAGAACGCCTCGGCCTCCGAGGAACTGGCCGCCACCGCCGAAGAGATGAGCAGCCAGGCCGAATTGCTCCAGCAACTGATGGAGTTCTTCACCTTGAACAGCACCCTGACTGGCCAAGACCTGTCGCGCCCCGCTACCAAGCGCTCGGGACTGGGGCTGCCCAAGCGGGCGGCCGCTCTCGTCGACAACTCGCGGCATGCCAGCCAAGGCGGCATCCCCGTCGGCTATGCCCGTTTCGAAGAGCCGGCCTGAGACCGGTCCGGCAATACGGTCCCCTTCGGCAGAGGTGCTCACCCCAGGGTGAGCACCTCTGCCTGCAAGACACCGGATGGACGCTGGTCAGGATCCCTGGCCAGGCTGTCTGCTGGAAAGCCTCAGCGGCCCACGCCGAGAAAGGCTTTGAGCTCGAGCACGATAGCCGTGACCTCTTCCTTATCGGTGAAGCCGATCCGCGGCCAGTCATAGCGACTGTCACGCTCGGTGGGGTGGCCGCTGGCGACTTTCAACTGCCTGAAGAAGTGTCGGGTTTCGACGACCCCTCGGCCTGCGCGCCTGGCATGGGATTCGATCTCGAAGGCGATCTCGCCCAGATTGCCCTCGGCCAGACCCGCCACGGGCCGATACAGGAAGATCTGACCTCGCTCGGCCTTCACGCATCTGAAACCATGCCCGCTTTCCATCTCGTACAAGGCGCCATAGATGTCCGTCAGCAATCTTCTGGCCGTCTCGAACACATAGGTATTCATCTCTTCCGCCCCCAGTTTTCGGCACGAGATCACCGCAACAACTGCTTGAGCGCAGATGAATAGGAAACCCTAGCAGCCGCCCAGGAATTAACTCCTGCCGGAAACATCCCTTCACAGTTGCGAGATAGCGCTGAAGAGCAACGCCAGTTCGCCTTGGCCCTGATTACGGGATTCTCAGCGTCTCCTGAGCAAGGGAGCGGCTTTTCGAAAGACGCGTCGATGTGCTGCAGCAGCTCCAGGATCCGGCGCACACACTCGGCGGGTAGTGGCAGGTATTAATGACGAAACAGCACGGCGGAAGATCATCTCGGCGGGCCATCTGGCAGGCCCGCGCTGGCGGCAAGGGCCAGAGCTAGCCCTTGAAACCCTTGCCCACCAGATAGACCTCGCGCGAGCGGGGACGCGAGGCTTCGGGCTTGCGGATCGACACCTTCTCGAAGGAGGTGCGTACGTCTTTCAGAAAGACATCGGAGCCTTCGCCTTGGAACACCTTGACCACGTAGTTGCCACCGGGCTTGAGCACCTGGCGCACCATGTCGAGGGTCAGCTCCACCAGGTACATGGCGGCGGCCTGGTCGGCGGCCGCGACCCCGCTGATGTTGGGCGCGATGTCGGAGACGATCAGATCGGGCTGGCGGCCATCGAGCACGCCGAGGATCTTCTGGAAGACGGCATCGTCGGTGAAGTCGCCCTGGACGAAGTCGACGTTGTCGAGGGCTCCCATCGGCAGGATGTCGGTGGCCACCACGCGGCCCTTGTCGCCAACGATGCCGCCGGCCACCTGCGACCAGCCACCGGGCGCTGAGCCCAGGTCCATGACCAGCATGCCCGGACGGATCAGCTTGTCCTTCTCGTTGAGCTCGATCAGCTTGTAGCTGGAGCGCGAGCGCAGGCCGTCTTTCTGAGCGCGTTTGACGTAGGGATCGTTGACGTGTTCATCCAGCCAGCGACGGCTGCTTTTGGATCTTTTCATGTTGGAGCTACCACGGGAAAGCGGGTGAGGAGCGGACGCGCGCCAGGTCGGGCCGGCCGCAAAGTGGCGGCGATTATAAGCCGATAACGCCCGGGGACGAATCGGGGATCGCCCGAGCGACCGCCAGGCCGCCCAGTGGAGCGCCCATCGTCCCGGCCTGACAGCGCTGGAGCCGCCGGGTACAATCGCCGCCCTACCCCCCTCGTCCCTTCCTTTGCCGGAGTCACCGGCCAGGATTATTGTCATGATTCGCATCAACGAACTGTCTCTGCCGCTTGACCACACCCCCGCCGAGCTGCGCCAGGCCATCCTGGAACGCCTGAAGCTGAGCGACGCCGACCTCCTCGATTTCACCGTGTTCAAGCGCAGCTACGATGCGCGCAAGAAGAACAGCGTCATCCTGTTCATCTACATCATCGACCTGGAAGTGCGCGACGAGACGACGGTACTGGCGCGCTTCGCCAATGACCTGCACGTGCGTCCGGCGCCGGACACCGGCTACTACCCAGTCGGCCAGGCGCCGGCCAACCTGACCGAGCGCCCGCTGGTGGTGGGTTTCGGTCCCTGCGGCCTGTTCGCCGCCCTGCTGCTGGCCCAGATGGGCTTCAAGCCCATCGTGCTCGAGCGCGGCAAGGACGTGCGCAGCCGCACCAAGGACACCTGGGCGCTGTGGCGCAAGAAGGTGCTGAGCCCCGAATCCAACGTGCAATTCGGTGAAGGCGGTGCGGGGCTGTTTTCCGACGGCAAGCTCTACAGCCAGATCAAGGATCCGAAGTTCTACGCCCGCAAGGTGATGCACGAATTCGTCCGCGCCGGCGCGCCGGAAGAGATCCTCTACGTCAGCAAGCCGCACATCGGCACCTTCCGCCTGACCGGCGTGGTCGCCGCCATGCGCGAAGAGATCATCGCCCTCGGCGGCGAAGTCCGCTTCGAGAGCAAGGTGACCGACCTGGTGATCAACGACGGCCAGCTCGAGGGCGTGGTGCTCGCCAGCGGTGAGACCCTGCATAGCCGCCATGTGGTGCTCGCCCTGGGTCACAGCTCGCGAGACACCTTCCGCATGCTGCACCGCCAGGGCGTGTACATCGAGGCCAAGCCGTTCGCCGTCGGCTTCCGCATCGAACACCCCCAGGGCATGATCGACCAGGCCCGCCTGGGCAAGTACGCCGGCCACCCGGAACTGGGCGCCGCCGACTACAAGCTGGTCCATCACGCCAGGAACGGCCGCGCCGTCTACAGCTTCTGCATGTGCCCGGGCGGCACCGTGGTGGCCGCCACCTCCGAGCCGGGCCGGGTGGTCACCAACGGCATGAGCCAGTACTCGCGCAACGAGCGCAATGCCAACTCCGGCATCGTGGTGGGCATCAATCCCGAGCAGGATTTCCCCGGCGATCCGCTGGCCGGCGTCGAGTTGCAGGAGCGCCTGGAATCGCGCGCCTACGAACTGGGCGGCAGCGACTATTGCGCGCCCGGCCAACTGGTCGGCGACTTCATTCGCGGCGTGCCCTCCACCGAATTCGGTGAAGTCGAGCCCTCCTACAAGCCCGGCGTGCGCCTGGGCGATCTGGCGCCGTCGCTGCCCGCCTATGCCATCGAGGCCATCCGCGAAGCCCTGCCCGCCTTCGGCAAGCAGATCCGCGGTTTCGACCGCCATGACGCCATCCTGACCGGCATCGAGACCCGCACCTCTTCGCCAGTGCGCATCACCCGCGACAACGACAGCCTGCAGAGTTTGAATCTGCGCGGCCTGTATCCAGCCGGGGAAGGCGCCGGCTACGCCGGCGGCATCCTGTCCGCCGGCGTGGACGGCATCAAGGTCGCCGAGGCCCTGGCCAAGGCGATGCTCGCGGAAGGCGACGCCCAGGACGCGCCGCTGGTTCGGGCCGCGGGTTGATGAAGCTCGACGATATCAAGAAGCTCCACCAGAAGAAGTACCGCGCCGAATTCGGCCACTTCCTGGTGGAGGGCGAGCACCTGGCGCTGGAACTGCAAAAGGCCGCGCTGCAGCACCCCCCGCTGCAGCGCGCCGAACTCTATGTGACGGGCGCCTACGAACACTGGCAGAGTCCGTTCCGCACGCACCTGATCAGCGACCGCCAGATGGCGCAGCTCGCCGACACCAAGACCCCGCAGGGCATCCTTGCGGTGGTGCCCATGCCCCGGGAGCCCGTGGCAGCAGCGGTCGAGGGCGAGCGCGCCGTCTATCTGCACGAGATCCAGGATCCGGGCAACCTGGGCACCATCCTGCGCACCCTGGCCTGGTTCGGGCGCTTCCGCTGCCTGCTCAGCCCGGGCAGCGTCGATCCCTACAACCCCAAGGTGGTCCGCGCCAGCATGGGCGCCATCTTCCACACCCCGCTGGAACTCGACGTCGAACTCGCCGGCCTGCAGCAGCGCTTCCCCCGCCTCGCCTGCCTGGACATGCAGGGCACGCCGGTGCAGTCCGCTGATTTCGCAGCCTTCGACTGCTACCTGTTCGGCAACGAAGCCCGCGGCGTTCCGCGCGAGCAGCTGGCGGCGCTGAACGCTCAGCCCTTCACCATCGGCGGCTCGGGCGCCATCGAGTCCCTGAATCTGGCGGCCACGGTGAACATGTGCGCCTATGAGTTGAGTCGGTAGCGCTGGCGCACGCCGCGTGGTGGCCGCTCCAGAGGGCGGCGAGGCTCCTCCCAGGCGAAGAGAGGCCGTCCCGCCCGCGCTCATGACTCACCAAGCCTCTTGCCGGGGATTCACTGGCAGTCCCTGAAGCACCACGCCCGTCCGCTGCGGTGGTAAGAGCGGCGAACCCAGATCACAGGCGCTAACAGTCCTCGTTCTGCCCTTCCCCCTTTCGCGACTCGTCGTAGACCCGTTGCGCCTCTTCCATGGCGGCACCATTCGCCAGAGACCATTGATAAAGCGCGGCGAAGGGTTCGCGCAGCGAGCTGCCAAGCGGGGTGATGGTGTATTCAACGCCGATCGGCTGTGTCGGCAGTACCTTGCGACTGATCAGGCCGTTGCGCTCGAGCCGCTTCAGGGCCTCGGAAAGGGATTTGTGGGTGATGCCGTGGAGGCGGCGCTTGAGATCGTTGAAGCGCGCCGGCTGCGTGCACAGGACGCTCAGGATCAGCACGGCCCACTTGTTGCCGATGTGTTCGAGGATGGGACGCGTCGCGCTGACGTCGAGCGGGAGTTCGAGCTCGTTGCTGGACATGGGTATCCGCCTGGATATCTAGGCACCCTCAGGTGCGTTCTTGCGATCAGATATACGAATGATACCGTCCTCCTGGACAGCCACAGCAACCGGGTGAGGATCCATGAGCATACTTTCAGCAAAAGTCGCCGTCGTGATCGGTGGTCATGGCGGGATCGGTGGGGCCATCGCGGAACGCTTCGCGACCGAGGGCGCCACGGTGTACGCCAGCAGTCGACGCACCCAGGCTCGCGACGTCGAACGCGGCGCGGGCAGGTTGCTCGAGCGCAGCCTCGATGCGTCCGATGTGACGGCCCTTGCCGCCTTCTTCGACAGCGTGCGGCGCGAAGCCGGGCGGGTGGATGTGCTGGTGGTGAACGCCGGCCTCTCGGAGTTCGCACCGCTCGAGGCCATCAGCGCAGAGCACTTCGACCGCACCTTCGCGCTCAACGTACGCGCCCTGCTCTTCGCCACCCAGGCGGCCACGGCGATCATGCCCGCTGGCGGCACCGTCGTATTGATCGGCTCCATCGCCGCCGCGATCGGCACCCCAGGCTATGGCGTCTATGGGGCGAGCAAGGCGGCGGTACGCGCCTTCGCGCGGACCTGGGCCAATGAACTGGCGCCCCGCAGCATCCGCGTCAACGTCGTCGCGCCGGGCCCCACGGACACCGCCATGATGGCGGCGACCTCGGCGGAGGTGAGAGAGCAGCTGAACAGGCTGATCCCACTTGGCCGGATGGCACGCGTCGAGGAAGTGGCCGCGGCCGCGCTCTTTCTCGCCAGCGACCAGAGCAGCTTCATCACCGGCGCCGAGTTGCCGGTCGACGGTGGCATGGCGCAGGTCTGACAAGCGTCTCGCACCTGGATGTTCAGGACGCGCTCCACGGATCGAGCGCGTCCGGGTCCGGGCGGGTAGGTACGCACCATGGCCCGGGATCTCGCTCGCGAACGTCCGGAGCTTATCGCCAACATCAGGGGTCCACTTTCCAAGCCTCGCGTCCAGGAATGCGCCCCCATGATCACTCTCAACAGCTACACCACGGTCAAGCGTCGCGAACGCGTGCCCCATGACCTGTTCGCGCAATACTGGCGTGATGTCCACGGTCCCCTGTGCGCCCGTCTGCCGGGGCTCGGTCACTACGTCCAATACCACTTCGACCGAGAGCAGGACGCCCATCTGTGGCCGCTGGCCGAGGGCATCCGCGAGATTCCCGACTACGAACTGGATGGAATGGTCGAGATCGGCTTCGCTGACGAGGCGCATCAGCGTATCTTCCAGGCCGCCAGCCCCGTGCTGTTCAGCGACGAGCAGAACATGTTCGCCGAGACGCTTGCCTATGATCTGCCCCATGGCTCCCACGCCTTCAAGAACACGCTGGCGGACGAGCAGCACAACGGTCCCGACCAGCTGGATCGCCTGCAGCTCCATCTGCATCCCCGCGACAGCCTCGAGGACCTGAACAATTATCTGCTGAGCCACCTGGGCCCGTGGCTGGCCACCCAAGCGGCCGTCCTGAAAGTGCGCGTCCACCCGTGCGTGCCCTTCGTCAACGACGGTCAGCATCCGCCGTCGCCCGACGTGGCGCACCGGGCCGATGCCATCCGCGCGGCGCTGTCGATGGTGGAGATCGTCTTCGCCTCGCCACTGGAACGCCGACGTTTCTTCGCCAGCGAAGCCTTTCGCAGCAGCCTGCTCGAACAGGCGCGGCACATCGCCTGCCTTAAGGCATTCGCCGTGTCCGGGGTTTACACCTACGTCCATGCCGGCCAGCTCACCACCGCCGGCCTGCGCGGCAGTCGCGCGGCCGAACTGATCGAACGCCTCGGGGCGGTCAACCAGACGCAGGACGAAGTCGTGCATCTGCTTCGTCACGGCGCGTTACCGGAAAACGATGCGCCCTCCTCGGCATCGACCCCACTCCAAGACTGAAGGCCATCGGTCCTACTTCCGGCCGGCTTGGTTGTTCACCCCATGCTCGACAACGGCGCCGTGCCGGCCGCTAGGGCCGGACGAGGAGACCTTCGTCCCGCCAACTTCTGCCAGCCCGGCTGCTCGGGCTGGCGGGCTGGCCATTGCAAACAACAAAACGAAATGACATTCTAAAAAGCCAGCTCATAGCTGGTTGTTACCCCGCAACTTGAAACGGCCGGCCTGATGACGGGTTCTGCGCACTGCCCGCCCTGTATGGCATGAGCGCCAGGGGTAGCCGCTCTTGTCCCAAGCATCGCCGTGCTGGTTGTCGCGGTGCCGCACTTGACCTGCCGGACCGGCCGCTGCCTGCCGAGTCAATCTGGAGACAGCCTTCTTGGCGAAACCTGCTCAGCCCTCCCGTTGGCCCACCGCTGTACGGGCGCTCGCCCATCGTGACTTCCAGATCTATTTTGCCTGCCAGGGCGTGTCGACCCTGGGCAAATGGGTGCAACAGGTTGCGCTGTCGTGGATGGCCTATCACGTCACCGCTTCCGCCACCCTGCTGGGCGTCATCACCTTTCTGACGCTCGCTCCGCAACTGCTGGTAGGTCCGATCGCCGGCGCCTGGATCGACCGCCACGACAAACGCCGTTGCCTGATCGCGGCGCAGTCGCTGCTGGCCATCCAATCGCTGTTGCTCGCGCTCTTGAGCTGGCAAGGCTGGATCGACGCACCGATCCTGATCGCCATGGCTCTATTCCTGGGCTTGCTGAATGCCCTGGAAACACCGCTCAGACAGGCACTCATCGGTAGCTTCGTGGCCGACGCCAGCGATTTGCCCAACGCCCTCGCCCTCAATGCCATGCTGATCAACGCCGCGCGCTTCATCGGCCCGCCGTTGGCCGGCGCCCTGATCGCCGCCAGTAGCGAAGCGCTGTGCTTCCTGATCACGGCGATCGCCTTTGCCACCTTGCTGCTGGGCCTGACGAAGGTTCAGGGCAGCGCGACCGCCAAAGCCAGCGGTTCGACCAGTCAGATGTTTCGTGAAGGCCTGGACTACGTCTGGACTACCTTCTCGGTCCGGCGCCTGATGCTGGGTGTGGTCGCCGTCAACCTGCTGGCCTCCAACTACAGCGTCTTGCTGCCGGTACTGGCCAAAACGCTCTACCTCGGCGATGCCCGGATGCTGGGGTGGCTATGGGGAGCCGCCGGTGCGGGTGCCTTCGTCGCCACGATCATGCTCGCCCTCGCCGGCGCCTTGCACCGCCTGAGGCGCGTGATCTTCATCGCCGAGTTGTGCTGCGCCCTGGCCCTGTGCCTGCTGGCGTTCCAGCTGCCGCTTACCTTGGCGCTACTGTTGCTGGCCCTGCTGGGCTTCGGCATCACCGCCAACAACGTCAGCACCAACATGCTGTTGCAGGGCGATGCCCCGGCAGCGCTGCGTGGCCGCGTGATCGCCCTGTACATCGCCATGCGCTTCGGCTTCGAGGCGGTGGGTGGCCTGCTCGCCGGCTTGCTCGCCAGCGCCCTAGGCGCCCCCCTCACGCTCGGCATCGCCGGTCTGCTGTTGCTGACGTTCCGTGCAGTGGAAAGCCATCTCAATGCCAAAAAGGAATGAAATGCCGATTCGCAGGTAAGGCTCACCACGATCAACACCCCTCTGAGGGCTGAATCGAAGTAGCGAGAAAGTGGTAGTCGCGTGCCAGAAGGGCGTCAGGATAGGCAGCCCCCCACCTCTCGATGGAGGCAGCCATCGCCATCTGCGTTCGATACTTGCACAGTGTTCGCCGCCAAAAACGGTGATGCGATCCTCTACCTCAGCGTTATCCGAGTCCTACAGTCGCCTGGCTGTTCCTGCTGATGAATCGAACGGAAATGACCTTCGGCGAGTACCAGAAGGAATTCTTCAAGAGATCGCTACCGATGTTTGGCCTGTTCATCGTCACCGCCATCGTGACCGGTGAACTGCCCATCGGCTGACGCCCTGATGCCAGTCGGCCGTCATTTGGGAAGGCGAGCGGCGACGTCCCCGCGGGTGGTCTTGGGCCAGACGTAGAAGCGCACGCAGCCGAATGCCGAGCGAGTGATGCCGGCATTCGGCGCAGCCATGCGTAGTCGCGAGAAATGCAGCCTTTTGACGGTCCTTATCAACGTTCGCCTGGGCCGGGCTTAGGCGCTGACGTCCACGACAACTCTCCCGCGGACCTGTCCATCAGCAACTCGACAGCGGGACCGAACATTTACGTAGGGTCCGGCAGCACGAGGAAGATCTGGCTATCCGTTGCATCGATCCGCTCAGCGTGGAAGGCGGAGTATCGGGGCAGGCGCTGAATGACATCCCCAACGCGCCGCTCCGGTGCAACCGGGCTCCATCCTGGCGCAGCGTCTCGTGAGTAGCCGGACAAAGGTTCGCCCAGACGCGAACCAATGCTGCGGGTCCGGACCGCGACCGGAATCCAGGCATCGCCCCAGAGCCTCGCGCTGAAAGGTCCAGCGAACCAATTTCAAATGGCATCGGCCTTGCACCCGCCTCAGGTATTCGCATCTCCCCTGCGATCGCGTTGTTAGCGCGTTTCGCAGCGGGAGACGGCCCAGACCTAAGAGGCAAAGGTTCGATGCAGATCCACACCGACGATAGTGCCCGCCTGGCCCTGGATGCCTTGCGCAACCTGGTGGCCCAGCAGAGCAACCTCCCCGACAAACCCCTGCCGCCGGAGCGCGAGCTGGCCAGTGAATTCGGCGTCAGCCGGCGTTCCATCCGCCGTGCCCTAGCGGTGCTCGAAGCCGAGGGCCAGGTGTGGCGCCGCCAGGGCAAGGGCACCTACGTGGGCCCCACGCCGCCCAGCGCGGCCCTGACCCTCGCCCAGCTCTCAGGGCGCACCAACTTCAGCGAGGTGATGGAAGCGCGGCTGCACCTGGAGCCCAATCTCGCCGCCCTGGCCGCCCAGCGCGCCAGCGGCGAGCAGCGCGCCCTGATCCGCCGCATGGCCGAGCGCACCGCCTTCGAACGCCTGGGCAGCAGTGAGGATGCCGATGCCATCGAGCTATGGGACAGCGCCTTCCACCGCAGCATCGCCGAAGCCGCCGGCAACCGCCTGCTGCTGGACCTGTTCGAGATGCTCGACGCCATCCGCCTGGATCCGATCTGGCGCGACCTGCGCCACCGGGCGCGCAACGCCCAGCGCCTGCTGGCCTATCACGACGACCACCAGGCTCTGGTGGAAGCCCTCGATGCCCGCGATCCGGTGCGCGCCGCGGCGGTGATGCGCGCCCACCTGCGCGCCCTGCAACTGGCCCTGGACAGCGTGCTGCAACAGACCCTGGAGCAGGCCCTATGAGCGCCCCGGTGTTGGTGGTGGACGACCTCAGCGTACGCTTCGCCGGAGCCCCGGCCGCGGTGGTGGAAGGTCTGAGCTTCACCGTGCAACCGGGCCGGACCCTGGCCCTGGTCGGCGAATCCGGCTGTGGCAAGAGCGTGACCTCCATGGCGCTGATGGGGCTCCTGCCGCCGAGCGCCCGCATCCAGGCCCGCCAGGCGAGCTTCATGGGCGAAGACCTGCTGACCATGCCCGAGGCGCGCCGTAGTGACCTGCGCGGCGATCGCCTGGCCATGGTGTTCCAGGAGCCGATGACCTCGCTGAATCCGGCCTTCACCGTCGGCGAACAGTTGATGGAAACCGTGCTGCGCCATCGTGGTGGCAGTCAGTCGGCTGCCCGGCAGCGCGCCCTGGAGATGCTGGAGAAGGTGCGGGTGCCGGCGGCGACCCAGCGACTGGCGGCCTATCCCCACGAACTCTCCGGCGGCATGCGCCAGCGGGTGATGATCGCCATGGCGCTGGCCAACGACCCGGCGCTGATCATCGCCGACGAGCCCACCACGGCGCTGGACGTGACCATCCAGGCGCAGATCCTCGAACTCATCGCCAGTCTGCAGGCCGAGACCGGCAGCGCCATGATCCTCATCACCCACGACCTCGGCGTGGTCGCCGAGGTCGCCGACGAGATGGCAGTGATGTACGCCGGCCGGGTGGTGGAATCCGGCCCGGTCGCCCAGCTGTTCGACGATCCGCAGCATCCCTACACCCTCGGCCTGATGGGCTCCATGCCCTCGCTGGGACCGCGCACGGGACGCCTGGCGACCATCGCCGGCCGGGTGCCGACGCCCGCCGAGATGCCGGCGGGCTGCCGCTTCGCCAGCCGCTGCCCCTTCGTCCTCGATGCCTGTCGCGTCGCGCCGCCACCCCTGGTGGAACTCGCTCCCGGGCAGCAGGTGGCCTGCCTGCGCGCGCCCCTGGAACAGCACCTGGAGACCCCCGCATGAATGCCGTGGAACGTCCCATACTCGAAGCCATCGGCCTGACCAAGCACTTCGGTGGCCAGGCCGGTTTCCTGCAACGCCCAAAGCCACCGGTACAGGCGGTGAGCGATGTCTCCTTCACGGTGCGCCGCGGCGAGACCCTGGCGCTGGTGGGCGAGTCCGGCTCGGGCAAGTCGACCCTCGGCCGCCTGTTGCTCAACCTGCTCGCGCCCACCGCCGGCGACGTCATCTACGAAGGCCGCAACCTGGGCAACCTCAGCCCGGCGGCGCTGCGTCAGGTGCGTCAGGAATTGCAGATCATCTTCCAGGACCCTTTCGCCTCGCTGAATCCGCGCATGAGCGTGGCCGACATCGTTGGCGAGCCCGTGTGGCTGCACCAGCCGCTGAATCGGGGCCAGCGCGCCGAGCGGGTGGCCGAGCTGCTGCGCACCGTGGGCCTGGCGCCGGAACTGGCGGGGCGCTATCCCCATGAATTTTCCGGCGGCCAGCGGCAGCGCATCGGCATCGCCCGGGCCCTGGCCGCCGAGCCGCGGCTGCTGCTCGGCGACGAGCCGGTGTCGGCGCTGGACGTCTCGGTGCAGGCCCAGGTGGTGAACCTCCTGGAAGACCTCAAGGCGCGCTTCGGCCTGACCCTGATCATCGTCGCCCACGGCCTCGGCGTGATCCGCCACATGAGCGACCGGGTGGCGGTGATGTACCTGGGCGAGATCGTCGAACTGGCGCCGGTGGAGGCGCTGTTCGAGTCGCCCCTGCATCCCTACACCCAGGCGCTGCTGGCCGCGGTGCCGGTCAACCATCCGCGGGCGCGGCGGCCACGCACCCTGCTCGGCGGCGACCTGCCCAGCCCCACGGCGCCGCCCAGCGGTTGTCGCTTCCACACCCGCTGCCCCCACGCCCGGCCGCTATGCCGCGAGGCCAAGCCGCTGCTGGAATCCGCCGCCGGCGAAGGCCGGGTGGCCTGCCACTTCTGGCGCGAGATCGCCGGCGCGGGCGCCTCACCGCCGCCGCTGATCGCCACCAGCGCCGCCTTCACGCGCCGCCTGGCCCTGTTCAACCGTCATCAATCCCTTCTGGAGTCCACCCCATGAAAGCCTCCGCCTGGCTCACCGCCACCCTTCTGCTCCTGGCCGGCGGCTCCGCCCTGGCCGAGACCACCCTGCGCATCGGCATCCAGGACGATCCCGACGTGCTCGATCCGCACCGCTCGCGGACCTATTCGGGGCGGCTGGTCTACACCGCCCTGTGCGACAAGCTGGTAGACGTCTCGCCACAGCTGGAGCTGGTGCCCCAACTGGCTACCGCCTGGCAGTGGAGCGACGACAACCGCAGCCTGACGCTGCAATTGCGCCAGGGCGTGACCTTCCATGACGGCGAAGCCTTCGACGCCGCCGCGGTGAAATTCAACCTGGACCGCGCCCGCAGCCTGCCCGACTCGCTGCGCAAGAGCGAACTGGCTTCGGTGGATACCGTCGAGGTGGTCGATCCCCAGACCGTGCGCATCCGCCTCAAGCAACCCGACGCCACCCTGCTCGCCCAGCTCTCCGACCGCGCCGGCATGATGCTGGCGCCCAAGGCGTCCACCGGCGACGTGGGTAGCAAGCCGGTCTGTTCCGGTCCCTATCGCTTCGTGCAGCGGGTGCAGCAGGACCGCATCGTGCTGGAGCGCTTCCCCCAGTACTGGAACGCCAGCGCCTACCACTTCGACCGGCTGATCTTCCTGCCCATCCCGGACACCTCAGTGCGCCTCGCCAACCTGCGCTCGGGCGACCTGGACATCGTCGAGCGGGTCGCGCCCACCGACGTCAAGGGCCTGCAGGGCCAGGCCGGCTTCACCCTCTACAACACCCCGGGCCTGGGCTACATGCAGCTGATGGTGAACATGGCCAACGGCGACCGGGCGAAGAATCCCTTCGCCGGCGACAAGCGCGTGCGTCAGGCCTTCGACCTGGCGCTGGATCGCGAAGCGCTCAACCAGGTGGTGTTCGACGGCCTCTATGCGCCCAGCGTGCAGCCTTTCCCGCAGAGCAGCCCCTACTACGACAAGGCCTTCGCCGTGCCGGCCCGCGACGTGGCGCGCAGCCAGGCACTGCTCAAGGCCGCCGGCGTCAGCCTGCCGGTCAAGGTGGAGCTGAAGATCGCCAACAACCCCATCGCCCAGCAGGTGGGCCAGCTGATCCAGGCCATGGCCGTCGAGGCCGGCTTCGAGGTCAACCTGGTCGCCACCGAATACGCCACCCTGCTGGCCGAACAGCACGCCGGCAACTTCCAGCTCGGCCTGAGCGCCTGGTCCGGCCGCCCCGATCCGGATGGCAACGTGCATCAATTCGTCACCTGCAAGGGCAACCAGAACGACGGCCGCTACTGCAACGCCGCGCTGGATCAACTGCTCGACCAGGCCCGCACCATCAATGACCAGGCCCAGCGTCAGGCGCTCTATGCCCAGGCCCTGACCCTGCTGCGCGAGGAGCTGCCGGTGTTCTATCTCTATTTCGATCCGCGCATCATCGCCACCCGCGCCGATCTCAAGGGCTTCGTCCCCAATCCCGACGGCCTGATTCGCCTGGCCGGCGTCACCCGCGGGCAATAGCCATGCTGCGCCTCTTCCTGCGTGGCCTGCTGAGTGCCCTGCCCACCCTGCTGCTGGTGTCGCTGTTCGTCTTCACCCTGCAGCAACTGCTGCCGGGCGATCCGGTGCTGGCCATGGCCGGCGAGGAGCGTGATCCCCAGGTGCTGGAATTCCTGCGCGAGAAATACCGGCTGAACGATCCCGTACCGGTGCAGTACCTGCACTGGATGGGCGGGGTGCTGCGGGGTGACCTGGGCATCTCGCTGCGCACCGACCAGCCGGTGACGGCGCTGATCGCCGAAAAGCTGCCGGTGACCCTGGAGCTGTCGCTGCTGGCCATCGTCATCGCGCTGCTCATCGGCATCCCCACCGGCATCCTCGCCGCGGTACGCCGGGGCACGGCGGTCGACTACGGCGCCAACCTGGTGGCCCTGTCCGGCATCTCCATCCCGCACTTCTGGCTCGGCATCCTCCTGATCCTGCTCTTCGCGGTGAAGTTGCAGTGGCTGCCGGCCTCCGGTTTCGTGCCCCTCCACGAGGACCCGCTGCGCAACCTGCGCACCCTGATCCTGCCGGCCTTCGTGTTGGGCGCCGGCCTCTCCGGCACCCTGATGCGCCATACCCGGGCGGCCATGCTGGAGGTGCTGCGCGCCGACTACGTACGCACCGCCCGAGCCAAGGGCCTGCGCGAGCGCGTGGTGATCCTGCGCCATGCCCTGCGCAATGCCTTGATGCCCATCGTCACCCTCACCACCCTGCTGTTCGGCGAACTGCTCGGCGGTGCGGTGCTCACCGAGCAGGTCTTCAGCATCCCCGGCTTCGGCAAGATGATCGTCGACGCCGTGTTCAACCGCGACTACGCGGTGGTCCAGGGGGTGGTGCTCTGCGTGGCGGTGGGCTTCGTGCTGCTCAACCTGGTGGCCGACCTGCTCTACCGCCTGATCAACCCGCGCCTGAGGCACGCCGCATGAACGCCCTGACCCTGCCCCGCCCGGCCACCCTGAGACCCGCGCGCTCGCCCTTCTGGCGCAAGTTCAGCGCCAATCGCGGCGCGCTGCTTGGCGCCGCCTTGATCCTGACCTTCGCCCTGGCCGCCCTGCTGGCACCCTGGCTGGCCCCCTTCGATCCGCTCAAGACCAGCTTCCTGGCGGTACGCAAGGCGCCCTCGGCGCTGAACTGGCTGGGCACCGACGAACTCGGGCGCGACCTGCTCTCGCGCCTGCTGTGGGGCGCGCGCAGTTCCCTGTTGGCGGGCGTGGTCTCGGTGGCCATCGCCCTGCTGGTGGGGGTGCCCCTGGGCCTGGTCGCCGGCTACTTCGGCGGCTGGCTGGACGCCGTGGTCTCACGCCTGGTCGAAGCCCTGCTGTCCTGTCCCTTCCTGGTGCTGGCCATCGCCCTGGGGGCCTTTCTCGGCCCGAGTCTGGGCAACGCCATGATCGCCATCGGCCTGTCCGCCATGCCGGTGTTCGCCCGCCTGACCCGTGGCCAGGTGCTCGCCATCCGCCACGAGGACTATCTGGAGGGGGCGCGCGCCATCGGCCTGCCGGATCGCTGGATTCTCTGGCGCTACGTCCTGCCCAACATCCTCTCGCCGCTGGTGGTCCAGGCCACCCTGACCATCGCCGCCGCCATCCTCGCCGAGGCCAGCCTGTCGTTTCTCGGCCTCGGCCAGCAACCGCCGATGCCCTCCTGGGGCTCCATGCTGAACACCGCCAAGAACTTCATGGAGCAGGCGCCCTGGATGTCCATCGCCCCGGGCGTCTGCATCTACCTCACCGTCCTCGGCTTCAACCTGCTGGGCGACGGCCTGCGCGACGCCCTCGATCCTCGTCACCAATGAGACCCTTCGCCATGCCCGATCTGGACTATCACAACCCCTATTCCTCGGCTCGCTCGCCGGTCATGGGCCGCAACCTGGTGGCCTGCTCGCAGCCGCTGGCCGCCCAGGCCGGCGTGGAGATGCTGCGCCGCGGCGGCAACGCGGTGGACGCCGCGGTGGCCGCCGCCATGGTGCTCACCGTGGTGGAACCCACCGGCTGCGGCATCGGCAGCGACGCCTTCGCCATCGTCTGGGACGGCGAGAAGGTGCAGGGCCTCAATGCCTCCGGCCGCGCACCGCGCGGTTGGACGCCGGAATTCTTCGCCGGCCAGAGCGCCATGCCGGCCCGCGGCTGGGGCGCGGTCACGGTGCCCGGGGCTGTCTCGGCCTGGGTCGCCCTGGCCCAGCGCTACGGCAAGCTGCCGCTGACCACCCTCGCCGCCCCGGCGATCCACTATGCCCGCGACGGCTTCCTGCTCACCCCGGTGATCGCCGAACTCTGGCGCCGCGGCGCCGAGCAGCTCAAGGACCAACCCGGTTTCGCCGCCTGCTTCCTGGCCAACGGCGTACCCCGGGCCGGCACCCTGGTACGCCTGCCCGACCACGCGCGAACCCTGGAGGCCATCGCTGAAAGCAACGGTGCTGCCTTCTACCAGGGCGAACTGGCCCAGGCCATGGCCCGCCATGCCCGCGAACACGGAGCGGTGCTGGACGAAGAGGACCTGCGCGCCCACCGGGCCGACTGGATCGACACCCTCTCGGTACCCTTCGCCGGCGCCGTGGTGCACGAGTTGCCGCCCAACGGCCAGGGCATCGCCACCCTCGCCGGCCTGGGCATCCTCGAAGCCGCCGGTATCGGCGCGGATCCCGTGGACAGCCCCGCCACCCTGCATCGCTCGATCGAGGCCATGAAGCTGGGACTGGCCGATCTCTACCAGCACGTCACCGATTCAGCGCACATGCGCGTCCAGGCCGAACACCTGCTGGACCCGGCCTACCTGCGCGAACGCGCCGGGCTGGTCGGGTCGCGTGCCGGCGATCCCGGCTATGGCGCCCCACGCCCCGGCGGAACCGTCTGCCTGTCGGCGGCTGATGAGAGCGGCATGATGATTTCCTTCATCCAGTCCAACTACATGGGCTTCGGCTCGGGCGTGGTGGTGCCGGGCACCGGCATCAGCCTGCAGAATCGCGGCGCCGGCTTCACCCTGGCCCCGGATCACGTCAACAGCGTGGCCCCGGGCAAGCGACCCTTCCACACCATCATCCCCGGCTTCGCCATGAACGCCGACGGCACCCCGCTGATGGCCTTCGGCCTGATGGGTGGCCCCATGCAGGCCCAGGGGCACCTGCAACTGATGCTGCGCATCCTCAAGTACCGGCAGAATCCCCAGGCCGCCGCCGACGCACCACGCTGGCGCCTCGAAGGTGGCCGCCGGGTCGCGGTGGAAAGCAGCCTGGACCCGGCCACCCTGGAAGCACTGCGGGCCCTGGGCCACGAGGTGACGGTGGAAGAGCCCTCCGGCGTGTTCGCCTTCGGCGGCGCCCAGATCATCCAGCGCGTTGCCGGTGGCTACGTGGGCGGCTCCGATCCGCGCAAGGATGGCCTGGTGGCCGGCTACTGAAGCCGAAAGCGGCGGCCCCCAGGCCAGGCGCGGCGCCTCAGGCTACTCGACCTCAGCTTGAGGCGGCGAGATCGGTCGGGCTCGGGCGGGACAGGGTGTAGCTGGAATCTGATCAGAACGTTTCAGCCACACCGTGCCTATTCGCGCCCCTGCCGCCGCTCGTCGAAAGGCAGCGGCATCGTCTTAATGCTTATTGCGATACCAAAACAATATGGACATAGTGGCTAGGCGCCATCAACCAGACAAGAGCCTGAGACCTCGCCATGCATCCTGATCCCCAGAGCCAAGCCCGGGAGGCCCTGCTCGGCCTCCATCGTCAGCTACAGGAAAATGCCAGGCGGCTGGGCAAGGTCGATTGCGACGATCCGAACGTCCAGGCTGTGCTCCAGGCCGTACAGGATCTCAACGAACGGGTGGCCGACATGGTGGCCGAGACGGCGCTGCTGGCGCCTGTGCCTCTGGGATTGGTGGCGGAAACGGCTCCCACGGGAAGCTCGGATCAAGACTGACGCCACGTCTACGCCGGATCGGGAGGCCGTGGCTGCCCCTCCAAGGATCGGTCGGCCGCGGAAAGGCCCGGACCAGGCGCAATGCCTGAACAAGGCGGGCCAACGCCCGGCGCGGGCACCTCTGGCCTTCTAGCCTTCAGCCTCGTCCGGCTGGCGACGCTGGAAGCTACGTGCCCATTCGAGCAGGGCATTTTCGTCGTCGGTACGATCGTCCACCCCACACTCTTCCAGCACCGTGATGACCCGGCGCATGAAGCCCTGATCGAGACGGGCCTGGTCCATGACCCGGTTCAGGTCCAGCGGACTGGTCAGGGTGAGGCGAGGTGGAAATTCGGTGTCGTCGATGCCCATGGTGGTCTTACCTGAAAGCACTGCTGTCGATTGCCGACTGGCTTATTGCCATCATCTTTCGTGATGGCCTGATGAATACATCAGTTATCGCATGAACTGTCCATATTGATGACTGAGCGGCACTTGGCCGGGGGGAATCGCCAGTGACCGCCCGCCAAATACGCCCGTGGAAGGCCCGCATGGCTGCAGGTACCGCCAGCGCCCTTGCCCGACCGTGGTTCTGCCATGGCCTTTTTCGTATGATGCCCGACAACAACCGACGGAACCTCAGGTGTGGACGCCTCAGCAAAACCGGCTTCTCCAAGCCAACCTGATCAGGCTGCAGCGCGCTGGGATGTGGGGGCGGCGGTCAGCCAGCTGTCCTGGGACGACCTGCGCATCATCAAGGCCCTCAGCGAGTCCGGCAATCGGGCGGCGACCGCCAAGAAACTGGGCATCAACGTCTCCACCGTCTCCCGACGGGTCGCACAGGTGGAGAAAACCCTGGGTGTCGCCCTGTTCGACCATCGTCGCTCCGGCTACCAGCTGACCGTCGAAGGCGAAGAGCTCCGCGCCCTGGGCGAGCGGGTCGAATTGGATATCGTCAGCGTCGCCCGACGGGTATCCCGCGCCGCCCAGGGGCCATTGGGCAAGCTGCGCATCACCACCAGCGACTCGCTGCTGCTGTACTTCCTGACCCCCATCATCGCCGATTTCAAGGCGGCGAACGATGGCATGACCATCGAGGTGCTGGTGGGGAATCAGACCTTGAGTCTGGCCCGCGACGAGTCTGACATCGCGATCCGGGCCACCAGGAAGCCCGCCGACAGCCTGGTCGGGCGCAAGCTGGCCACCATCGCCTGGGCCGCCTATGGCAGTCGCGGCGGTGCGCGGCAGGAGGATCCCTATGCGGCCGGTCAGGCCTGGGTGTCCTACACCTCCGCCCTGGCCAACCTCAAGGCGGCTGCCTATCTGGAATGCCGGGTGGCGCCTGAGGATGTCTCCTACCGTACCGATTCGGTGGCCGCCGCCAGTGCGGCCATCGTGGCCGGGCTGGGTTTCGGCTTTCTGCCCTGCATGCTGGGCGATACCACGCCCGGCCTGGTGCGCGTGGGGCCGGTGGTGCCGGAGCTCAACGACGAACTCTGGCTGCTGACCCATCAGGACATCCGCAAGTCCTGGCGTGTTAAGGCCTTCATGGCGTTCTGTGCGGCAGCGGTGGCCGAGCAGAAGGCGCTGGTGGAAGGTCAGCGCCCGTTTGCCACTGCGCCCGAAGAGCGCGAAGCCTCTGCCTAGCGCGCGCGACTGCCAATCACCGCCCGGCAGGCGATCTCGATCAGCTGCGGGCGCTGGGCCAGCCGCGAAACACCTATGATGTTGCTGGCGCAGCGCGGTGCCTCGCAGCCGTAGGCCGCCTTGCGCACCTTGCCGACGACAGCGAAGGCGGCGTCCATGTCCAGCACATAGAGGGTTTCCTCGACGACGTCCTGCAGGGTGGCGCCATAGAGCGCGAGCAGTGTGGCGATGTTGTCGTAGGCGGTGCGCATCTGCTCGCCCATGGTGGAGAAGTCGCTGGGGCGGCCCTCGCTGTCCAGCGGTGCCGGCGCCACCAGATTGCCGTCCGCGTCGTGATTGAACTGCCCCGAGACGAAGATTTCGTTACCCACCCTATGGGCCTGCGGATAGCCGTAGGCCTGCTCCCAGGGTACGCCCCAGTACGCCGTGTCCTTGTCCTTCAACTGTGCTGCTGCCATTGCCTGTTCCTCGCGGAAAGTGGATTCGCGCTGTGGAATCCGGGTGATTGGAAGGCCACACCCTAGCAGCACCCTGCCAAATCAGATGGCGCAAATTTGCGCTTTCAAAGGCGCAAAAGTGCACAAGCACAGCCTCGATTGATCCCTTACCTTGGATAGCAGTTCCGGTCACAACCGCTGCGAACGAGGCCATCGCCCCCTTGAAGGCGAGCCGCCCAGATCGCCGCACGGAGCACATCCCAAACCACACTCAATCGATAGGTGAAGCCATGAACAACTCCAAAACCGAAGTCCTGACCCCCCTGAACAGCCAACTGATCTTTATCGACCAGCAGCCGCAGATGGCCTTTGGCGTCCAGAGCATCGATCGCCAGACCCTGAAGAACAACACCGTCGGCCTGGCCAAGGCCGCCAAGATCTTCAACGTGCCGACCATCATCACCACGGTCGAAACCGAAAGCTTCTCCGGCCACACCTATCCCGAGTTGCTCGCCGTGTTCCCCGAGGCGCCGCTGCTGGAGCGCACTTCGATGAATTCCTGGGACGACCAGAAGGTGCGCGATGCGCTCAAGCGCAATGGCCGCAACAAGATCATCGTTTCCGGCCTCTGGACGGAAGTCTGCAACACCACCTTCGCCCTCTCCGCCATGCACGACGCCGGCTACGAGATCTACATGGTCGCCGACGCCTCGGGTGGCACCACCCAGGCCGCTCACGACTACGCCATGCAGCGCATGATCCAGGCCGGCGTGATTCCGGTGACCTGGCAGCAGGTCCTGCTGGAATGGCAGCGCGACTGGAAGAACCGCGACACCTACGACGCCGTCATGGCCCTGGTGAAGGAGCATTCCGGCGCCTACGGCATGGGCGTCGACTACGCCTACACCATGGTGCACAAGGCCCCCGAGCGTATCGCCCACGGCCCCACCCTGGCGCCGGTCGCCGCCGCCGTCTGAGCCCCTGCCAGCCCCACCGTCTCGGGCGGGGCTGGCGCTTCCCCAGTCCAGGCAGGAGTCCTGCTCATGAATCCCGCTTCCACTACCGCGACCCTGGTCGTCCGCCACCAGGTCCATCCGCAGCACGAACGGCGCTACGAAACCTGGCTGCACCAGACCATCGAGGCCGCCAGTCAATTCCCCGGGCACCTCGGGGTGGACGTCGGCCGGGAACGCCATGGCGATGCCCTGCAGTTCACCTCGGTGCTGCGCTTCGACGAGATGCAGCACCTGCAGGACTGGCTCGCGTCCTCCGCCCGCCAGTGGCTGGTCAGCCAGGCACAGGGTTGGCTGCAGGACGGCGACAACACCGAGGTCCGGCTCGGCAAGGACTTCTGGTTCGCGCCCCGGCCGGCCGAGCAGGCACCGCCGCGGTGGAAGCAGGTGGTCATCAGCTTCCTGGTCATTCTGCCCCTGAGCCTGCTGGTACCCGCGCTCTGGCAACCGGTATTCGGCGTGGCGCCCTGGTTGGCCGGCTACCTGATGAGCAACCTGCTGATCACCCTGAGCATCGTGGTGCTGGTGGTGTACCTGTTCATGCCGCTGGCCACGCGGATGCTGGATCCCTGGCTGACCGCCGACCCCGCCTAGGGCGTGGCCCCGGCCCCTGCCCTCACCCTTTCGCCCTCTACAACCCTTCCGTTCGTTCACAAGGACCCTACCCATGAGCGCCGATCTGATTCTGTTCAATGGCCGCCTGCACACCGTCGATCCCCAGCAACCCCAGGCCACCGCCGTGGCGATCAGGGATGGCCGCTTCATCGCGGTGGGCACCGATGCCGAGGCCATGGCCTTTCGTGGCACGGCGACGCGGCTGATCGATCTGCGGCAGCGCTGTGTGATCCCCGGCCTCAATGACTCGCACCTGCACCTGATCCGCGGCGGCCTCAACTACAACCTGGAGCTGCGCTGGGAGGGTGTTCCGTCGCTGGCGGATGCCCTGCGTATGCTCAAGGAGCAGGCCGAGCGCACGCCCACGCCGCAGTGGGTGCGGGTGGTGGGTGGCTGGACGGAATTCCAGTTCGCCGAAAAGCGCATGCCTACCGTCGAGGAACTGAATCGGGCCGCGCCGGACACGCCGGTCTTCGTGCTGCACCTCTACGATCGCGCGTTGTTGAATCGAGCGGCGCTCCGGGCGGTGGGCTATGACCGTCACACCCCCAACCCACCCGGCGGCGAGATCCAGCGCGATGCCAAGGGCGATCCCACCGGCATGCTGATCGCCCGGCCCAACGCCCTTATCCTCTACGCGACCCTGGCCAAAGGGCCCACGCTGCCGCTGGAATACCAGGTGAACTCAACCCGGCAATTCATGCGCGAACTCAATCGCCTGGGCGTCACCAGCGCCATCGATGCCGGCGGCGGCTTCCAGAACTACCCGGAGGACTACCAGGTGATCCAGCAGCTGGCCGACAACGACCAGCTCACCGTGCGCATCGCCTACAACCTCTTCACGCAGAAGCCCAAGGAAGAGCTGAACGACTTCAAGCACTGGACGAGCAGCGTCACCCTGCACCAGGGCACCGACTTTCTCCGACACAACGGCGCCGGCGAGATGCTGGTGTTTTCCGCCGCCGACTTCGAGGACTTTCTCGAACCCCGGCCGGATCTGGCCCCGAGCATGGAAGACGAACTGGAGCCGGTGGTGCGCCATCTGGTCGAGCAGCGCTGGCCGTTCCGGCTGCATGCCACCTATGACGAGTCCATCTCGCGCATGCTCGATGTCTTCGAAAAGGTCGATCGCGACATCCCCTTCAACGGGCTGCCGTGGCTGTTCGATCACGCCGAAACCATCAGCCCGCGCAACATCGAGCGTGTCCGGACCCTGGGCGGCGGCATCGCCATCCAGCATCGCATGGCCTTCCAGGGCGAATACTTCGTCGACCGCTACGGCGCCCAGGCGGCCGAGGCCACCCCGCCGATCAAGCGTATGCTCGCCGAAGGCGTACCGGTCGGGGCGGGTACCGATGCCACCCGGGTGGCCAGCTACAACCCCTGGACCGCGCTCTACTGGCTGGTGAGCGGCAAGACCGTCGGCGGCATGACCCTCTATCCGGAAGGCCTGCCCCGGGCCACCGCCCTGCAGCTCTTCACCCACGGCAGCGCCTGGTTCTCCAGCGAGCAAGGCAAGAAGGGACAGCTCAAGGTCGGCCAGCTGGCCGATCTGGTGGCGCTCTCGGCCGATTTCTTCAGCGTCGAGGAAGAGCAGATCAAATGGCTCGAATCGGTGCTGACGGTGGTCGGGGGCAAGGTGGTGCATGCCGCCAGCGAATTCGCTGACCTGGCGCCGCCAGCCGTGCCGGTCATGCCGGACTGGTCACCGGTGGCCATTGCACCTGGCCATTGGCGTCCCGCGGCCCCGCTGGCGGCCAGCCTCCACCAGTGCATCGGCTCCTGCGCCGTTCACCAGCACCAGCACGATCGCGCACGCCGCAGCTCGGTGCCGGTCAGTGACCACCAGGGCTTCTGGGGAGCCTTCGGCTGCTCGTGCTTCGCCTTCTAGCCCTGCACCGCCGTCAATCGCTGTCGGCTCGCTGCGGTCGCGGCAATGACCACTCATGAGGTGCCTCGGGCCCAGCATCCCGGCGCTTGCCGGCCTCGGGTTGGGTTCTGCGGGCACCTGCAGGTGCCAGCCAGTCGCAGCCAACAGGCCAGGCATTCCGCCTTCCGCGGAATGTGGCCAGGGCTGGCCTTACGCCTTTCCGCCAGGCACAATCCAATAGTCATACGATGACCGACAAGAAGGGTCGTCCTGTGACGTCTGCTACGCCCCCTTTCCGACAACTACAACAAAAGGATACGCGCATGAAAAAGCTGAAATTGGCGGTAGGTTTCCTGTGTCTGTTCAGCGGCTATGTCGCCGCGGCTACCGGCGATGAAGGCGATGTCGCCACTGCGGTCGACAAGCTGACCCAAGCCATGTGGCACAAGGATATCGCGCAACTCGATGCCCTGACCGCGGACAACCTGACCTACGGCCATTCGAGCGGCAACATTCAGGACAAGAAGGCCTTCATCGCCGATATCGAAACCGGCAAAAGCGCCTTCAACGAGCTGAAGATGCTCAATCAGAAGATCACGCTGTCCGGCGACGTCGCCCTGGTGCGCAATCACTTTTCCGCCCAGGCCGTGAACAGTGGGAAGGTCGTGCCCACCGAAATCGAAAACTTCCAGATCTGGCAGAAACAGAACGGCCATTGGCTACTGATCGGTCGCCAGGCCTTTCGCTTCTGATATCCCGGCTGGTCACCGAACGTCGCCAAGGCCTAGGGCTCACACCGGCCTCCTCACGAGCCGCCCGCCGAATTCAGGTGGCCGCCTCGGGCGCGCACCCCACGCTCCGGTTCCAGACAAGCCCTGGGGTGCGGCGATGACCAGACGGCAAGGTCCCTACTCCGCTCCGCCGGGCGGGGTGCGGATCACCGGCCCGACTTGGCTTCCCGCCTGCGTCGTCTACCCTTAAGGAATCCATCATCCTTTCGGGGGCATGATGGATTCCAGGACGCTGGAGGCATCATGGATCTGATCATTCGACACTTCGAAGGCCAGCCCTTCGTCAGCAACCCCTATGTACCGGGCACTTCGCTTCGCCAGGATCTGTTCGAGCGGCAATTCACCATCCTGCTGCACGGGACGATGAAGCGCTTCGAAGACGCCGGGCATGGCACCTTCCATGTCGCCGGGCATGTCCAGCTCGGCCAGTGCGGCGTGCTCGATGACGTCCTCCGGATCGCCTTGGCGGCGGTCCGCCAGGATCGCTATCCGCCCCCCGTGGCGGCGCTCGACTTTCACCCCAAGCGGATCTCCGTCTCCGATCGTCACGGCCACCTGGTCATGGCCGGCAAGGTGGATCGCGAGCACCGCCGCATCGACTGGATCGACCCCTGCAGCTCGGCCGAGGAAGAACAGGTGGTGCTGGCGCAGCTCCAGCTGTTGCGTTCGCGCTCGGCCTTCCAGCACGACTGGGACCATTTCCGGACCTCGCGGCTGCTGGATACCGATGCCGACCTGCTCAAGGGCCGGCTGGTCCACACACCCTGGCGGCCCCACGTCCGGGCACTGCTAAGTGCCTGATCACACCCCATCCGGCAGGAGCGTCGCCGCTTCCTGACGACAGGACCGGTAGCGAGAGCGTCCGCGCCGCGAGACCGGAAGGCGGGCATCCCTGGATACGAGCAGGCGTGCGACCCGTGGTGCCATCCAGCTGAACAGCCACCCGTGGATCCGGTCCCTATTGGAACGACCATTGGGAGACTCGACGATGACGACAGCCAGCAATGTCTTGTGGGGCGCCTTGGCCATTGGCGTGGTGACGGGCATGCGCAGCATGCTGGCGCCGACCCTGGTCAACCGGGCACTGGCGGAACGTGCGGACCTCGACGAAGCTTGCGAACCCGCTCGCACGCTCGCGTCGCAGCCCGTACGGCAGTACCTGCTGCCCCTGGCGGCCGGCGAGCTGTTGGGCGACAAATTGCCCTTCGCGCCGGACCGTACCATAGCGCCCTCTATGTTGGTCCGTGCCCTGTCCGGTGGCGTCAGCGCAGCAGCTCTCGCCGGCGCGCGACGGCAACCGCGGCTGTTGCCTGCCGTGATCGGGGCGACGGCGGCCTGTGTCGCCGCCCGGGTCGCGATAGGACTGCGCAAGCGCTACGCCGCTGACACCTGGATCAACGCGGGTCTGGGCCTGGCCGAGGACGACATCGCCTTTTCGTTGGGCCATGCCGGTCTGCGGCGAGCCCTGCAGGAGCCCCCGAGGCCGTGACGCCCGGACTGGCCTGCCACGCCCCTTCCCGCCCGCTCGGGCAAGGTCGCTCAGGCACCTAGCACCCAAGGCAGCACCAGTGCCGTCAGGATGCCGAGCAGGATCATGCCGAGTGCCGAAAAGGCCGCCGTCTCCTGACCTTCGCGCAACGCATGGGCGGTGCCTATGGCATGGCCGTTCATGCCCAGGGTCAGGCCGCGGGCCGCCGGATCCTCTACCTTGCAGACCTTGAGCAGCGGCAGCGCCAGCGTGGTGCTGATCACGCCGGTCAGCATGACGATCACCGCGGTCAGGGGCGCGATGCCACCGAAATGATCCGCCAGCGGCAAGGCGATCGGCATGGTGACCGATTTGGGCACCAGACTCATCAGCAGGGTCTCGGACAAGCCGAACAGCCAGCCGAGGGCCAGGGTCAGGGAGACGCCCACCACGCCACCGACCACGAGGGTTATCAGCAGCGGCGTGCAGAGCGCCCTCACCCGTTGGGCATTCTTGTAGAGCGGAACGGCCAGGCCCACGGTGGTGGGCCCGAGCAGCATAGCGAGCATCCCGCTGGCGCTTCGATACTGCTCGTAGGAAATGCCGCCGATCCAGAGCACGGTGGCGACGATGACCGTGGTGACCAGCACCGGTTGCAGCATGACCAGGCGCAGGCGCTGCTGCAGCACGAGCGCCAGCTGATAGGCCGCGAGGGTCAGGGACAGGGCCAGCAGGGGTGCGAGGGATTGATCAGCCATGGTCTTTGCTTCGTCCGATCAGGTACTGCAGCAACCAGCCGCACAGCGGCACCGTGACCAGCAGAGACAGGGCGATGACCAGTACCAGGCGCAACCACACCGAGGCCTCGAGACCGCTGAAATCGACGATGCCCACCGCCGGCACCACGAGCATCAGCGGCAGGTACCTGAGCAGGTTGCCGGCCATGGTCTCCACGCCTTCCGGCACTCGACGCAAGAGCATCAGCAGGGCGAAGAGGACGATGATCCCTATGACGCTGGCCGGAATGCCGCCTATATGAGTCGTCAGATAGACGCCCGCCAGATAGCAACCCACCAGCATCAAGAAGTCCGCTATAGGCATAAGCACTCCATTACCTTGTTGTTCTGAGCAGCCCGCACGCGCCGCACCGGCCCGTTGGATACGGCAGGAGTATCGATCGCTGCCGATAAGGCGGTTCAACGTTCACCTGCTCCGCGCGGCCTCACTATAGGCGCATCTGAAAAGGGCTGGGCACCTCCCTGCCGGGATAGGTGAGAGACGCTCGCCTTGGTCGACTCACTGTTGGGTTGGCGCCGCGATCCGCTTCGCCTGCCCCCTGCCCTCGCAATCGTAGCGCCGTAGAGCACCCCTGAGCGAAACCTGACGAAACGCCAGCCGACCCGCAAAGACACTGCCACGGCTGATGACGCCGCTGGCGCCTCACGCCGGCAGCGCGCGCATGCCCTCGAAGATCAGGCGCGTGGTGTTGCGCACGTTGGCCGCGTGGCCTTCGCGATCCAGCGGGTCACTGGCCGTCAGGCGCAGCAGCTGCAGATGGGAGTAGTCGTTGAGCAGAAAGGCGGCCAGTTGCACATCCAGGTCGGCGCGCAACTTGCCGGCGGCCTGCAACTCGCGCAGCACCTTGGCGATCTCGTCCTGCAGGCCGCTGTTCATCTGCCGGTAGGCCAGGGGCAGGCCGCTGTCGCCCCCCACCAGCACCAGCGGCAGCAGTTCGCGCCAGAGGGCGGCGGGCAGGACATCCAGCGCGTAGCTGACCAGCAGGTGCTCCAGGTGGCAGAGCGCGTCGACGGGATCCGCGAAGTCGCGGAGGTGCCGGCGCACGTCGACCAGGGCCCGGCGATCGGACTCCTTGATCATCTCCAGGATGATCTCGTGCTTGCTGCCGAAATACTTGAACACCGTGGGCGCCGAGACGCCGGCCTCGCGGGCGATCTGCTCGACGGTGGTCTCGCGAAAGCCCTGGCGCTGGAACAGCATGACCGCCGCGGCCGAGATGGCGGTGCGGCGTGATTCCTTCTGACGTTCGCGTAGCCCGCTCACCGTCGCTCCTGATTCCTGGGGTGCCAGACAGGATAGCTGGCCAGGCTTCGGCAAAGAAAATATTTTATTGACTAAAGAAATTAACAGGGTTAATTATTTTCTCGTACCTGCTCTACGCAGGGCCACTGCCAGGATGAGTCTGATGAACCAGAGCCTCGATCGCTCCCTGGTTTCCCGGAGTCGGGAAGTCAGCGAGATGTACGACAGACAAGAACAAGAGCCCGTACTGATGCAGGGTTTTCCGGCCGAGCCGGACCGGCGCGTGACCTGGGCCAACTGGATGTCACCGCCGTTCAATCGCTGGGGCTTCCGCCATCTGGCGCGCCTGCGCCCTACCATCGAGGTGGCGGCCGGACCGCGACCGGACAGGGTGCTGGCCCATGCACCCGAGGCCCTCGAAGAACTGAGATTCGAGAGCAGCTGCGGCCGCAGCGTCAGCGCCCTCGACCATCTGCAGGCCAGCAAGACCGACGGCTTTCTGGTGCTGCACCAGGGCCGGGTGGTGTACGAGCGCTACTTCAACGGCCAGGTCGCCACCGACCGCCACATCATGTTCTCGGTCACCAAATCGCTGATCGGGTTGCTCGGCGAGCAACTCATCCACGATGGCGTGCTCGATGCCCAGGCGCCGACCCAGCGCTATGTGCCGGAACTGGCCGGCAGCGCCTTCGGTGACGCCACCGTCCGCCAGTTGCTCGACATGGCCGTGGGCGTCCACTACACAGAGCTGTACGACGATCCGACTTCGGAAAGCTCCCAGTACGGCTATGCCTGTGGCTTCAAGCCCGCGCCGTCCGAGTACGCCCAGTACGAGTCGCTGTACCAGTACCTGCCGTCGTTGCGCAAAAGAGGCGAGCACGGCGGCCTCTTCCACTACGTGACCGCCACCACCGAGGTGCTGGCCTGGGTGATGGAGCGCGCCAGCGGCCTGGGCTGCGCCGAGCAGTTGCAGCGGGTATGGCAGCAACTCGGTTGCGAGCGCGACGCCTACTTCATGGCCGATCCCTGGGGCCGCAGCGTCGCCGGCGCCGGCTTCAACGCCACGCTGCGCGACATGGGCCGCTTCGGCCTGATGCTGGCCAATGGCGGTGTGGTCGATGGCCAGCAGGTCATCGACCAAGCGGTGATCGAGGCCATCGCGGCCGGCGGGGATCCGGCCGTCTATGGCGTGCACCAGGACTTCTCCGACTGGACCCCGGGCGCCTCCTATCGCAGCCAGTGGTACGTCTTCAATGACCACAGCCCAGCCCTCATGGCCAGCGGTATCCACGGCCAGTACCTGTTCGTCGACTTCGCCTCGGAGGTGGTGATCGTCAAGCAGTCGTCGCTGCCCGAGGCGGTCACCGAACTGGACATCGATACCGTTCGCCTGCTGCGCGCCATTGCCGCCCAGTTGCGCGGTTGATCCACCCCTAACGAGATCGAAGAGCGCCGGCTCGCCAGCGCTCCCACCTGCACTGTCAGGTATCCGGTGGTCGCCTTGGCCATCCTTCACTGCCCTGTAATACAAGAAAAATAGTCAGGAGCTCCACATGTGCACAACCAAACGCCTTCCCGGCGTGCTGCTGGCGCTCGGCCTGCCGCTGGCCAGCCAGCCGGCCCTGGCGGGCTATGCGTTCGATTACGAGAATCTCAAAGGTGACCTCAACCTGACGGTGGGCGCCGGTTCCATCAGCACCCGGGGCGTCAACTTCGGTGCCGGGCGCGTGGATGCCCGCAGCGGCCAGAACGACGGCAGCCGCAGCGCCTGGCAGGAGTTCTACGTCAAACCCGGCGTCACGCTCGACTATTCGCTCAGCGACAGGCTCCATCTGCTCGCCGGGGGCTCGGTGGTCGGCGCCACCACCTTTGGCGACGGCGATGCCGGTGGCTTCACCCGCAGTTCGGACGGCCGTTTCGCCCCCGAAGAGCTCTATGCCGGGGTGCAGCTGGGCGACTGGAAATTCACCGCGGGCCGCCAGAATTTCATGGTCGGCACCGGCTTCATCGTCATGGACGGCAATCTCGATCTGTTCGGCGATGGCGCCTACTGGCTCGGTCCGCGCACTGCCTTTCGCGACTCGGCGATCCTGGCGTGGGGGCAAGGTCCGGCCCAGGCCCAGGCCTTCACCCTGCGCACCGACGATCACTACGGCGACTTCCGCCTGAGCGGCGCCAACCTGGATTACGACCTCGACGGCCAGGTGACCCTCGGCGCCCTGGCCATGACGGTCGATACCCTGGCCAGCCGAGACAGCACCGCGGTCCGCCGCGACGGCATGCGGGTATACAACCTGCGGGCCTTGCGTGGTCACCTGCCGGGCCTGCCCAACCTCGCCCTCAATGGCGAATACGCGGTGCAGCGCGGCGGTGACGGCGCCCTCAGCTACGACGCCAGGGCCTGGTACGCCCAGGCCGACTATCAATTCCAGGACCTGCCCTTCAGCCCCACCCTCGGCTATCGCTACGCCGTCTTCTCCGGTGACAGCAACCCGACTGACAATCGCCAGAAAGCCTGGGACCCGCTGAGCAAGGGGTTCACGGACTGGAGCACCTGGCTGATCGGCGACGTGGTGGGCAACTACCTGCTGTTCAACAGCAACGAGCGCGTCCAGCAGTTCTCGCTGAAGAACCGCCTCGGCGACACCCTCACCCTCGGCGTCATCCACTACCAGTTCTGGCTCGACCAGGCCAACTTCCGCGGCGCCGCGGTCAGCGATCGGCGTTTCGCCGACGAGACCGCGGTGTATCTCGACTGGACCCCCAACCGGCAGTTCTACGGCTCGCTCTCGTACAACTGGGTGCAGGCCAGGTCGGCCGCCCGCCAGGCGTTCGGCGATAACGAGCGCTTCAGCGCCCTCGAGCTGTACTTCACCTATCGCTACTGACCACCAGCCACCACTGCCCCCGAGGGGCACAGGAGAGCGTGATGAATACCAAGACAGAAAACGGGATCGCCGTGCCGACGCTGGAATGGGTGCTGAGCCTGCATGTGCTCATCGATCCGGCCGATGGCCTGGGCGCCTGCACGGATGGCCAGCGCAGCAACTACCGCATCACCGGCGGGCAGTTCGAAGGCCTGAACGTGCGCGGCGAAGTCATCGCCGGCGGCGCGGATTTCTATCTGCTGCGCAGCGATGGCGTGGGCGAGCTGGACGCTCGCTACAGCCTGCGCAGCGACCAGGGCGAGTGGATCAACATTCACAACACCGGCCTGATCACCCTCAGCGACCGGGGCCGGGCGCAGGTCGCCCAGGGCCTCTGGCCCATCGCCGAGGAGGACTATCACTGCAGTTGCACGCCGCGCTTCCAGGTGGCCAGCGGCAGACTCGACTGGCTGACCCGTAGCGTGATGATCGGCAAGGTGGGCTATCCCGCCGCCGACCAGGTCGCCATCCATTGCTATCGCCTCACCTGACCGCCCACCCCTCTCGCAGCACGGCTTTCTACTGAAGCGGCAGGCCCCGCCGTGGCCGAGCCGGCAGGTAAATGACCATGACCATCGCCCATCAAACCCTGGTACGCGCCGCGTGCATCGCCATCGCCGCCGCCTCGATCCTCGTCATCGGTGTGCAGCCGATCTTTATCGGACTGCTGACCGAACGCCTCGGCCTGAGCCTGGCGCAGCAGAGCTGGACCCTGTCCGTGGAGATGTGCGGCTCCATCGTCGGGACGCTGCTGTACCTGCCGATGATCCGCTTCCTCGGTCCGCGCACCTTGGCCCTGGGCACCGCCCTGCTCCTGCTGTTCGCCAACACCGCGACCGCCAGCGTCACCGCGCTCGATCCGCTGCTGGCCTTGCGCGGCCTCTCGGGTCTCTGCTCGGGTGTGCTCTACTCCTACGCCATCTACTGGCTGGGCAGCATGCCGGGCCAGGACAGGTCCTTCGGCATCCTGCTGTTCGTGCAGACCGCCCTGTTCGCCAGCAGCGCGGTGATCATGCCGATGATCGCCCAGTGGCAGGGTTTTGCCGGGGCGATCTACTACCTGGCAGCCTGGTTCGCCCTGGTCTGTCTGCTGAGCCTCTGCCTGCCGGCCAGGCACAGCCCGGAAACACGATCCGTCTCCCAGGCGTCGCTACGCTCCGGCCTGACGGTGATCGGCACCTGCTCGCTGCTCGGCATGCTGTTCCTGCAGCTGTCGATCTATTCGCTGTGGGGCTTCGTCGAGGGCATCGCCAGCGACGCCGGGGTGGCACCGGTCGATATCGGCTGGGCGATCAGCCTTGGCCTGCTCGGCGGCCTGCCCGGTGCGGCGCTGCCGAGCCTGGCCGGGCGGCACCTCGGCCGGGTGCCGATGATCCTCACCGGCTCCCTGGCCGTGCTCGGCGCCATCTACCTGCTGGCCACGCGCATCCACACCGCTGCGGATCTGCTGCTCGCGGTCTTCCTGATGAACTTCGGCTGGAACCTGGCGCTGTCCTACTACATGTCGCTGGTGGTGACCCACGATCCGAGCGGTCGCCTGACCAAGCTGGTCGGCGTGGTGCAGGTCGCCTCGGCCGCCGCGGCGCCGACCCTGCTGGGCCTGATCATCGAAGGCAACGACCGGCGCAGCCTTTTCGTGCTGTCCTCAGGGGCCATCCTCATCGGCTGCGTCCTGGTGATCGTCATGCTTTCCTGCGGGCGGCGCCGGGTGCCGGGCAAGACACTGGACTGCTCGGTCTGAGCGTTGGGCGCCTGGTAAGAGGTCCGCGCGGATCTCTCGGCCTTCTGCGCGACCAGGCGACAACCTCCATGACCGATTTGTCATGCGCCGGTCAGGCTGACGTCCCCCCTGTCCTCCTAGAGTGGCCCGGTCAGCGAATAGCTACCCCACTCAAGAGGACTCATCATGAAAGCACTGCTGCTCGGTCTCTTCGGTCTGCTCGCCACCGGCTCCGCCCTGGCCGCTCCCGACCATCCCGCCCTGATCCACGACCAGCCCGGCTTCTTCGTTCCCCTCGACGTCGACCGGGTGGTCAGCCAGACCGACCTGAGCGCCCAATGCGGGATCGTCACGGCCCGCCTCGACTATCTGGATCACGCTGGCCGAGAACATGAACTGGATTACCAGGTGTTCGGCAACGGCTGCTACAACCAGAATTGAGGCGCTAGTCGACTCAGTGCCGAAGGAGCGCCTGAATAGGCGCCTCCCTTAGCCGGACTCCGGGCGCCTCACGCCAGGCGCCGGCAGCCAGACACTAGAAAAACCGATAGGCCTTGGCCAGCGCCCGCTCCAGCACGGCGATGCAGGCGTGCTCGTCCGCATAGGATAGGAACTGGCGCTGGGCATCGGCCTGGGCCTGGGCATGGGCCAGACGCGTCTTGCGCTCGGCCAGCTCCTGCTCCAGCAACGAGGTGCTCATACCCAGATCACAGCAGGGGTTGGGGCCATTCATAAAAAACTCCGGACAGATGTGCAGACTGCGTCATCAGACAAGTTTTTGAGATTTGGTTCACAAATCGTAGCGAATCTCATTGTTGCTGAATATGCGTTCCACCGCGGTGTTTCCCGCCCCCTCGGGCTAGAGCGCTTCCTTGACTCCCCCCAACCTTTGCACCCGCCATCAGCCCGGCAAAAGCTATACAATTCGGCGCCCTAAATAAGCCGTGAAGATACATGCGTCCTCTGCTCTCGCTTCTCCTGGCCACGCTGCTGGCCTCCTCCGCGTTCGCCGCTGCGCCCGATACCTTTGTCGAAGCCAAGGTAATCGCCAAACAAAAAGTCTATTTCGACCAGAACACCAGCGCCCAGGGCGACCTCTATTGCGGCTGCCAATGGGAGTGGGTCGGCAAGTCCGGGGGGCGCGTCGATGCCGCCTCCTGCGGCTTCCAGGCACGCAAGCAGGAAACCCGTGGGGAGCGCACCGAATGGGAGCACATCGTGCCGGCCTGGACCTTTGGTCATCAGCGCCAGTGCTGGCAGAACGGCGGCCGCGAACACTGCGTGGCGGATGACCCGGTGTTCCGGGCCATGGAGGCCGACCTCTTCAACCTCTACCCCGCCGTGGGCGAGGTGAATGGGGACCGGGCCAATTTCAACTACGGCATGGCCCAGGGCGTGCAGCCCCAATATGGCCGCTGCACGACCAGGATCGACTTCCAGGAACGCGCCGCCGAACCGCGCGACGAGGTCAAGGGACTGGTCGCCCGGGTCACCTTCTACATGTTCGATCGCTACGGCCTAAACATGTCGCGCCAGCAGCAGCAACTGCTCATGGCCTGGGACAAGCAGCAGCCGGTCACCGCCTGGGAGCGCGAACGGGACAGACGCATCGCCGCGGTGATGGGCTACGGCAATCCCTTCGTGTCCGGCGAGCGGCACTGGACGCTGGGCTACCAGCCGGTCGGCGACGGCATCGTCAGCCCGCTGCCCGGACCGAAATCGGCGCCGAAGGCACCGGCCAGGACCGATAGCCCTGCCGCTGCCAGCCAGGGCGCGATCATCGGCAACCGCAACAGCCACGTCTATCACCTGCCGCAAGGCTGCCCGAGCTACGCCCAGGTGTCGCCGAAGAACCAGGTCACGTTCGCCTCGGAAGCCGAGGCGAAGGCGGCCGGCTTCACCAAGGCGGGCAACTGCGCGCCCTGATCGCTGGCCGCTGGGCGCTGGCCCCCATGCATCAGGGGGCCTAGGCCGTCACTGCCCCTTGGACAGCTCCACCAGCATGCGCGTGAGCAGATAGATACGCGGCGCCACGCTGTCCAGTTCGACGTACTCCTCCGGGGTATGCAGCTTGCCGCCGACGATGCCGAAGCCGTCCAGGGTGGGCACGCCGGCACCGGCGGCGATGCTGGCATCCGCGGCGCCACCGCTGCCTTCGACGGTCAGCTTGCGGCCCAGCTCGCCATAGATGCCCTGGGCCATGGCCAGCAGCCGATCGCTCGCCGCCGTCTGCGGCATCGGCGGCAGGCCACGCTCCAGCCGGGCGGTCACCTCGGTATCGGGGATCTGCTTGTTGGCAGAGATCCGCACCAGGTCCTTTTCCACCCGGTCGAATTCTTCGGGCAGCGCGGCGCGGACGTCGGCCTTCGCCACGGCGTGATCGGGAATCACGTTGATGCGCTCGCCCGCCTCGATCACGGTGAAGTTGACCGAGGTCTTCTTTTCCGCATCGCCCAGGTTGCCCAGTTGCAGCACCTGGTGCGCCACCTCGGTGGCGGCGTTGCGCCCCAGCTCCGGCGAGACGCCGGCGTGGGACGACTTGCCCTTGACCTCCACCACGGCGGTGGCGCTGCCCTTGCGCCACACCACCAGGCCATCGGCCGGTCGACCGGGCTCCAGATTCAGCGTCACGTCGTGCTGCTTGGCGGTACTGGCGATCAGCTCGGTGGCGGCCTGGGAGCCGGTTTCCTCGCTGGCGTCCAGCAACAGGGTGATCTGCCCGTAGTCCTTGAAGTCGAGCTGCTTGAGGATCTCCAGCGCCGCCAGGGCGACCACGATGCCGCCCTTGTCGTCGGACACGCCCGGACCATAGGCGCGTTTTTCATCGGTGCGATACGGCCGGGCCTTGGCGGTGCCTTCCTTGAACACCGTGTCCATGTGCGCCAGCAGGAGAATCTTCGCCTTGCCGCTGCCCTTGAGCGTGGCCACCAGGTGCTGGCTCTTGTCCGGCGCGGTGTTGGGCACCTGCTGCAGCGTGGCGCCGAGTGTCTTCAATTCCGCGCTGACCAGCTTGCCCACCTCGCTCAGGCCGGGCTCGTAGCCGGAACCCGAGTCGATGTTGACCAGTTGCTCCAGCAGCTTGAGCGTCGGCGCCTTGGCCTGCTCCGCGGCAGTCTGGATGCGCGCATCGAGCGCGGCACTGGCGGGCAAGGCGATACAGCAGGCGAGAACGGCAGCGAGGGTGGTGCGGAAGAACGGAGCGGACATCGGGCTTTCCTTGTTGGCATTGTTGGATTAGTCAGACAACTGTAGTCGCAACAAGGACATAGGGGAAATTTGGGCCGCCAGCTCTGTGCACCTGCCGCTAATCCGCTTAGTAATAGGGATCGCCTTCTGCCTAAGCGATCCAGGAGAGTGGAAGGGTAGCCTGGATGGCTTAGGCAACAGCCAAGGTCCCCCAGCAAACGGATCTTGACGGGAGAACTGCTGCTTTCACCATGCAGCGGCCAGGGCCAAACGCAGCCTATCCCTGGCGAGAGCGACCTCTTAGATGCGACTGGCAGCCACGCGGAGGGCAAAAAGCAGCGTCAGAACCGGGCGATCAGCACCACCCCGGCGATCATCAGGATCGCGCCCAGCAGCCGCCAGCCGTTGACCGCATGCTGTTCCATGGAAAACAGGCCGAAGTGATCGATGGCCAGGCTGGCGATGAGGTTGGCGGTGATGGTGACGCCGTTCACCGGCGCTGCGCCGAGGCGCTGGATGAACAGCAGACCGGCAAAGACCGCCACCGCACCGGCGATGCCGCCCAGGGGTGCCCACCAGGGCATGTCGCCGATCTGGCTCACCGACGGCAGCGGCCTGGGCATGCAGATGAACAGCCCGATCGCGACGAAGGTGACCATCACGAAGGACACCGAGGTCGCCAGCCAGGGATTGACCAGCGCCTTGTTCAGCGAGCCGTTCATGGCCGCACCGGCAGCCTGCAGGAATCCGGCAACGACGATAAGGATATAAGCCCAGTTGGCAGTATTCATCAGGAGTCGTCTCGGAGCGGAGCATGGGAGAGACGCGGGGCCGCTCAAGCGACCCGGCGAGGCCTGAATTACGACTGGACACATCTTGTAAAAGTGCCGTCTCGCTCACGCGTGAAGGCTCTACACCGGGATATTGGCCGCTTTTTCGACCAGCGGGCCTGACTCGCCGCCTGGATGCGTGCCGGTCCCGCCAGGCGATCCGCTCGAACCCCGATGCGGTCCTGCGCCCTCCTCCGCCAGAACCGATGTCGAGCGTGAGCCCTATTTCACGATGGCCCTGACCGCCGCCAGCACATCCCGGGTGGCCTGCCGGGTCGCCTCCGCATCGGGCCCGACCTTGGGCCCCAGCACCACGCAGCTATCCTGATAGGAAAAGACCTTGCCGGTCTGCTGGTTGATCAACTCGCCCTTGGCGTTCTCGGTAATCCGACACTCACGCACGGTCTGGCTGCCCTTCGCGACCACCACCGGACTCCAGGCATAGGGGCTGTCGAAGCCGTGCTCGGCGTGAGGATAGGTGTGCACCCCGAGATCGGCGCCCTGCTGCTTGAGCGTGGCGAGATAGCCCTCGCAGCGGGAATAGGGATCGTAGTTGTCGGCCAGGCCGTGGTAGACGCGCAGCGGCTTGGCGACGACCCGGTCCTGCTCGCGAAAGCTGATCGAGCAGTCGGGATAGAACGACAGATAGCCGGCGAACTGGAAGTCCTGACTTTTCCAGCGCTTGTCGAAGCGCTCCATGGCGGCATAGAGCGAGGCCTGCCCACCACGGGAAAAGCCCATCAGGATGATCTTGCCTGGATCGATGCGGGGATGCCGCGCGAGCAAGGCACCGGCGCGATAGTCATCCAGCACGAAATTGAGCCGCCCCAGCTGAGCCTGATTGGTGGCGGTGCTGGTGATGCCCCGCCCCGAGAAGCCATCCACGGCAAAGGTGGCGATGCCGGCCTGATTGAACTGCCGCTGCCAATAGGTGATGTTGGCCCCCACCCCGCCCGACCCATGCTGAAGAAGCACCACCGGCACCCTGCCCTCGCCGGGCGGCAGCGACAGTACGCCGCCGAGCAGAACCTCGGTGCCGCCCTGGTCCCCCGTCAGGAATTGCTGATCGCTCAGGGTCAGCGAGGTGAAGGTCAGCACCTCTTGCCGAGCGGGTATGTCGGTAACAGGCGCGGTGGCGGCGAAAGCCGTGGCACTGGCAAGACCGGCAATGGCCGCGAGCAAGGGGCGCAGGGTTCCAGCGGACAGGTAGCGCATCGGTTGCATCCTTCTTGTGAGGTCTTCCCAGGGTAGCCAATCGGCGGTGCCCTGCTGGAAAGACGGCGAGCAGAACCCGCCGCACTAGCCAGAATTGGCACCCTTGCCGCGCGATCCTGCCTTGAGGTACGAAATTTGTAGCTCTCGCACTACCGGCCCTGTGCTACCCAAAAGGTTTCCTAAATGCACCAAGACGGCTCCCTCGCGTTACCGCCGCGCGTCCGCCATCGGTATACCGGTGACATCGACGAGCATGCGCTCTGCGTCGAGGGCTGGCGCATGCAATACGATCAGTTGTCGGCGGGGCGCTTCCACGGCGAGCTCAGCGACCTCTGGCTGGACGATGTCAGCCTGCTGCGGGACAGATCCAACCAGGCGATGCTCAAGAGTGGCGAGGCTCAGGGGGACACCCTGACCTTCAGCCTCCCCCTGCGCGACGCTGGCGCCCTGCACTGCGCCGGCCATACCCTGCACGAAGCCCAGTTGCTGGTGGCGCGAGGCGACAACCTGCCGGAGCTGCGGACCCCGGCCAATCTCGAACTGCTCTGCATCAACCTGCGGGAAGCCGAGATGGCGCGGCTGCTGGCCAGTCAACGCAGCGACCTGAGCGTGCGCGATCTTTCCGGCTGCTATCGCCTGCCTGCAGGGGGGCCCCACGGGGAGCTGGCCGCCCTGGCCCATGAGCTCTTCGCCTCCGAGGCGGAAATCCAGTCCTGGCTGGCCCATCCGCGTACCCGCGCGACCCTGCGCGATACCGTGCTGCTGTACCTGCTCGATCTGCTCGACACCTCGGAGCCCCAGGAACTGGCACCGAGCGCGCGCCTGCGGGTGATCCGCCGGGCGCGGGAATACGCCCTGGCGCATCCGGACCAGCCGCCCAGCATCCTCGAACTGTGCAGTCGCGTGGGCGCCAGTCGGCGCAAGCTGCAGTACTGCTTCCAGGAGACGCTGGGCATCAATCCGGTGGCCTATCTGCGAACCCTGCGCCTCAATGCGGCCCACCGCGCCCTGCGCCGGGGCGCAGGCGAATCGGTACAGGACGTCGCCGTCCAGTGGGGCTTCTGCCATCTCAGCCGCTTCGCCCGCGACTATCAGCGGCTGTTCGGGCAACTGCCCTCCGCCACCCTCAAAGCCGCCATGCAGAAGTGCTGAATCTGGCTAACGGCGGGTAACGGCTTTCCCTCAGGCTCGAATGGCCAATAAGAAGAGGGAACTCCATGAACGTTACCCGCCCGCTCCACACCCTTGCCGTCGGCCTCACCGCGCTGGGAATGACCGCCGCCAGCCTCGCCACCGAGAACGGCTCGCCCACCACCGCCTTCGGGGTCTACGACTTCGGTGCCGGCTTCACGCCACCGCCCACGCCGCACGGCACCCTGGGCTTGCGCGCCAACTACTACCGCGCCACCTCCGTCCGTGACAGCCACGGCCGCGACAACGGCAGCGACTTTTCCATCGACGTCCTCTCCCTGGGCCTGGCCTATCTGAAGATGACCGATACCCGGGTGCTCGGAGCCCGCTATGGCTTCGGCGGGGTCCAGCCCTTCTTCAAGATGGACGCGGACCTTACCGTCAAGGCCAACGGCGTGCCGGTGTTTTCCGACCGCGCCGAGCTCTTCCGCCAGGCCGACATCCAGGTCATTCCGCTGATCCTGCAATGGGAGCCCTCGCGCAACCTGGGCGTGAACTTCTGGTTCCAGGTGCAGGCGCCTACCGGGGACTACGACAAGCGGCGGCTGGTGAATCCGGGCACCAATCACTGGACCGTCTCGCCCATGCTCAACCTGAGCTACATCTCCGATTCGGGCTTCGAGGTCTCGTCCAGCTTCCAGGCCGACTTCAACAGCCGCAACAACGCCACCGACTACCGCAGCGGCACGGAGTACCGTCACGAATTCGCCGTGGGTCAGCACCTCGGCCCCTGGACCCTAGGCCTGGGCGGCTACTACTACCGCCAGCTGACCGACGACGACGCCCCTGGCCTCACGCGCGGCAATCGTGCTCGGGTGCTGGCGCTGGGACCCGCGCTGAGCTTCTTCCAGCCCGGCCTGCCGCCGGTCTGGGTGCACCTCTACAAGGAAGTCGACGCCCGCAACCGCGCCGAGGGCTACGCCTTCGCCGTGCGGCTCTCCCACAGCTTCTGAGGATCTGCGCATGACACTCAACGTCTCCTCCCGGCAAACTCCCGGTCGGCCGCAGGGTGCCGTACTCCTGCTCGGTAGCAGCCTGACCATCATGGGCTCGGTGATGGTCGCGCCGATCATTCCCAAGCTGGGCGCCGAATTCGGTCCCGTCGAACCCCGTGCCGATCTGCTCATCCCCCTGGCGATGACCGGCCCGGCGCTAGCCATCGCCCTCTTCGCCCCCCTGGCCGGCTGGCTGGCCGACCGCCTGGGGCGCAAGCGCCTGCTGATCCTGGCGACGCTGTGCTATGCCGTGCTCGGCATGCTGCCGGCGCTGCTGCAGTCGCTGCCGGCCATCACCCTCACCCGGCTGATCTTCGGGCTGGCCGAGGCGGCGGTTATGACCTGTTGCGTGACGCTGATCGCCGACTACTGGCAGGGCAGCCGGCGCCTGGCCTATGTCAACGGCCAGGTCGTCGCCATCAGCCTGGTGGGCTCGCTGTTCTATGTGGTGGGTGGCGCCCTGGGCGAGCATTCCTGGCGCACGCCCTTCTATCTCTATCTGCTGCCCCTGCTGCTGGTGCCCTTCATGCTGCGGCTGCTATGGGAACCGGTCCGTTCCGCCGTGCAAGCTGGCATCGAAGAAGGCCCGCAGCACAGCGCGCCGCTACCGCTGCTCGTCAACTACCTGCTGGTCTTCGCCGGCATGGTGCTCAGCGTGGTGGTGCCCATCCAGAGTCCGCTGCTGCTGGTGCAGCTGGGCGTGACGTCCAGCACCCTGATCGGCGCCTCGGCGGGTCTTGGCCTGCTGGCGACCCTGGGCGGTCCCTTGCTATGGCCGCTGTTGCGGCGCGGGTGGGGCCTGGCCGGCTGCAACGCCGTGCTGCTGGCCTGCATGGGCAGCGGCCTCTGGCTGCTGGTCCATGCCCGCAGCTACGAGGCCGTGCTGGTGGCGGTGAGCATCCACGGCCTGGGCGTCGGCATGCTGGTGCCCAACACCATGGCGCCGGTGATGGGTGCCCTCAGCGCCCGGGCCCGGGGTCGCGGCATGGGGGGCTACACCGGCTGCCTGTATCTCGGCCAATTCGCCAGCCCCCTGGTGGTGGCGGTGCTCCTACCCTTCGCCGGCGATCTGCACCTGGCCATCCGCGCCCTGGCCCTTGCCGCGCTGGTCGCGGCCCTTGGCTGGGCCGCGATCGGCCTCCTGCGCCGCAAGACCGCCCTGCCGACCCCATCGCGCTCTTCCTGAATTCTGATCGAGGATCTTCCATGCACAGCCTGCAATCCCTGCTGGACACCCACGACGGCCACGGCCTGGCGATGCTGCTGCGGCAGCGCGAGATCACGGCGGGCGAGCTGCTCGAAGCGGTCATCGAGCGCCTGGACACCGTGGAGCCCAGCCTCAATGCCGTCAGCGAGCGACTCTATGACCAGGCCCGCGCCGCGGCCAGGGCGCCGCTCGACGTCAATGCGCCCTTCGCCGGGGTCCCGACCCTGGTCAAGGACCTCTTTACCCCGTTGGCCGGGGCCCGCATGACCAATGGCTCCCTAGCCCTCGGCGACGCGCGCCCGGATTTCGACTGCGAACTGGTCACCCGGCTGCGCCAGGCCGGCTGCCTGTTCGTCGGCACTACCACCTCGCCGGAATTCGGCACCTCCTACAGCACCGAATCGCGCCGTTTCGGCGCCACCGCCAATCCCTGGAACCCGGCCCACAGCGCCGGCGGTTCGAGCGGCGGCGCTGCGGCTCTGGTCGCTGCCCGGGTGGTGCCCTTCGCCCACGGCAACGACGGCGGTGGTTCGCTGCGGGTACCGGCCTCCTGCTGCGGGATCTTCGGCCTCAAGCCCAGTCGCGGCCGGATGCCCTCCGGCCCCATCGTAGGCGAAGGCTGGGCCGGCATGGGCACGCCCCATGCCATGAGCCTGTCGGTGCGCGACAACGCCCTGCTGCTGGACGCCACCGCCGGCGCCGATCTGGGCGCGCCCTACGCGGCACCGAGCCAGGAGGTGCCCTTCGCCAGCCTGCTGGAGCGCGATCCGCGCCCGCTGCGCATCGCCCTGGTCGAGCACCTGGCGCCCTGGCCCAGCGGGCCCGACGCCCTGGCCGCGGTGCGCCACACGGCGCGGCTGTGCGAAAGCCTTGGCCACCACGTCGAACCGGCAACCCTGCCGGTGGACCTGCCGTGCTTTCTCGACCAGGTCTTCGACATCATCGGCCCGAGCACCCGCCACTACCTGCAGGTGCTGGGCGCGATGCGCGGTACCCCGGTCAGCGAAGAGGAACTGGACGCCCGCACCCGGGTGATCCTGCGCGAGCGGGGCGATATCCCCGCCCACCGCTACGCCGCCGCAGTCGAAGGCCTGCACGCCCTGGGCCGGACCCTCGCGCGCTTTCTCACCGACCATGACGTCATCCTCAGCCCCACCCTGACCCGTGAACCGCCGCGCCTGGGTGAACTCGACGGCGGGCACGCGGAGCGCCCCCTGGCCGAGGCCATCGCGGCCTTCCACAGCTACTCGCCCTTCACCGCCCTGTTCAACGCCAGTGGTCAGCCGGCCATGTCGGTGCCGCTGTGGTGGACGCCCAGCGGCTTGCCCCTGGGCAGCCACTTCGCCGCGCGCTTCGGCGCGGAAGGCACCCTGCTGGCCCTGGCCGCCCAGCTGGAACGCGCGCAACCCTGGGCGGGACGGCGGCCGCCGTTGCTGGGTAACCGCTGAAGCCCTGGCCGCCGGGCAACGGCGGCCGCGGTCCCGGGTGGCAGACGGAGACGCCCATCGCAAACCGGTGGGCATCCTGTCACCCGCTTCGCTTGGATGCTCGCTATACTGGCCGCGCACGGCCTGTGACGAACACCTCTAGCATCCGTGTTGGAGGCTTCAACCTGTCGCTCGCCATCTTCCCCGCTGCCCCGGCAGGGCACCGTACGAGCGACCCGATGAGCACTCTCACCTCGACTCCAGTCCCCTCGTACCTCCTGTCCCAGGACATCGATCTCATTGCCGAGATCGCCGCGGTACCCAGGATCCTGGACGTGGTCTGCCGGATGACAGGGATGGGCTTCGCCGCCGTCGCCCGGGTGACCGACGATCGCTGGATCGCCTGCAGTACCCTCGACCTGATCGGCTTCGGCCTAGAGCCCGGTGGCGAACTGGACGTCAAATCGACCATCTGCGACGAGATCCGCGACCATCGCCAGCCGGTGGTGATCGACGACGTGGCGCTGGACGAGCTCTATCGCCATCATCACACGCCCAGGCAGTACGGCCTGCGCAGCTATATCTCGGTCCCCATCGTGCTGGACGACGGCAGCTTCTTCGGCACCCTCTGCGCCATCGATCCGCAGCCGGCCAAACCCAGCAGCCCCGAGATCCTGCCCGCCTTCGAACTCTTCGCCAGCATGATCGCGCTGGAGATCGGCGCCCAGCGCCGCTTCGTGGCCGCCCGCAACGTGCTGCACAGCGAAGGCTTTTCCCGCAGCCTGCTCCAGGCCAGCCTGGATTGCGTCAAGGTCCTCTCCGCCGGGGGCCATATCGAATTCATGAACGCCCAGGGCCTGGAGCTCAACCAGTTGCAGTCCGTCGATCAGGTGATGGGCTGCGAATACGCCGCGCTCTGGCCTGACGCGGAGGTCGAGAAGATCCGCCACGCCGTCAGGCGCGCCGTCGAAGGCCAGGGCACCCGGGTCGAGGGATTCTGCCCCACGGCCCGGGGCGAGCCGCGCTGGTGGGAGGTGTCCTGTTCGCCCTTCGCGGTGGCCGGCACCGGCGAGGTCAAGATCGTCTGCATCTCGCGCGACATCAGCAGTCGCATCCTCGCCCAGCAGGCGCAGCAGGCCCGTGCCGAAGCCATTGCCGCGCTCAACGACGAGCTGGAGCTACGCATCTCGGAGCGCACCGCCGAGCGCGACCAGATCTGGAACTGCTCTACCGATCCGCTGTGCGTGGCCGACCTCGAAGGCTTCTTCGTCAACCTCAATCCGGCCTGGACGGCGACCCTGGGCTGGTCGCTCGACGAGCTCAAGGCCCGTCCCTTCCTGACCTTCGTCCACGATGACGACCTCGTCGCCACGCGCCAGGCGTTTCGCGACGTCAAGCAGGGCATGGCGCTGGTCAGCTTCGAAAACCGCTATCGCCACCGCGACGGCACCTACCGCTGGTTTTCCTGGAATGCCACGCGCAACGGCGAACTCATCTATGCCACCGTGCGCGACGTGACCCAGCAACGCCAGCAGACGCTGGATCTCGCGGCCGCCGAAGACGCCCTGCGCCAGGCGCAGAAGATGGAAGCCATCGGCCAGCTCACCGGGGGCGTGGCCCACGACTTCAACAACCTGCTCACCGTCGCCCGCACCTCCTGCGACCTGCTCAAGCGCCCCAACCTCAGCGATGCGCGACGCGAGCGCTACCTGGAAGCGATCTCCACCACCGTGGATCGCGCCGCGCGATTGACCGGGCAACTGCTGGCCTTCGCCCGGCGCCAGGCCCTGGCGCCCGAGGTGTTTTCCGCGCGGGACAATGTCCTGGCCATGGGTGACATGCTGGAAACCCTGCTGGGTTCGCAGGTGGGCATCGAGCTCGAGGTAGGCGATGACCCGTGCCTGGTCTATGCCGACCCCAGCCAGTTCGATACCGCGATGGTGAACATCGCGGTGAACGCCCGCGACGCCATGAGCGGTGCCGGACGCCTGACCATAGGCGTAATGACCGTCGCCGGCATTCCGGCCGGCGGGGCTCAGCCAGCGCTGGACCTCCCGGCCGTGGCCATCACCCTGGCGGACAACGGCAGTGGCATCGCCCGGGAACACCTGGAGCAGATCTTCGAGCCCTTCTTCACCACCAAGAGAGTCGGCCAGGGCACCGGACTCGGCCTGAGTCAGGTGTTCGGCTTCATCAAGCAGTCCGGTGGCGAGGTGCGGGTCACCAGCGAGGTCGGCCGCGGGACGACCTTCCGCCTCTATCTGCCGCTCGCGCCGGCCAGCGGGCCGCAACCGACCCTCGCTGATGCCACGGCAACGGTCGATGGCGGTGGGATCACCGTCCTGGTGGTCGAGGACAATCTCGAGGTGGGTAGCTTCGCCGTCGACCTGCTGGGCGATCTCGGCTACCACGCAGTCCTGGCCACCAACGCCGAGCGCGCCCTCGCCCTGCTCGCCGACCAGCCGGGTCGATTCGACGTGGTCTTCTCGGACGTCGTCATGCCCGGCATGAGCGGGCTGGAGCTGGCCATCGAGATCAGACGCCTCTATCGCTGCCTGCCGATCCTGCTGACCTCCGGCTACAGCCACGTCCTGGCGACCAATGGCGCCCAGGGCTTCGAGCTGATCCACAAGCCCTATTCGGCGGAGGCCCTGTCACGCCGGCTGCAGCAGATCCTCGAAGAAACCGCGACGCACCTGACCACCTAGCGCGCCACGGTACGGGCGGTCAGGCTCAGGTTCGTCCGGGGCGCACCGCCAGGGCCGAGACGAGCACCCCCGCCACCACCAGGCCGAGCCCGGCGACGAACAGGCTCGACACGGTGGCGCCAAACGCCAGGCAGGACGCCAGGGTTCCCACCAGGGGCACCCCGAGCGTGACGGTCGACATGGCGAAGGTGGATATCCTCCGACCGAACTCCGCCGAGATGACGAAACAGGCCGAGGTGGCGATCGGACCGATAAAGAACAGCTCCTGCAACAGCCGGGTATCCAAGGTGACGGCGGTCGGCCAGCCTTCGCTCAGCCAGGCGGCAAAGGCCAGGGGCACCACGGCCAGCAGCATCTGCCAGGGTGCCAGTGCCAGCGGCGACGTCACCCAGCGATGGCGCTTCACATGGAGGATAACGAGCGCCCAGCTCACCGCGGCGAGCAGGAGAAAGAGTGCCCCCTTCACGGTGCCCGGCTGCGTCCAGTCGAGTTCCGCGGGACTGCAGACGGCGACCACCCCGGCCATGCCGATGGACAATCCGGTCAGCTGCAGGCGCGACGGCGCCTGGCGAAACAGCAGCCAGGCGACCAACACGCACCACAGGGGCGTGGTGTAGGCCAACAGCACGGCCCTGCTGGTGTCGATCTGCACCATGGCCACCATGCCAAGCCCGGTGAAGGTCATCATCTGCAGCAGTCCCACGCTGGCGATGATCGGCAGGTCCTGCCGGGTGGGTAGCCTGAGTTGTCCCCGCAGCGCCAGGTAGAGGCACAGGCAGACCGCGGCGCTGGCGAATCTCACGGTCGCCAGCCAGAGCGGCGGCACCGATTGCAGGGCGAGCTTGGTCACCGGCCAGCTGCTTCCCCACAGCAGCACCATGACGCCGAGCGCGACATAGGTGGAGGAAAGCCCGAAGGCCTTGCCTGGAAGGTCGAGGTTCTGCCGAATCGTAGCGCTCACGATGCCACCCTGTTGCCCATGGATCACTCGGAGTTATGCTATTTCCGCTCGCGCGCGAAAACGCACCTTTCTCTTCGTGAAAAATGGAAAGATCGGTACATCCAACCCTGTAGAGGTCGCAAAGAGGAAATTCCTACCGTGAACCGCGCCAAACTCGACGATGCCAGCCTGCGCATCCTGGATGCCCTGCAGCAGAACGCCGAACTGAGCAATGCCGAACTAGCGGAAATCGCCGGACTCTCGACGTCCCCCTGTTGGCGGCGCGTGGCGGACATGAAGGAGCATGGCGTCTTGCGCGGCGCCGTGACCCTGGTCGATCCGGCCGCGCTGGGGCTCGCCATCAACGTTTTCGTGCATGTGTCGCTCAAGCTGCAGGACAAGCAGTCGCTGGAGGTCTTCACGGATGCGATCAAGGAGCGTCCGGAGGTCATGGAGTGCTACCTGATGAGCGGCGAGGCCGACTTCATGCTCAGGGTGGTGAGCGAGGACCTGGCCAAGTACCAGACGCTGCTGCTGGATTGCCTCACGACCATCCCCGTCGTCGCCAGCATCAGATCGAGCTTCGCCCTGAGCCAGGTGAAGTACACCACCGCCCTACCGACCAATCACCTGCGCGGACGGGCGGCGGGCAGCCGTCGCTGAGACTGCCCGCTGCCGCGCGTCCGGCCATGGCCGAGGGTGCCCATGATCGCCGCCCGCCCCGGCCCGCGCCTGTCGGAGGGTGCCCGGACAGCCGGACCCGCGATGCGACGGCGGCCATCCACCCCGGGCGAGCGATCGGGTAACATGCGCCGCCGCGGGCCAGTGGCCCCTTTCTCTCGGTAAGGAGTCACAGTGTTCGAGACCCAGGTCATCATCATCGGTGCCGGCGCGGCCGGTTTGATGTGCGCCCTGAGCGCCGCCGCGCGCGGGCGCCGGGTGCTGGTACTCGACCACGCCAACAAGGCCGGCAAGAAGATCCTCATGTCCGGCGGCGGCCGCTGCAACTTCACCAACCTCTATTGCGAGCCCGCCAACTTCCTCTCGCAGAACGCGCATTTCTGCAAATCGGCACTGGCGCGGTACACCCAATGGGACTTCATCGCCCTGGTGGCCAAACACGGCGTGCCCTACCACGAGAAGAAGCTCGGCCAGCTGTTCTGCGACAACAAGGCAAGCGACATTCTCGCCGTGCTGCTGGACGAGTGCGAACAGGGCGGCGTCGACATCCGCCTCAATACCTCGGTGCAGGAGATCGCCCGCCTCGACCCGGGCGGCTATCAGCTGCAGACCAGCCTGGGCCCGGTGCGTGGCGAGTCCCTGGTGATCGCCACCGGCGGCCTGTCCATCCCGACCCTCGGCGCCACCGGCTTCGGCTATCAGGTCGCCCGCCAGTTCGGCCATCAGCTGCTGCCGACCCGCGCCGGTCTGGTGCCCTTCACCATCACCGATCCGCAGCTCAAGGAATTCTGCAGCGGCCTGTCCGGCACGGCGGTGGAAGACTGCCGGATCAGTTGCAACGGCCAGAGCTTCGTCGAGAATCTGCTGTTCACCCACCGTGGCCTCAGCGGTCCGGCGATCCTGCAGATCTCCTCCTACTGGCAACCCGGCGACAGCCTCAGCATCGACCTGCTGCCGCACCTCGACCTGGCCCAGTGGCTCGCCGAGCAGCGCCAGGCGCGGCCCAACAGCGAACTCAAGACCCTGCTGGGCGAGCTGTTCACCAAGAAGATGGCCACGCTGCTCGCCGACAGCTGGTTCCAGTCCCGGCCGCTGAAGCAATACACCCCGGACGAACTCAAGGCCATCGCCGCCCGCCTGCACGACTGGCAACTGGTCCCGGCGGGCACCGAGGGCTACCGGACCGCCGAGGTCACCCTGGGCGGCGTCGACACCCGCGAGGTGTCGTCCAAGACCCTGGAGTCGCTCAAGTCGCCCGGCCTGTACTTCATCGGCGAGGTGCTGGATGTCACCGGCCACCTGGGCGGTTTCAACTTCCAGTGGGCCTGGGCGTCGGGTTACGCGGCGGCGCAGTACGTCTAGGCCAGGGGAAAGCGCTTTGCGCCTGGACTCAGGCAGCCGCAGACGGCCAGGTCTGGCTCGCGATGCGCAGGAAATTCCCGCCCAGGATGGCGTCGATGTCGGCGGCGGTGTAGCCCCATCCCACCAGTTGGCGTATCAGTTCAGGTAGCGCCTCGGGTTGCAGCTGGGTATGACCATGCGGCTGTCCATAGTGGCGTGCGGGCCACCAGTCTTCGGCGTCGACGCCAGCGGGCAGGTCATGGTCGGCCGGGCACAATTCGGTATCCAGCCCGATGCCGATATGGCGAATCCCGACCCGCTCCGCCAGGTAGTCGATCTGGCGGACAAAGCTGGCCACCGAAGCCGCGGGATCACCCAGAAAGATGCCTAGCCCGGTCAAGCCGATCACCCCATCCTGGTCGGCGCAGGCGCGGATCTGGCGATCGCTCACCGTCCGCGGATGCTCGTGGAGCGCCTTGATGTTGGTGTGGGAAAAGACCACCGGCCGTGTCGACACCGCCATGATCTCCAGGCTGGCGCGCTCGCTCGCGTGGGCACAGTCGAGGGTGATGCCCGCCGCATTGCCGGCCGCCACCATCTCGCGACCCAGCGCCGTCAGACCGCCTCCCGCGCCATGGCAACCCCCGGCGCAGCTGTTGTCGCGGTTGTAGGCGAGCAGCATCTGGCGCACCCCGAGACTGGCATAGAGCCCGACCATCGCCGGGTCGTCGAGCAGCATGGTCGAGCCTTCGAGATCGAAGGACACGGCCAGCCTGCCTTGCTCACGCGCCCGGTGGATGTCGGCCACCGTGCCGACCAGACGGAAGTGAGGCTCATGCCGCGCCAGCCAGGCGCGGAAATCCACGAGGGTTTGCACCACCGTCGCGAAAGGCGTCATGTCCATGCCTACGTTGATCGACACATGATGGAAGCCGGCCGCGCGATAGCGATGCAAGCCGGACATGTCCTGCCCCGGCACCAGGGGCAGGCAGGCATGCGCCTCCCAGCGGATCGGCCCGAGTCCCGCGGATATGGCTGTGACCGGCTGCATTGGCGTCCCCCTACGCACGTCTTGAGGGATGCAACATAGCATGCGAACGGGGGCCGGGGTCCGCCCGGCCCGCCGCGGCGCTAGCCGACGTTCACGGTCCGCAGCAGCGCCGGATCCACGACCCTTGCCTGATAGCGCACCGACGCCTGGCCATAGGCCTGGGGATCGAGCACCTGGTCCCAGCGTGCCGGTGCCTGCGTCTGCACCGCGACGACCTCGGACTGGGCCGCCTTGGGCTGCAGTGCGGCCTGGGCGCGTCTTTCATTGATCTCGGCAGCCATGGCGGTGTAGCTGGCGGTGCTGAGCAGGGCGAGAGCGGCCATCTTGTTGAAGACGTTCATGGTGGATCCTCCTGTCTTGAACACGGGGGCTGGCGTCGCCGCGGCAGCGGGCCGGCGTCAGTCACGGTTCCACCTTGCGCCCAGGCGTCTTAACGCTGTCTTAACCCCTCTGAACCCGACCTGAACGACTGCGACAACCTGCCCCAGGCGATGGCCACTGGCCAATTGATCTGGATCAGTTTTGCCCAGAGCCAGCAGGCGCATCCTGCATGCAGCCGCCACTCCGTCCTGGAGCGGCGCCACGGCTCGCGAGGTCGCCATGAACGGACGCCTGGTCAAGGAACTGCTGATCATCCTGCTGATCAAGCTGGCGCTGCTCATGGCGATCAAGAGCCTCTGGTTCAGCGCCCCCACGGTGCCGCCCAACGCCACCCAGGCGGTCAGCGCCCACCTGCTGGACTAGTACCCCTTCCCTTCGCTTGAGGAGATTGCCGGGATGATCTCGGAATCCGTCGTGGACCTGTCACGCCTGCAATTCGGCATGACCGCGCTGTATCACTTCATCTTCGTGCCCCTGACCCTGGGGCTGGTGGTGATCCTGGGGATCATGGAGTCGGTCTATGTGATGACCGGCAAACAGGTCTACAAGGACATGACCCAGTTCTGGGGCAAGCTGTTCGGCATCAACTTCGCCCTGGGCGTCACCACCGGCCTGACCATGGAGTTCCAGTTCGGCACTAACTGGGCCTACTACTCCCACTATGTCGGCGACATCTTCGGCGCGCCCCTGGCCATCGAGGGCTTGATGGCCTTCTTCCTCGAATCGACGCTGATCGGGCTGTTCTTCTTTGGCTGGGAGCGGCTGTCGAAAGGGCAGCACCTGCTGGTGACCTGGCTGGTGGCCCTGGGCTCGAATCTCTCCGCGCTGTGGATCCTGGTGGCCAACGGCTGGATGCAGAATCCGGTCGGTGCCGAATTCAACTACGTCACCATGCGCATGGAGCTGGTCGACTTCGGCGCTCTGCTGCTCAACCCCGTGGCCCAGGTGAAGTTCGTCCACACCGTGGCCTCGGGTTATGTCACCGGCGCCATCTTCGTCCTGGCGATCTCCAGCTACTACCTGCTCAAGGGCCGCGACATCGGCTTCGCCCGGCGTTCCTTCGCCGTGGCCGCCGCCTTCGGCATGGCCGCAGTCATCTCGGTGATCGTGCTGGGCGACGAATCCGGCTATCGCGTGGGCGAGGTACAGAAGGTCAAGCTGGCCGCCATCGAAGCCGAGTGGAACACCGAGGCAGCCCCTGCCTCCTTCACCCTGTTCGGGATCCCCAACCAGCAGGAGATGCGCACCGACTACGCGGTGAAGATCCCCTATGTGATGGGCCTGATCGCCACCCGCTCCACCACCGAGCAGGTCACCGGCATCAAGGATCTGGTCAAGCACTACGAAGAACGCATCCGCAGCGGCGCCCAGGCCTATGCCCTGCTGGAGCGCCTGCGCGCCGGCGACGACTCCGCCGTCACCCGCGCCGCCTTCGATGCCCGCAAGCATGACCTGGGCTATGGCCTGCTGCTCAAGAAATACACCAACGATCTGCCTGCCGCCTCCGACGAGCAAGTGCGCAAGGCCGCCCTGGACACCATCCCCAACGTGGCGAGCGTGTTCTGGACCTTCCGCATCATGGTCGCCAGCGGCGTGCTGATGCTGGCCCTGTTCCTCTGCGCCTTCTGGGCCTCGACCCGGCGCAACGAACTCAGGAAGCCCTGGCTGCTGAAGTGGGCGCTGTTCAGCTTGCCCCTGCCCTGGATCGCCACCCAGACCGGCTGGTGGGTCGCCGAGCATGGTCGCCAGCCCTGGACCATCAGCGAGGTGCTGCCCACCCACCTGTCGGCCTCGACCCTGGCCCCAGCCGACCTCTGGGGTTCCATCGGCGCCCTGGTCACCTTCTACACCCTGCTGCTGATCGTGGAGCTGTACCTGATGATCCGCTTCGCCCGCCTCGGCCCGAGCAGCCTGCATACCGGCCGCTACTTCCATGAACGCGCCGCCCAGGTCGGCGACGCCCTGCGCCAGGCTGCGGCGGCCAAGCCCGCTGCCCCGGCCAACGTCTGAGGAGACCGCCATGTTCGACTATGAAGTCCTCAAGCTCATCTGGTGGGTGCTGATCGGCGTGCTGCTGATCGGCTTTGCCCTCACCGACGGATTCGACATGGGGGCCATGATCCTCATGCCCCTGATCGGCAAGACCGACAAGGAACGCCGCGCCGCCATCAACAGCATCGCCCCGCACTGGGACGGCAACCAGGTGTGGTTCATCACCGCCGGCGGCGCCCTCTTCGCCGCCTGGCCGATGGTCTATGCCACCGCCTTCTCCGGACTCTACTGGGCGCTGCTGCTGGTGCTCTTCGCCCTGTTCCTGCGCCCGGTGGGCTTCGACTACCGCAGCAAGCTGGACAACAGCCGCTGGCGCAGCGCCTGGGACTGGGGCCTGTTCACCGGCAGCCTGGTCCCGGCGCTGGTGTTCGGCGTGGCCTTCGGCAATCTCTTCCAGGGCGTGCCCTTCCAGCTCGACGACACCCTCAGATCCACCTACAGCGGCAGCTTCTTCGCCCTGCTCAACCCCTTCGCGCTGCTCTGCGGCGGGGTCAGCCTGGCCATGCTCTGCGCGCATGGAGGCAGCTGGCTGATGCTGCGCACCCACCAGGCCCTGGGCGAGCGCGCCCGCCGCGCCACCGGCCTGTGCGCCCTGCTGCATCTCGCCACCTTCGGCCTCGCCGGCGTCTGGCTGGCCCATGGCATCGACGGCTACGTGCTGATCAGTCAGGGCGATCCGGGCACCGCCCTGAATCCGCTGCACAAGGTGGTCGCGGCCGGCAACCCGGGCTGGCTGGCCAACTACCATGCCCAACCGCTGACCCTGATCGCCCCGGTCGTGGCTGTACTCGGCAGCGTCCTCGCGCTGCTGGGCAGCAGCTGGCGTCAGGCCGGTCTGGCCTTTACCGGCACGGCCCTGGCCATCGTCGGCACCCTCGCCACCGCCGGCTGCGCGCTGTTTCCCTTCGTGCTGCCGTCGAGTCTGGATCCGGCCTCCAGCCTGACCGTCTGGGACGCCGTCTCCAGCCACAAGACGCTGGGCATCATGTTCGTCGCCGCGGCCGTCTTCGTGCCGCTCATCCTCGCCTACACCCTGTGGAGCTACGTCCGCATGTGGGGCAAGGTCGATGACCGCTTCATCGACGCCAACCCCCACGGCCTCTACTGATCAGCCTCTCAAGGAGACACGCCATGTGGTACTTCACCTGGATCCTCGGTGTCCTGCTCGCCGCGAGCTTCGGCATCATCAACGCCCTCTGGCTGGAAAGCACCCGGGAGCTGGACGTCCATGACGATGCCGAATGCTGAAGCCCTGCCCCGCGTCCACCCGCTGGGGCGGACGCTGTCCCTGCTGCTGGCGGCGCCCCTGGCCCTGCTGCTGCTGATCCACCCCGGGCTGATGCTCGACGCCAGCGGCCACTACAGCCATCCGCTGCTGATGGCGGTGATGCTGGGCGTGTCCGCCGGACTGGTCCACGGCGTCGGCTTCGTGCCGCGCCTGTGGCTCTGGCGCTTGGTGTTCGGGCCGGCGGTGGGCTGGCCGCTGCTGGTGCTCGGCTACGCCCTGCTCTTCAGGGCGCAGCTGGGCTGATCGATGTCTGACCCTAGCGCCCGGCCTCCCCGGGCGCAGCACGCACCACCCGGCGTACCGCCTGACATACAGCCTGGTGCACTCTCACTCGCACCACTGATTAACCTGACTATAAAGATTCGTCCCGGGGTGCCGACATAACCGCAATCGACCTCGCCCACGACGGCTGATCGCTTTGCCGCCGGCGCCCCTGCTGACCGCCTCAGAGAAGTCCACCATGCTCAGGAATGCCCCCCTAAGTACCAAGCTCCTGCTGATCCTGCTGCTGCCGCTGGCTGGCTTCCTGGTGATCTCGGGCCTCTACACCGCCGACCGCTACGAAACCTTCAAGGACATGGAGCACACGGTCACCGCCAGTGCCACGGCGCAACGCATCAGCGCCGTGATCACCAGCCTGCAGCGCGAACGCGGCGCCAGCGGCGTCTTTCTCGGCAGCGGCGGCAAGTCGATGCAGGACAAGCTGAAGACCTTCCGCCAGGACAGCGACAACGCCCATGGCGCACTCAAGACCCTCGCCAGCGGTAGCGATGCAAACATCCAGGCCCTGCTGCGTGCCCTGGACGGTCTGCCGGAGCTGCGCACCAAGGTCGACGGCCTGGCGCTCAACAGCACCCAGTCCGGTGCGGCCTACACCGACCTGATCAAGACGCTGATCGGCTATACCCATTCGCTGGAAGCCGGGGTCGACGATCCGGCCATCCTGCGCGCCCTGGGCGCCCTCAATCTGTTCGTCGAGATGAAGGAACGCGCCGGTCGCGAGCGGGTGCTCCTGGGTCTGGCCTTCAACCAGAATCGCTTCGACGCCAGCCTGCTGTCGCGCTTCGCCCGCAACCTGGGCGAATTCTCCGCCTATGCCGACGCCTTCCAGCGCAAGGCCACGCCCGAGTTCATCCGCCAGCTCGACGACACCTTCAAGCAACCCAGCGCCCAGGAAGTCAGCCGCCTGCAGCAACTGGCCTTTACCGTTCCCCTTGGCGACGCCCTGGGCGTCAAGCCGGAGGACTGGTTCAACCTGGCCACCCAGCGCATCGACCTGATGGGCAAGGTGGAGGCGGACCTCGGCGCCAGCGTCGGCGCCCAGGCCGAGCAGGCCCGCGCCAATGCCAGTCGCGACCTCTGGATCACCCTGGGCCTGGTACTGCTGGTGCTGGTGGCCGTCTCGGCGCTGGCCTGGGTGATCATCCGCAACATCAAGCAGGCGGTCGAACAGGTCAATGGCACCCTCACCCGCCTGGCCACCCGCGACCTCACCGCCCGTTGCGCCTATCAGGGCCGGGACGAGTTCGGCACCATCACCGGCAACCTCAACCAGATGAGCCAGGAGCTGGGCCAGGTCATCCAGGAGATCGGCGCGGCCACCGTCCAGGTCGCCACCGCTGCCGAGGAGGCTTCGGCGGTCGCCATCCAGACCAGCCAGAACGTCGCCCAGCAGCGCCTGGGCACCGATCAGGTGGCCACCGCCATCGCCGAGATGAGCGCCACGGTCAAGGACGTCGCCCGCAGCACCACCGAAGCCGCCGAGGGCTCGCGCCAGGTCGAGGGCAACACCAGCCAGGGTCGTCGCGAATTGCAGGCCACCATCGGCCTGGTGCAGGGGCTGTCGGTGCAGGCCGAACGGACCTCGGACATCATCGCCGAACTCAAGCACGAGAGCGACGCCATCTCCTCGGTGCTGGATGTGATCCGTGGCATCGCCGAGCAGACCAATCTGCTGGCGCTCAACGCCGCCATCGAAGCCGCTCGCGCCGGTGAGGCCGGGCGTGGCTTCGCCGTGGTGGCCGACGAGGTGCGCTCCCTGGCGCAAAAGACCCAGCAATCCACCGGCAGCATCCAGCAGATGATCAATAATCTGCAGACCGGCTCCGACCGCGCTACCCAGGCCATGCAGGAAACCCTGAGCCAGGTGCAGACCGGCGCCAGCAATGTGGTTCGCGCCGGCGAGCTGTTGGGCGAGATCGCCGAGGGCGTGACCCTGATCAACGATCGCACCATCCAGGTCGCCTCGGCCGCCGAACAGCAGAGCCAGGTCGCCGAAGAGATCAGTCGCAACGTCAACGACATCAACGACCTGGTGATCCAGGTCAGCGCCGGTGCCGAGCAGACCGCGGTCACCAGTCGCGAACTGGCGCGCCTCGCCGAACAGCAGCAGGCGCTGGTCGGCCGCTTCCGGGTGGCCTGACCCTAACCAGGCATTCGATGGCCAGCGAGGGGGACAGCTCGGGTTCCCCCTCGCTGGCCATCCGCTGCAACCCCGCCTTCCCGCTTCTCGCTGTTCTCTCCCGCCTCCCCGCGTTGCCCTGTCGTTGGGCTTGGTCGCCCTTCGGCACTGCCCAGCCTGCCCCCAACCCGGACGTCAGTGCTCTGTACCGAGTTCTACCGTGTGCCCCGGCTTGATCCTTCCACCGCAGGCCTTTGCCGCCATCACCTTTCAGCCCCGGTGGCGACTCCGCGGTTCCAGACGGAGCAGGGAATCGGCAACCAACACCCATGAACCGCTCTAGCACGCTACTTGCAGGCATTACAGCCGGTCATGCGCGCGCATCCGCCACCCGGGTATTTCTCCAAGCAACAGTCAGGCTTTGAGCAGCTGAATCCTGTCCGGCGATGCCTGCGCGGTGACCTCTCATGGAACCGATCCCTCGCGTCCCAGCAAGCGCGAGGGTCATCTCTTGAAGGACTGACCGATGCTGAAGAACGCCGCCCTGAGTACCAAGCTGCTGCTGATCCTGCTCCTGCCCCTGACCGGCTTTCTGCTGATTTGCGGTCTCTTCCTCAAGGAGCGCTACCAGACGCTGGAGAATCTCGATCACACCGTGACCGCCAGCGCCACGGCGCAAGACGTCAGCACCCTGATCACCAACCTGCAACGCGAACGGGGCGCCAGCGGCGCCTTTCTCAGCAGTGGCGGCACGGCCGTGCGTGACGACCTGCGAACCTATCGCCAGGACAGCGACCAGGCCCAAGGCGCCTTGCGCGCCCGGGTGGCCAGCGACGATACCGCCCTGCAACCCGTGCTGAAGCTCCTCGACGGCCTGCCCGGGGTACGCACCACCGTGGACGGCCTGACGATCAGCGGTACCCAATCCAGTGCCGCCTATACCGAGATGATCCAGGCGTTGATCGGCTACAACAGCAAGCTCGAAGCCGAAGTCGAGGATCCGGCGATCAAGCGCGCCCTGAATGCCCTGAATCTGTTCGTCGAGATGAAGGAAAGAGCCGGCCGCGACCGCGCGCTGCTGGGGATAGCCTTCAGCAGGAATCGGCTGGAATTGCCGCTACTGGTGCAGATCGCACGCAATCTCGGCGAATTCACCGCCTACGCCGACGCCTTCAGGCAGAGGTCCGCGCCCGAGGTGGTCCAGCGATTCGAGGACCTCCTCAAGCAGCCCGGTGCCCTGGAGCTGGCGCAGTTGCAGCGGCGTGCGCTCTACACGACGCCGGGCAGACCGCTCAATGTGCAGCCGGACACCTGGTTCGACCTGGCCACCCAGCGCATAGATCAGCTGGGCACCCTGGAAACGGAACTGGGCGCCAGCATCATCGCCACCACCGAACAGCTACGCGCCAGCGCCAGCCGCGATCTCTGGACCACCCTCGGCCTGATGCTGGTGCTGCTGGTGGCCGTTTCGGTGCTGGCGTGGCTGGTCATCCGCAACATCAGGCAGGCGGTCGAACAGGTCAACGGCACCCTCACCCGCCTGGCGACCCGCGACCTCAGCGCCCGTTGCGTCTACCAGGGTCGGGACGAATTCGGCACCATCACCGGCAACCTCAATCTGATGAGCCAGGAACTCGGCCAGGTCATCCAGGAGATCGGCGCGGCCACCCAGCAGGTCGCCACCGCCGCCGAAGAAGCCTCGGCGGTCGCCATCCAGACAAGCGAAAACGTGACCCAGCAACGCCTGGGCACCGATCAGATGGCCACCGCCATCGCCGAGATGAGCGCCACGGTCAAGGATGTCGCCCGCAGCACCAGCGAAGCCGCCGAGGGCTCGCGGCAGGTCGAGGCCAGCGCCCGCCAGGGTCGCCACGAATTGCAGGCCACCATCGGCCTGGTGCAGGGGCTGTCGGTGCAGGCCGAGCGCACCGCGCAGATCATCGCCGAACTCAAGCAGGAGAGCGACGCCATCTCCCTCGTGCTGGACGTGATCAATGGCATTGCCGGGCAGACCAATCTGCTGGCGCTGAATGCGGCCATCGAGGCGGCGCGCGCCGGTGAGGCCGGTCGCGGCTTTGCCGTGGTGGCCGACGAGGTACGCTCCCTGGCGCAAAAGACCCAGCAGTCCACCGGCAGCATCCAGCAGATGATCAGCCGCCTGCAGAGCGGCACCGACCGCGCCGCCCAGGCCATGCAGGAGACCCTCGGCCAGGTGCAGACCGGCGCCGGCAACATGCTCCGCGCCGGCGAATTGCTCAGCGAGATCGCCGAGGGCGTGACCCTGATCAACGATCGCAATATCCAGGTGGCCTCGGCCGCCGAGCAGCAGAGCCAGGTCGCCGAAGACATCAGCCGCAACGTCAGCGACATCCATGAGCTGGTCATCCAGGTCAGCGCCGGTGCCGAGCAGACCGCGGTCACCAGTCGCGAACTGGCCCGCTTGGCCGACGCCCAGCAGTCATTGGTGGGGCGCTTCCAGGTGGCCTGAGCCCCGCGCCGGCCGCTGTACGGTGGAAAAGCCGCCCCTCTGGATGGCGACGCCGGCGCGCCCTGTCGCCAGACTGGGCGCCGCTGTCAGCGACTGGTCGCCGGCAGCGCAGGACCGGCCAGCCCAGGACCGGCCACCAGACCGCCTGGAAACGCCATGGATACCTTTGCCCTCTACCTGCTGCTGTGCGGCCTCACCATTGCCAGTCCCGGTCCGGGCGTGCTGCTCACGGTCAACAACGCCCTGCTGCTGCAGTGGCGCGGCGCCCTGCCAGGCATCCTCGGTGTGGTGCTGGGCATCCTCCTGGTAGCCATTCTGTCCAGCACCGCGCTCGGCGCCCTGGTGAGCAGTTCGCCACGGGCGCTGCAGGGGCTGCAATTGCTTGGCGCGCTCTATCTGGGCTGGTTGGGTCTGAGTCGCCTGCGCCAGGACTCGCTTCCAGGCCAGCGGACCGGCACGACCCGGCCGGCGATCGGCGTCGCCAGACGCCTCCGGCAAGGGCTGCTGGTGTCCCTCACCAATCCCAAGCTGATCATCTTCTTTCTGGCGCTGTTTCCGCCCTTCATCCAGGCGGACCGCCCGGTGCTGCCGCAGCTGGTGCTGCTGGTGGCGAGCTTCTGCCTGTTGAGCCTCCTCATTCACTGCAGCTACGCCGGGGCCGCAGCAGCCTTGAGTACCCGCCTGACCGCGGGTTCCACCCTCGCGCGCCTGAACCGGGCGGCCGGCGGACTCTTTCTGCTGTTCGCCGCGCTGCTGCTGGGTGCGGCCCTGGGTGCTCCTAGTGCCTAGTGCCTGGTGGCGACCAGGGTGCGACTGGCGTCGTTGGACGCTTCCCGCGGCCGTGCCTGGTCCTGCCGCAAGGCGGCGAACCGCGCCTGAGACAGCGGTCGCTGCAGATGGAAGCCCTGGGCCTGGTCGCACCTGAGATCGGCGATGCGCGCCAGTTGGCCGGCGGTCTCGATGCCCTCGGCCACCACCGTGAGCGACAGCGCCCGCCCCATGCTGACGATGGCCTCGACGATGGCCGCGTTGCTCTCGCTTACCTCGATGTTGGAGACGAAGCTGCGATCGATCTTCAGGCAATCGAAGGGATAGGTGCGCAGATAGCTCAGCGAAGAATAGCCGGTACCGAAGTCGTCCATGGACAGCCGCACCCCCAGCGCCTTGAGCTTCTTCATCAACTCCAGGGCGCCCGCGGCGTCGTCCAGCAGGACGTTCTCGGTCAGCTCCAGCTCGACCCGCGCCGGATCGATGCCGGTGCGGTCGAGCACCTTGCGCACCCGCGCGACCAGATCGTCGCGCTGGAACTCCAGCGGCGACAGGTTGATGGACACGATCAGCTCCGGCTCCCAGACCACCGCCTGGCTGCAGGCTTCCTGCAGCACCCAGTCGCTCAGGCCGAGGATCAATCCGGTCTCCTCCGCCACCCCGATGAATTCGGCCGGTGCCAGGCGACCGCGCGTGGGATGGTTCCAGCGCACCAGCGCCTCGGCGCCCAGCAGGCGCTGGCTGCTGGCGTCGAATCGCGGCTGGAAATCCAGCTCGAATTCCAGCCGCTGCAATCCCAGGCGCAACTCGGTCTCCAGCTGGCGCCGCTCGAGGATGCGCTGGTTCATGGTGGGCTCATAGAACCTCAGGGTATTGCGCCCGGCGGCCTTGGCTTCGTACAGGGCGATGTCCGCATAGCGCAGCAGATCCTCGGCGCCATGGCCATCCTGGGGCGCCTGGGCGATGCCGATGCTCGCGCCGATATTGATATCGTGCTCGTCGATGCGCATGGTCCGGCCGATGCCCTCCAGCATCCGGTTGCACATCAGGCTCACCTGCTCGGCACTCAGGCAGCCGTTCACCGCGATCAGGAATTCATCGCCGCCGATGCGCGCGACCAGATCGCCCTCCCGGACGCTGGCGCGCAATTCGCGAGCGACCTGGCAGAGCACCTGATCGCCCGCCCCATGGCCGAGGGAGTCGTTGACCGGCTTGAAGCGGTCCAGGTCGAGGGCCAGCAGATGCAGCGGCTGACTGGCACTGACGCCCTCGGCGAAGCGCTGCGCCAGGTAGCGGTGCAGCTGATGACGATTGGCCAGTCCGGTCAGGGCGTCGTGCCGGCTGATGTGCTCGATGCGGGCCTTGGCCTCGATCTCCTCGGTCACGTCGCATACGGTGCCGCGAAAGCCGGCCAGCAGGCCGCCGCTGATGATGGGCTGCGCCGAGAGCTGGCAGTACCTGAGCTTGGCCTGGGCATCGCGCATCTCGCAGGGCAGCGGACGGCGGGTGCGGCCGGCCGCCAGCGGCGTCCGGGCCACCTCCTCGACCTGGCTCGGCGGGTAGCCCAGCAACTCGTGCAGCGGACGCCCCAGCCAGTCTTCGCGGCTGAAGCCGGTGACGGCTACGAAGCGCTCCGAGAGATAGACCAGTCGCTGTTCGGCGTCGCTCTCCCAGATCCAGTCGGACGAGGCCTCGGAAACGGTACGAAAGCGCTGCTCGCTGTGCCTCAGGGCATCTTCGGCCACGTCGGTCTGCCGCGCCGCCAGGGCGATCCGCCGGCGCAGGTACCAGACCAGCAGCAGCGCCAGGCCACACATGGTCGCCAGCAGCGGCACGAATTGCGTCAGCAGGCGATGCCCCATGCCATGCACCAGCCAGTGGAAGGTCACCGCGATACCCGGATCGGACCTCACCACCAGGGTCGGCCGCTCCGCCAGGGCGGGCAGGTCCCCGGGCTCCGCGGTCAGCCCGGGCAATTCGAAGGCGTGCCCGAGCTGGGCCAGCTTGTCCGGCGTGAGGATGTCGACGAACACCATATAGGACAGCCGCTTGAAGTCCTGGTAGGTCGCATCCGGGCGGATGACCGCGGCCAGCACGCTGGCCGGCTGGCCATCGATCAGGAAATAGCCCTGGGCATAGCCATCCTTGAGCGAGCGTTCCCGCGCCTGCGCCAGCAGCGCCGTCTGGTCGTCGCCGAGCCAGGTGTCCAGTTGCATCTTGCTGCGGCCGCCGCCAACCACGGCATAGCGGGTCACGCCATTGGGTGCCAGGATGAAGGCGCCGTTCACCCCGTAGCCGCTGTAGAGGGACGGCCCCACATTGTCCTCCTCGTAGGCCCAGTTGACGTCGACCTTCTTATTGGTCCGCGCATAGGCCTCCAGCCAGAAGGAATAATCGGTCAGCACCCGACCCAGTTTGTCCACCCGCGTTTCCAGCGCGCGCTGGGCGTCCGCCTCGCTGTGGTGGCGTTGCTGCTCGTCGATGCGCGCGCACAGGTCGAACAGCATCCAGCCCGCCAGGGCGAAGATGAGGGTGACCAGGGCGAAGAAGCCGAGGGAGGCCTGACGGGCGACACGATTGAGTTGGGTAGGCACGGGGGCGACCTGTTGCAACGGGTTGTACGAGGGTGCTGACGGCAGGCGGCCAGGCCGTAATCGTCTGCCTTTATATCGGCACTGCCTTGGGCGGCTTGAAGCCCCCGCATAAATATTCCGCAGAAGAGCTCGCTAGAGCGGCTGCTTTTGCACCATCCATGGGCGCAGCCGTACCGAGTGCGCCAGGACGGCGCAGCCTTTCCTGCCCCTCTTGCTCAAAAACGACAGAGGGGCGCCACTCACCCGGGCAAATGTTGACCTATCGGTCAGCTTTACCCACCATCAAGGCATTCGAGACCAGGTGGAGAGCGGCCGTGATCAGGTTTCTGCTGGACCAGGAGCTGCGCGTTGAAGAGCAGCTCGATCCCAACCTTACCGTGCTGCAGTACCTGCGCGAGCGCTGCGGCAAGACCGGCACCAAGGAAGGCTGCGCCTCGGGCGACTGTGGCGCCTGCACCGTGGTGCTGGCCGAGCCCGACGGCGACCAGCTGCGCTATCGCACCGTCAACAGCTGCCTGACCTTCGTCGCGGCACTGGACGGCCGGCAACTGATCAGCGTGGAAGACCTCAAGCACCAGGGCCGCCTGCACAGCGTGCAGCAGGCCATGGTCGACTGCCACGGTTCCCAGTGCGGCTACTGCACCCCTGGCTTCGTCATGTCGCTGTTCGCCTTGCAGAAGAACGTTGCCGCGCCGGATGACGCCGCCACCCACGAGGCCCTGGCCGGCAATCTCTGCCGCTGCACCGGCTACCGGCCGATCCTGGCCGCAGCCGAGCAGGCTTGCGCCGGCCGTCAGCCGGACCACTTCGATGCCCGCGAGCAGCAGACCCTGGAACGCCTCGAGACCCTGGCGCCAGCACCCGATACCCGGCTGCAGGGCGCCAACCGGCGCTGCCACAGCCCCACCACCCTGAGCGAACTGGCCGGTCTCTACCAAGCGCACCCCGAGGCGCGCTTGCTGGCCGGCGGTACCGACCTGGCCCTGGAAGTCACCCAGCAGCATCGCCGTCTGGAGACCCTGATCTACCTGGGCAACCTCCCGGAATTGCGCGGCGTCACCGTTGGCGACGATTCTATCGAGATCCGCGCCGCCACCCCGCTGGCCGACTGCGCCGCCGCCCTGGCCGCCGACTACCCGGACTTCGGCGCCCTGCTGCAGCGTTTCGCCTCCCTGCAGATCCGCAACCAGGGCACCCTGGGCGGCAATATCGGCAATGCCTCGCCCATCGGCGACAGTCCGCCCCTGTTGCTGGCCCTGGGCGCCAGCCTGCTGTTGCGCCAGGGTGAACGCCTGCGTGAACTGGCTCTGGACGATTTCTTTCTCGACTACCGCAAGACGGCCCTGGAGCCCGGCGAATTCATCCAGGCGATCCGGGTGCCGCGGGCGCGTGAGGGCCTGGTCTTTCGCGCCTTCAAGGTATCCAAGCGGCTGGACGACGATATCTCCGCGGTTTGCGCCGCCTTCGCGCTGGAGCTCGACCAGGACCACGTCGCGGCGGTACGCATCGCCTACGGCGGCATGGCGGCCACGCCCAAGCGTGCCGCTCACTGCGAGCAGGCGCTGCTCGGCCAGCTCTGGAATACCACGTCCATCGAACGCGCCGTCCAGGCCCTGGCCGAGGATTTTGCCCCGCTGTCGGATTTTCGCGCCAGTCGCGAATACCGCCTGCTGACGGCGCAGAATCTGCTGCGCAAATGTCACCTGGAGACCACCCAGCCCACGCTCGCCACGAGGGTCACCGCCCATGTCTAGCACCCTCCCTGTTCGCACCCCCGAGGAAATGGCCGCGGCCTTCGCCGCCGGCCTGGCCACCGGCGTCGGAAAATCGCTCAAGCACGAGAGCGCAGACAAGCATGTCAGTGGCGAGGCCCTGTATATCGACGATCGCCTGGAATTCCCCAACCAGTTGCACGTCTATGCGCGCATGAGCGAGCACGCCCATGCGCGGATCAAGCACATCGATCTCGCGCCCTGCTACGCGATTCCCGGCGTGGCCCTGGCCATCACCGCCGCCGACGTACCGGGCCAGCTGGACATCGGCGCCGTCCTCCCCGGCGATCCGCTGCTCGCCGATGGCGAGGTGCAGTACCTGGGCCAGCCGGTATTGGCGGTGGCCGCTACCAGCCTCGATGCCGCCCGCCGTGCGGCCCAGGCCGCCCTCATCGAATACGAGCCGCTGGAGGCCATCCTCGACGTCAAGGAAGCGCTGCGCCGCGAGCACTTCATCTCGCCCAGCCACAGCCACCACCTGGGTGACGCGGCCGCCGCCCTGGCCGCTGCCCCCCATCGTCTGCAGGGCGAACTGGCCATCGGCGGCCAGGAGCACTTCTACCTGGAAACCCAGGTGGCCTCGGTCATGCCCACCGAAGACGGCGGCATGCTGGTCTATTCCTCTACCCAGAATCCCACCGAGGTGCAGAAACAGGTGGCCGAGGTGCTCGGCGTCTCCATGAACAGGGTCACCGTCGACATGAGACGCATGGGCGGTGGCTTCGGCGGCAAGGAGAGCCAGGCCGGCATGCCGGCGGCGCTCTGCGCGGTGTTCGCCCATCTCACCGGGCGCCCGGTGAAGATGCGCCTGCCGCGGTTCGAAGACATGCACATGACCGGCAAGCGCCATCCCTTCCATGTCGAGTACGACGTCGGCTTCGACGACGACGGCCGGCTGCTGGGCATCCGCTTCGAACTGGCAGGCAACTGCGGCTATTCGCCGGACCTGTCCAACGCCATCATCGACCGCGCCATGTTCCATGCCGACAACGCCTACTTTCTCGGCAACGCCCAGATCACCGGCCACAGATGCAAGACCCATCTCGCTTCCAACACCGCCTACCGCGGCTTTGGCGGCCCCCAGGGCATGCTGGCCATCGAGAACGTCATGGACGCCATCGCCCGCCATCGCGGTCTCGATCCGCTGGAGGTCAGGCGGCGCAACTACTACGGCAAGGAGACGCGCAACCTCACCCACTACCACCAGGTGGTGGAAGACAATCTGCTCGAGGAGATGACCGCGGACCTGGCGGCCAGTAGCGACTATCAGGCGCGTCGTGCGGCCATCCGCGACTTCAACCGGAACAGTCCGGTACTGAAGAAGGGCCTGGCCCTGACCCCGGTGAAATTCGGCATCTCCTTCACCTCTTCCTTTCTCAACCAGGGCGGCGCCCTGGTCAATGTCTACACCGACGGCAGCATCCACCTGAACCACGGCGGCACCGAGATGGGCCAGGGGCTCAACACCAAGGTCGCCCAGGTGGTGGCCGAGGTCTTCCAGGTCGACATAGCCCGCATCCAGATCACGGCGACCAACACCGACAAGGTGCCCAACACCTCGCCCACCGCCGCCTCCAGCGGTACCGACCTCAATGGCAAGGCCGCGCAGAACGCGGCCCAAACCATCAAGGATCGCTTGATCGACTTCGCCAGCCGGCACTTCCACATCGGGCCCGAAGAGGTCGACTTCCGCAATGGCCATGTCAGGGTGCGCGATCGCCTGCTGAGCTTCGAGGAGCTGATCCAGCTGGCCTATGTCGGCCAGGTGTCGCTGTCCAGCACCGGCTACTACCGCACGCCCAAGATCCATTACGACCGCGACCAGGCCCGCGGTCGGCCCTTCTACTACTACGCCTTCGGCGCCGCCTGCTCCGAGGTGCTGATCGACACCCTCACCGGCGAATACCGGCTGCTGCGCACCGACATCCTCCACGACGTCGGCGCCTCCCTGAATCCGGCCATCGACATCGGCCAGGTGGAAGGCGGCTTCGTCCAGGGCCTGGGCTGGCTGACCATGGAAGAACTGGTGTGGAACGACGCCGGCAAGCTGCTCACCGCCGGTCCCTCCACCTACAAGATCCCGGCGGTGAGCGACGTGCCACCGGATCTGCGCGTGCGCCTTGTGGAGAATCGGCAGAATCCCGAGGCCACGGTGTTCCACTCCAAGGCCGTGGGCGAGCCGCCCTTCATGCTCGGCATCTCGGTGTGGTGCGCCCTGCAGGACGCCGTGGCCAGCGTGGCCGACTACCGCTTCCACCCGGCCCTGGACGCCCCGGCCACTCCCGAGCGGGTGCTCTGGGGCGTGGAGCGCATGCGCCGCCTGGCCGCCGAGAGCCAGGTCATACCCGTGACCGCCACGGAGGAACCGGCATGACCCCCAAACGTGGCTGGCTGGCCCTGCTGGCCGACTTCGAGGCACGCGGCGAACCCTGCGTGCTGATCACCGTGGCCGACGAACAGGGCTCCACACCCCGCGAGGCCGGCACCAAGATGCTGGTGGGGCGCGAGGAGCAGCACCTGACCATCGGTGGCGGTCATCTCGAATACCGCGCGGTGGACATCGCCCGGGAAATGCTCGCCGCCGGCACCCGCCAGCCGCGCCTGGAACGCTTCTCCCTGGCCGCCAGCCTCGGCCAGTGCTGTGGCGGCGTCACCACCCTGCTGTTCGAACCTCAGCTGGCGCAGGACGTCCCGGTGATCGTCTTTGGCGCCGGCCATGTCGCCCGGGCCTTGGTGCCGCTGCTGGCGGGATTGCCCTGCGCCGTGCGCTGGGTCGACTCGCGGCCCCAGGAGTTTCCCGCCGTCCTGCCCGCTGGCGTGGAAAAGATCGTTACCGACGAGCCGGTCGACGAGATCGCCCGCATGCCGGCGGGTGCCTACTACATCGTCATGACCCATAATCACCCCCTGGACCTGGAGCTGACCGACGCCATCCTCGCCCGCGGCGACCATGGCTACTTCGGCCTGATCGGCTCCAGGACCAAGTGGGCCAAGTTTCGCCACCGCCTCGCCGCCCGTGGCCACGGCGCCGACCGCCTGGCCACGGTTCGCTGCCCGCTGGGCCTGCCCGAGGTCCAGGGCAAGTTGCCGCTGGAGATCGCCATCGCCGTGGCCGGCGAGGTCATCGCCCACTACGGCCGCCAGGCCCAGCAGGCGGACCAGCCGCTGCGCCTGGTCAACGCCGTCGCGCCCAGCTGATCCCTTTTCCGCCGCTTCGTCTTTCAGAGATCGTTATGACTGCCATCGCCCATCGTGCCGCCCTGCTCCACAGCCTCGCCGACCCGGCCGAGGTGGGGCTGGACGCCTCCTACGAATACCACGCCGACGGCCTGCTGCTGGTCGCGGACGGCCGCATCCAGGCCATGGGTCCGGCCGCCGAACTGCTGCCCACCCTGCCAGCCGGCACCGAGGTGATCGAGCATCGCGATGCCCTGATCACCCCCGGCTTCGTCGACACCCATATCCACTATCCGCAGACCGGCATGATCGCCAGCTACGCCGAGCAGCTGCTGGACTGGCTGGACACCTACACCTTCCCCACCGAGGGCGCCTTCGCCGATCCGGCCAAGGCCGCCGAGGTGGCCGAGGTCTTCGTCGGCGAACTGCTGCGCAACGGCACCACCACCGCCCTGGTGTTCGGCAGTGTCCATCCGCAGTCGGTGGATGCCTTCTTCGAGGTCGCCGAACGCCTCGACCTGCGCATGATCGCCGGCAAGGTGCTGATGGACCGCAACGCCCCGGACTATCTGCAGGACACCGCCGAGTCCGCCTACACCGACAGCAAGGCGCTGATCCAGCGCTGGCACGGCAAGGGCCGGCTGCACTACGCCGTCACCCCGCGCTTCGCCCCCACCAGCACGCCGGAGCAACTGGAAGCCGCCGGCCGCCTGCTGGCCGAGCACCCGGACGTCTACCTGCACACCCACCTCTCCGAGAACCTCAAAGAGATCGACTGGGTGAAGGCGCTGTTCCCGGAGCGCAGCCACTACCTGGACGTCTACGACCACTTCCAGCTGCTCGGTCCGCGCTCGGTGTTCGCCCACGGCATCCACCTCTGCGACGCCGAATGCCAGCGCCTGCACGACACCGGTTCGGCGGTGGCCCACTGCCCCACATCCAATCTCTTCCTCGGTAGCGGGCTGTTCGATCTAGAGCGGATGGAAGCCTTCAAGGTCAATGTCGGTCTAGGTACCGATGTCGGCGCCGGCACCAGCTTCTCGCTGCTGCAGACCCTCGGCGAGGCCTACAAGGTGCAGCAACTGCGCGGCCATCGCCTGCACCCCTTCAAGTCGCTCTACCTGGCCACCCTCGGCGGCGCCCGCGCCCTGCGCCTGGACGACCGCATCGGCAGCCTGGCCCCCGGCCACGACGCCGACTTCGTGGTGCTCGACCTCAAGGCCACCCCGCTGCTCGACTACCGCCTGCAGCAGTCCAAGAGCCTGGAAGAAACCCTCTTCGTCCTCACCACCCTGGCCGACGACCGCGTGGTGCGCGAGACCCATGCCGCGGGTCGCCGGGTACACAGCCGCGACAGCTGAACCTGTTGGGCTTCGCCGCTGGAGCCGCCTCAACCCAACCTACCCATCAACGTAGGTTGGGTTGAGCCTAGCGAAGCCCAACAAACCCAAACGACCAAGCCCGAGCCTCGATCCGGTAGCGTGGAAAACCGCGCCGCGTTTTCCACTGGCAGGCCCGCGGCAGGGTGGATAAGGCTGCGCCGTTAGCCACCCTGCAAGCGCTTTATCGGCGGATCAGGCGAGCTGCGCCAATTGGCCACCCTGGCGTTCCAAGGGCGTGAATCCGGCCAGCGCCGTCGGGTCCTTGAGCACCGCGACGAAGGCTTCGCGGAAGGCCTTCATCTCATTCGGCAACCCGACGCTGACCCTTACCCAGGTCGGCCACGCCGGCCAGGTGCGACCGATGACGATGTTGCGCCTGGCCAGGGCGGCGATCACCTGCTGGCCCGGATGACCGGTATCGACCATGAAGCAGTTGCCCTGGGAGGCCGTGCAGGCGAAGCCCCGTTGACGAAGCCAGGCCAGGGTCTCGTCGCGCGTGGCGGCATTCTCCTTGCGGCGCTGCGCTACCAGCTGGCGATCCTCCAGGCTGGCCATGCCACCCAGCATGGCGGCGACCGGAATGGCATTCTCGCCGCCGAACACCTCCAGCTTGGCCAGCAAATCCGGTTTACCCACGGCGAAGCCCAGTCGGGCGCCGGCCATGCCGTAGAGTTTGGAAAAGGTCTGCAGGACCAGAACATCGTCATGCTGCGCGGCCAGGTCCAGGCAGCTCTTTTCGTTGCTCAGGTGGATATAGGCCTCGTCGATCATCACCACGCTACCCTTGGGGCGATTGGCGATGGCGAATTCGATGCGCTCGCGTGCCGTGACGGTGCCGGTGGGGTTGTTCGGATTGCAGATGTAGATGAGCCCGGCCTGGCTGTCCGCCGCCAGCATCGCGGGAATGTCGTGGGCATGGCTGGCGTCCAGCGGAACCTCGTGGACCGGTGCCCCCTTGGCTTTGGCTGCCACCATGGCCGCTTCGTAACTGGGGTTGGCCAGCACCAGGCTGCGGGGCCCGGTAAAGGCCATCACCGCGTACTGCAGGGGTTCGCTGGAGCCGCAAAAGGCGTGTACATGATCCTTCGGCAAGCCGTGCTGGCGGGCGAACAGCTCGATCAGCTGCTGCTGATACTCGAAGTGATAACGGCCACTCAGGGCCGCCCCTCGCTGCATGGCGGCCACGGCCTTGGGCGAAGGTCCCAGCGGATTCTCGTTGTAGTTGATCAGCACCTTTTCCCGCACGGGCGGCGCGGCCGTATCCGCGGCAGCCAGACGGGACCAGCCCACCAGCGGAACTGCGGCGGAGGCCAGGGTGGCCAGGCTGACGAAGGAGCGACGAGACATCTCGGACATGACAATTTTCCCTGTATGACGATAGAGCAGCGATGGATCGCTTTGACGTCATGCAAGGTGCGGGCCTAACGATTAGCTAGCTATCATACTGGCCACTCGCCAGTAGAAATGGCCGCCGGTCCGCGGCGGCCATTTCTTCAGCCTCAACTGGTGCGATAGCGCTCCAGCCAGTGGGCGTAGGGCGCCGGCAGCACCCAGGACGGCTTGTCGACGCCCAGGGCCTTGGCCGCATAGTAGGGCCAGTGCGGATCGGCCAGGTGGGCGCGACCCACCATCACCAGATCCAGCTGCTCGTCGGCCACCACCTGGTTGGCCAGGGCCGGGGTGTCGATGTTCCAGGCCGAGGCCACCTTGAGCCCGGTCGCCTTGCGCACCTGCTCGGTGATGGGCGCCAGCAGGCCCGAGCCCCAGGGGATGTTGGCGGTCGGGGTGGAGAAGCCGATGCTGACGCTCAGCAGGTCCAGGCCTTCGCGCTTGAAGCCCTGGGCCAGCTCGATGGATTCGGCCAGCGTCTCTTCGTCGCGACCGTCGTATTCGATCACGCCGAAACGCGCGGTCAGCGGCAGGTGCTCCGGCCAGACCTGGCGCACCGCGGCCAGGGTTTCCAGCAGGAAGCGGCTGCGGCCGGCGAGGTCGCCGCCGTACTGGTCGTCACGCTGGTTGGAGTGCACCGAGAAGAAGCTCTGCGCCAGGTAGCCGTGGGCGAAATGCAGTTCCAACCACTCGAAGCCGGCCTCGTAGGCCCGCTTGGCGGCATCAACGAAGTCCTGACGGACCCGGGCGATGTCGTCCAGGGTCATGGCCTTGGGGACCTTGGGCAGGTTGGCGCCAAAGGCCACGGCGGACGGGGCTATGGTGTCCCAGCCGCGGGCGTCGTCGGCGGCGATATGGTCGTCACCTTCCCAGGGTCGATTGGCGCTGGCCTTGCGACCGGCGTGGGCGATCTGGATGCCCGGTACCGAACCGGCGGCCTTGATCGCCTGGACCACCGGCACGAAGGCCTGGGCATGGGCGTCCGACCAGATGCCGGCGCAGCCGGGCGTGATGCGGCCTTCCGGCGAGACCGCCGTGGCCTCGACGACGACCAGACCCGCACCGCCACGGGCCAGGCCGGCATAGTGGACCTGGTGCCAGTCGTTGATGACGCCGTCCACGGCGCTGTACTGGCACATGGGCGGAATGGCGATGCGGTTGCGCAGCGTCACGTCCTTGAGGGTGAAGGGTTGGAACAATGCGGACATCTGAGCGGTCTCCCGTATGGTGACAAGGTGTACGTCGAAATCTTGTTCGTTAATTCGATATTAATCGAACATAACATAATCGCCAACCCCCGGTGTATGATTGGCGCATGCGCCCTTTCAAACATCCCAGTCCCGACGAATTTTCCCTTGAGCGTCTGTTCCACGCGCTCAGCGATCCCGTGCGCCTGGATATCGTCCGCTATCTGGCGCGGGTCGCCGAGGCCACCTGTGGCGAACTCGACGGCGGCCGTCCCAAGTCCAGCATGTCGCATCACTTCCGTGTCCTGCGCGACGCCGGCCTGGTGTATACCCGCAACGCCGGTACCACGCACATGAACCAGTTGCGGCGCGAAGACCTGGATCAGCGCTTCCCCGGTCTGATGGCAGCCATCCTGGCGCAGTCTTCCGATCCCGTCGCCAAGCCGGACTGACCCACCCTGAATGGCAGCGGGCGGGCCGCAATCGCCCCGTCCCACCCGAGGTCCTTGCCTGTCGTCGCCTGCCGTCTCGGCTGGTCCGGGCGCGGGGAACTCTCCGCCGTTTTTTCCGCTCTTCCCGGTATGAAGGTTGCAACAGGCACGGGCAGCACAGACGCTGGGCGCTGCCGGGAGGTAGAGGATGGGCAAGCACTGGGGATTGGCGACCGCACTGGCGGGTGTCGCCGCGCTACTCGCCCTCGTACCCAGCCCCGAGCCCATCGCCGAGGCGCGGGGTATCCAGAGGGTCATCGCCTTTGGTGACAGCCTCATGGACTGCGGCACCTTCGGCCACATCTATGCGACCAATCCGGGGCGTACCTACCCGCAGGAAATCGCCGACGCCTACGGCATCGAGCTGGGTCCCAATCGTCAGGTGGAAGGCTATGGCCACGAGGGGCCGAGCGACCCCGACGGTCTCTGCTACGCCGAGGGCGGCGCCGTGACCGGCAGCTTCACCGAGCCGGGCTTCGACCACAACGAGGCGCCACTGGCCTTTTCCCAACAGATCCGCAACTTCGAGATGCAGCATGGCCGCTTCCGCCAGCAGGACCTGGTGCTGGTGCAGATCGGCGGCAATGACATCATCGGCCCCTTCTACGACAAGAAGCTCAAGGCCGCGCTGATGGCCGACGCCCCACTGCCCCCGGAGGTCCGCGAACAGGTCGAGGCGCGGATCAGGCATACCGCCCTGAACGAGGTCAAGCTGCTGCGCTATCTGCTGAGCCTGGGTGCCCAGCGGCTGGTGGTGCTCAACAACACCGACTACGGCAAGGCGCCCTATCTCGAGCCCTGGACCGAGCAGGTGGCCCAGCGCAACCATGATCTGGTCAAGCTCTACAACGATACCCTGCAGGCCAACCTGCCGGCCGGAGACCGCCTGCTGCTGGTGGATGCCTACCGGGTAATGGAAGAGGTCTTTGCTCACTACGGCAACTACGGCTTCACCCATGCCGAAGGGGATGCCTGTCTCCCCGGTCGCGAATTCTGCGATCCGGACAGCTACGTCGAACCGGGCGCCGACCAGGCCTATATCTTTGGCGCCCGCGGGCATTTCGCCAGCCGTACCCACAGCATGCTGGCCCAGGTGGTGCTGGAACGCATCGCCCAGACCTGGCCCGGCAGTGCCGTGCCGGATCGTCCGCTGCTCGCCACCGCGCGACTCAACACCGAGCCGACCATCCACTAGCGCCGCGGACCTACGCCCTACCCTGGTGCCGATTCGGGCGCAAGCGCACCGCCGCGGAGCAGTTGCCGCTAGCTGCCGCGGTAGGTCGAGTAGCTGTAGGGGGAGACCAGCAGCGGCACATGGTAATGCGCGCCCTCGTCGGCGAGGCCGAAGCGCAGGACCACGGTATCGAGAAAGGCCGGCTCATCCAGCGCCACCTGGCGGCGCCGGTAGTAGGCGCCCACCTCGAACTCCAGCTCATAGACTCCCGCCGTGAAGGCGTCGCCCTGCAACAGCGGCGTATCGCTGCGGCCATCAGCGTTGGTCCGCCCTTCACCCAGGGCCTGTCGCGCGGCCCCCTCCAGACGGTACAGGCGAAAGACGATATCTGCGCCCGGACAGCCACCGGCGGTGTCCAGCACATGGGTCGTCAGGTAACCGCCAGGGGAAGAAACGGACATGGGAGCGCTCCTGCAGGGTGATGAGCCAGCCTAACAGTTTTTCAGCCAGCGATTGTATACAGCCCTGCCAGAGGCACTGTCTGCGGCCCGGGCGCGTTCCAGCCGGCCGAAAGTCTTCAGACCGGTCAGACCAGTTAGGCAGGATTCTTGCTGGGACTCGGCAAAGGTCTCCAAACATTGTATACAAAACATCTCGACTGCCAGGATGCCCCTTCCATGACCTATCCCCGTGATCTCATCGGCTATGGCGCCCAGCCGCCTCACCCCCGCTGGCCGGGTGACGCCCGCATCGCCCTGTCCTTCGTGCTCAATTACGAAGAGGGTGGCGAGCGCAACATCCTCCACGGCGACAAGGAGTCCGAGGCCTTCCTTTCCGAGATGGTCGCCGCCCAGCCGTTGCCGGGCGTCCGCAACATGTCCATGGAGTCGCTCTACGAATACGGCAGTCGCGCCGGCGTCTGGCGCATCCTGGAACTGTTCGCCAGGCACCAGGTGCCCCTGACCATCTTTGCCGTGGCCATGGCCGCCGAGCGCCACCCCGAGGTCATCCGCGCCATGGTCCAGGCCGGCCACGAGATCTGCAGCCACGGCTATCGCTGGATCGACTACCAGTACATGGACGAAGCCGAGGAGCGCGCCCATCTGCAGCGCGCCATCGAGATCCTCACCGAACTGACCGGCGAACGACCGCTGGGCTGGTACACCGGCCGGACCGGTCCCAATACCCGGCGCCTGGTGATGGAGGAAGGCGGCTTCCTCTACGACAGCGACACCTACGACGACGACCTGCCCTATTGGGAACCCGATACGCCCACCGGCAAGCCACACCTGGTGATCCCCTACACCCTGGACACCAACGACATGAGATTCACCCAGGTCCAGGGTTTCCACACCGCCGAGCAATTCTTCCAGTACCTCAAGGACGCCTTCGACACCCTCTACGAAGAAGGCGCCAGCGCGCCCAAGATGCTTTCCATCGGTCTGCATTGCCGGCTGATCGGTCGCCCCGGTCGCCTGGTGGGCCTCAAGCGCTTCCTCGAATACGCCCAGAGCCATGAGCGCGTCTGGTTCGCCCGTCGGGTGGACATCGCCCGTCACTGGCACCGGGAGCATCCGCCGGCATGAGCACCTTCCAGACCGTCACCCCCAGCCAGCTGGAGCGCGCTGCCTTCGTCGCGACCTTTGGCGGCATCTACGAGCATTCCGCCTGGGTCGCCGAGCGCGCCTTCGACGAGGGCCAGCCGTTGCCGGACAGCGTCGAAGCCCTGCACCAGCGCCTCGCCGCCCAGGTCGCCCGCGCCAGCCAAGCCGAACAGCTGGCGCTGATCCAGGCGCACCCGGATCTCGCCGGACGCGCCGCCCTGGCTGGAGAACTGACCGCCGCCAGCAGTGGCGAACAGGCCGGCGCCGGCCTCGATCAATGCACCCCGGAGGAACTCGAACGCTTCACCCGCCACAACGAGGCCTACCGCGCCAAATTCGGCTTCCCCTTCATCATGGCGGTGAAGGGCAGCAACCGGCACCTGATCCTGGCCGCCTTCGAGGAACGCCTGCCCAACAGTCCGGAGCAGGAATTCCAGCGCGCCCTGGCCGAGATCGACCGCATCGCCCTCTTCCGCCTGCAGACCCTCTGACCCCTCCCCCGACAAGAGCACCCCATGAAACGCACCTACGCTGCGCCCTTCGAGAAGTACCTCAACCTCGCCGATGCCCGCCTCGGCACCCGTGTCATCAGCGTCACCGACGACTGGTTCGCTGCCGCCGACCGCATGCTCCAGCCCCACGAGCCGGAGTGGAAGGAAGGCGTCTACGACGACAACGGCAAGTGGATGGACGGCTGGGAGTCGCGGCGCAAGCGCTTCGAAGGCTACGACCATGCGGTCATCCGCCTGGGCGTGCCCGGCTCGATCAAGGGCGTCGACATCGACACCCGCTGGTTCACCGGCAACTACCCGCCCTCGGCCTCCCTGGAAGCCTGCTTCTGCGCCGAGGGCGACCCGGCCGCCGATGCCGCCTGGACCGAGGTGCTGCCGGCCATCGAGATGCAGGGCAACAGCCACCACTACCATGCCATCGCCGATGACCGCCCCTGGACCCACCTGCGCCTGAACATCTATCCCGACGGTGGCGTGGCCCGCCTGCGGGTCTATGGCATCCCCCACCGCGACTGGTCGGCCCAGGCCGACGACGAGGTGCTGGACCTGGCCGCCGCCCTCAACGGCGGTCGCGCCCTGGCCTGCAACGACGAGCACTATGGCCGCATGAGCAACATCCTCAACCCGGGCCGCGCCGCCAGCATGGCCGACGGCTGGGAAACCGCGCGCCGCCGCACCCCCGGCAACGACTGGGTGATCGTCGCCCTGGGCCACGCCGGCATCGTCGAGGAAATCCTGGTGGACACCTTGCACTTCAAGGGCAACTACCCGGACAGCTGCCAGATCCAGGGCGCCTATGTGCGTGGCGGCACCGACGGTCAGATCGAGACCCAGAGTCTCTTCTGGAAGGAGCTGCTGCCGCCGCAAAAGCTGCAGATGCACCAGGAGCACAGCTTCCGCGAGCAGGTGCGCGACCTCGGCCCCATCACCCACGTGCGCCTGAACATCTTCCCGGACGGCGGCGTCAGCCGACTGCGACTGTTCGGCAAGGTGGCGCGGGGCCAGGCATGAGCCGGCCACTGCGCATCGAGCCGCTGACCGCCGAGGGCTTCGCGCCCTTCGGCGAGGTCATAGAGACGGCGGACCGGGACTGGTATCCCATCAACAACGGCTCGACCCAGAGATACCACGCCCTGGCACGGGTCGAGACGGGGCCGGCGGACGGCGCGGCGATCATCAGCATCTTTCGCGCCCGGCGGCTGGACTATCCGCTGACCATCGCCATGCTCGAACGCCATCCCCACGGCAGCCAGGCCTTCGTGCCGCTGCGCGGCGAGCCTTTCCTGGTGGTGGTGGCGCCGCCGGCGACGGTCCCGGATGCCGGCGCCATCCGCGTCTTCCGCACCGATGGTCGCCAGGGCATCAACTACCATGCCGGCGTCTGGCACCACCCTGTGCTGGCCCTGCGCGACGAGGATGAATTCCTCATCGTCGATCGCGCCGGTAGCCTGCCCAACTGCGACGAGTTCTTTTTCGCGGCCGCGGAGTGCCCGACCCTGGCGCTCTAGGGCGCCACTGGCGCGCGCCTGAGCTGCTTGCGCAGCAGGCGCGCACTGTCGAGACAGACCCAGGCCACCGCCAGCCAGATGGGGCCATAGGTCCAGATCGCGCCCTCCGGCAGCTGCTCGCCGAGCACATAGAGGGCGACGAACACCAGCAGCGCCGGCTCCACATAGCTGAGGATGCCGAACAGACTCAGCGGCAGCATGCGACTCGACGCCAGCATGGCGGCGAAGGCGATGGCACTGAGCAGGCCCAGGCCTGGCAGGAGCGCCCAGAGCCAGGGCGACTGCTGCAGGATGACGCCGGGCGAGAACCAGTGCAGGGCGAGCAGCGCGAAGGGCAGCAGGCAGACCATCTCCAAGACGAACCCGGACAAGGCATCCACCGCCATCCAGCGGCGCAAGACGAAATACGGCGGATAGCCCACCACCGGCAGCAGGCTGACCCAGGACAGCGCCCCGGTCACCCAGACCTCGTTGACCACCCCCAGCAGCGCGCAGCCGACCGCCAGCCGCTGCAGCGGTCGCAGGCGCTCGCCATAGACCAGCCGGCCGGTCAGCACGATGGCCAGGGGCAAGAGGAAGTAGCCCAGCGACATGGCCATGGCCTCGCCGTTCATGGTCGCCCAGACGAACACCCACCACTGGATGCCCATCAGCAGCGCCGCCGCCGGGATCGCCAGGCACAGCCGGGGCTCGCGCACCAGCCGCTTGAGCGTGGCCCACAGGGCCCTGCCCTCCCGCAGCAGCACCACCAGCAGGAGCACCATGGGCAGCGACCAGACCACCCGCAGGGCCACCACCTGCAGGCCGTCCAACGGCGCCAGCCAGGCGAAGTACACCGGCATCAGCGCGAACAGCACCGACGACAGCACCGAAAGGCCCAGGCCCTTGCCGGACAGCACGTTCATGACTGACGCCCCAGACGATTGATGAATAGCGACAGCAGGATGATCCCACCGCCCAGCAACAGCCTAGGCAGATCGGCCGGGTGCTGCCAGATCAGTAGGCTGACCAGCAGGCCCGCCGGCACATGGGCTTCGTTCATGATCGCCAGGGTGCCGCCGTTGACCCGCAACGAGCCCAGGGTCCACCAGTAGAGGCCGAGCGCCGTGGCGAAGACGCCCATCCACACCAGTACGCCCCACTGCAACAGGGTGCCGGGCAGCCGCGCCGGATTGCCGAACAGCAGAAAGGACAGCGCCGCCACCAGCAGGGCGCCGAGAAAGAACAGCCCGAAATGGCGATGCAGGGCGCCCTGCCCGGCATAGGCATGCCCCAGGTGCTTGCACAGCACCTGGCCGGCGGCAAAGGTCAGGTTGGCCACCTGCAGCAGGAGAAAACCCAGCAGGTAGTCACCGGTCAGCGGCTGGAAGCGGATCAAGGCGGCGCCGCCCACCGCCACCACGGCGGCGAGCAGCGACCAGATTCGCAAGTGCCGCTGCCAGGCGTCGTCCAGCAGGGTCACGTAGATGGGCGTGAGCACGGTGAACAGCAGCACCTCGGGCACCGTCAGCACCGCGAAGCTGCGATACAGGCACAGATAGGTGATGCCGAATTGCAGCGCGCCCGCCGCCATCAGCCCCAGGGCGAAGCGTCCCGGCACCCCGCGCCAACGGGTGAAAGGCAGGAACAGCACGAAGGCGATGGCCACGCGGACCAGCACGGCGAAGTCACTGTCGACCCGACCGGCGAGGTATTCGCCGATCAGGCTGAAGGAAAACGCCCAAATGAGGGTGACGAGCAGGAGATAAGGCATGACGGCGGCGCACGAAAAAGGTGCGCGACCTTAACGTGCCCGCCGCCCGAGGGAAACCCCCGGCCCTTCACGGCCTAGCGGGTGGCGTTCAGGCCCGAGGGTTCGCCGCCGGTGAGGCCCGCCACCGACTGGTTGGCCTGCAGTACGTTGTCGGCGCCCGAGACCAGCGTCTTGGGCTCGGCCACCCCGGCCGCGCGGGACCAGTAGACCTGCTGACTGGAACCACCCACGGCGATGTCGGCCTGGCTGAGCAGGGTCAGGCGCGCCTTGGCGCCGTAGCCGTAGGCATCGACCTTGGCCAGGCCATCGCTGCCGCGCACATTGGCCTGCACCTGCTGATAGCCGCCGCCGATGCTCAGGCTGGCCACGGCGCCCCTGACCGTGGTCACGCTGCCCAGGCCATGGATGGTCAGCGCCCGGGCGCTGTCGAGCACCAGGCGATGATGGCTGCCATAGACCGACACCTCACCGCACTGGCCTTTCAGGGTCAGGGTATTGCCCTCGCCGGACAGGGACACGTCGCGCCCCTCGCAGTCGAGGGTCCGGCTGATGTTCATGCCTTCGATATCGATGGGATCGGCGGCCGCCGCGCGAGATTCCTCGGCCTGGACCAGCAGCGGCGCGATGACCAGACAGCAACCCAGCAACGCCTTGAATGACGACATGGAGACTCCTTGTCTTGCCTAGAGTGGGAAACTCATCGGCAGGCTTGGAGGCTGGCGCCGGCGGGACATTTGACCCGCCAGCCGACATTTTTTCATGCCGTGATGGACGCCGCGTTTTGCCATTGCCAGGCTAGGCACTAACATGCGCCCTTTCGTGAGCCCAGAGCGCTTGATGAAGACTCCTCGCGTTTCCCTCGATCAGTGGCGGACCCTGCAGGCGGTGGTGGATCACGGCGGCTACGCCCAGGCCGCCGAGGTGCTGCATCGCTCCCAGTCGTCGGTCAGCTATACCGTCGCGCGCATGCAGGAGCAGCTCGGCGTGCCGCTGTTGCGCCTAGAGGGACGCCGCGCCGTGCTGACCGATGCCGGCGCCGTGCTCCTGCGCCGCTCGCGCCGCCTGGTGCAGCAGGCCAGCCAGCTGGAGGAACTGGCCTACCACATGGAACAGGGCTGGGAGTCCGAGGTGCGGCTGGTGGTGGACGCCGCCTACCCCACCCGTCCCCTGCTGCTGTGCCTGCGCGAATTCATGCCGCAAAGTCGTGGCTGCCGGGTACGGCTGCGCGAAGAGGTGCTGTCCGGCGTGGAAGAGGCCCTGCTCGACGGCTCGGCGGACCTGGCGATCACCGGGCTGGTGATCGCCGCGCACCTGGGGGCCTCCCTCGGCACCGTGGAGTTCGTCGCCGTCGCCCATCCCGAGCATCCGCTGCACCAGCTGCAGCGCACCCTGGTGACCGCCGATCTGGAAGAACAGCTGCAGATCGTGATCCGCGACAGCGGCCGCGCCCAGCCGCGGGATGCCGGCTGGCTGGCCGCCGAGCAGCGCTGGACGGTGGGCAGCATCAGCACCGCGGCGACCTTCCTGCGCGACGGCCTGGGCTTCGCCTGGCTGCCCCGGGACGCCATCCAGACCGATCTCGAGGCCGGTCTGCTCAAGCCGCTGCCCCTGGAACAGGGCGCCCAGCGCTTCCATCCCTTCCAGCTCTACAAGACCCGCCAGCACGAGCTGGGCCCGGCCTCGCAGATCCTCATGAACCTGCTGCGCAAGCATGCCCTGCCACGCTGACCGTGGCGGGGTGCCGGCCGGGTTGCTATCGTTCGCCAGTCGTCTCTGCCACTCAAGGATCCATCATGTTCAAAGCCCTGCTTGCCGCCTGCGCGCTGTTCGTCGCCTCCTCCACCTTTGCCGCGGACAATCCGCACGTGCTCATCAGCACCAACAAGGGTGACATCGAGGTCGAGCTGGACGCGGCCAAGGCACCGGTCAGCACCGAGAACTTCCTCGGCTACGTCGACAGCGGCTTCTACAAGGGCACCCTGTTCCACCGGGTCATCCCGGGCTTCATGATCCAGGGTGGCGGCTACACCCGCGACATGCAGGAAAAGCGCACCAAGGCGCCGATCAAGAACGAAGCCGACAACGGCCTGAAGAATCTGCGTGGCACCCTGGCCATGGCGCGGACCTCGGACGTCAATTCCGCCACCAGTCAATTCTTCATCAACGTTGAGAACAATGCCTTCCTCGACCACGGCTCGCGCGACTTCGGCTATGCGGTGTTCGGCAAGGTCGTGCGTGGCATGGAAGTCGTCGACCAGATCGCCGGGGTCCAGACCACCCGCCAGGGCATGCTGCGCGACATTCCCCGTGAACCGGTCATGATTCTCGCTGCCAAACGGCTGTAGCCGACCCGTCCTGCCGGACGATCCGCTGGCGGTCGTCCGGTCAACCAGGCGAGGCCCCAGTGCGAGACGCCGTCTCCTCCTCACAAGGACCCCGCATGATCTTTCGCCGCTTCGAACGCCTCATCGATGCATTTCGGGAAGCCCCCGATGAAATGCCGCCCACTGGCGTCGGCGCCTTCTATCTGCACTTCCTCAAGCAAGCCTGGCCGGCCTTCGCCCTGTTGTTGGCGGTCGGTCTGATCGGCGCCCTGATCGAGGTCGCCCTGTTCAACTTCATCGGCCAGATCGTCGACCTGGCCGGCAGCGCGCCCAACAGCACGGTGTTCTTCCAGGAGCACGGCGGCACCCTGATCTGGATGGCAGTGGTTACCCTGGTCATCCGGCCGCTGTTCATCAGCCTGCATGACCTGCTGGTGCACCAGACCATCACCCCCAGCCTCACCACCCTGATCCGCTGGCAGAACCATCGCTATGTGCTCAAGCAGAGCCTGGGTTTCTTCCACAGCGACTTCGCCGGGCGCATCTCCAACCGCATCATGCAGACCGGTGTCTCCCTGCGCGATTCGGCGGTGCAGGCGGTGGACGCCATCTGGCACGTGCTGATCTTTGCCGTCACCTCGCTGATCCTGTTCGCCCAGGCCGACGTCTGGCTGATGGTGCCCCTGGTCCTCTGGATCATCGGCTACGTCATCGCCCTCTGGTATTTCGTGCCCCAGACCAAGGAGCGCTCGGCCATCGCCTCCGAAGCCCGCTCGCAGCTCTCCGGACGCATCGTCGACGGCTACACCAACATCTCCACCCTCAAGCTGTTCTCCCACTCCGCCCAGGAGGAGCAATACGCCCGCCAGGCCATGGAAGAGCAGACCGAAAAGGCCGAGAGCGCCGCGCGCCTGATCACCGCCATGGGCGTGACCATCGCCATCCTCAGTGGCTTCCTCATCGCCGGCACCACCGGCCTCGCCCTCTGGCTCTGGCACCAGGGCGTCATCAGCGTGGGCGCCATCGCCCTGGCCACCGGCCTGGTGATCCGTATCAACAGCATGTCCGGCTGGATCATGTGGGTGGTCAACGGCATCTTCGAGAACATCGGCATGGTGCAGGACGGCATGAGCACCATCGCCAAACCGCGCCAGGTCGGCGATGCCCCGGACGCCAAGCCCTTGCAGGTGAGCCGTGGCGCCGTGCTGTTCGAGGACATCCATTTCCACTACGGCAAGGGCGCCGGCATCATCGAAGGCCTGACCCTCGACGTGGCCCCGGGCGAGAAGATCGGCCTGGTCGGCCCCTCGGGCGCCGGCAAGTCCACCCTGATCAACGTCCTGCTGCGCCTCTATGACCTGGAAGGCGGTCGCATCCTGGTCGATGGCCAGGACATCGCCCACGTCACCCAGGAAAGCCTGAGATGCCAGATCGGCGTGGTCACCCAGGACACCTCGCTGCTGCACCGTTCGATTCGCGAGAACCTGCTCTACGGCCGCCCTGAGGCCACCGACGAGGAGCTGCACGCGGCCTTGCGCAAGGCCAAGGCCGACGACTTCATCGCCCGCATCACCGATGCCCATGGTCGTACCGGCCTGGACGCCCAGGTGGGTGAGCGTGGCGTCAAGCTCTCCGGCGGCCAGCGTCAGCGCATCGCCATCGCCCGCACCCTGCTCAAGGACGCACCCATCCTGCTGCTCGACGAAGCCACCTCCGCCCTCGACTCCGAGGTGGAAGCGGCCATTCAGGAGAGTCTGGAGACCCTGATGGAAGGCAAGACGGTGATCGCCATCGCTCACCGGCTGTCGACCATCTCGCGCATGGACCGCCTGGTGGTCATGGAGCGCGGCCAGATCGTCGAGATGGGTTCCCACGACGAGCTGATCGCCTACAACGGTCTCTATGCCCGCCTATGGCGCCACCAGACCGGCGGTTTCGTCGGTCACGGCGTGCCGGGCAGGCAGCGGGTGCGCAGCAGCTCCAACTGACGCTCCTGGTCCAGCCCCGGGTAGAAGCCTTCGATCTTCTGCAGGCCGCCCAGCCAGCTGCGTCTTTCCACCACGCACTCGAACACCGGGCAGGCTGTCTGCCCGGTGGTGCCGCAGTCGCGGTAGTAGGTCAGGCGCTGGCTTTTCTGCGCGGTACCCTGGAACGGGCCTTGGCGCTCCTGCAGCACATAGAAGTCGATGTCCGCCGCGCTGCGATGGTTCTCCCACTGGAACGCCAGGGTACTGGGATAGAAGAGCACCAGCAGGCCCGCCAGCAGCACCCAGAGAATGGCCGCCGTCACCGGCAGGGGCAGCCGCGAACGGAAGCGGCGGCCACCGCGGATGATCAGCGCCGTCACTATGGTGACCAGCGCCAGGGCTATGCACAGCGACGGCAGACCGGTGATGACCTGCCCCGCCACGCCGATGTCCAGGCCACTGGGTGACGGCACTGTCCGATAGCCGATCTCCAGTCGCTCCCAGCCCATCCGATTGCCGATCAGGCCGGCGAGACCGAAGACCGCGGCCAGGCCGACCAGAGCCCAGAAGGTACGAGGATTGCTGTTGCGCATGGGGAAACGTCCAGACAAAGACCGGGAGACTGCCTAAGCCCGCAGGCGTTGGCAAATCAGAATTTCTCCGCCACCCGGTCCTCTATAGAAGAGGATCTGCAGAGGAATCCGTCCATGACCATCGATCTCGCCCGCGCCGTCCACATCGTCGAAAAGGCCTTTCTGCCGCTGCACGGCGAGGTCCGTGAAGACCCCAGCGACGCCAGCTTTTCCTTCGCGGTGACGGACGGCAGCCAGGTCCTGGCCTCGGTCGCCCACGTCGCCCGCAGCCAGTACAGCCATGCCGGCCACCTCGCCGCGCTGATCGAACGGACCCGCCTGGAACTGGCGCACGACGGCCATCTGCTGGAACCCTGGTCGATGCCGGGCTAGCCGCTGGCCGCTGCCGGGCAGCGGGAGGTTCGGCAAGGCGCTGTCGAGCTGATAGACTGCCGCCCCGCAGCCGCCACACCCCGTGGCCCAACGCGAGTGGTTATCGTGGAAATTTTCAAAGAATTCATTTTCGAAGCCGCGCACTTCCTGCCCAATGTTCCGGCAGGTCACAAGTGCGGCCGTCTCCATGGGCATTCCTTCAAGGTAGGCCTGCACATCGAAGGCGAGGTCGATCCCCATACCGGCTGGGTCCGGGATTTCGCCGACATCAAGGCCGTCTTCAAACCCCTGTACGAGCGTCTCGACCATCACTACCTGAACGACATCCCGGGCCTCGAGAACCCCACCAGCGAGGTGCTCGCCCGCTGGATCTGGCAACAACTCAAGCCCCAGCTGCCCGAACTCAGCCAGGTCCGCGTCCATGAGACCTGCACCTGCGGCTGCATCTACCGCGGTGACTAATTCGCCCCTCCCATTCAAGGTGGCGATGGCGGCAGTCATTTTTCTGCCATAATTCGCGCCTGCCAACTGTCGACGTATCCCCATGTTCGAACTTTTCAGCGGACTCCATGCCTGGGTCGCCATCAGCCTCGTCTTGGCCCTGGCCTTTGTGCTGGCCTTTGAATTCATCAACGGCTTCCACGACACCGCCAACGCCGTCGCCACGGTGATCTACACCAAGGCCATGCCGCCGCACCTCGCGGTGTTCTTCTCCGGCATCTTCAATTTCCTCGGTGTGCTGCTCGGCGGCGTTGGCGTCGCCTACGCCATCGTCCACCTGCTGCCGGTGGAGCTGCTGATCAACGTCAACACCGGCCACGGTCTGGCCATGGTGTTTTCCCTGCTCGCCGCGGCCATCACCTGGAACCTGGGCACCTGGTACTTCGGCATCCCCGCTTCCAGCTCCCACACCCTGATCGGCTCCATTCTCGGCGTCGGCGTGACCAACGCCCTGCTCACCGGCATCCCGATGAGCGAAGGGGTGAACTGGCAGAAGGCGATCGACATCGGCCTGTCGCTGATCTTCTCGCCGCTGGCCGGCTTCGCCGTCGCCGGCCTGCTGCTGCTCGCCCTCAAGCGCTGGCGGCCGCTGTCGAAGATGCACAAGACCCCGGAACAGCGCCGCGAAGTGGACGCCAAGAAGCACCCGCCGTTCTGGAATCGTCTGATGCTGGTCCTCTCGGCCATGGGCATGAGCTTCGTGCACGGCTCCAACGACGGCCAGAAAGGCATCGGCCTGATCATGCTGGTGCTGATCGGCATCGTCCCGGCCAAGTTCGTGCTGGACCTGGACAGCACCACCTACCAGATCGAGCGCACCCGCGACGCCGCCATCCACCTGGGTCAGTTCTACGAGCGCCAGGGCGACAACCTCAAGGACTTCCTCGCCGAAGTGCCCGGCAATCGCGATCTGCCCCAGGAATTCCGCTGCGCCCCGCACATGACCGTGCCGACCCTGCAGGCACTGCTGGCCGATCTGGAAGGCATCACCGACTACCGCGCCATGAGCGACGACCATCGCCAGCAGGTGCGCCGCTACCTGCTGTGCCTGGACGACACCGCCAAAAAGGTGAGCAAGCTGCCGGTGTTGACCGCGCGCGATCGCGACGACCTCAGTCGTCTGCGCAAGGATCTCACCAGCACCACCGAATACGCGCCCTTCTGGGTCATCATCGCGGTCGCCCTGGCCCTGGGCATCGGCACCATGGTCGGCTGGCGCCGGGTGGTGCTGACCGTCGGCGAGAAGATCGGGCGCCAGGGCATGACCTATGCCCAGGGCGTCAGCGCCCAGGTGACGGCTGTGGCCGCCATCGGCATGGCCAACGTCTTCGCCCTGCCCGTCTCCACCACTCACGTGCTGTCCTCGGGCGTGGCCGGCACCATGGTCGCCAATCGCAGCGGCCTGCAGGGCAGCACGGTGCGCAACATCCTGATGGCCTGGGTCCTGACCCTGCCGGCCTCCATGGCCCTCTCCGCCGGCCTGTTCTGGCTGGCGCACCTGTTCCTGTGATCCGCGCCGACCGGGCGCCGCCTCGGCGGCGCCCGGGCGGACCCCGCATCGGGAAAGCCTGAACAGGATAGCTATTGACGAGTCTAGTGAAATGTGTCCCAGCAGAGACACCTTTCCGAGACAGCCGTACGGTGAACGTCAATGACTCCTGCGACCTACATCCTTCTTCTGATTCTGGGCTGGCTAGCCCTGGCGCTGGCCATACTCTGGGCCATGCTGCGCCTGGCACGTCGCGCCAGACCCGTGGCGATCTCCTCGCCCAGCGTGCTGCCCAAGGCAACCCCCACCGCCCCCGTGAGTCCAGGCAAACATCTGGTCTGCTAGAAAAGCGGACGTGACGAGGCCCCCTCGACACCCAGGGAGTGCGCGGGAGAAAAAAGAAGGATTCTTATTGTTTGAAAGGAAGGGATTCGAGCGAAGGCGAATCAGGTGAGCAGGGTATTTTCCTGAGCACTGCGGCTCATCTGCTCGAGGATCTGGTCTTGCTGCTGCGGGGTCAGGGTGTCCCAGCAGTGGTGCTTGATGAACAGCCCGGCGCCGAAGGCGACGTACAGCGACAGGGCGACGATCACGAGCGTTTCCAGCCCGACGATAGCCCAGGAACGACTCTTGGACGCATTGTCCTTGGTTTTCATAACGACCTCATCAGATTAAGAGGGGCAATAGTTTAGTCCCTTAAGCAACTGCCGTGCAGCGCCAGCCGTCGAATGGTCAAGCCTCTTGACCTGGTTGCTCGATGCAGCTGTGCGCTTCTACCAGACCCGTCACAGCCGCAACATCTGCCCACAGCCAGGCCGCGGCAGTACGAATGCACGCCAGGCGCCGCGCTGATATACTCCGCCGACTGACGGGTCGCTGCAGGCCCTGCCGGTTCCGCTGGCTGTATCGGCCGATCCCGCAATTTCCGCAGCGACGCTTTGTCGCATCGCACGTCCATCGCCGCCGCGCCTGTCGCGCGGCCCGATAACGCCTTCTTGGGGCGTCTATCGACTCAAGGGTCGATCCTCGCTCGCCCGGCTTCGCGCCACAGCTGTGATAAAGAGGAGTTAAAGCAAGACATGTCCACCACGTCGAAGATCATCTACACCCTGACCGACGAAGCGCCCGCCCTGGCGACCTATTCGCTGCTACCCATCGTCGAGGCCATCACCGCCTCCTCCGGCGTCGCCCTCGAAACCCGTGACATCTCCCTTGCCGGCCGCATCATCGCCCTCTTCCCCGAGTACCTGAAGGAAGAGCAGCGCATCTCCGACCACCTCGCCGAACTCGGCGAACTGGCCACCACTCCCGAAGCCAACATCATCAAGCTGCCCAACATCAGCGCCTCGGTCCCGCAGCTCAAGGCGGCGATCAAGGAACTGCAGGGTCAGGGCTACGCCCTGCCGGACTATCCGGACGAGCCCAAGGACGACAAGGAAAAGGACGTCAAGGCGCGTTACGACAAGGTCAAGGGCAGCGCCGTGAACCCGGTCCTGCGCGAAGGCAACTCCGACCGCCGCGCGCCGCTGTCGGTCAAGAACTACGCCCGCAAGCACCCCCATCGCATGGGTGCCTGGAGCGCCGACTCCAAATCCCACGTCGCCCACATGGATGCCCATGACTTCTATGGCAGCGAGCGCTCGGCCACCATCGAGAACGCCGGCAGCCTGAAGATCGAACTGATCGGCAAGGACGGCAGCAGCAAGGTCCTGAAAGAGAAGACCGCGGTCAAGGCCGGCGAGATCGTCGACGCCTCGACCATGAGCCGCAAGGCTCTGCAGAGCTTCATCGCCGCCCAGATCGAAGACGCCAAGGCCCAGGGAGTGCTGTTCTCCGTGCACCTGAAGGCCACCATGATGAAGGTCTCCGACCCCATCATGTTCGGCATCATCGTCGGCGAGTTCTACAAGGACGTCCTGGCCAAGCACGAAGCCGCCCTGAAAGAAGCCGGCTTCGATCGCAACAACGGCATCGGCGACCTCTACGCCCGCCTGTCCAGCCTGCCGGAAGCCACCCAGGCCGCCATCAAGGCCGATTTCGACGCCCAGTACGCCCAGCGTCCGGCGCTGGCCATGGTCAACTCCGACAAGGGCATCACCAACCTGCACGTGCCGAGCGACGTCATCGTCGACGCCTCCATGCCGGCCATGATCCGTGACTCCGGCAAGATGTGGAACGCCGAAGGCAACCTGCAGGACACCAAGGCCATCATCCCCGACCGCTGCTATGCCGGCGTCTACCAGGTGGTGATCGAGGACTGCAAGCAGCACGGCGCCTTCAATCCCAGCACCATGGGCAGCGTGCCCAACGTCGGCCTGATGGCGCAGAAGGCCGAGGAATACGGCTCCCACGACAAGACCTTCCAGATCCCCACCGACGGCACCGTGCGCGTGACCGACGACCAGGGCAAGGTGGTCTTCGAGCATCCGGTCGAGGCCGGTGACATCTGGCGCATGTGCCAGACCAAGGACGCGCCGATCCAGGACTGGGTCAAACTGGCCGTCAACCGCGCTCGTGCCAGCAACACCCCGGCCATCTTCTGGCTGGACCAGAACCGCGCCCACGACGCCCAGGTCATCGCCAAGGTCGAGCGCTACCTCAAGGACCACGACACCAACGGTCTGGACATCCGTGTCCTGGCGCCCGAGGAAGCCACCCGCGTGTCCCTGGAGCGCATCCGCAAGGGCGAGGACACCATCTCGGTGACCGGCAACGTCCTGCGCGACTACCTGACCGACCTCTTCCCCATCATGGAACTGGGCACCAGCGCCAAGATGCTGTCCATCGTCCCGCTGATGAACGGCGGCGGCCTGTTCGAGACCGGTGCCGGCGGCTCCGCGCCCAAGCACGTCCAGCAGTTCGTGCAGGAAAACCACCTGCGCTGGGATTCCCTGGGCGAGTTCCTGGCCCTGGCCGAATCCCTGAACCACCTGGGCGAGACCACCGGCAACGCCAAGGCCAAGATCCTGGCCAAGACCCTGGACCAGGCCAACGGCAAGTTCCTCGACAGCAACAAGTCGCCGTCGCGCAAGGCCGGTGAACTGGACAACCGCGGCAGCCACTTCTACCTGGCGCTGTACTGGATCCAGGCCCTGGCCGAGCAGAGCGAAGACGCCCAGCTCAAGGCCCAGTTCGAGCCGGTGGCCAAGTCGCTGACCGCCGACGAAGCCAAGGTGGTCGCCGAGCTGAACGGCGTCCAGGGCCAGGCCGTGGACATCGGTGGCTACTACCACCCCGACCAGGCCAAGACCCGCCAGGCCATGCGTCCGAGCGCCACGCTCAATGCCGCCCTGGAACAGCTCAAGGGCTGAACCTGAGGGCTGCATCCGCAGCCTGAATGGGTGATCACAGCGAACCCCGGCCCCGGCCGGGGTTCGCTGCATTTGGGGCACGCAAAGCTTAAGGCGTATACTGCGCGATTACCGATAGCGGAGTCCGAGATGGATTGGCACGCCCACGTCACCGTGGCCACCGTGGTGGAAGACGCCGGTCGCTTCCTGCTGGTGGAAGAAGAGAAGCAGGGTCGCCTGGTGCTCAACCAGCCGGCCGGGCACCTGGAGCCGGGCGAGAGCCTGATCGAGGCGGCATGGCGCGAAACCCTGGAAGAAACCGCCTGGCAGGTGGAGATCCTGGGCGTGATCGGCATCGGCCTCTATGTCGCCCCGACCAATGGCGTCACCTACTATCGCACGGCCTTCCATGCCCGCCCCCTGGCCCATCAGCCGGAGCGCGCCCTGGACGCCGACATCACCCGTGCGGTGTGGCTGACGCTCGACGAGATCCGCGCCGAGCAGGCCCGGCTGCGCAGCCCCCTGGTCCTGGACGCCATCGAGAAGTATCTGGACGGGCACCGCTATCCCCTGTCGATGATCGTAGATATGAGAGGTTTTTGAAGTGAACGGCACCCGCGTCATCGTCGGCATGTCCGGCGGAGTGGATTCCTCGGTCTCGGCCCTCTTGCTCAAGGAGCAGGGCTATCAGGTCGAGGGCCTGTTCATGAAGAACTGGGACGAGGACGACGGCACCGAGTACTGCACGGCCAAGGAAGACCTCGCCGATGCCCAGGCGGTCTGCGACCGCATCGGCATCAAGCTGCACACGGCCAACTTCGCCGCCGAGTACTGGGATCACGTCTTCGAGCACTTCCTCGCCGAATACAAGGCCGGCCGGACGCCGAATCCGGACATCCTCTGCAACCGCGAGATCAAGTTCAAGGCCTTCCTCGACTATGCCCTGGCCCTGGGCGCCGACCTGATCGCCACCGGCCACTATGTGCGCCGTCGCGACGTCGACGGCCAGACCCTGCTGCTCAAGGGGCTGGACGCCAACAAGGACCAGAGCTATTTCCTCCACGCCGTGGGCGGCGAGCAGCTGGCGCGCACCCTCTTCCCGGTGGGCGAACTGGAAAAGCCCGAGGTCCGCGCCATCGCCGAGCTGCATGGCCTGGCCACCGCGCGCAAGAAGGACTCCACCGGCATCTGCTTTATCGGCGAGCGTCGCTTCAGCGACTTCCTCAAGCAGTACCTGCCGGCGCAGCCGGGCGACATCGAGACCACCACCGGCGAGGTCATCGGCCGCCACCACGGCCTGATGTACCACACCATCGGCCAGCGCCAGGGCCTGGGCATCGGCGGCATGAAGGACGCCGGTGACGATCCCTGGTACGTGCTGAGCAAGGACCTGACCCGCAACGTGCTGATCGTCGGCCAGGGCAATGCCCACCCCTGGCTGTTCGCCGAGGCCCTGACCGTCAGCGAGATGTTCTGGGTCAATGACCTGGAGCTCGCCCAACCGCGCCGCCTCACCGCCAAGGTCCGCTATCGCCAGCAGGACCAGCCCTGCCGGATCGAGCGCCAGGGCGCCGGCTACCGGGTAGTCTTCGACGAACCCCAGCGCGCCGTGACCCCCGGCCAGTCGGTGGTCTTCTACGACGGCGACGTCTGCCTGGGCGGCGGCGTGATCGAACATTATCAACCCGCCTGCGCCGAGGCGCCCGCCGCATGAATCGCACCCAGGAACAACTCATCGCCCTGGGCGGCGTCTTCCAGGCCGCCGTGCTGGTCGACCAGCTGGCACGCACCGGCCAGGTCGCGGAAGAACCCCTCGCCTGTCTGCTCGGCAGCCTGCTGGTGCGCGATCCGGGCAGCACCCTGGAGGTCTACGGCGGCCAGGTCGCGCCTCTGCGCGAGGGCCTCGGCGCGCTTTCCAGCACCCTGGAGCGCAACCCCAACAGCCTGCAGCGCGAGCCGCTGCGCTACGCCCTGGCGATGACCGCCCTGGAACGCAAGCTGGAGAAGCGCGGCGACCTGCTCGATCTCATCGGCCGGCGCCTCACCCAGATCCAGTCCCAGGTCGAGCACTTCGGGGTCGCTCACGAGAACGTCATCGCTGCCTGCGGGGGTCTCTACGAGGACACCCTGAGCACCTTCAAGCAGCGCATCCAGGTGCACGGCGAGATGCGCTACCTGCAGCAATCAGCCACCGCCTCGCGAGTGCGTGCCCTGCTGCTGGCCGGCATTCGCTCGGCCCGCCTGTGGCGCCAGCTCGGCGGTCACCGCTGGCAACTGGTGCTCAATCGCCGCAAGCTGCTCGACAACCTCTATCCCCTGCGCAACGGCTGATCCCGGACCGGCCGGCGGCGGTACTAAAGCCCCGGTCTTTGCGTGTAGAATTCCGCCCCTTTCTCCCCCGCTACCAAGAGAATGCCCATGCAGCTCTCCTCGCTCACCGCCGTATCGCCCATCGACGGCCGTTACGCCGGCAAGACCGCCGCCCTGCGCCCCATCTTCAGCGAATTCGGCCTGATCCGTTTCCGCGCCCAGGTCGAGGTCCGCTGGCTGCAGCGCCTGGCCGCCCACGCGGGCATTCCCGAGGTCGCGCCCTTCTCCGCCGAGGCCAATGCCCTGCTGGACAAGCTGGCCACCGAGTTCAGCGTCGAGCAGGCGCAGCGGGTCAAGGACATCGAGCGCACCACCAACCACGACGTCAAGGCCATCGAGTACCTGCTCAAGGAAGAGGTCGCCGGCCTGCCGGAACTGGCCGCGGTCAGCGAATTCATCCACTTCGCCTGCACCTCCGAGGACATCAACAACCTGTCCCACGCGCTGATGCTGCGCGAAGGCCGTGACCAGGTGCTGCTGCCGCTGATGCGCCAGATCGCCGGCGAGATCCGCGTGCTGGCCCATCGCTTCGCCGACGTGCCCATGCTCTCGCGCACCCACGGCCAGCCCGCCTCCCCCACCAGCCTGGGCAAGGAACTGGCCAACGTGGTCTATCGCCTGGAGCGCCAGATCGAACAGATCGCCGCCATCCGCCCGCTGGGCAAGATCAACGGCGCGGTGGGCAACTACAACGCCCACCTGTCCGCCTACCCGGACGTCGACTGGGAGGCCAATGCGCGCACCTTCATCGAAGACGACCTCGGCCTGACCCTGAATCCCTACACCACCCAGATCGAGCCGCACGACTACATCGCCGAGCTGTTCGACGCCATCGCCCGCTTCAACACCATCCTGATCGACTTTGATCGGGACGTCTGGGGCTACATTTCCCTCGGCTACTTCAAGCAGAAGACCGTGGCCGGCGAGATCGGCTCTTCGACCATGCCGCACAAGGTCAACCCCATCGACTTCGAGAACTCCGAAGGCAACCTGGGCATCGCCAACGCCATCCTCCAGCACCTGGCCAGCAAGCTGCCGATCTCCCGCTGGCAGCGCGACCTGACCGATTCCACCGTGCTGCGCAACCTGGGCACCGGCCTGGCCCACGGCGTGATCGCCTACGAAGCCACCCTCAAGGGCATCGGCAAGCTGGAGCTCAACGCCGCGCGCATCGCCGAAGACCTGGACGCCTGTTGGGAAGTCCTGGCCGAGCCGGTGCAGACCGTGATGCGCCGCTATGGCGTGGCCAACCCCTACGAGAAGCTCAAGGAGCTGACCCGCGGCAAGGGCATCAGCGCCAGCGCCCTGCAGGACTTCATCGACGGCCTGGAAATCCCTGAAGCCGCCAAGGCCGAACTGCGCCAGCTGACCCCGGCCGGCTATATCGGTAATGCGGCCGAGCAGGCCCGTCGGGTCTGAGGCTGCCTTCTTTTTCACGCCCGGCCTCGCCGGGCGTTTTTCATTGCGCGAGGTGTGCATGAACCCGGATCAACCCCTGCAACTGCTCGGCGGCCTGACCGCCCGTGAATTCCTCCGCGACTACTGGCAGCAGAAACCCCTGCTGATCCGCCAGGCCATCCCGGATTTCCAGAGCCCCCTGGAACCGGACGAGCTGGCCGGCCTGTCGCTGGAAGAGGAAATCGAATCCCGCCTGATCATCGGCCAGGACCGCACCTGGGAGCTGCGCCGCGGCCCGCTGCCGGAAGACACCTTCGCCGGCCTGCCCGAGCGCGACTGGACCCTGCTGGTGCAATCGGTCGACCAGTTCGTCCCCGAGGTGGCCGAGGTGCTGGAGGCCTTCCGCTTCCTGCCCAGCTGGCGCGTCGACGACGTCATGATCAGCTACGCCGCCCCCGGTGGCGGTGTCGGCCCCCACTACGATCACTATGACGTCTTCCTGCTGCAGGGCCATGGCCGCCGTCGCTGGCGCATCGGTCAGCCGTGCACCGCCGACAGCCCGCTGATCGACGGCCTGGAGCTGAAGATCCTCGCCGACTTCCAGCAGACCGACGAATGGGTGCTGGAACCGGGCGACATGCTCTATCTGCCGCCGGGCCTGGCCCACGACGGCATCGCCGAAGACGAGTGCATGACCTACTCCATCGGCTTCCGCGCCCCCAGTGCCGGCGAGGTGCTCACCCACTTCACCGACTTCCTCAACCAGTTCATCCCCGAGGACGAGCGCTACAGCGACGCCGGCTGCGCCCCGGCCAGCGAGCATCCGGCGGAGATTCCGCCCGAGGCCATCGAGCGGCTGCGCGGCCTGATGGAGCGTCACCTGAGCGACGATCGCCTGCTGCTGGCCTGGTTCGGCCAGCACATGACCGAGCCGCGCTACCCGGAGCGCGTCGCCGGAGAAAACCTCAGCGCCAAGCAGCTGCGCAAGGAACTCGACGAAGGCGCCCTGCTGATGCGCAACCCCAGCGGCCGCATCGCCTGGAGTCGCCTGGAAGACGAGGTGATGGTCTTCGCCAGCGGCCAGAGCCGCCTGCTGCCCATGCGGCTGCAACCGCTGCTCGACCTGCTATGCTCGGCGGACGTCCTGCACGAGGCCAATCTCGCGCCCTGGCTGCAGGACGACGATGCCATGCGCCTGATCCGCGAACTGCTCCAGCAGGGCAGCCTGATCTTCGCCGGAGAAGACGACGACGAGTGATGGGGAGCCGCCGTGGACGAGTCCTTTGCCGATCTGACCCTGGACGGATTGCCCGAACCCCAGCTCGGCCAGGACCTCGCCCTGCGCCTCGAAGGCCTGGACGCCCTGCGTGAGCACGGTGTCCGCCTCATCGGCCAAGCCAGCCGCCAGCTGAGCATCCAGACGCCCGACCTGGAAGCACCGCTCTACGACAATCTCGCCGTCGAGGCGGCGATCAAGCGTCTGCTGCTGGGCCATCCGCGGCATCAGGTCCGCATCCTCATCAACGACAGCGCCCTCGCCATGCGCCAGGGGCACCGACTCATCGCCCTGGCGCAACGCCTGACCAGCAATCTGTTGATCCGGCGGCCACCGGCCGATCAGCACCCGGAAGGCAGCTGCCTCATCGTCGACGACCAGGCCCTGCTGCGCCGCACGGGCAGTGCGCCCACCGGCTTCGTCCGCTACGGCGACCGCGCCGCCGTCAAGGTTCAGCAGCAGGTCTTCGATCGCCTCTGGGCCAGCAGCCAGCCGGATCAGGAATTGCGGAGGATGGTGCTGTGAAAGGTCTGCTGGCGTTCCTGTTGCTGCTGACGACCACCGCCTGGGCGGCGCCTCGTACCGAGGTCATACCCCTGCAATACCGCACCGCCGACGATCTGCTGCCTACCTTGCAAGCCGTCCTTGGCAGCGAAGGCAAGATCAACGTCTACGGCAATCAGCTGATCGTCAATGCCGAGCCGGCCAAGCTGGCCGAACTCAAGAGTCTGCTCGCCCAGCTGGACACCCAACCGCGGCGCCTGCTCATCACCCTGGCCACCCGCGCCGGCAGCTCGGGCGCCAGTCAGGGTTATTCGGTAAACGGCGACGTGCGTGCGCCCCAGGTACGCATCATCGAAGACAGCACCGACCAGAAGGAGGATGGCGCCCAGCGCGTCCAGGTCACCGAGGGCTACCCCGCCTTCATCCGCTTCGGTGAAGACGTCCCGGTGACCACCTACCAGACCTCGCCCTATGGTCAGAGCTACGCCCAGACCGATTACCGCCGCCTCGAACGGGGCTTTCAGGTCACCGCCCGCCTGAGCGGCAATCTGGTGCACCTGGACATCAGCAGCGTCGATGACCGGGCCGCCGCCATGCGTCCGGGCACGGTGCAGACCCAGAGCGCCGCCACCCGCATCAGCGGCCCCCTGGGCCAGTGGCTGGACCTGGGCGGCTTCCGGCAGCAGATCGAGGGCGACCAGAGCGGCCTTGTCCGCCACTACTCCACCGAAGGCCGTGACGACCGTCAGCTGAGCATCCGCGCCGATCTCATCGACTAGCAAACCGGCGAACGGCAGAACTCCTGCCGCGGCTGGCAATCTAGGACACAGGAACAGAAGGAAGTTATTTGAGAATAATTCTTATATTCATTCTCAAATAAACCGGAAGTTCTGTTTAGTTTGATTCAAAGCAGTCCAATAGAATCTTTTTGGACCAATAAATTTACAGAATGAATCGATAGAGCATAAAATCTGTCTGTCTTGCGACACCGTGTCGCACTGATAGCGCCTGATACCCAATAATTAAGGATTCAAAGCATGTCTGAGTCGATCAGCCTACTGACCCACAACTGGAGCTTCGCGGTATTTCTCCTGGGCGTGGTTGGTCTGATTGCCTTCATGCTCGGAGTCTCGAGCCTGCTCGGCAGCAAAGCCGTGGGCCGCAGCAAGAACGACCCCTTCGAGTCCGGCATCGTCCCCACCGGGGGTGCCCGTCTCCGTCTCTCTGCCAAGTTCTACCTGGTCGCGATGCTCTTCGTGATCTTCGACGTCGAAGCCCTCTTTCTCTTCGCCTGGTCGGTGTCCATCCGTGAATCGGGATGGGCCGGCTTCGTGGAAGCCTCCATTTTCATAGCAATTCTGTTGGCGGGTCTTGTCTACCTGTGGCGAATCGGAGCGCTCGATTGGGCGCCTGCGAGCCGTCGCGAGCGGCAGGCGAAGTCGAAACAATGAGGCTTTGGCAATGCAATACAATCTCACCCGGATCGATCCCGATGCGGCAGTAGACCGCTATCCGGCCGGCCAGCGGGAAACCGTGGCCGACCCCGTCGAAAGTCAGGTCAACCGCAGCATCTTCATGGGCAAGCTCGAAGATGTCCTGCGGGGCGCGGTCAATTGGGGACGCAAGAATTCCCTGTGGCCGTACAACTTCGGCCTGTCCTGCTGCTATGTGGAAATGACCACCGCTTTCACGGCGCCCCACGACATCGCCCGCTTCGGCGCCGAAGTCATCCGGGCCTCGCCGCGTCAGGCCGACTTCATGGTCATCGCCGGCACCCCCTTCATGAAGATGGCCCCGGTCATCCAGCGCCTGTACGAGCAGATGCTGGAACCCAAGTGGGTGATCTCCATGGGCGCCTGCGCCAACTCCGGCGGTATGTACGACATCTACTCGGTCGTTCAGGGCGTGGACAAGTTCCTGCCCGTCGACGTCTACGTGCCCGGCTGCCCGCCTCGCCCCGAAGCCTTCCTCCAGGGCCTGATGCTCCTGCAGGACTCCATCGGTGAAGAACGCCGCCCCCTTTCCTGGGTGGTGGGCGACCAGGGTATCTACCGCGCCGAGATGCCTTCGCAGCGCGAGCAGAACCGCGAGCGCCGCATCCAGGTCACCAACCTGCGCAGCCCAGACGAAGTGTAAGTCCCCTTCGGGACCTGCACGCTGACGACGATCGATTAGCGACGGAACATCATGACCGCAGACACCGCTCTGTCCGCCTCTGCGCTCGCCCCTGCCGGCGAAGCGTCGGTGGTTGGCGAACTCCAGGGCCAATTCGGCGCCGACGCCCTGACCCTGCAAGACACCCGTACCGGCATGCCGGTGATCTGGGTGGCACGCGAACGAATCATCGAAGTACTGCGCTTCCTGCGCAATCTGCCCCGCCCCTACGTCATGCTCTATGACCTGCATGGCGTGGACGAGCGGCTGCGGACCCACCGCCGCGGCCTGCCCAACGCGGACTTCACCGTTTTCTACCACCTGCTGTCCATCGACCGTAATAGCGATGTAATGCTCAAGGTGGCCCTCTCCGCCAACGACCTGCGCCTGCCCACCGCCACCGGCATCTTCCCCAATGCCAACTGGTACGAGCGGGAAGTGCTGGACATGTACGGCATCCACTTCGACGGACACCCGCTGCCCAAGCGCATGCTGATGGCCGACAACTGGCAGGGTCATCCGCTGCGCAAGGACTATCCGGCGCGCGCGACCGAGTTCGATCCCTATGCGCTGAATGCCGCCAAGCAGGACCTCGAACAGGAAACCCTGAGATTCAAGCCCGAGGAATGGGGCATGAAGGAGCATGCGGAGAATTCCGACTTCATGTTCCTCAACCTGGGTCCGAACCACCCCTCCGCCCACGGTGCCTTCCGCATCATCCTGCAGCTGGACGGCGAAGAGATCGTCGACTGCGTGCCGGAGATCGGCTACCACCACCGCGGCGCCGAGAAGATGGCCGAGCGCCAGTCCTGGCACAGCTACATCCCCTACACCGACCGGATCGACTACCTGGGTGGGGTGATGAACAACCTGCCCTACGTCCTCTCGGTGGAAAAGCTCGCCGGCATCAAGGTGCCGTCGCGGGTCGACTTCATCCGCGTGATGATGGCCGAGTTCTTCCGCATCAACAGTCACCTGCTGTACCTGGGTACCTATATCCAGGACGTCGGTGCCATGACCCCGGTGTTCTTTACCTTCACCGACCGTCAGCGCGCCTACAAGGTGATCGAGGCCATCACCGGCTTCCGCATGCACCCCGCCTGGTTCCGCATCGGCGGCGTCGCCCATGACCTGCCGCGTGGCTGGGACAAGCTGGTCCGCGAATTCCTCGATTGGATGCCCAAGCGTCTGGACGAGTACGAAAAGGCCGCGATGAAGAACAGCATCCTCATCGGCCGGACCAAGAACGTCGCCGTCTACAACACCAAGGAAGCCCTCGAGTGGGGCGTCACCGGTCCCAACCTGCGCGCGACCGGTCTGGACTTCGACCTGCGCAAGGCCCGCCCCTACTCCGGTTACGAGAACTTCGAATTCGAAGTGCCCATCGCCCACAACGGCGACTGCTACGACCGCGGCATGCTGCGCGTCGAGGAGATGCGCCAGAGCCTGCGCATCATCGAGCAGTGCCTGCAGCACATGCCCGAAGGCCCGTACAAGGCGGATCACCCGCTGACCACGCCGCCGCCCAAGGAGCGCACCCTGCAGCACATCGAGACCCTGATCACCCACTTCCTGCAAGTGTCCTGGGGTCCGGTGATGCCGGCCGGCGAAGCCTTCCAGATGATCGAGGCGACCAAGGGCGCCAACAGCTATTACCTGACGAGCGATGGCAGCACCATGAGCTACCGCACCCGCATCCGGACGCCGAGCTTCCCGCACCTGCAGCAGATCCCGGCCGTCATCCGCGGCAGCATGGTGTCCGACCTGATTGCCTACCTGGGCAGTATCGACTTCGTCATGGCCGACGTGGACCGCTGAGCATGAGCACCGAAACCCTGATCCAAACCGACCGTTTCGTCCTGAGCGAAACCGAGCGCTCGGCCATCGAGCACGAGATGCACCACTACGAGGACCCGCGCGCGGCGTCCATCGAGGCCCTGAAGATCGTCCAGAAGGAACGTGGCTGGGTGCCGGACGGCGCCATCTACGCCATCGGCGAAGTGCTGGGCATTCCCGCCAGCGACGTCGAGGGCGTGGCAACCTTCTATAGCCAGATCTTTCGCGTACCGGTCGGCCGCCACATCATTCGGGTGTGCGACAGCATGACCTGCTACATCGGCGGCCACGAATCCGTGGTCGGCGAGATCCAGCGCCAGCTGGGCATCGGCCTGGGCCAGACCACCGCCGACAGCCGCTTCACCCTGCTGCCGGTCTGCTGCCTGGGCAATTGCGACAAGGCCCCGGCGCTGATGATCGACGACGACACCCATGGCGATGTCCAACCCGCGGGCGTGGCCAAACTGCTGGAGGGATACGCATGAGACTGACCTCCTTCGGGCCTGCCAACAGCATCGCCCGTACCCCCGAGACCCACCCCCTGACCTGGCGCCTGCGTGAAGACGGCGCTCCGGTCTGGCTGGAGGAATACCAGGCGAAGGACGGCTACGCCGCGGCCCGCAAGGCGCTGACCGAGCTGGCCCCCGATGCCATCGTCCAGGAAGTCAAGGACTCCGGCCTCAAGGGCCGCGGCGGCGCGGGTTTCCCCACCGGCGTGAAGTGGGGCCTGATGCCCAAGGACGAATCCCTCGATATCCGCTACCTGCTGTGCAACGCGGACGAGATGGAACCCAACACCTGGAAGGACCGCCTGCTCATGGAGCAGCTGCCGCACCTGCTGGTGGAAGGCATGCTGATCAGTGCCCGGGCGCTCAAGGCCTATCGCGGCTACATTTTCCTGCGCGGCGAATACGTCGACGCCGCCGCCAACCTGCGGCGCGCGGTGGAGGAAGCCAAGGCGGCCGGCCTGCTGGGCAAGAACATCCTCGGTAGCGGCTTCGACTTCGAGCTGTTCGTCCACACCGGCGCCGGTCGCTACATCTGTGGCGAAGAGACCGCGCTGATCAACTCCCTGGAAGGCCGCCGCGCCAACCCGCGCTCCAAGCCGCCCTTCCCCGCCGCCGTCGGCGTCTGGGGCAAGCCGACCTGCGTCAACAACGTCGAGACCCTGTGCAACGTGCCGGGCATCGTCGCGGGCGGCGTCGACTGGTACAAGAGCCTGGCTCGCGAAGGCAGCGAAGACATGGGCACCAAGCTCATGGGCTTCTCCGGCAAGGTGAAGAACCCTGGCGTCTGGGAATTGCCCTTCGGCATCACCGCCCAGGAGCTGTTCGAGGACTACGCCGGCGGCATGCGCGACGGCTTCAAGCTCAAGTGCTGGCAGCCCGGTGGCGCCGGTACCGGCTTCCTGCTGCCCGAGCACCTCTCGGCGCAGATGTACGCCGGCGGCATCGGCAAGGTCGGCACCCGCATGGGTACCGGTCTGGCCCTGGCCGTGGACGACAGCGTCAACATGGTCTCGCTGCTGCGCAACATGGAAGAATTCTTCGCCCGGGAATCCTGCGGCTGGTGCACCCCCTGCCGCGACGGCCTGCCCTGGAGCGTCAAGCTCCTGCGCAGCCTGGAGAAGGGCGAGGGGCAGCAGGGCGATCTGGACACCCTGCTGCAGCTGGTCAACTTCCTCGGCCCGGGCAAGACGTTCTGTGCCCACGCACCGGGTGCCGTCGAGCCCCTGGGTAGTGCCATCAAGTATTTCCGCGAAGAGTTCGAGGCCGGTGTGCGCAAGGCGCCCAGCGAGCCGCGACCGACTGCTTCGGCGAGCGTGACCTGAGGATCGGCCCCCGCGGGGGCCGCTTCCATCGCTTTCTGGCCGGACCCGCTCCGGCCGGCGCTGCCTCTGGCGATCGCCAGGGCGGCGCGAACGTTTTCCCATTAGCCAGACCCGCCCTGCGCGGGTGAGAAGAAAACCCTATGGCCACTATCCACGTAGACGGCAAGACGTACGAGGTCGACGGGGCGGACAACCTCCTCGAAGCCTGCCTGTCCCTGGGGCTCGACATCCCCTATTTCTGCTGGCACCCGGCGCTGGGCAGCGTCGGCGCCTGCCGCCAGTGCGCGGTGAAGCAGTTCGCCGACGAGAACGACACCCGCGGGCGCCTGGTCATGTCCTGCATGACCCCGTCCAGCGACAAGACCTACATCTCCATCGAAGACGCTGAAGCCAAGGAATTCCGCAGCTCGGTCATCGAATGGCTGATGACCAACCATCCCCACGACTGTCCGGTCTGCGAAGAAGGCGGCCATTGCCACCTGCAGGACATGACGGTGATGACCGGCCACAACAAGCGCCGCTATCGCTTCACCAAGCGTACTCACCAGAACCAGGACCTCGGCCCGTTCGTCGCTCACGAGATGAACCGCTGCATCGCCTGCTATCGCTGCGTGCGCTACTACAAGGACTACGCCGGCGGTACCGACCTGGGCGTCTATGGCGCCCACGACAACGTCTATTTCGGCCGCGTCGAGGACGGTGCCCTGGAGAGCGAATTCTCCGGCAACCTGACCGAGGTCTGCCCCACCGGGGTGTTCACCGACAAGACCCACTCCGAGCGCTACAACCGCAAGTGGGACATGCAGTTCGCCCCGAGCATCTGCCATGGCTGCTCGTCGGGCTGCAACATCAGCCCCGGCGAGCGCTATGGCGAACTGCGCCGCATCGAGAACCGCTTCAACGGTTCGGTGAACCAGTATTTCCTCTGCGACCGTGGCCGCTTCGGCTATGGCTATGTCAATCGCAAGGATCGTCCGCGCCAGGCCCTGCTGAAAGATGGCAGCCTGGAAACCGGGATCGATGCCGCCCTGGATCGCGCCGCCCTGCTGCTGCGCGGCAAGAAGGTGATCGGCATCGGCTCGCCGCGTGCTAGCCTGGAAAGCAACCACGCCCTGCGCGAACTGGTCGGCGCCGAGAACTTCTACAGCGGCATGAGCGCCCGTGACCTGGCCAATGTGCGCCTGGTGCTGCAGGTGCTCAAGGACAGCCCCCTGCCCGTCCCGACCCTGCGCGCCATGGAAAAGCACGACGCCGTCTTCGTCCTCGGCGAGGACCTGACCCAGACCGCGGCCCGCCTGGCGCTGTCCCTGCGGCAGTCCGTCAAGGGCAAGCCCGAGGCCATGGCCGCGGCGCAGAAGATCCAGCCCTGGCTCAACGCGGCCGTGCAGAATATCGGCCAGAGCGAGCGCAATCCGCTGTTCATCGCCAGCGTCGCCGCCACCCGCCTGGACGACGTCGCCGACGCCCGTCTGCATGGCTCGCCGCTGGAACTGGCCCGTTTCGGCCATGCCGTGGCCCATGCCATCGACGCCAGCGCCCCGGCCGTCGACGGCCTGAGCGACGAAGTCGCCGAGCAGGCGCGTCTGCTGGCCGAGACCCTGCTGGCGGCCGAACGTCCACTGGTGGTATCCGGTACCTCCCTGGGTGAACCGGCGCTGATCGAGGCCGCCGCCAACCTGGCCAAGGCTCTGGCCGCCAAGGGCAAGGCCGGCTCCCTGAGTCTGGTGGTGCCCGAAGCCAACAGCCTGGGTCTGGCGCTCTATGGCGGCGAGTCCGTCGAAGACGCCTTCGCGGCCCTGGAAAACGGCCAGGCCGATGTTCTGGTGGTGCTGGAGAACGACCTCTATCGCCGCGCCCCTGCCCAGCAGGTGGATCAGGCCCTGGCCCGCGCCCAGGTGCTGGTGGTGCTGGATCACCAGCGCACCGCCACCGCCCAGCGCGCCGATCTGGTGCTGCCGGCGGCGAGCTTCGCCGAAGGCGACGGTACCCTGGTCAGCCAGGAAGGTCGCGCCCAGCGCTTCTTCCAGGTCTATGAGCCGAGCTACTACGATCCCTCCAGCCTGGTCCGCGAAGGCTGGCGCTGGCTGCACGCCCTGCGCAACACCCTGGACAACCGTCCGGTGGACTGGACCCAGCTGGACCATGTCACCGACGCCGTGGCCACTGCCGCGCCGCAACTGGACGGCATCCGCGACGCCGCGCCCAACGCCAGCTTCCGGGTGAAGGGCCTCAAGCTCGCCCGCGAACCGCACCGCTACAGCGGCCGCACCTCCATGCGCGCCAACCTCAGCGTGCACGAGCCGCGCGCGCCCCAGGACGCCGACACCGCCTTCGCCTTCTCCATGGAAGGCTATGCCGGCAGCGCCGAGCCGCGTCAGCAGATCCCCTTCGCCTGGTCCCCGGGCTGGAACTCGCCCCAGGCCTGGAACAAGTTCCAGGACGAGGTCGGTGGTCACCTGCGCGCCGGCGATCCGGGCGTGCGCCTGATCGAGACCCAGGGCGATCGCCTGAACTGGTTCGCCGTCCCGGCCGCTGCCGTGCGCAGTACCGCGTCCGGCTTCCAGGCCGTGCCGCTGTACCACCTGTTCGGCAGCGAAGAGACCTCTTCCCGTGCCGAGCCGGTGCGTGAGCGCATCCCGGCCGCCTACGTGGCGCTGGCCAAGGCCGATGCCGACCGCCTGGGTGTCAACGAAGGTGCCCTGCTGCGCCTGCAGGTCGCCGGTCAGGAATTGCGCCTGCCGCTGCAGATCAAGCCCGAGCTGTCCGCCGGCCTGGTCGGTCTGCCCGCCGGCTTCGAAGGGATTCCGGTGGACTTCGCCGGCCTCTCCGTGGAAGGACTGCAGGAGGCCGCGGCATGACCTGGCTCACCCCCACCCTCATCGCCGTGGTGATCGGCGTCCTCAAGGCCATCGTCATCCTGCTGGCGGTGGTCATCTGCGGGGCGCTGCTGAGCTTCGTCGAACGGCGCCTGCTGGGTCTCTGGCAGGACCGCCACGGTCCCAACCGGGTCGGTCCCTTCGGCGCCTTCCAGCTGGGCGCCGACATGCTGAAGATGTTCTTCAAGGAGGACTGGACGCCCCCGTTCGCCGACAAGATGATCTTCGCCCTGGCACCGGTGATCGCCATGGGCTCGCTGCTGGTGGCCTTCTCGGTCATCCCGATCACCCCTACCTGGGGCGTGGCGGACCTGAACATCGGCCTGCTGTTCTTCTTCGCCATGGCCGGCGTCAACGTCTATGCGGTGCTCTTCGCCGGCTGGGCGAGCAACAACAAGTTCTCGCTGCTGGGCGCCATGCGCGCCTCGGCCCAGACCCTCTCCTACGAGGTGTTCATGGGTCTGTCGGTGATGGGCATCGTCGCGGTGACCGGCTCCTTCAACATGAGGGACATCGTCGAGGCGCAGCACCAGGGCTGGTGGTTCATCATTCCCCAGTTCTTCGGCTTCTGCACCTTCTTCATCGCCGGCATCGCCGTCACCCACCGTCACCCCTTCGATCAGCCGGAAGCCGAGCAGGAGCTCGCCGACGGTTACCACATCGAATACGCGGGCATGAAGTGGGGCATGTTCTTCGTCGGCGAGTACATCGGCATCGTGCTGATCTCGGCGCTGCTGGTGACCCTGTTCTTCGGCGGCTGGCACGGTCCCTTCCTGGATACCCTGCCCTGGCTGTCCTTTGTCTGGTTCGCCCTGAAGACCGCCTTCTTCATCATGATCTTCATCCTGTTGCGTGCGTCCATTCCGCGTCCGCGCTACGACCAGGTAATGGCCTTCAGCTGGAAGTTCTGCCTGCCCCTGACCCTGATCAACCTGCTGGTGACCGGTGCGGTGGTGCTCTATAGCGCCACGCCGGCCATCGGCCAGTGAGGTATCCGTCATGATCAAGGAAATCCTGCACGTCCTGCATGGCACCTACACCCAGTTGCGCAGCGTGGTGATGGTCTTCAGCCACGCCTTCCGCAAGCGCGACACCCTGCAATACCCCGAGGAACCCGTGTACCTGCCCCCGCGCTACCGCGGCCGCATCGTGCTCACCCGTGACCCCGACGGCCAGGAGCGCTGCGTGGCGTGCAACCTGTGCGCCGTGGCCTGCCCGGTCGGCTGCATCTCGCTGCAGAAGACAGAAGCCGAAGACGGTCGCTGGTACCCCGAGTTCTTCCGCATCAACTTCTCGCGCTGCATCTTCTGCGGCATGTGCGAGGAGGCCTGCCCCACCACCGCCATCCAGCTGACCCCGGATTTCGAGATGTCCGAGTTCAAGCGCCAGGAGCTGGTGTACGAGAAGCAGGACCTGCTGATCTCGGGTCCGGGCAAGTATCCGGAATACAACTTCTACCGCGTGGCCGGCATGGCCATCGCGGGCAAGCCCAAGGGTGCCGCGCAGAGCGAGGCAGAGCCGATCAACGTGAAGAGCCTGCTGCCCTAAGGAGCTGTCGTGGAATTCGCCTTCTATTTCTCCGCTGGGGTGGCCGTCCTGGCCACCTTCCGGGTGATCACCAACACCAATCCGGTGCATGCGCTGCTGTACCTGATCATCTCACTGCTGGCCGTGTCCATGGTGTTCTTCGCCCTGGGCGCACCCTTCGCCGGGGCCCTGGAGATCATCGTCTACGCCGGCGCCATCATGGTGCTGTTCGTCTTCGTGGTGATGATGCTCAACCTCGGGCCGGTCGTGGCCGAGCAGGAGCGCAAGTGGCTGACCCCCAAGGTCTGGATCGGTCCGTCGATCCTCGCCGGTGCGCTGCTGGTGGAACTGCTGGTGGTGCTGTCGCGTACCCCGGGCGGCGCCGCCATCGGCCACACCTCGGTGGAAGCCAAGGCCGTAGGCATCAGCCTGTTCGGACCCTATCTGCTGGCGGTCGAACTGGCCTCCATGCTGCTGCTGGGTGCCCTGGTCGCGGCCTATCACCTGGGTCGCAGCGACGTCAAAGACGGGATCGGCGAGTGAGTCGCCAAGGACTGGAGAACAGCCAATGAACGCCATACCTCTGGAACACGGCCTGGCCCTCGCCGGCGCCCTGTTCGCCCTTGGCCTGGTGGGCCTGATGGTCCGCCGCAACATCCTCTTCGTGCTCATGAGTCTGGAAATCATGATGAACGCCGCCGCCCTGGCCTTCGTGGTCGCGGGTAGCCGTTGGGGCGCCCCCGACGGCCAGGTGATGTTCATCCTGGTGCTGAGCCTGGCCGCCGCCGAGGCCAGTATCGGCCTGGCGATCCTGCTGCAGCTCTATCGCCGCTTCCACACCCTCGACGTCGATGCCGCCAGCGAGATGCACGGATGAACCTGCTACCCCTCACCTTCGCCTTTCCCCTGGTCGGCTACTTCCTGCTGGCCTTTTCCCGCGGTCGGCTGTCGGAGAATCTCTCCGCGCTGATCGGCGTGGGTTCGGTGGGCCTGGCGGCGCTGGTCGCCGCCTGGGTCGGCTGGAACTTCCACGTCGCGCCGCCCGCCGACGGTCACCTGACCCTCGTCCTCTGGCAGTGGATGAACGTGGAGGGCTTCGCGCCCAACATGGCGCTCTACCTGGACGGCCTGTCGCTGACCATGCTCGGCGTGGTCACCGGCGTCGGCTTCCTGATCCACCTGTTCGCCTCCTGGTACATGCGCGGTGAAGAGGGCTACTCGCGCTTCTTCGCCTACACCAACCTGTTCATCTTCAGCATGTTGCTGCTGGTTCTCGGCGACAACCTGCTGCTGCTGTACTTCGGTTGGGAAGGCGTGGGCCTGTGCAGCTATCTGCTGATCGGCTTCTACTACAGCGAGCGCGCCAACGGCAACGCGGCGCTGAAGGCCTTCATCGTCACCCGTGTCGGTGACGTCTTCATGGCCTTCGGTCTGTTCATCCTGTTCATGACCCTGGGCACCCTGGACATCCAGGAGCTGCTGCAGAAGGCGCCCGACGTCTTCGCCAGCGGCGATCCGCTGATCGTGCTGGCCACCCTGGCCCTGCTCGGCGGCGCCGTCGGCAAGTCGGCCCAGCTGCCGCTGCAGACCTGGCTGGCGGACGCCATGGCCGGTCCCACCCCGGTCTCCGCCCTGATCCACGCGGCGACCATGGTGACCGCGGGCGTCTACCTGATCGCCCGGACCCATGGCCTGTTCCTGCTGGCCCCGGAGATCCTGCACCTGGTCGGCATCGTCGGTGCCGTGACCCTGGTGCTGGCTGGCTTCGCCGCCCTGGTGCAGACCGACATCAAGCGCATCCTGGCCTATTCGACCATGAGCCAGATCGGCTACATGTTCCTGGCCCTGGGTGTCGGCGCCTGGCAACCGGCGATCTTCCACCTGATGATCCACGCCTTCTTCAAGGCGCTGCTGTTCCTCGCCTCGGGTTCGGTGATCCTCGCCTGCCACCACGAGCAGAACATCTTCAAGATGGGCGGCCTGTGGAAGAAGATCCCCTTGGCCTACGCCAGCTTCGTGGTGGGTGGTTCGGCCCTGGCGGCGCTGCCGCTGGTCACCGCCGGCTTCTACTCCAAGGACGAGATCCTCTGGGAAGCCATGGCCAGCGGTCACACCTACCTGCTCTATGCAGGCCTGGCCGGTGCCTTCCTGACCTCGATCTACACCTTCCGCCTGATCTTCATCACCTTCCACGGCCAGGCGCACACCGAGGCCCATGCCGGCCACGGCATCGCCCACAACCTGCCGCTGGCGGTGCTGCTGGTGCTCTCGACCTTTGTCGGCGCGATGATCGTGCCGCCGCTGGCCGGGGTGCTGCCGGAATCCATCGGCCATGCCGGTGGCGAAGCCAAGCACTCGCTGGAGATCACCTCGGGGGCCATCGCCATCGCCGGTATCCTGCTGGCCGCCCTGCTCTTCCTCGGCAAGCGTTCCTTCGTGAACGGCCTGGCCAAGAGCGCACCGGGTCGCTTCTTCGGGACCTGGTGGTATCACGCCTGGGGCTTCGACTGGCTGTACGACCTGATCTTCGTCAAGCCGTACCTGCTGCTGGCCCGCCTGCTGCGCCGCGATCCCATCGACCAGGCCATCGGCCTGATCCCGATGCTGGCGCGCGGTGGCAACCTGGCACTGAGCATCACCGAGAACGGCCGTCTGCGCTGGTACGCGGCTTCCATCGTGGGAGGCGCCGTGCTGCTGCTCGGCGCGCTGCTGCTGGCCTGACCCCCTGACTAAGGATAAGTACACGTCATGCTTCTGCCCTGGCTAATCCTGATCCCCTTCATCGGCGGCCTGCTCTGCTTCCTCACGGAAAAGACCGGCCCGCTGGTGCCCCGCTGGATCGCTCTGTTCACCATGCTGCTGGAGCTGGTGCTCGGCCTGTGGCTGTGGGCCCACGGCGACTACAGCCTGGCTCCGGCCCCTGGCGCCGAAACCGCCTGGACCGCGGAATTCCAGATGAACTGGATTCCGCGCTTCGGCATCAGCCTGCACTTCGGTCTCGACGGCCTGTCGCTGCTGATGATCCTGCTCACCGGCCTGCTCGGTGTGCTGGCGGTGACCTGCTCCTGGCGCGAAGTGCAGCGCCACGTCGGCTTCTTCCACCTCAACCTGCTGTGGATCATCGGCGGCGTGGTGGGGGTGTTCCTGGCGCTGGACCTGTTCCTGTTCTTCTTCTTCTGGGAAATGATGCTGGTGCCGATGTACTTCCTGATCGCGCTGTGGGGCCATAGCTCCGCGGACGGCAAGAAGAGCCGCATCACCGCCGCCACCAAGTTCTTCATCTTCACCCAGGCCAGCGGTCTGATCATGCTGGTGGCGATCATCGCCCTGGTGCTGGTGAACTACGGTGCGACCGGCGTCCTGACCTTCGACTACGAAGACCTGCTGCAGCTGCAACTGGATCCCAAGCTGGAATACCTGCTGATGCTGGGCTTCTTCATCGCCTTCGCGGTGAAGCTGCCGGTGGTGCCGGTGCACTCCTGGCTGCCGGATGCCCACGCCCAGGCGCCGACCGCCGGTTCCGTCGACCTCGCCGGCATCCTGCTCAAGACCGCCGCCTACGGCCTGCTGCGCTTCGCCATTCCGCTGTTCCCCAACGCCTCGGCGGAATTCGCGCCGATCGCCATGTGGCTGGGCATCATCGGCATCTTCTACGGCGCCATCCTGTCGTTCGCCCAGACCGACATCAAGCGCCTGGTGGCCTACTCCAGCGTCTCGCACATGGGCTTCGTGCTGATCGGCATCTACTCCGGCAGCCCCCAGGCGCTGCAGGGCGTGGTGGTGCAGATGATCGCCCACGGCCTTTCCGCCGCCGGCCTGTTCATCCTCTGCGGCCAGCTCTATGAGCGCATGCACACCCGTGACATGCGCCAGATGGGCGGGCTCTGGGCGCGGGTGCCCTACCTGCCCGCCCTGAGTCTGTTCTTCGCCTCGGCTTCGCTGGGTCTGCCGGGTACCGGCAACTTCGTCGGCGAATTCCTGATCCTGCTGGGCGCCTTCCCGGTGGTGCCGATGATCACCGTCATCGCCACCTTCGGCCTGGTGTTCGCCTCGGTCTACTCGCTGATCATGATCCACCGCGCCTACTTCGGTCCGGCCAAGGCCGAAGGCGCCCTGCCGGGTCTGAACGCACGGGAACTGTCGATGCTGCTGTTGCTTGGCGTGCTGCTGGTGCTGCTCGGCGTCTATCCGCAGCCGGTGCTGGATACCTCGGCCGCGAGCATGGCCGGTGTCCAGCAGTGGCTCGGCGAAGCCTTCTCCTCTCTCGTTTCCGCCCGGTAAGAGCGCCATGACCTTTACCTACGAACACTTCATCGCCCTCCTGCCGATCATCATCACCGGCTTCACCGCCGTGGTGGTGATGCTGGGCATCGCCTGGCGGCGGGATCACACCATCATCCCGACCCTGGGCGTGATCGGTCTCAACCTGGCCCTGCTGTCCTGCATCCCGGCCCTGGGCGTCGGCGCCATCGACGTCACCCCGCTGCTGCGCATCGACGGCTTCACCTGCTTCTACATGGCGCTGATCCTGATCGCCACCCTGGCCTGCATGACCCTGTCGCATGCCTACATGGAAGGCTATCCGGGCAACCGCGAAGAGCTGTACCTGCTGCTGCTGATCTCCGCCACCGGCGGTCTGGTGCTGGTGGCGGCGCAGAACGTCGCCGGTCTGTTCATCGGCCTGGAACTGCTGTCGGTACCGGTCTACGGCCTGGTGGCCTACAGCTACTTCAATCGCCGCTCCCTGGAAGCCGGCATGAAGTACCTGGTGCTGTCCGCCGCCGGTTCGGCCATCCTGCTGTTCGGCATGGCCCTGCTCTACGCCCAGTCCGGCAGCCTCAACTTCGCCGACATCGGCATGCAGATGGACGCCCCGGCCAGCACCGGCCTGCTGATGGAAATCGGCCTCGGCATGCTGATCGTCGGTCTCGGCTTCAAGCTGTCCCTGGTGCCCTTCCACCTCTGGACCCCGGACGTCTACGAGGGTGCCCCGGCACCGGTCGGCGCCTTCCTGGCCACCGCCAGCAAGGTCGCCGTTTTCGCCGTGCTGGTACGGGTGTTCCAGACCATGCCCATGGCCACCGAGGACGGCTGGCTGCACGATGCCATCGCCTTCATCGCCATCGCCTCCATGCTGGTGGGCAACCTGCTGGCGCTGATGCAGAGCAACCTCAAGCGTCTGCTGGGTTACTCCTCCATCTCCCACTTCGGCTACCTGCTGGTGGCAGTGGCCTCGGGCGAAGGCCTGTCGATGGAAGCCGTGGCGGTCTACCTGGTGACCTATGTCTTCACCAGCCTGGGCGCGTTCGGCGTGATCACCCTGATGTCCAGCCCGAGCAACGGCCAGCGTGACGCCGATGCCCTGTTCGAGTACCGCGGCCTGTTCTGGCGCCGTCCGTACCTGACCGCGGCGCTGACTGTGATGATGCTGTCCCTGGCCGGCATCCCGCTCACCGCCGGTTTCATCGGCAAGTTCTACGTCATCACCGTGGGCGTGGAAGCGGGCATGTGGTGGCAGACCGCGGCCATCGTGCTGGGCAGCGCCATCGGCCTGTTCTATTACCTGCGCGTGATGGTCACCCTGTACCTGACCGAGCAGGGCCTGCAGCGCCACGATGCGCCGATGAACTGGGGTCAGCGCGCCGGTGGCGTGATGCTGATCGCCATTTCCATCGCGACCTTCGTCCTCGGCGTCTATCCGCAGCCGCTGCTGCAACTGGCGCAGCTGACGGTGTTCTGATCCAGGACGTCGCCCACGATCCCCGCTTCGGCGGGGATCGTCGTTTCTGGGGTCCGCAAGAGACCCGCCCTTGGCAGGGTCGCGCCCCGACCGCTACCCTCGGCGCCCTACCCTGCTTTTCCTGTCCTTTCCTGGAGACCCTTTTCTCCCATGCCTGCGTTGAAACCTCTCACCCTCGCCATCGGCCTGCTGCTCGGCGGCCAGGCCTTCGCCGCCCCTGTCTTCGACGTCACCGAACTGGGTGACCCCGCCACCGCCTGCAGCGACCTCGACACCTTCGTCAACCAGAAGTGGGTCGCCGCCAATCCGATCCCGCCGGACAAGTCGCGCTGGGGTTCCTTCATGGCCCTGGGGGAGAAATCGCTCAACGACCAGCACGCCATCCTGCGGCGTGCCGCCCGCACGGCCGATCGCGCGGCAGCGGGCTCGGTGGAACAGAAGATCGGCTGGCTGTATCGCTCGGGCATGGACGAGGCCGCCATCGAGCGCGCCGGCTATCGCCCGATCCAGGCGCAACTGGCGGCCATCGATGGATTGCGCACCACGGCCGATGTCGTGAAGTACCTGCAACAGAGCTTCGCCCGCGGCGACATGCAGGTGTTCTCCTTCGGCTCCGGCGCCGACTACCAGAATGCCAAGCAGCAGATCGCCTATGCCTACCAAGGCGGCCTGGGCCTGCCGACACCCGATTACTACACCGAAGCCGACTACGCCAAGCTGCGCCAGGCCTATCTGGGCCACATCGCCCGGCTGCTGGTTCTGACCGGCGTACCCAAGGCCAGGGCCGCCGCCCAGGCCGAACTGGTGCTGGCCTTCGAGAGTCGCCTGGCGCGCGCCTCGGTCAAGCCGGTGGAGCTGCGCAATCCGGAAAACCAGTATCACTACCTGAGCTTCGCCGAGGCCAACCAGGTGACGCCGCACTTCGACTGGCAGGCCTTCTTCGCCAGCCAGGGCGTCACCGGCCAGCAGGGCTTTTCGCTGTCCCAGCCGGGCTTCTTCGCCGAATTCGACCGGATGCTGGCGGAGACCCCCGTCGAGCAGTGGCAGGCCTATCTGCGTGCCCATGTGATCGACGACGCCGCGCCGCTGCTGTCCCGACCCTTCCAGCAGGAGAGCTTCGAGTTCAACCAGAAGACCCTGAGCGGCCAGCAGCAGCAGAGCGAGCGCTGGAAGCGGGTGCTGCGCGCGGTCAACGGCGCCATGGGCGAAGGTCTCGGCCAGCTCTATGTGGAGGAGCATTTCTCGCCCCAGGCCAAGGCCCGCGCCCAGGAACTGGTGGACAACGTGATGCTGGCGCTCAAGGCGCGCATCGAGCAGCTCGACTGGATGAGCCCGGAGACCAAGCAGAAGGCGCTGGCCAAGTGGGATAGCTTCCTGCCCAAGATCGGCTATCCGGAGCGCTGGCGTGACTGGAGCGGCCTGACCCTCCAGCCCCAGGGATTCTATGCCAACCTGGAAGCCGCCTCGCGCTTCAACTACCGGCATGACCTGGACAAGATCGGCAAGCCCACCGACCGCAAGGAATGGGGCATGTATCCGCAGACGGTCAACGCCTACTACAGCCCCACCGACAACACCATCAACTTCCCCGCGGCCATCCTGCAGCCGCCCTTCTTCTATCCGGACGGTGACGACGCCATCAACTACGGCGGCATCGGCGCGGTGATCGGCCACGAGGCCAGCCATGGCTTCGACGACCAGGGCAGCAAGTTCGACGGTGCCGGCAACCAGGTCGACTGGTGGACCCCGGCCGACCGCAAGGCCTTCGAGGCCCGCACCGGCAAGCTGGTGCAGCAATTCGACGGTTATCGGCCGCTGCCGGACCATCCGGAGCTGCACGTCAACGGCAAGCTCACCCTGGGCGAGAATATCGGCGACCTCGGCGGCATCAATGCCGCCTATGACGCCCTGCAACTGGCCCTGGCGAAGAAGCCGGAAGAGGCTGCCCGGAAGATCGACGGCTATACCCAGGACCAGCGCTTCTTCCTCAACTGGGCGCGGGTCTGGCGGGGCTCGATCCGTGAAGAGCAGGCGCGCCTGTTCCTCAACACCGATCCCCATGCGCCCATGAGATTCCGTGCCATCGGCGCGCCATCCAACATGCCAGCCTTCGCCCAGGCCTTCAGCTGCAAGGCAGGCGATGCCATGGTCCGGCCGGACGAGCAGCGCGTGGAAATCTGGTGACGGACCAGGGGCGTCGGTCGAGCGGGTATCGCTTTTGCATCGCTCGCCTTCTCTCTCCCCTGGCGCCCCGTCCATGCCCCTAGAACTCGCCTTCGCCGAAGCCACTGCGACCGGTCCGCGCAAGGAAAACCAGGACGCCTTGCGCAGTGTCCAGCCCAGCGCGGCGCTGGCGGCGACCAAGGGGCATCTGTTCGCCCTCGCCGATGGCGTCAGCGGTTGTCCGGATGGTGGCCTGGCGGCGCGCGCCACCCTTCAGGCCCTGGCCCAGGACTACTACTCCACTCCGGAAACCTGGCCGGTGGCCCAGGCGCTGGAACGACTGCTGCTGGCGCAGAATCGCTGGCTGCAGGCCGCCGGCAATGGCCAGCCACTGCTGACCACCCTCACCGCCCTGGTGATCCGCGGCCGGCGCTACACCCTGGCCCATGTCGGCGATTGCCGCGCCTATCGCTGGCACGGCGAACGGCTGACCTGTCTCACCGTCGACCACGTCTGGCAGCAGGCCGGCATGCAGCATGTGCTGACCCGCGCCCTGGGGCTGGAAAACCACCTGGTGGTGGATTTTCGCGAAGGCGAACTGGAAGCCGGCGAAACCCTGCTGCTGGTAAGCGATGGGGTCTGGGCCGCGCTGGGCGAAGACAGCATGAGGCGCATCCTCGTCGACGGCGTCAGCGATCTGGACGCGACCGCCCAGGCGCTGGTGGCTGGCGCCCTGCATGCCGGCGGCCAGGACAATGCCAGCGCCCTGCTGGTGCGGGTCGATCGCCTGCCGGACATCTCCCTGGCCGATACCCTGGCCAATGCCGACACCTGGCCGCCGCTGCCTGCCCTGAAGCCCGGCCAGGCCTTCGAAGGCTGGACGGTGGTGGAGCGCCTGGCCGAGTCGCGGCAATCGCTGCTCTACCGGGTCACCGATGAGGGTGGCCGCCCCTGGCTGCTCAAGACCCTCCCCGCGGCACTGCAATTCGACACCCTGGCCGGTCATGCCCTGCTCATGGAGGAGTGGTTCCTGCGGCGCGTTGCCGGCCGCGCCTTCGTCGAGGTGCATCCGCTGCCAAGGCGCGCCCACCTCTATTTCGTCCAGCGCGAATATCCGGGACGCACCCTGGCGCAACAGCTGACCAGCGACGGGCCCCTGGCCCTGGCCGACTGGCTGGACGTCGCCTCGCGCCTGTTGCGTGCGCTCGGCCAGTTGCACAGACGCAACATCCTTCACCGCGACATCAAGCCGGACAATCTGCACCGTGGCCAGGATGGTGAACTGCGCCTGCTGGACTTCGGCCTGGCCTACTGTCCGCAACTGTCCCAGGATCTGCAGGACAGCCCGGGCACCCCCAGCTACCGGGCACCGGAATCCTTCGAAGGCGCCGAGCCGAGTCCCGCCCAGGATCTCTATGCGGCCGGGGTGACCCTCTATCAGCTGCTGACCGGTGGTTATCCCTACGGCGAGGTGGAGCCCTTCCAGCGCCCACGCTTCGGCACGCCCGCCAGTGTCCTGCGCCGGCGTCCGGATGTACCGGCCTGGCTCGACGACTGGCTGCAGCGGGCCGTGGCGGTCGACCCCGCCGAGCGCTTCGAAACCGCGGAAGAAGCCCTGCTGCTGCTGGAGCAGGGCGAGCGGCAACCGGCGGTCCGCGCCCTGCCGCTGCTGCACCGCGATCCGCTGCGCACCTGGCAGGTGGTCGCGACCCTGTCGCTTCTGGCCAACCTGGTGCTCGGGCTGTTGTGGCTCTATCGCCACTGAGGCGTCCCGGTCTGGAGCAGCTTTTGCAGGCCAGTGGCCAGCCTCCTGCTCGAGTCTCGCCCCATGTCCGATCGCCAGATGCCCCCTGCCCTGCGTTTCATGCTGGCGGCCCGCCGTTGCGAACTGCAGCAACTGGAGGGGCTTGCCCTGACCTGCGAACTGGTGGAGGGCGCCAGCGCACTGGTACATGACCTGCAGCGCGAGCGCGGCTTCAGCAATATCCTGCTGGGGACGGGCAGCGATCGCTATCGCAGCGCCCTGGAACGGCATTCGGCGACGACGCGCTGCAGCGAGACGCGTCTGCGCGAAGGCCTGGACACCTTCGACGCCAGCCTGGCCCAGGATCGCCCGCGCCTGCTCAACCGCATCGCCTGTGTCCTGCACCTGCTCGATGGCCTGCCGGGTCTGAGGCGCGGCGTGCTCGACCGGCGCCTGGGGATGGAAGAGGCCACCGCGGCCTTCTCGCACCTGATCGGCGGCTTGCTGGCGGTCATCTTCGAGGCGGCCGACACGGCGAGCGACCCGGGTCTCAGCCGGGCCCTGGTGGCGCTGTTCAACTTCATGCAGGGCAAGGAACTGGCGGGCCAGGCCCGGGCGACCGGCGTGGTCGGCTTCGCCCAGGGTCATTTCGATGCCGTGCTGCTGGCCCGTCTCGACGACCTGGACAGTGGCCAGGCCCGTTGCTTCGCCGGTTTCCTCGACCATGCCGATCCCCAGGCCCTGGTCCTCTGGCACGGGGTGCAGGAGTGCGCCTCGCGGCAGCAGATCGAACGGCTGCGCGGCGTCGCCCAGCGCACCTCGGCGAGTGCCCAGGTGGAGCCGGCGCTGGCCGAACTCTGGTTCGAACTCAATACCCGCCGCCTGGACGCCATGCAGGGGGTCGCCCAGCACCTGGTCCTGGAACTCCGCGCGCGCTGTGCGAAGAGCATCGCCCAGGCCCGGGCGGACCTGGACAGCCATCGCAAGCTGTCCCGCCGCCTGGCCGAGCTCGACCGCGAGCCGAGCACGCCGCTGCTGTTCAGCCTGACCGCCAATCCGCTGGGTGAAGCCCGGCCAGGCGAAGGTCAGCCCGGCATCCTCGAATTGCTGCACGAGCAGACCCGACGCCTGCACGAGGTGGAGGCGGAGCTGCAGGAAACCCGCCGCTCCCTGGTCGAGCGCAAGCTGCTGGAGCGCGCCAAGCAGCAGCTCATGCAGCAGCTGCAACTGCCGGAGGCGGACGCCCACCAGCATCTGCAGCGGCTGGCGATGCGCAGCGGGCGACCGCTGCCCGAACTGGTCCGGCAGCTACTCGGCCAGGAGCCCTAGGTCGGCACTATTCACCGATCAGTATTGGCCATCGTACTGCCCGGGCCCGTTCGGCACCCTCCATGCGCCGCCAGGGCGCACCGCGCCAGCGGAACGCCCCCTGACTGTGCGCCCAGGAACCGCAACGGCCTGGATCGCCCGGGATTCCGGGCTTGGCACAGTCCCTGCAAAAGTCCTGGCGAGCGCCTCGCGCTCCCACAGCAATCCCCGGACGAAGGTGTCCACGCTCGCAGCCCAAGCCTGCCGAGAGTGGATGCCTTTTTTTGTGCCCGCGAAATAAGGAAGGACGATGGACGACAGCTCGCGTAACGATGACCAGGCCGGTCGCGGACTCCCCCGCCGCAGTTTCCTCAAGCAGTCGCTCGGCGTACTGGGCGCTGGCGCCGCGCTCACGCTGCTGCCACCCGGGCTGAGGTCCGCCGCCTGGGCCTCCGGCAGCGATGCCGTGGAGACGACCAAGGCCAAACTGGGCTTCATCGCCCTCACCGATGCGGCGCCGCTGTTCGTCGCCGACGAGCTCGGGCTGTTCGCCAAGTACGGCATGACCGAGGTGGAGGTGCTCAAGCAATCCTCTTGGGGTACCACCCGCGACAACCTGGTGCTGGGCTCGGCGGCCAATGGCATCGACGGCGCCCACATCCTCACCCCCATGGTCTATCACCTGGCCTCCGGCAAGATCACCCCCAACGGCCAGCCGCTGCCCATGGCGCTGCTGGCGCGGCTGAACGTCGACGGCCAAGGCATCTCCCTGTCAAACGACTACAAGGAGCAGAAGGTCGGCCTCGACGCCAGCGGCTTCAAGACCGCCCTGGCCGCGCGCCAGGCCGCTGGCAAGAAGACCTCGGCCGCCATGACCTTCCCGGGCGGCACCCATGATCTGTGGATTCGCTACTGGCTGGCAGCCAACGGTATCGACCCGAACAAGGACATCACCACCCTGGTGGTGCCCCCGGCGCAGATGGTCGCCAACATGAAGGTCGGCAACATGGACACCTTCTGCGTCGGCGAGCCCTGGAACGCCCAGCTGATCAAGCAGAACATCGGCTACAGCGCCCTGACCACCGGCGAGCTCTGGGCCAATCACCCCGAGAAGGCCCTGGCCCTGCGCGGCGACTATGTCCAGGCCAATCCCAAGGCCACCGTGGCGCTGCTCAAGGCGGTACTGGAGGCCCAGCAATACTGCGACGTGGCGGCGAACAAGCCGAAGGTCGCCGAGATCTGCGCCAAGCGGCGCTGGATCGGCGCGCCCGCCGAGGACGTGGTCGGCCGCCTGCAGGGCACCTTCGACTACGGTACCGGCCGGGTGGTGCAGAACAGTCCGCACCTGATGAAGTTCTGGAACGAGCATGCCTCCTTCCCCTACCAGAGCCACGACCTCTGGTTCATTACCGAGAACCAGCGCTGGGGCTATCTACCCGGCGACCTGGATGCCCAGGGCCTGATCGCCAAGGTCAACCGCGCCGATCTCTGGCGCGAAGCGGCGGCGGCCATCGGCGTCCCGGCCGGCGACATCCCCGCCGGCAACTCGCGCGGCAAGGAAAGCTTCTTCGACGGCAAGGTGTTCGACCCCGCCGATCCCAAGGCCTATCTCGCCAGCCTGACGCTCAAGGCCTGACGTCCACCATCCCTCAAGGAGTGCCGCCGATGAACGCCCACACCCGGCCGCCCAAGGCCCTCGCGACCTTTCGTCCGCAAACCCGTCTGCGTCGCTTCGGCCAGCAGGTGCTGCGCAATGGCCTGCCACCGCTGGTGGTGGGCGCCCTGCTGGTGATCGTCTGGCAACTGCTGTGCAGTCGCCCCGGCGCGGCCCTGCCGCCGCCGAGCCAGGTGGTCAACGACACCTGGGAGCTGATCACCCAGCCCTTCTACGACAACGGCGGCAATGACGTGGGCATGGCCTGGCAACTGCTGGCCAGCCTCGAACGCGTCGCCTACGGCTACCTGATGGCCGCCGTGGTGGGTATCGCCCTGGGCGTGCTGGTGGGCCAGTCGGCCTGGGCCCTGCGCGGCCTCGATCCACTGTTCCAGGTCCTGCGCACCGTGCCACCGCTGGCCTGGCTGCCGCTGTCCCTGGCCGGCTTCAAGGACAGCCACCCCTCGGCGCTGTTCGTCATCTTCATCACCGCCATCTGGCCGATCATCATCAATACCTCGGTAGGCATCCGCAACATCCCCGAGGACTACCGCAACGTGGCGCGCGTCCTGCGCCTGAATGGCTGGGAATACTTCCAGAAGATCATGCTGCCGGCCGCCGCACCCTACATCTTCTCCGGCCTGCGCATCGGCGTGGGCCTGTCGTGGCTGGCCATCATCGCCGCCGAGATGCTGATCGGTGGCGTGGGCATCGGCTTCTTCATCTGGGATGCCTGGAACGCCTCGCGCATCAGCGACATCATCCTGGCGCTGGTCTACGTCGGCGTCATCGGCTTCCTGCTCGACCGGCTGGTGGCCCTCATCGGCCGGCTGGTCACCCGCGGCACCGCGAACTAGAGGACTCCCACCATGGCCCAGCCCTACCTGAGCATCGAGCACGTCGACAAGAGCTTCACCCGCAACGGCCTGACCTCCACGGTGCTGCGCGACGTCAATCTCAAGATCGAACGCGGCGAGTACATCTCCATCATCGGCCACTCCGGCTGCGGCAAGTCGACGGTGCTCAACATCGTCGCCGGCCTGATCGAACCCACTTCCGGCTCCATCCTGCTGGAGAACCGCGAGGTCCGCGGTCCTGGCCCGGAGCGCAGCCTGGTGTTTCAGAACCACTCGCTGCTGCCCTGGCTGACGGTCTACGAGAACGTCGCCCTGGCGGTGGACAAGGTGTTCAGGGGCGCCAAGAGCAAGGCCGAGCGCCATGCCTGGACGCTGCACAACCTGGAAATGGTCAACATGAGCCATGCCCTGCACAAAAGACCCAGCGAGATTTCCGGTGGCATGAAGCAGCGGGTCGGCATCGCCCGGGCCCTGGCCATGGAGCCCAAGGTGCTCTTGCTGGACGAGCCCTTCGGCGCCCTGGACGCCCTCACCCGGGCGCATCTGCAGGATGAGGTGATGCGCATCCAGAGCGAATTGCGCAACACCGTGATGATGATCACCCACGACGTGGACGAGGCGGTGCTGCTCTCGGATCGCATCGTCATGATGACCAACGGCCCGGCGGCCACCATCGGCGAGATCCTCACCATCGACCTGCCGCGGCCGCGCGATCGCATCACCCTGGTCGACGATCCCCGCTACAACGGCTATCGCCACGCGGTGCTGAGCTTCCTCTACGAGAAGCACAGCCACCCCGGTGCCGTAGCCTGACGATTCGCCCCGTTTCGAGGCAGCACGCCTCGAAACGGGGCGATTTTACGGTCTCCCGCGCGCGCAAACCCAGGGTTTGTCTCGCAGGGGCAACTGGCACGAAGCCTGCAAATCCTCAGACAACATAGGTCTTTCTTCAACGGCGAGGAAAGACCCTCCGGACAAAGGCGTCCCAGCTGCTTGCAGCGGGACGCCTTTTTTTTGCGTTACAGTCGCCACCCTGGATACGAGAGGTCACTACATGAGCGGGAAAGTCTGGTTGATCGGTGCCGGCCCCGGCGATCCCGAATTGCTGACCCTCAAGGCCGTGCGCGCCCTGGCCGAGGCCGAGGTGGTGATGATCGATGATCTGGTCAATCCGGCGGTGCTCGAACACTGCCCGAACGCCCGGGTGATCCGCGTCGGCAAGCGCGGCGGTTGCCGCTCCACGCCCCAGGCCTTCATCCATCGACTGATGTTGCGCTATGCCCGCCAGGGCCGTTGCGTGGCCCGGCTCAAGGGCGGCGATCCCTGCATCTTCGGTCGCGCCGGCGAGGAAGCCGAATGGCTGGCCGCCCGTGGCGTCAGCAGCGAGATCGTCAACGGCATCACCGCCGGCCTGGCCGGCGCCACCGCCTGCGGCATCTCCCTGACCCTGAGAGGCGTGGCCCGGGGCGTGACCCTGGTCACCGCCCACACCCAGGACGACAGCGCGCCCAACTGGCCGGCCCTGGCCGCCACCGGCACCACCCTGGTGGTCTACATGGGCGTGGCGCGCCTGGCCGAGATCCAGCAGGGCCTGCTGGACGGCGGTCTGGCCCTGACCACCCCGGTGGCCATGATCGAGAACGCCTCCCTGCCCAGCCAGCGCGAGTGCCGCTCGACCCTGCAGGATCTGCAGGTGGACGCCGCCCTCTTCCAGCTGCGCAGCCCGGCGATCCTGGTGATCGGCGAGGTGGTCGGCCAGGCCGCCCTGCAACAGGCCCTGAGCTTCGCCGCCCAGGCCTGAGCGGCGAACTCCGGAGCCCAGCCGCCGTTCCTATGGGTAATCCCCCAGCAGAGCGGCGCCCATGGACCTCGTCATCGCTCGCCCGGACGGCCTCTACTGCCCGCCCGGCGACTTCTACATCGATCCCTGGCATCCGGTGGAACGTTCGGTCATCACCCATGGCCACGGTGACCATGCCCGGGTAGGCAACGGTCACTATCTCGCCACCTCGGCCAGTGCCGGCATCCTGCGCGCCAGGCTCGGTGCCGACATCAACCTCCAGACCCTGGAATACGGCGAGGTCATCGACCACCACGGGGTCAGGCTGAGCTTCCATCCGGCCGGCCATGTGCTGGGCTCGGCCCAGGTACGCCTGGAATACCGCGGCGAGGTCTGGGTCGCCTCGGGCGACTACAAGGTCGAACCCGATGGCACCTGCACCCCTTTCGAGCCGGTGCGCTGCCATACCTTCATCACCGAATCCACCTTTGGCCTGCCGATCTATCGCTGGCGACCCCAGGCCGAGATCTTCGCCGAGGTCAACCAATGGTGGCGCGCCAACCAGGCCCAGGGGCTGGCCAGCGTCCTCTACAGCTATGCCTTCGGCAAGGCGCAACGCCTGCTGCACGGCCTCGATCCGGAGATCGGCCCCATCCTCGCCCATGGCGCGGTGGAGCCGCTCAACCGGGTCTATCGCGAGGCCGGCATCCGCATTCCCGAGACCCACTACGCCGGCGACTTCAAGAAGAGCGATCCTACGTTGCGCCAGGCGCTGATCATCGCCCCGCCCTCGGCCGGGGGCAGTACCTGGATCCGCCGCTTCGGCGAACACAGCGACGCCTTCGCCAGCGGCTGGATGATGCTGCGCGGCACCCGCCGCCGGCGCGGCGTGGATCGCGGCTTCGTGCTCTCCGACCACGCCGACTGGCCGGGCCTGCTGTGGGCCATCGAGCAGACCGGCGCCGAGCGGGTGATGGTCACCCATGGCTCGGTCGCCACCCTGGTGCGCTACCTGCGCGACCAGGGGCTGGACGCCCAGGGCTTCACCACCGAATACGGTGAGGAAGACGACACCCCCGTCGCCGCGGAGGCCCAGGCATGAAGGCCTTCGCCGAACTCTACGGGCGTCTCGACGCCACCACCTCTAGCAATGCCAAGCTCGCGGCCCTGGTGGACTACTTCGGCAGCGCCCCGGCCGCCGATGCCGCCTGGGCGGTGTATTTCCTCGCCGGCGGGCGTCCCCGTCGGCTGGTGCCGACCCGGCAGCTGCGCGAATTGACCATGGCCCTCTCCGGCCTGCCCGAGTGGCTGTTCGAAGAGAGCTACCAGGCGGTGGGTGACCTGGCGGAGACCATGGCCCTGCTGATTCCCACCGCCGATGCCGCCAATGCCGAGGGCCTGGCCTTCTGGCTGGAGGAGTACCTGCTACCCCTGCGCGGCCTGCCACCGGAAGAGCTGGCCGAGCGCTTGCCGCCACTGTGGGGCCAGCTGGATCGGCAGAGTCTGATGGTCTGCATCAAGCTGATCACCGGCGAATTCCGTGTCGGTGTCTCCAAGCTGCTGGTGACCCGTGCCCTGGCCACCCTGGCGGACCTGGATCCCAAGCGCGTCGCCCAGCGCCTGGTGGGCTATACCGATCTCTCCCACCGTCCCACCGCCGAGGGCTATGCCCGCCTGGTCGCCCCGGAAAGTCCGGACGAGCACGCCCAGCGCGGCGGCCAGCCCTATCCCTTCTTTCTCGCTCACGCCCTGCAATTGCCGGTGGAGCAGTTCGAGGCGCAACTGGGGCCGGCCGAGGACTGGCAGGTGGAATGGAAGTGGGATGGCATCCGCGCCCAGCTGGTCAAGCGCGACGGTCGGCTGTGGATCTGGTCGCGGGGCGAAGACCTGGTCACCGATCGTTTTCCCGAATTGCATCCCCTTGCAGAAGCGCTGCCCGATGGCACCGTGATCGACGGCGAGATCGTGGTCTGGAAGGAAGACGCCGCGCCCGACACCCTGCTCAGCAGCGAAGAGGTGAGCGAGCAGCAGGATGGCCGCGATCCGGCCGCGCCCATCCCCTTCGGTGTGCAGCCCTTTGCCCTGCTGCAGCAGCGCATCGGTCGCAAGACCCTGGGCAAGAAGATTCTCGAAGACGTGCCGGTCATCCTGCTCGCCTACGACCTGCTGGAATGGCAGGGCCACGACCTGCGCAGCCAGCCGCAACGCCAGCGCCGCGCCGAGCTGGAGCGGGTGGTGGCCCGTTGCGCCAGCCCGTTGCTGAGACCCTCGCCGCTGCTGCACGGGCGCGACTGGCAGGATCTCGCCCGCCAGCGCGAGGCCTCCCGCACCCTGGGCGTCGAAGGCATGATGCTCAAGGCCCAGGATTCGCTCTATGGCGTCGGTCGCACCAAGGACATGGGCACCTGGTGGAAGTGGAAGGTCGATCCCTTTTCGGTGGATGCGGTGCTCATCTATGCCCAGCGCGGCCACGGGCGGCGCGCCAGTCTCTATTCCGACTACACCTTCGCCGTCTGGGACGGTCCGCCGGAGAGTAGCGAACGCACCCTGGTGCCCTTCGCCAAGGCCTACTCGGGTCTGACCGACGAAGAGATGCGCAAGGTGGACGCCATCGTCCGGCGCACCACGGTGGAGAAGTTCGGCCCGGTGCGCAGCGTCGAGCCGACCCTGGTGTTCGAACTGGGCTTCGAGGGCATCGCCCTGTCCAAGCGCCACAAGAGCGGTGTCGCGGTGCGCTTTCCGCGCATGCTGCGCTGGCGCCACGACAAGCCGGTGGCCGAAGCCGATACCCTCGACATCCTGCAGAATCTGCTGGCCTAGCCCATGGCCGGTCAGACCGCGCCGCCGGTCGCCGATGGCGACATAGGGGCCCCTCGGGAACCGCGCTGGGCCCTGGCGCTGGCCTGCCTGCCGGCGTTGGCGATCATCCTGCTCGCCGGCGGCTGGACGGGTGCCTGGCTGCCCTGCGTGGTGGCCCTGGGCGGCGCCTATACCGTCGGCTTCGGCGCCTACAAGAGCTTTGCCGCCGAACCTCTGGCACCCATGCTGGTGGCGGCGCTGGGGATGGCCTTTTCCGCCGTGGTCGGCTCCCTGCTAGGTCATCAGCTGCCGGCGCTGGTCCTGGCCGGTGCCCTCTGGGCCGCCTGCTGTGCCTGGCTGTTCGCCGTTGGCAACGGCCCCTGGTGGATCACCCAGCAGTGGACGGTGGCCCTGCTGGTGGCCGGCGGCTTTCCCGGTGACCTGCAGCAGGCGCTGCTGCGGGGCGGTCTGGTGCTGGGCGGTGGGCTGCTGCAACTGGTGCTCTTCGCCCTGGTGCAGAAGGCGCTCTACCGCTCCCAGTGGCGGCTGCGCACCGGCTCCCTGAAAGCCCACCTCCACGAGGTCGTGGTGCTGTTCGCGGACAGGTTTCGCCTCGGCCGCTACGGCTTCTATGCCGCCGCCGTGGTCGCTCTCTGCCAGACCTTGACCGGCCTGCTGGAGTACGGTCACGGCTACTGGGCGCCCATGACCGCCCTGCTGGTGCTCAAGCCGCGCCTGGGCGACACCTGGCGGCGCGGCCTCGGCCGGTTGGGCGGCACCCTGGCCGGTTGCCTGCTGGCGGGCGCGGTGGTCTGGCTCGATGACACCCCTGCCGTCCTGGCCGGCGCCTGCCTGCTGTGTGCGGCAGGTGCCTATCTGCTGCAGGACGGGCGCTACTCGCTGCAGACGCTGTTCATCACCGGCACCACGGTACTGATGGTCGCCCTGGCCGGCGCGCCCGAGGCCAGCATCGCCCGCGAACGGATCGGCAGCACCCTGCTCGGCGGCGCGGTCGCCCTGCTCTTTCTGGCGCTGGAGGCCGGCGTCGAACAGGGACTCGCCCGCCTTCAACGGCGACGTCGGTTGCGCCAGGCGAACACCAGCAACCCCAGCAAGGCGCCCAGGTAGCTGCCATCGTGCATCCAGGCCGCCAGCAGGAAACCACGACGATCCTGCACGCAGGCCGGCACCTGCAGGACGCTGCCCAGCTCCAGGGCGAGCCAACCCAGGCCCAGGCCCAGCAGGGCGCAGCCCAGTGCTCCGAGCAGCACGGCCGCGCTGCCGCGCCAGAGATAGCGGTCACCGGCAGGCCGCCCGCGGGCCAGCCAGAGCAGCGCCAGGCCCAGCGGCAGTCCGGCCACCGCGCCGGCCTGCAGGCCGACCCTGGCCGCTCGCCAATGAGGCGCCAGCGCCGTGTCGAGCAGGCCGAATTGGAGAAATTTCAGGCAGGTGAAGTAATCCGGTCCCAGGCCATAGCTGACCTGATCATGCAGCGCCCCATAGAGTGCGGCCAGGGCGATCAGCGCCAGTAGCCTGCCCAGGCCTCGCGCCACCGGCTAGCCCAATGCCTTGTGGTAGCTGTGCCGGCCTGTCCCCAGCGGTCGCGGCAGAAAGCCGCAGTCTCCGTGGCCGGGCCTGTCGTCGAACCCAACTTGGTAGAGCACGCCAGAGGTCATCGCCTTTTCCCGACCGGTCATCTCGCCTCGCTCCCGTTTCCTTTGCACACAGCCGCACGCCGCTATTGCTACCGAGCAGATACGATGTCTTATCGAATCGGGTCTTCTGCTACCTTTCTGCCCACCTTTGGCGCACGCGTGTCTTTTTAGACCCAAAGCAGTGCGTTCGTCCGCCACGGGCAGGAAAGCCGCGCCTTTCCGGTGCATAATGCGCGCCGCTTGGCTGGGTCGGCTGCTACAGGATGTAACCAACGCGGCAACCGCGTACAGATTTGGGACGATCTTCGCCGACTGGTAAGCTTATTGCTCCCGCGAGGGCACGGGCGTCGTACTGGCGCCATGATTTCATCCACATTCGCACTAGGATCCGACATGAAAAAAAGCTGGCTGACTCTCTCTGCGCTCGCCCTGTGTCTGGCCGCCGGTTCGGCGATGGCCAAGGAATGGAAAGAGATCCGCTTCGGTGTGGATACCACCTATCCGCCCTTCGAATCCCAGGCCGCCGATGGCAGCTTCGTCGGCTTCGACATCGAGCTGGGCAACGCCATCTGCGAGAAGCTGGAAGTGAAGTGCAAGTGGGTGGTGAGTGACTTCGACGGCCTGATCCCCGGCCTGCGCGCGCGCAAGTTCGACGGCATCCTGTCCTCGCTGACCAAGACCCCGGCGCGTGCCGAGCAGATCGACTTCTCCGACCTGCTGTGGTCGGGTCCCTCCTCCATGGTCACCAAGGAAGGCGCCAACCTGCAGGCCACCGCGGAAAGCCTGAAGGGCAAGACCGTCGGCGTGCAGCAGGGCACCATCCAGGAAACCTTCGCCAAGCAGAAGCTGGCGCCCAACGGCGTCAACGTCCAGAGCTACCAGAACCAGGATCAGGTCTATGCCGACCTGGTGTCCGGTCGTATCGACGTCGCCATGCAGGACATGCTGCAGGCCGAAGGTGGCTTCATGAAGTCGCCCCAGGGCAAAGGCTACACCAACACCGCCATCCACGACGAGCTGCTGCCGGCCGATACCGCCATCGGTATCCGCAAGGGCAACGACGAGTTCAAGACCTTCGTCAACAAGGGCATCGCGGCCATCCACGCCGACGGCACCTACGACAAGATCCAGAAGAAGTACTTCGGCGACCTAAACCTCTACGATCCCAAGTAAGGTCGGTTCGGCAGACGCCCCCGGTGCCACCGGGGGCGTTTTACGTATGACCGTTGGCGCTCGTGGCGCCCGCGGCCTCACCAGGCGATTCTCCCAAGACGCATGCAGCAGAATTCCTTCGACTCCTTCTTGCAGTCCATCGGACTGGGCACGCTCAGCCTGCATGGCTACGGCCCGCTGATCCTGGAAGGCACCCTGACGACCCTCAAGCTCGCCGGCTTCGCGCTGATCGTGGCGGTCATCCTCGGCCTGCTCGGCGCCTCGGCCAAGCTGTCGCGCCTCGCACCCCTGCGCTTCATCGCCCAGAGCTACACCACCCTGATCCGGGGCGTGCCCGATCTGGTGCTGATGCTGCTGATCTTCTACAGCCTGCAGAACTGGCTGGGCGCCCTCACCGACTACATGGGCTGGGACTACATCGACATCGATCCCATGGCCGCCGGTATCGCCACCCTCGGCTTCATCTATGGCGCCTACTTCACCGAGACCTTTCGCGGCGCCATCCTCGCGGTGCCGCGCGGCCAGGGCGAAGCGGCCCTGGCCTACGGCCTGACCCGCTGGCAGACCTTCACCCTGATCACCTTTCCGCAGATGATGAGATTCGCCCTGCCCGGCATCGGCAACAACTGGCAGGTGCTGCTCAAGGCCACCGCGCTGGTCTCCATCATCGGCCTGGCCGATCTGGTCCGCGCCTCCCAGGAGGCCGGCAAGGGCACCTTCAAGCTGTTCTACTTCCTGATCGTCGCCGGCGTCATCTACCTGCTCATCACCGCCGTGACCAATGCCATCCTCGGGGCGCTGGAACGGCGCTATCACGTCGGCGTGCGGGAGGCCAAGCGATGATCGAACTCCTGCAGCAATACTGGAAACCGCTGCTGTGGACCGACGGCTACCACATCACCGGCCTGGCCATGACCCTCTGGCTGCTGGTGGCCTCGGTGGTGATCGGCTTCATCGTCTCGGTGCCGCTGTCGGTGGCCCGGGTCTCGGAGCGCCGCTGGCTGCGCTGGCCGATCGGCTTCTATACCTACGTCTTCCGTGGCACCCCGCTCTATCTGCAGCTGCTGATCTGCTACACCGGCATCTACAGCCTGGGCTTCGTGCGCGACCAGCCGATGCTGGGCAGTTTCTTTCGCGACGGCCTGAATTGCACCATCCTGGCCTTCGCCCTGAACACCTGCGCCTACACCACCGAGATCTTCGCCGGGGCCATCCGCAACACGCCCCATGGCGAGGTCGAGGCGGCCAAGGCCTATGGGCTGGACGGCTGGCGCCTCTATGTGCACGTGATCCTGCCCTCGGCGCTGCGCCGCTCGCTGCCGTTCTACAGCAACGAGGTCATCATGATGCTGCACTCCACCACCCTGGCCTTTACCGCCACGGTGCCGGACCTGCTCAAGATCGCCCGCGATGCCAACACCGCCACCTTCCTGACCTTCCAGGCCTTCGGCCTGGCCGCGTTGCTGTACCTGGCGGTGTCCTTCATCCTGATCGGCCTGTTCCGCCTGGCGGAGCGCCGCTGGCTGGCCTTCCTCGGCCCGACCCACTGACCCAAGCGGCCGCGCCCGGCGCGGCCCCGGAGTTGTCATGCGCCATCTCACCCATCCGCTGGTCGCCCCGGTCCCGGGCACCGAGCGCTGCATCCACAGCTTCCACTTCGGCCCCGCCGACAGCGGTCGCAAGGTCTACATCCAGGCCTCGCTGCATGCCGACGAATTGCCCGGCATGCTTACCGCCTGGCACCTCAAGCAGCGCCTCAAGGCGCTGGAAGCCGCCGGTGAACTGCTGGCGGAAGTGGTGCTGGTGCCGGTAGCCAACCCCATCGGCCAGGACCAGCAGGTCGCCGACGTCCACCTCGGTCGCTACGAGCTGGAGACGGGGCAGAACTTCAATCGCCGCTTCCGCGACATGACCGCCCAGGTGGAGGCCGTCATCGCCGAGCGCCTCGGCGATGACGTGGCCGCCAACCAGGCCCTGGTGCGCGAGGCCTTCCGCACGGCCCTGGCCGCGGAATCCGCCACCACCCAGCTCGACAGTCAGCGCCTGACCCTGCAGCGCCTGGCCTGCGACGCCGAGGTGGTGCTCGACCTGCACTGCGATTTCGACGCCGTGGCCCACCTCTACACCACGCCGGAAGCCTGGCCCCAGGTCGAGCCGCTGGCGCGCTACTTCGGTTCCGAAGCCAGCCTGCTCGCGACCGATTCGGGCGGCCAGTCCTTCGATGAATGCTTCACCCTGCTCTGGTGGAATCTCAACCAGCGCTTTGGCGAGCGCCTGCCCCTGGGCAGCCTGTCGGTGACCCTGGAGCTGCGTGGCCAACTGGACGTGCGTGATGATCTCGCCGCGGCGGATGCCGAGGCCATCGTCAACTACCTGCGCCACCAGGGCTTCCTGAGCGGCACCGCCGCCCCGCTGCCACCGCTGCTGCAACCGGCCACGCCGCTGGCGGCCGTGGAGCCGGTGGCGACCACCCAGGGCGGTGTGCTGGTGCTCAAGGCCCAGGTGGGCGAGCGCATCGCGGTCGGCCAGGTGCTGGCGCACGTCATAGATCCGATCAGCGATCGCGTCGAAGAGGTGCGCAGCGCGGTCGCCGGCATCCTCTATGCGCGCTCCAATCGCCGCATGGCCACCGCCGGCATGGTGATCGCCCATGTGGCGGGCACCGAGGCCTATCGCAGCGGCTACCTGCTCTCGCCGTGATCCCTACCCCTTTTCTGCTGTGGAATCCCTATCCATGTACAAACTGACCGTCGAAGGCCTGCACAAGCGTTACGGCGACCACGAAGTGCTCAAGGGCGTGTCGCTCAAGGCCAAGACCGGCGATGTGGTCAGCCTGATCGGCGCCAGTGGCTCGGGCAAGAGCACCTTTCTGCGCTGCATCAACTTCCTCGAGCAGCCCAACGCCGTGACCATGACCCTGGACGGCGAGACCGTTCGCATGGCCGATGATCGCGGCGCCGTCCGGGTGGCCGATGCGGCCCAGCTGCAGAATCTGCGCACCCGCCTGGCCATGGTGTTCCAGCACTTCAATCTCTGGAGTCACCTGAGCGTGCTGGACAACATCACCCTGGCGCCGCGCAAGGCCCTGGGCGTGAGCAAGGCGGAAGCCGAAGACCGCGCACGCAAGTACCTGGACAAGGTCGGCCTGCCCGCCCGAGTCGCCGAACAGTACCCCGCCTTCCTGTCCGGCGGTCAGCAGCAACGGGTCGCCATCGCCCGTGCGCTAGCGATGGAACCGGAGATCATGCTTTTCGACGAGCCCACCTCGGCCCTGGACCCGGAGCTGGTCGGCGAGGTGCTCAAGGTGATCCGCGCCCTGGCGGAAGAAGGTCGTACCATGCTCATGGTGACCCACGAGATGGCCTTCGCCCGCGAGGTGTCTTCCCAGGTGCTGTTCCTGCACCAGGGGGTGGTGGAGGAAGAAGGTCCGCCGAGCGAAGTGCTGGTCAGTCCGCGGAGCGAACGCCTGCGCCAGTTTCTCAGCGGCAATCTGAAGTAAGCCCGGGTCCCCGGCCGGGGACCCTACGCGAACCCGGCGGCGCCCGCCGCTCGGATTCGCATCAGCGCGTTCAGCGGCGCTGCTGCTGACGACGACGCTGGGCAGCCAGTTGCTCGCGCTCGCGACTGGGAATCGGGATGGCCTTGACCAGACCGAGTCGGGCGAGCAGGTCCAGCATCAGAGCTTGTATACGGTCGTTCATGAAAACTCCTCGAGCCAGCGCTCAGTCAGGGACAGCCAGGGTGGGCAGCATGTGCTGCCTTCCTCCACAATATTGAGCCTTTCCCTGTCGATTCAATCCACTGGCGTGCGGTTGTTCGTCGCAACAGGGCTGCGCTTTGTCAAAAAGTGTGTCTTTTACCTGGACGGCAGCGGCCGCGTGGATGCTCGCTCGCAGAGCAGTCGGTTGCCGATTGTTATCGGAACCCATATCAAATTCGACGGTCTGGAGCCTAACGACGAGTTCAATTCTCGATCTGAAAACTGACGAATGGCGAAAAAATACCCTCTTCGTTGGTTATCATCGAGGGACGATAACGGGTTAGCCGCGGTTTCTCATCCAATAACAACGATGTCATCAGGGTGTTCGCACCTCGATGTTCTCCCTGCTTGTTGTTATCCCCATCACATCCTTTCTCAAGTTAGCGTGACCGGCACGGCAGGAGTGCTCCCATGACCAGATCCTTACCTCTCTTCCTCGTTTTAGGGCTGCTGGCCAGTCCGGCGCTGGCGGCCAGCTGGGGCATGCAGCGCGAGGTAGGGGATTTCGATCTGAAGATGGGCACGGCGCCGTCACGCAGCATGGCCCAGGGACTGGTCGCACCGAACTCCGCCGGCATGGGCGGTGGCTTCGATCTCACCCACGACAGCGGGCTGTACTTCGGCCAGTGGACGACCAACAACGCCTCTTCCGCGGAAGCGCCGCTGCTGGAGATGGACACCTACGCCGGCTACAAGCACCGCTTCGCCCCAGGTTATGGCTACGAACTGGGCGTGATCAACTACAGCAACCTGATCCAGAACGTCGATCCCAGTCGCGAGCTGTATTCCGGGATGACCGTCTATGGCAAGCGCCTGGGCGCCGCCTTCGCCAATGACCCGGGGCGCCACAATGCCTCGGTCTATGCCGACCTGGGGACCCTGCCGCTGATCAAGACCGGTGTCTCGCTCAAGTACACCAACTATGTGCTGGACGTACCCACGACCCTCGACAGCGGCGGCATGGTGCGCAGCTTCAACGACTGGTCGGTGAATCTGAGTCGCAAGTGGGTGAATACCCTGTTCAACCTGACCTACAGCGGCACCAGCCTGAGAGGCGCCGACTGCTCGGTGTATTCGGGCCACAACACCTACTGCGACAGCGCCCTGATGCTCAAGGCCTCGCACCCCTTCTTCTAGTCGTTACTGCCGCAGCAGGCTGCGCCCGATGCCGACCTGGGGCCGTTCCCGTCCCAGTTGCTGCAGCGCCTGCCGCGCCCGCACCTGTTCTCCTGCGTCCAGCTCCACCAGCCAGTCGACCCTGGTTCCCACCCGCGTGGCGATCGGCACTCCGTCGCGATAGAGCAGGCGATTGCCGGCCACGGCGGGCACCTTGGCCCCGGGCAGCAGGGTGCCGACCAGATTGAGCGGATCCAGCGCCGAGACGCACACCCAGAGATCTTCCGCCGGACGCTGGCGCCACTCACGCAGGGGTGCGATGGCCGCCGGATCGGCAAATTGCTCGCCGGACAGACCGGCGATGAAGCGCCCGCCGCGGATTTCGCCGCGGGCTTCCAGGCGATGGCAGGCGCGCAGGAGATCGCGCCAGGGCGGCAGGACGGCGCTCTCACGCTGCAGCAGCTGCCAGCAGAGCACGCCATAGCGACGCAGTAGCAGCCCGACCAGCCGCTCCAGCAGCGCATCCGGCAGCCGCGCCTCGTCCGGCGCCTCGGCGGGCCGCAAGGCGACCCAGCGACCGGCATCCTCCATCCCGCCATAGAGCGCCATGCGCCCGCGGCGCGAATCGCTGCGACCACTGCCACGCTTGGCCGCCGGCTGCAGCAGGGCGCGTAGGCCGGCGAAGCTGTCGGCGTTGACCGCACCGGCCCCTACCAGCTCGCCCAGGGCCGTCTCCAGCTCGCTGCGCAGCAGGCGCGCCTCGCCGAGCAATTCATCGAAAAAGGAGGCGCCGCGGTGGGTCAGCACCTCCAGCACCCGTTGCGCCTTGGGTGACAGCACTTCGCTGCCGGCGGGCTCGGTCAGGCTGTTCCAGTCGGCCAGGTGGCGGCGCGGCAGCAGGACGATGGGCGAACCCTTGACCGGTCCGCCGCCTCCGCGCCCCGCCTGGGGCAGGCGCAACCAGACCACGCGACCGGCGCGGCAGAGGTCATCGAGGTAGGTGAACTGATAGCTCGGCAGGCGACTGGGCAGGATCTCGCCTTCCCAGCCGGCGGCGGCGACCTCGAAGCCTTCCAGCAGGCCGATCACCTGCTCCAGGCCCTCATTGCCTCTCAGGATCGCCGGACCGGTCAGATGCTGGTGCTCCAGCAGAAATCTCAGGTAATCGGCCAGGGCCACCGGCTCAATGGCCTTGCGCAACCGCCCCAGGGTATAGCGATGGATCCGCGCCAGCAGGTGGCGCTCGCACCATTCCCCGGCGCTGTCCGCCGCGGTGAAGCGTCCCTGCAGGACATAGCCTTCACCCTGCAGGGCCAGCAGCGCCGGTGTGAGCTGGGCCGACGGCAACCCGAGACTGGCGGCCAGTCCATCCTGGTCTACCGGACCCAGGGCGGTGAGGCGCGCGCGCAGCAGCTCCACCAAGGCCGCCTCGGCATCCGCGGGCGCTGCGAAACCCGGCGGCGCCTCGAGCGCCGGCTCGGTGGCGACGCCGGGAAACAGCGCCTGGAACAATGGCAGTCGCTCGGCCGCGATCCACAGGGTCGCCGCCGGCAGCCGCAGCCGCCCTGCCCGCCCGGCCTTGACCAGCTGGCGCGCCTGGGTCTGCTGCGGTGCGACTTCAGCTTCGGTGAGAAAGCCGATGCCCAGCAGGGCTTCGTGCAGGTCATCGGCGCTTTCCAGCCGCGGCCAGGCTTCCTCCCGCACCAGGGCGATGGCCGCCGGATCCAGGGCGCCCAGTTCGTCGGGATCGGCACCGCCGAAGCGGCGATTCTGCACCGCCAGGGTCCGCCGCTCCTCGACGGGCGCGTCGTCCAGATAGGCATAGGGCTTGGCCGTGAGCACCTCGGCGGCCAGCGGCGAAGGGCCGGGCAGGTCGTGGGTCAGCAGGGTCAGTTGGCCCGCCGCGATGCGCGCCAGCAGGGCCAGCCAACCGCGGCTGTCGAGGGATTCGTGCAGGCAATCATCGAGGGTCTGGCGGACCAGTGGGTGCTCCGGCACCTGGCGCTCGCCGGCGAGATTTTCCAGACAGGCCACCTGATCGGGAAAGACCGTGGCCAGGAGGTCTTCGCTGCGCATGCGCTGCACCTGGGTCGCCACCTTGCGCCCGGCGCTGAAGCGCGGCAGCGCCAGGGCCGTGGTGGCGTTCCAGCGCCAGCGCACCGCGAACAGCGGGGCGTCGAGCAGCGCCTGGATCAGCACGGTCTCGGCGGTGGCCGGATGCAGATAGCGCCAGACCTCATCGAGCACGAAGCTGTGGCTGGTGGCCAGCGAGAGGATCAGGGCGTTCTCGGTCGCCGCCGCCTGCAGCTCGACATTGAAAGTGCGGCAGAATCTCTTGCGCAGGGCCAGGCCCCAGGCACGGTTGATGCGGCTGCCAAAGGGCGCATGAATGATCAGCTGCATGCCGCCGGCCTGGTCGAAGAATCTTTCCATCACCAGGGTCTGCTGGGTCGGCAAGGCGCCTAGCGCCTGGCGCGTCCGACCGAGATAGTCCACCAGCTGGCGCGCTGCGTCCTCGGCCAGCGCATAGGCCGCGCCGATGCGGGCGATGGCCGGTTCGGGCGGCTCGTCGGCGCCGGGCAGCAGGGGTTCGAGTTCCGCGCGCAGCCGCGCCAGACCCGCCGACAGCTCATCGCTGCGCCCCGGCGCCTCGCCGTGCCAGAAGGGAATGTTGGGCGGCTGGCCCTTGGCATCCTCCACCCGCACCTTGCTGCCTTCGATCTTGACGATGCGGTAGGCGGTGTTGCCCAGCTGGAAGACGTCGCCCACCAGGCTTTCGAAGGCGAAATCCTCGTTGACGCTACCGACGGTATGGCCCTGGGGTTCGAGCAGCACGCTGAAATCGCCGCTTTCCGGGATGGTGCCGCCGCTCATCACGGCGGTCGCCTTGCCGCCCCGACGGCCGCGCAGGAGTCCGTTGACCGCATCCCGATGGACATAGGCGGCGCGCGGACCGCGGCGATCCGTATAGCCCTGGCTGAGCATCTCCACCACTGCCCGGTAGTCGGCTTCGCTCAGCGCGGCATAGGGTTCGGCCTGGCGCAGTACGGCCAGCAGGCCTGCTTCCGACCACTCCTGGCAGGCGACCTCGGCCACCAGTTGCTGAGCCAGGACGTCCAGCGGCGCCACGGGGATGTGCAGGGTATCCAGCTCGCCCCGGCGCACGCAGTCGAGCAGCGCCACGCACTCCACCAGGTCGTCGCGCGAAGTGGGAAACAGCCGTCCCTTGGGTAGCCCGCCGACCTGGTGATTGGCGCGGCCGACCCGTTGCAGGAAGGCGGCGATGGAACCCGGCGAGCCGATCTGGCAGACCAGATCGACCTCGCCGATGTCGATGCCCAGCTCCAGGGAAGCGGTCGCCAGCAGCAGGCGCAATTCGCCGCGCTTGAGGCGCTGCTCGGCGTCCAGTCGCTGCTCCCTGGCCAGGCTGCCGTGGTGGGCGGCGACCTGGGCATTGCCGAGGCGATCCGAGAGCTGGCGCGCCATGCGCTCGGCCAGCCGGCGGGTGTTGACGAACACCAGAGTGGTGCGGTGCGCCTCGGCCAGTTCGGCCAGGCGGTAGTAGATCAGCTCCCAGGCCTGGGTGGACAGCAGCGCCTCCAGGGGAATGGGCGGCACCTCCAGCGCCAGGTCGCGGGCGCGCTGGTGGCCGATGTCGATGACGGTGCAGGGCCTGGGCTGCCCCTGGGCGTCGCGGCCGACCAGAAAGGCGGCCACGGCGGCCAGCGGTTTCTGGGTGGCGGACAGGCCGATGCGCTGCAGCGGATGGCCCGTGAGGGCCTCCAGACGCGCCAGACTCAGGGTCAGGTGGCTACCGCGCTTGCCATCGGCGATGGCATGGATCTCGTCGACAATGACGCCGCGGACGCTGGCCAGCATTCGTCGCCCGGAATCCGAACCCAGCAGCACATAGAGGGATTCGGGGGTGGTGACCAGCAGGTGCGGCGGTCGCCGGCGCATGGCGGCCCGCTCCTTCTGCGGGGTATCGCCGGTGCGTACCGCCGTGCGCAAGGCCAGCGGCGGCAACCCCCGCGCCTCCAGCGCCGCGCCGATGCCGGCCAGGGGTTCTTCGAGATTGAGGCGGATGTCGTTGGACAGGGCCTTGAGCGGCGACACATAGAGCCAGAGGCAGGCCTCGGGCAGGCCACCCTCCTGCAACGCTTCCTGCACCAGGCCATCGAGCACGGCGAAGAAGGCGGTCAGCGTCTTGCCCGACCCGGTAGGCGCGGCCACCAGCACCGATTCACCGGCGCGAATGGCCGGCCAGGCCTGCAGCTGAGCCTCGGTCGGGGCGGGAAAGCGCGTCGTGAACCAGCTGCGCGGCGCTTGGTGGAAGTCCGCCAGGACGGCGGCAGGCGAATTCGAGGTCATGCGCCCAATATGGGAGGGGTCATCCGGGGCCACAACCCAAGCCGACCGGCGGCTCAGGCGATGCGATTGCGCAATTCGCCCCCCTGCAGCATGGCCTGGATATTCGCCAGCATCACCTCTTGCTGGGCCTGCTGGGCCGAGGCCGCATTGGCCGCGACATGGGGACTGAGCACCAGGTTGGGCTGCTGGCGCAGGCGCTCGGGCACCTCGGGTTCGCGGGCGAAGACATCCAGCCCGGCGCCGGCGATCACCCCCTGCTCCAGGGCGTCGGCCAGGGCATCCTCGTCGACCACGCTGCCGCGAGAGATATTGACCAGATGGCCCTCGGCGCCGAGCGCGGCCAGGACCTCGGCATCCACCGCGCCCACGGTCTCGGCGCTGGCGCGGACCGCCACCACCAGCACGTCGCTCCAGCGCGCCAGCTCCAGCAGGCTGCCGTGATAGGCATAGTCCAGCCCCTCCCGCCTTGAGCGATTGAAGTAGCCAATCTCCATGTCGAAGGCTGCGCCACGCCGGGCGATGCGCCGACCGATCTCGCCCAGGCCATAGATGCCCAGGCGCCGCCCGGCCAGGCCCGGGACCTGGGGCATGCGCTCGACGGCGTTGCCCTGCCAGCGGCCGCTGCGGACGAAGGCATCGCCCTGCAGCAGGCGGCGCGCGCTGGCCAGGACCAGGCCAAAGGCGAATTCGGCTACGGCGGTGGCATTGGCATCACCCGCCGTGGTCACGGCGATACCGCGCGCGCGGCAGGCGTCCAGTTCCACGCCTTCGTAGCCGGTGCCGTAGCAGGCCACCAGCCGCAGCGCCGGCAGGGTATCCAGCAGCGCGGCGCGGGTCGGCAGGCCGCCGATGGTCAGCAGCGCCACGGCCTCCTCGGCCCCCGCGGGCAGCGCCGCGGGATCGGCCGAAGGAAAGGGCCCCAGGACCCGGTAGTGGGCTTCGAGCCGGGTCACCAGTCCCTGGGGCAATTGCGGGGCCATCAGCAGCGTCGGTTTCATTTTGTAATACTTTCCCTGAGGCAAAATCCAAGCGTCGCCAGCAGGAGCCGTGGCCGTCAACCATTCTCTTTAGGCTGCCGCTTTCGGCGGTCTTGATCCGTGCCTTCGAACCAAGGCAAGTCCTTGATCGGCTGGGAAATTCGCGCAACTTGTCGAGCCGGGCCCAGGTCCGATCGGCGTCCGCCAACCACACAGGGATTTTCGGGATGACCAGAGTTCTCCGCCAGGCCGGCACCACCTGCTGTCTTGCCTTCCTTGCCGGCAGCCTGCCGCTGACCGCCACGGCGCTGGAATTCAGCGGCTACGGCCGAGTGGGTGTCGGCGGCTCCGCGGAAGGCGGCAAGCAGAGCTGCTTCCAGCTGCCCGGCGCACCCGCCAAGTACCGCCTGGGTAACGAATGCGAGACCTACTGGGAACTCGAATTGCACCAGACCCTGTACAAGGGCGTCGATGGCACCGAACTCAAGGTGCACGGCATGGCCAGCCTCTACAACGTCTATGACCAGACCCCCACCTTCAGCGGCGACAACGGCAACGTGCGCCTGCCGCAGATCTGGACCAGTCTCAGCCTGCCGGCGCTCAATGGCGGTGGTCTCTGGGCCGGGCGTCGCTACTACAAACGTCACGACATCCATATCAACGACTTCTACTACTGGAATCCGAGCGGCACCGGTTTCGGCGTGGAGGACTATGGCCTGGGCGACAGCGGCCTGCGGCTGAGCTACGCCTTCAGTCGCGAAGACAACATCGACCAGCCGGACAAGGCCAACCGCCACGACCTGAACCTGGGCGGCATCAAGACCAATCCCGGTGGCGAGATCGAACTGGGGCTGTCCTACATCCAGCGCGCCGGTCAGGTACAGAATGCCCACAGCGGCTGGTCGGCCACCGCCGAGCACAAACAGGCGCAATTCTTTGGCGGGGTCAATGTCTTCACCGTGCAATACGGTCGCGGGCCAGGCACCGGCCTGGGCGCGACCGGCAGCCTGACCGCCGATAGGGATTACGAGAGCCTGCGCGTGCTCGAATCGCCGCGCTGGCAGCTCACCCCGCGCTTCGGCGGCCAGTTGCTGGCGCTCTATCAGCGCGACCGCGCCCCCGGCGATGGCGGCCAGACCTGGTACTCCTTCGGCGTGCGGCCCAGCTATGCCTTCACCCGTCTGTTCAAATTGCAGGTGGAGTTCGGCCACGACCAGATCCATCCCGACAGCGGCGCCACCCGCAAGCTGAACAAGGTCACCGTGGCGCCGACCCTGGCGCTGGGCGGCATGGGGCTGATGGACCGGCCGGAGATCCGCCTCTACTGGACCTACGCCAGCTGGAACCGCGGTGCCCAGGATGCTGCCGTGGCCGGTACGGCGCTGTCCGACAGCGGCGCCTTCGGCGATGCCCGTCACGGCAACAACTTCGGCGTGCAGCTGGAAACCTGGTGGTAGACAGGGGCAAGCGAGACCGCCCGTCATAACCGGGCGAACTAAACTTATGCCGCCCGGTCGGTTTCCTGACAACCAAAAGGCCGACCAGGGAGAACGCCATGAATCCTCTCGCCCGCGAGCTGCCCGCAGCGAGTGACACCGCCACCACCCTGCTCGAGCGCTTCCAGCGTGTGCGCAGGGCCAGCGAGGCGCTCTGCGCCCCGCTCACCGTCGAGGATTACGTCATCCAGAGCATGGCCGACGTCAGTCCGCCGAAATGGCACCTGGCCCACGTCACCTGGTTCTTCGAGGCCTTTATCCTCAAGCCCTTCCTCAAGGGTTACCAGACGCCCAATCCGGCCTACGACTACCTGTTCAACTCCTATTACGAGACCCACGGCAAGCCCTTTCCGCGGGCGGCCCGCGGGCACCTGTCGCGGCCGGGCGTGGACGACGTCTATCGCTTTCGCGCGGCGGTGGACACGGCCATGGCCGAGCTGCTCAGCGCGCCGCCGGCCGAACATGCCGCCGAGATCGCCCGGCGCCTGGAACTCGGCCTGCACCACGAGCAGCAGCACCAGGAATTGCTGCTCATGGACATCAAGCACATCCTGGCGCAGAACCCCCTGCATCCGGTCTATCGCGCCGACCTGGCCAAGGGCCCCAAGGCCGCGGTCGCGCCCCTGGGTTGGGAAGCCCATCCGGGCGGCGTCCGGCATGTCGGCCATGGCGGCGACGGCTTCGCCTTCGATTGCGAGACGCCGGTGCATCGGCAATTCGTGGACGACTTCCAGCTGGCCGATCGGCTGATCACCAATGGCGAATACCTGGCCTTCATCGAAGACAACGGCTACGGCCGCAGCGATCTCTGGCTGTCCGACGGCGCCGCGGCCATCCGCACCCTTGGCTGGCAGGCGCCGCTGTACTGGCAGAAGCTCGATGGCGTCTGGCACCACTTCACCCTGGGCGGCCTGACCCCGGTGGATCCAACCGCACCAGTCTGCCACCTGAGCTTCTATGAAGCCGATGCCTACGCCAGCTGGGCCGGTGCCCGGCTGCCCACCGAGGCGGAATGGGAAACCGTGGCGGCGCGCCAGCCGATCCAGGGCAACTTTGTCGACCAGGATCACCTGCAACCGGTCGCCAATGCGGACCAGGGCATGCGCCAGCTGTTCGGCGACGTCTGGGAGTGGACCGGCAGCGCCTTCCGCCCCTACCCCGGCTTCAAGCCACTGCCGGGCAGCCTGGGCGAATACAACGGCAAGTTCATGTCCGGCCAGATGGTCCTGCGCGGGGGCTGCTGCGCCACGCCCCAGGACCATGTGCGTGCCACCTACCGCAACTTCTTCTATCCCACCATGCGCTGGCAGTTCTCGGGCCTGCGCCTGGCCAGAGAGGTCTGACCCATGGCCCTAGCCGTGCGCTTCTTCGATCAGCAACCGGTGACCGTCGCCGACAGCTCGCTGCGGGACGATGTGCTCCAGGGCTTCGCCCAGACCCCCAAGGCGCTGTCGCCCAAGTACTTTTACGATCAGCGCGGTTCGGAGCTGTTCGAGGCCATCACCCGGCAGCCCGAGTACTACCCCACCCGCACCGAAGAGGGCATCCTGGCCGCGGCGGCCGGTGAGATCGCCCGCCTGGCGGGGCGCGACGCCGCCCTGGTCGAACTGGGCAGCGGCGCCAGTCGCAAGGTGCGCCTGCTGCTGGAAGCCATGCACCCGGCCGGCTACCTGGGCATCGACATCTCCCGGGAATTCCTGCTCAGCAGCACCCAGCGTCTGGCGGCCGACTATCCCTGGCTGGACGTCAGCGCCGCCTGCGCCGACTTCAGCCGCCCCATGACCCTGCCCGACAGTCTCGACGGCCTGCGCCCCATCGCCTTCTTTCCCGGTTCGAGCATCGGCAACTTCACCCCGGAAGAAGCCGGCGTTTTCCTGCGCAATCTGCACCGGATGCTGCCGACGACCGGTGGCCTGCTGATCGGCGTGGACCTGATCAAGGACAGGGCGCGGCTGGATGCGGCCTACAACGATGCCGCGGGAGTGACCGCCGACTTCAATCTCAACCTGCTCGAACGCATCCGCCGCGAGCTGGACACCGATCTGGATCCGCAGCGCTTCCGCCACCTGGCCTTCTTCAACGAAGAACAGGCGCGCATCGAGATGCACCTGGTCAGTACCCGCGATCAGACGGTACGTCTCGAAGGCCGCCGCTTCACCTTCCGCGAAGGCGAGCGGCTGCATACCGAGAATTCCTACAAGTACAGCCTGACGAGCTTTCGTGCGCTGGCCGAAGACGCCGGTTTCAGACAGGTGCGGGTGTGGACCGACCCCGAGGGGCTGTTCGCCGTTTTCTACTTCGCGGCCTGATCCTTTCGACAGATAAATGACAACCGGTAGACTGTGAGGCGGGTAGTGAGGGAACTCTCGACCCCATCACGCTCTAAGTAGCAATCTGCTACTACAGCGCACCGAGATGTTGCTATGGAGCCCGCTCCACTCACTGCGGCCAACGAACGCCAGCGTCTTGCACTGCTGCGCGATCTTGCCCTGATCGATCGCCCTGCCGACCGTGCCTTCCAGGATCTCACCGATCTCTGCGCCCGGTTGTTCGATGTCCCCTATGCAATGATCTGCTTTCTTGACGGCCAGCAGGTCCATTGTCGAGCCACCGTAGGCTGCGCGCCTTTCACCGTGCCGCGCGGCCAGTCGTTCTGCCAGCACCTGCAGGAAACCAATTTGCCGCTGCAGGTGGAAGACGCCCGCAACGATGCCCGCTTCGCCGACCTCCAGGTGGTGAGGGGTGCACCGAACATCCGCTATTACCTGGGCGCGCCGCTGCGCACCGCCGAAGGGCTGATGCTCGGCAGTCTCTGCCTGTTCGATGCCGCTCCCCGCGCCGCCCTACCCCAGGATCGGCTGGTGGCGCTGCAGCAACTAGCGGCCCTTGCCAGCCAGCACATCGAATTGCTGCGCACCGAAGCCTTCTGGGATCCGGTCACCCAGCTGCCCAACGGTCAGCGCTTCAGCGAGGATGCCGAAGCCCTGGCCCGGGCCGGTACCTCGGTGGTGGCGGTGGCGGCCGATCTGTTCGCCCAGAGCTATCTCAACGACTTCATCAAGGCCATGGGCCAGGCGCATTTCGATGGCCTGCAACGGGCCATCAAGCAGCACCTGCGCCGCCTGCTACCGGCTGAACAACCGCTGTATCGCCTCGGACCGGCCCGCTTCGGCTTTCTGCTGCACGACGCCGACGAGGCCGCGCAGCGGGCGCTGCTCGAGCGCCTGCAGCAGGAATTGACCGGGGTGCTCGACTACAATGGCATTCCCATCCAGACCCGGCTGGGCCTGGGGGTGATGTCCCTGACCGACGACCATCCCACCGACTGGCTGCGTGCCCTGATCGCCACAGCCGACGATGCCCGCGCCGAAATGCGCGGCTGCCGGTATTTCGATCCGCAGCATGACGCCGCCTACCGCCGCGCCTTCGCCCTGCTCAGCGCCCTGCCCCAGGCACTGCGCGCCGAGGACCAGTTGAGCCTGGTCTATCAGCCGCGCATCGATCTGGCCACCGGTCGCTGCCACAGCGTCGAGGCGCTGTTGCGCTGGCAGCATCCGCACCTTGGCCCGGTCAGTCCGGCGGAATTCATTCCGCTGGCGGAAAAGACCGCGCTGATCACCGCGCTGAGTCGCTGGGTCATGCAGCAGGCCATCAGCCAGGCCTATGCCTGGCAACGCGAGGGCCGGGGCCTGGGGGTGGCGATCAACATCTCCGCCCATGACCTGAACGATCCGGACTTCACCGAGCACACCACCGACCTGCTGCAGCGCTATCCGGTCGACCCCCGGCGCCTGGAGCTGGAGGTCACCGAGAATGCCCTGCTGGGTGACGTGGCGCTGATCCATCGGCAGCTGGCCGCCCTGCGCGAGCTGGGCATCGGCATCGCCATCGACGACTTCGGGACCGGCTACAACAACCTCTCGCACCTGCGTGAGTTGCCGGCCGACACCATCAAGATCGACCGCAGCTTCGTCCGCGAACTGACCCACCGCACCAAGGACCGGCTGATCGTCAGCTCGCTGATCGAACTGTCCCATCAACTGGGCTTTCGCATCACCGCCGAGGGTATCGAGACCGCCGAGGCCCTGGCCAGCCTGCTGGCCATGGGCTGCGACGAAGGCCAGGGCTTCTGGATCGGCAAGCCCATGCCCGAACCGGAATTGCAGGCCTGGTTGCTGATCCAGCAACCGGATCTGCAACGACGCCCTACGCGGCGTGCGCCGGTCTTCCAGCTGTTCGACAACGCCGCCAAGCACTGAGGCGCCCTGCCCCGCGGTCTAGCCGCGGGTTGGCGCCTCAGGCCCGCCGCAAGATCACTCCTGGGTGCGCTTGCGCGGCGGCGCGAAGCCGTCGGCCGACGTTGGCACCAGGGCGCCGGGACGGCGTTCGGACTTGGGTTTGGCCTTGCTCTTGGCCTTGCCGTCCTTCTTGCCCTCGGTCTTTTTCTTCTTCACACCCGCGGCCTTGCCCGAGGCCTTGAGCTTTTTCGGACCGCTGTAGCTGGCCTTGAGACCCGGCAGGTGACGACGCTCGAATCTCAGCTTGAGATAGCGCTCGATGCTAGACATCAGATTCCAGTCGCCATGGGTGACGAAGGAAATCGCCAGACCGGCCTCGCCGGCGCGCCCGGTGCGGCCGATACGGTGGACGTATTCGTCGCCACTGCGCGGCAGGTCGTAGTTGATCACCAGGTCCAGGCCGTCGACGTCCAGGCCGCGGGCGGCCACGTCGGTGGCGATCAGCACCTTGACCGCGCCGCTCTGCAGCCGCTCCACGGCCAGCTTGCGGTCCTTGGTGTCCTTGTCGCCGTGCAGCACGAAGACCTTGAGGCCCTCGGCCACCAGGCGGCCGGTCAGGCGATCGGCCTGCACCTTGGTGTTGGTGAAAACGATGGCCTTGCGATAGGTCTCGTTGGCCAGCAGCCACTGCAGCAGGCGCTCCTTGTGCGGCGGCTCGTCGGCCAGGATCACCTGCTGCACCACGGCTTCGTTGAGCTCGCCGGTGCGGTCCAGCATGAGATTCTGCGGCTCGCGCAGGACCTGCTCGACCACCTGACGCAGGCTGTTGCCCCCGCTGGTCGCGGAGAACAGCAGGGTCTGGCGGCCTTCGCGCTCGCAGCTGGCGGCGATCTGCAGCACGTCCTCGGAGAAGCCCATGTCGAGCATGCGGTCGGCTTCGTCCAGCACCAGCATCTCGATGTCCCTGAGATCCACGTTGCCGGCGTTGCGCTGCTCCAGCAGGCGACCGGGGGTGGCCACCAGGATCTCGGGATTCTTGCGCAGGCCGGCGGCCTGGACGCGGAAGTCCTCGCCGCCGATCACCAGGCCGGCCTTGAGAAAGGTGAACTGGCCGAAGCGTTCGATTTCCTTGGCGGTCTGCTGGGCCAGCTCGCGGGTCGGCAGCAGGATCAGGGCGCGGGCACCGGAACGCGGCTTGGGATCCTTGAGCAGTCGATCCAGCAGCGGCAGCAGGAAGGCCGCGGTCTTGCCGCTGCCGGTACGGGCGGTGACGCGCAGGTCATGGCCCTCCAGGGCCGGACCTACGGCAGCGGCCTGGACCGGGGTGGGCGTCTTGAAGCCCAGGGTGTCGAGGGCCTTGAGCAGGCGCTCGTGCAGAGCGAGTTCGGTAAACACGGGGTAGACCTCGGTAAAGAAAGGCGGCCGCCACCGGCGACCGCAGGTGATCAGGGGACCAGACGGCTGCGGAACAGCGCCTGGTGCTCGCGGCACTGGGCGGCGGCGAGCAGGAAGACGCCATGGCCGCCGCGCTCGAATTCGAGCCAGGTGAAATCGACTTCCGGATAGAGCGCCTCGACGTGGACCTGGCTGTTGCCCACCTCCACGACCAGGATGCCCTGCTCGGTGAGGTGATCGGCCGCTTCGGCCAGCATCCGTCGCACCAGATCCAGGCCGTCGTCACCACAGGCCAGGCCCAGGGCCGGTTCGTGCTGGTACTCGGCCGGCATGTCGGCGAAGTCCTCGGCATCCACGTAGGGCGGATTGCTGACGATCAGGTCGAAGCGCTGCCCCGGCAGGCCGGCGAAGCCGTCGCCCTGGACGGTATAGACGCGCTCCTCCAGGCCGTGGCGCTCGATGTTCTGCCAGGCCACTTCCAGGGCGTCGTAGGACAGATCGCCGAGGGCCACCTCGGCCTCGGGGAAGGCATAGGCGCAGGCGATGCCGATGCAGCCCGAGCCGGTGCAGAGATCGAGGATGCGCGCTGGCGTGGCCGGCAGCCAGGGGGCGAATCGCGCTTCGATCAGCTCGCCGATGGGCGAACGCGGCACCAGCACCCGCTCGTCGACGGTGAAAGGCAGGCCGCAGAACCAAGCTTCGCCGAGCAGATAGGCGGTCGGCACGCGCTCCTGGATGCGCCTGTGCAAGAGCACCCCGAGTTCGTAGCGCTCGTCGTCTTCCAGGGCGCAGTCCAGGTAGCGGTCGGCGGTGTCCCAGGGCAGGTGCACGGCGCCCAGCACCAGGGCGCGGGCCTCGTCCCAGGCGTTGTCGTGGCCATGGCCGAAGAACAGCTCTTCGGCATGGAAGCGGCTGACGGCCCAGCGGATGTGGTCGCGCAAGGTGCGCAGGCGGGATTCGCTCATGAAAGGCTCCGGATGATCAGCCGCGCATTCTAACCCGCGCCCGGTCCGGCTGCAGGAACTTAACGCCGGACCCCTTCTTCCTAACCCTAAAGGTCCAGTTAGGAGAACGTCATGAGCAAGACCGTAGCCGACCATCTCTGGGAGCGCCTCGGGCAGTGGAACGTCGAGCGCGTCTTCGGTTATCCCGGCGATGGCATCAACGGCATCATGGGTGCCCTGGGGCGGGTGGCCGAGCAGTTCGACTATGTCCGGGTGCGCCACGAGGAGATGGCCGCCTTCATGGCCTGCGCCCATGCCAAGTTCACCGGCGAGGTGGGCGTCTGCCTGGCCACTTCCGGGCCCGGGGCCATCCACCTGCTCAACGGCCTGTACGATGCCAAGATGGACCATATGCCGGTGGTCGCCCTGGTCGGCCAGCAGGCCGCCTCCTCGCTCGGCAGCGACTACCAGCAGGAAGTCGACCTGCACACCCTGTTCAAGGACGTGTCCGCCTACGTGGAGACGGTGGTGCATCCGGCGCAACTGCGCCATGTCATCGACCGCGCCTTTCGCGTGGCCATCGCCGAGCGCCAGGTGGCCACGGTGATCATTCCCAACGACATCCAGCAATTGCCGGCGGTGGAAAGCCCGCCGCACCAGCACGCCAATGTCCTTTCCGGGGCCGGTGCCATCCCGCCACGGCCCTATGCCCAGGAAGACGACCTGCAGGCCGCCGCCGACATCCTCAATGCCGGCAAGAAGGTGGCCCTGCTGGTGGGCGCCGGTGCCCTGCAGGCGCGCAGCGAGGTGATGGCGGTGGCCGAGAAGCTCAGCGCCGGGGTGGCCAAGGCGCTGCTGGGCAAGGGCGTGGTCTCCGACGAACTGCCCTATGTCACCGGCTCCATCGGCCTGCTCGGCACCGAGGCCAGCGATCTGCTGATGAAGGAATGCGACACCCTGCTGATCGTCGGCTCGACCTTTCCCTATACCGAATTCCTGCCCAAGGAAGGCCAGGCGCGGGCGGTGCAGATCGACCTGCATGCGCGCAACATCAGCATGAGGTATCCCATCGAGCAGCCGCTGCTGGGCGATGCCGCCGAGACCCTGAGGCGCCTGCTGCCGCTGCTGCAGAGCAAGCCCCACGACAAATGGCGCGCGCGCATCGAGAAGAGCGTGGCCGACTCCTGGCATTCCATCGAGCAGCGCGCTTTGGCGCCCGCCGATCCGATCAATCCGCAACGGGTGTTCCATGAACTCTCCAGCCAGTTGCCGCGCGACGCTATCCTCTGCGGCGACAGCGGCTCCCACACCAACTGGTATGCCCGCGACATCCGCATGAGCGGGCAGATGCTGGGGTCGCTGTCGGGCAAGCTGGCGACCATGGGCTGTGGCATTCCCTATGCCATCGCCGCCAAGTTCGCCCATCCGGATCGTCCGGTGATCGCCCTGGTGGGCGACGGCGCCATGCAGATGAACGGCAATGCCGAACTGGTCACCCTGCAGCAGTACTGGAAGAGATTCAGCAATCCGACCTTCATTGTCATGGTGCTCAACAACGGCGATCTCAACCAGGTGACCTGGGAGCAACGCGCCCTGGCCGGTGATCCCAAGTTCGCCCCGGCCCAGGACGTTCTGGACTTCCCCTATGCCCGCTATGGCGAATTGCTCGGCTTCAAGGGCCTGCGCATCCATCGTCCGGACGAGGTGGCCGATGCCTGGCAGCAGGCCTTCGAAGCGGATCGCCCGGTGATGCTGGAGTTCGTCACCGACCCCAGCGTGCCGCCGTTGCCGCCGCACATCAGCTTCGAGCAGGCGCGGGCCTTCCTCGGCGCCATCGCCAGTGGTGATCCGAATCGCTGGGACATGCTCAAGCAGGGGGCCCGACAGCTGCTGCGCTAGCCCGCGCCTCTCAGGCTCGCCAAGGACCGCCGAGGCGTATAACCTCGGCGGCCTTACAGCGCCTGGGGTATGAGTATGCAGTTGCCCGAGCAAGACCGTTTCGATCCGCCGCCGCTGCGCCTGCGGCGGCCCTTTCTAACCTCCCTCGCCGCCGGCCTCGGCACCCTCTCGGTGCTGACGGGTTTGGCCGCGCTGCTGGCGGGCGGTGCCGCGCTGCTGCAGCTGCCGCAGTTGGCGCCCTATCTGTCCCTGGCCCGCGAGACCGCCCAGGGCTTCCTGGGTGGCGGCGCGCTGCTGTTGCTGGTCGGGCTCTGGTTGCGCCGCCGCAGCCAGCGGCGCTGGCGCTATCGCAATGCCCTGAGCCTCTCGCCCGAGCTCAAGCGGCGGCGCTAGCTAGCGCTGCCGCAGGCGTGCCAGGCCACCGCCCAGCAGGCCGGTAAGGCAACCCAGCACCAGGCCGCCGACATGGGCGCCATTGGCGATGGAGCCGAAGCCGAGCAGGTCGAAGACGCCGGTCAGGCAGATCACCAGCCAGATCAGCATCATGGCCACCACGCCGCGCGGCATGCGATAGGCCGGATTGGGCGCCAGCCACTGGAACAGCCAGCAGTGGCCGAGCAGGCCATAGAGCACCCCGGACAGGCCGCCGAACAGGGCCGGGCCGGTCCAGGCGTACTGCACCAGGTTGGAGCCGGCGGCGAACACCAGGGTCAGGAGCAGCAGCATCAGGCCGCCCTGGCGGAATTCGATACGCCGACCCAGCTCCCAGTACCAGAGGGCGTTCATCGCCAGGTGCAGCAGACCGAAGTGCAGGAAGATCGGAGTGACCAGCCGCCACCATTCGCCACGGGCCAGGCTGGCGTCGAGATCGAGGAAGGCGATGTGCTCGGCGTCGATCAGGCGGAATTCCTGCAGCGTCAGGTAGTGGATCAGCGCCAGGTTGTCGCCCAGTTCGGTGGCCAGGCCCAGCAGCAGGGTGATGGCGAGAAAGACGGCGCTGACCGGACTGGCCTTGAGTTGCGCCAGCAGGCCGAAGCCGCGGGGGCCGCGGGCGGTCTGGACCTCGCCACGCGGATCGCCATCGGGATAGCGCTCATAGAGGCTGCGGGTCTCTTCGACCCGTGCCGGGTCCAGCACCCAGAGCACCTGGCTGTCGCCCTCTTCCACCACCCGGTGGCGGATCTGCAGGCGCCGCAGCAGGCGGGTGAAGCCCAGCAGGTCGCGACCCAGGGGCACGCGCAGCACGGGTTGCGGCTGGTTCATCGCCCCTCCTCGCGCTGGACGTCGATCCAGACGAACTTGGCCGGATCGATCTGGCGTTCGTCGTCGAGGCGGTAGGCCACCAGCTTGCCGTACTTGACCGCGCTGTAGTCCAGGCAGGCCAGGTTGGGCCGCAGAGGTTCGGGATGGCCATCGCGCCAGTAGTGACCGACGAACAGCATCGGCTCCTCTTCGCCATAGCAGAGCAGCCCGGCCTTTTCCTCGTCGCTCAGGGGTTCGCAGGCGATTTCCGCCGGCAGCGCATCCGGCTGGAAGACCACGTCGCCATAGGTCTGGGGATCGCTCTCCCAGAACTTGGTGCGAAAGCGCGCCCGCACGTAGCCGTCGCTGCCGGTGAGGCGCAGGCCGTGGGGCAAGGGCAGCGAGACGCCGTTGAGCAGGCGCGAGCCGACCCGGCTGGCGAGGCTGCCACCGACGATGGACTGGCGGACGAAGTCCTCGTCGATGCAGGCGTCCGGATAGTGGTTGAGGAGTTCGTCGATCAGCCGCTGATCCCAGCAGGCATGCACGATGCGGAAGTGACCGAAGTCCTTGCACAGCGGCAGGGTGTAGAGCCAGTCCAGGTGGTCCTGCCACTCGCCGGGATGATCGGCGAAGGCGGCCAGGGTCTCCTGGATCAGTTGGCGATGACGGGGGGTGTGTTCGCGCACCCAGGTCTGGCCGGTGCCGGGGAGCGCCGGGGTGTGCCAGGCCAGGGCATTGAGTTCGTGATTGCCAAGGATGCAGTGGGCATGGCCACCCTCGACCATGGCGCGCACCCGACGCAGGGCGCCGCGGATGCGCGGGCCGCGATCGACCAGGTCACCGAGAAAGATCGCCTGGCGTTCGGGATGCTGCCAGACGCCGTCCACCTGTTGATAGTCGAGGCGCTCCAGCAGCAGGTCCAGGGTATGGGCGCAGCCGTGGATGTCGCCGATCAGATCGTAGCCGCGGGGCATCAATCGTCTCCCAGGCGACTGCCCCAGCCGAGCTTGGTCCGGCAGATCTCGTAGTAGTTGTGATCCAGGGGATGGATCAGCCTGAGCTTGTGGGGCTTCTTCTGAATGGTCACGGTATCGCCGGGTGCGCAGGTGAAATGATTCTGGCCATCACATGAGACCTGCGGATAGATCGTCATGTTCGGCGACACCAGGATCGACAGGGTGCTGTCGCCGGAGACCACGATGGGCCGGCTGGACAGGGTGTGGGGATACATGGGCACCACCACCATGGCATCCAGCTTGGGATGCATGATGGGACCGCCCGCCGACAGCGAGTAGGCGGTGGAACCGGTGGGGGTGGCGACGATCAGGCCGTCGGCGCGCTGGCTGCAGACGAACTGGCCGTCGATGTACAACTCGAACTCGATCATCCGGGTGGACTTGCCCGGGTGCAGCACCACGTCGTTGAGGGCATCGCCCTGGCCGATCATCTCGCCGCCGCGCTCGACGAAGGCGTCCAGCAGGAAACGCGTCTCCATCAGGTACTGGCCGTCGAGCACCTCGGCGACCTTGGTCTCCAGCTCGTCGGGGCGGATGTCGGTGAGAAAGCCCAGCTTGCCGCGGTTGATCCCCAGCACCGGCACCCGCGGGCGCACCAGGGCGCGGGCGGCGCCGAGCAGGCTGCCGTCGCCACCGACCACGATCACCAGGTCGCAGATCTCGCCCATGAGCTTGCGCGACACCGTCTGCAGGCCGTGTCCGGGCAAGACTTCGGCGATGGTGTTTTCCAGGATGACGTTGCGCCCGCGTTGCAGCAGAAAGGTCTTGAGCCGGCGGATGGTGTCCAGCACCTGGGTGCTGCCGAGTCGACCGATGATGCCGATGTTACGAAAGGAGTCCATGACGCGCCGGCGGCCCCGTTGGCTGGAAAGTGCGGAAAGTATGGGCGAAAGGCCGTGGCAGCGGCAAACCGCCCTCATCCGACCACGGGTCGCCGCCGGTGATCCGCAGCGGCCCGGCTTGGCCTATGCTGGCACCATGACGCCCTTCGCCGAGCTGCACGCCCTGCCCCGCCGCCTGAGCCAGCCCCAGGTGCGCGATCTCGCCTGGACTCTGGTCGCGCCGCCCTTGCTGGAGGCCGCCGACACCCGTCATCCGCTGGCCGCCAGCGACTGGGCGACCCACCCCGAACGTCTGGCCGACTGGCTGCGGCAACAGGACGCGGCCCCCGCGGCCCTGGCGACCTGGCTGGCCCAGGGCAGCGACCGCCGCCTGGGGCGCCAGTACGAAAGACTCTGGCAATTCGCCCTGGAGCGCGCGCCGGGGCTGAGGTTGCGCGCGGCCAACCTGCCCCTGCGCGACGGTGACCGTACCCTGGGTGAACTGGACCTGCTGGTGGAAGACGCTGAGGGGGTCCATCACCTGGAACTGGCGGTGAAGTTCTACCTGGGCGAAGGCCCGGCGGACGCGCCCCGCTGGCTGGGCCCCGGCGGCGAAGACCAGCTGGCGCGCAAGCTCGCCCATCTGCGCCAGCGCCAGTTGCCGCTGTCGGCCACGCCCCTGGCCCGGGCCAGCCTGGCGGCGCTGGACATCGCCCCGCCGCGGGCGGCGCTGTGGTTGGGCGGCTATCTGTTCCAGCCGCTCGATCGCCCCCTGCCCTGGCCGGCGGACGCCCTGCCATCCCGACAACCCCAGCTGTGGTGCGCGCGCGGGCAACTGCCGGAGGGTCCCTGGGAGGTGCTGCCCAAGGGCCACTGGCTGGCACCCGCAGTGGCCGACACGCCCTGCCTGCCGCTGCCGGACGGCGAGCCGATCTGGCCGCAATTGCTGGTGCGGCGCGATGCACGCGGCGACGAGGATGCCCGGCTGTTCCTGGTGCCTGGGGGTTGGCCGCTTCAGCCGCCGACCCACTTCGCCAGCTGAGGCTCCAGCGCGCGGCGGCCCTGGAGGCCCCCGCTGTGGATCAGCACCAGGCGACTGCCCGGAGCCAGCGCGCCGCCCTCGATTGCCTGGCGCAGGGCCAGCCAGAGCTTGCCGGTATAGAGCGGCTCCAGGGCGATCCCGGTCTGCGCCTCGAACTCCGCCATGGCCCGGGCCAGTTCGGCATCGAGGCGGCCGAAGCCACCGCGGCTGGCGTCCAGCAGGTGCCAGTTCGGGGCCATGTGCTGGGCCAGCAACCGGTCGAGGTTGGCTTCGACGCCGTGCCCGGGCGGCACCGCCAGGCCGCCCACCACCTGCCAGGCGGGATCGGCGGCGCGGATCACCCCGGCCAGGGTGGTGCCGGTGCCAGCGGCCAGCCAGACTTGCTGGCAATCGGGCCAATCCAGGGCGGCGAGGCCCTGGCGCAACTCCGTGACGATGGCCGCGCAGGCCGCGGCGGCCTGCTCGTCGCAGCCGCCTTCGGGAATGGGCAGCAACCCGGGATAGCGCGCTTGCCAGGGCTGCCAGAAGTCGGCGTCATGGCGACGGCGATAGCCGCCATAGCCGAGCCAGTGCAGGGTCATGCCCTGGGCCTGCAGATCCTGGACGGTGGGCGTCAGGCAGGGTTCGCCGCGCAGGAGGCCGACGGTAATGAAGCCTTCCGCCCGGCCCAGGGCGGCCAGCGCATGCAGATGATTGGAGTGGGCACCGCCGAGACTAATGAGCCCACGGCCCTCGCCCCGGGCCAGGCGTTCGCGCCAGGGCCGCAGCTTGTAGCCCTTGTTGCCGTTATGCGCGGCCGGGCGCTGATCCAGGCGCAGCACCGCCAGGCGCAGGTCGCGCGCCGCCAGGGCGGCGAGCTGCACCTCCTGCAGCACGGCGGGTGGGAGAGATGTCATCCGCCGGGAATTCAGAGATTGGCGACGTCGCCATCGCTGTCATCGCCACGGTGCTCGGCGCACAGCGTCGAGCGCAGCGGATCGAACTGGGCGGGGTGCTCGACCCGCACCACCGGCCGCCCGCAGCGCTCGCCCTCCACCTCGGCCTGGCACACCGGCTGCTGGTGATGCTCCAGCCAGCGCTGGTATTGCTCGCGGCTGACCTTGCAGTGCTCGGCGACATAGCCCAGGGGATCGGCGCTGAACCGCGGCACGTCCTGGCGGCTGAGGATCAGATGACCCGCCCCCGGCTGGAAGGTGACGAACAGGATGCCCTGGCGCGCCAGGCGCTCCAGCTGCCCTTCGTTGCTGTCGCCGATCAGCTGGGCGCAGCGCTCGCGCAGCTGGCGGATGTCTTCCTGCAACTGGCCGTCCAGCTCGTCGCGGTACTTGAGTTCCACCTCGCGGATGGTCAGCTGATTCTTCAGCTCGCCCACCGCGGCGGCCACCCGGGCTTCGCTTTCGGCTTCGGACTGGATGCGCAGCGCCTCGATCTTGTAGAGGGCGTTGCGCTCCAGGGTGCGCATCTGTTCGTTGAGTTCTTCGCGCTCCTGGCGCGCCAGGTCGTGCTGTTGCTCCAGGTGCTGGGCCAGGGCGGCGTAGCGCACCTCCAACTCGGCCTTGGCGGCGCGGACTTCGTCGGCGTCGCGCTGCAGGCGGGCCAGGTCTTCCTGGTGCTGGCGGGTCAGGGTCAGCAGCCGGGTGCGCTGGCCGGCGATCAGCTTGTCCAGTGCCTCCTGGTGTTCCTGGGCGAGGATACGGCGGACCCGTTCGAGACGGGCCTCGACATCGATGCCGTCGGCGGCACTGGGGTGGTATTCCCCGGCCAGTTCCACCTCGCCATCGCGCGGCGCGACCAGACCCAGGCAGTCGCGGATCGCCTGCCAGTCGTCATGCTCGGCCTCGCTGCGCGGATCCCAGAGATCGCCCTGGTGCCAGGAGATCGGGCAGTGGCTGCGACTGGCCAGACGGATCGGCCCGGCGCCCAGGTCGGGACCGACATCGCCGCGCTCGGCCAGCTCCGTAAGCGGCAGGTCCCACTCCGGCAGCGGACTGCCCTGGGCATCGAAGGCCAGCAGGAAAAACACCGCGGCCTTGACCCGGCGGTGGTCGTCCAGCAGCAGATAGACGAAGCGATGGCGCCGTCCGGCGCAGTCGAGCAGCGTCTGGTCGCCCTGCCAGAGCGCCTGGAAATCGGGAAACAGCAAGGCGCGATTCACACCCTGGTCGCCGAACCCCAGCACCACCGGGGTCAGTACCGCCTCTTCGTTCAACGTCTCTGCCATCTCTCGCCGCGTGCTCTGTCGATCCCACATGAATACCGAGGCCGGCCTCTCGCCAATTGGCGACCGGACCTGCATCCGCGCGCCGACCTCGGGCGGCGACGCGCTTGATCCGCGTCGCCGCCCGACTGCTCCAACGCGCCGGGCCCCCACCCGACGCATCAGGACGGCAGCTTAGCCAATCCTGGTCGGCGGGATGGAAGAGAGGCCAGACATTGGGACGAGGGTCGGTCCGGAACCGATGTTATGCGGAGTGGATCACAGAAATCATCCCTGATTGCAACGAAGAGTTACAGCTCGGCGGCAAGGCGAGTGGCCTGATCGATGGCGCGCTTGGCATCGAGTTCGGCGGCGACATCCGCGCCCCCGACCCGATGCACCGCCATGCCGGCGCCGAGCAGTTCGTCTTCCAGCTCACGCAGGGACTCCTGGCCGGCGCAGAGCACGACGTTGTCGACGTCCAGCACCTGCTCGCCGCCATCGGGCAGGCGCAGGTGCAGACCGGCATCGTCGATGCCCAGGTATTCCACCCCGCCAATGGCCTTGACGCCACGCTGCTGCAGGCGCGCGCGGTGGATCCAGCCGGTGGTCTTGCCCAGGCCCTTGCCGGGCTTGCCCGGCTTGCGCTGCAGCAGCCAGACCTCGCGCGGCACCGCCGGTGGCGCGGCCGGGGCCAGGCCGCCACGGCTGCTGAAGCTGGGGTCTATGCCCCACTCGCGGTAGAAGGCGGTGATGGGCTCCGCCTCCTGGTGGCCATGGGTCAGGAAATCCGCCACGTCGAAGCCGATGCCACCGGCGCCGATCAGGGCCACCCGCCGGCCTACCGGCTTGCGCTCCAGCAGGACGTCCAGATAGCCCAGCACCTTGGGATGGTCGACCCCCGGGATGGGCGGCACCCGCGGCGTCACCCCGGTGGCCAGGATCACCCCGGCGAAACCCTCGGCCTGCAATTCGGCGACGCTGACGCGATGGTTGAGGCGGACATCCACCGCCAGTCGCTCCAGTCGCCGCTGGAAATACCTCAGGGTCTCGCCGAATTCTTCCTTGCCGGGAATGCGCCGGGCAACATTGAACTGGCCACCGATGCGCTCGCTGGCTTCGAACAGCACTACCCTATGGCCGCGCTCGGCCAGGGTGCAGGCGGCCGCCAGCCCCGCCGGCCCGGCGCCGACCACGGCGAAGGTGCGGGGCTCGGCGGCGGGCAGGATCTGCAATTCGGTCTCGTGGCAGGCGCGCGGATTGACCAGGCAGCTGGTCAGCTTGCCGGCGAAGGTATGGTCCAGGCAGGCCTGGTTGCAGGCGATGCAGGTGTTGATCTCGTCGGCGCGGCCGGCGGCGGCCTTGGCGACGAACTCCGGATCGGCCAGCAGCGGGCGGGCCATGGACACCAGGTCGGCCTGGCCGGCGGCGAGGATGGCCTCGGCCACCTCGGGGGTGTTGATGCGGTTGGTGGCGATCAGCGGCACCCGCACCCGGCCCTTGAGCTGGGCGGTGACGGCGGCAAAGGCGCCGCGCGGCACCAGGGTGGCGATGGTGGGGATGCGCGCCTCGTGCCAGCCGATGCCGGTGTTGATCAGGCTGACCCCGGCGGCTTCCAGCCAGAGCGCCAGCTGCAGGCATTCCTCGGGAGTGCTGCCCTGCTCCACCAGATCCAGCAGCGAGAGGCGGAAGATGATCAGGAAGTCCGGACCGGTCGCGGCGCGGATGCCCTCGACGATGGCCAGCGGCAAGCGGCAGCGCTGGGCGAAGTCGCCGCCCCAGCGATCCGTGCGGTGATTGGTCCGCGCGGCGATGAACTGGTTGATGAAGTAGCCTTCGGAACCCATCACCTCGACGCCGTCGTAACCGGCCTGTTGCGCCAGCGTGGCGCAGCGGACGAAAGCGGCGATCTGCTCCTCCACCTCGGCTTCGTCCAGTTCGCGCGGGGTGAAGGGATTGATCGGTGCCTGCAGCGCCGAGGGCGCCACCAGCTGGGGGTTATAGGCATAGCGACCGGCGTGCAGGATCTGCAGGCAGATACGGCCGCCGGCGGCGTGCACCGCGTCCGTGACCGGCCGATGGTGTTCGGCTTCCTCGGGGGTGGTCAGCTTGGCCGCGCCCTTGGCCACGGCGCCCTCTTCGTTCGGCGCGATGCCGCCGGTGACGATCAGACCCACCCCGCCCCGCGCCCGCTCGGCGAAAAAGGCCGCCATCCGCGCGAAACCGCCGGGCCGCTCTTCCAGCCCCGTGTGCATGGACCCCATCACCACGCGATTGCGCAACATGATCGACCCCACGGGCAGAGGTTCGAGCAGATGCGGATAGCTTTCCATAGGGGTGGTATTACGGGGGGCAAGCTCGATCATGGCGGTCTCCGGTGGTTGGCCTTTCTGGGAAAGCCTGGCGCCACGATAGGAGGAGCGCGCCCCCGTCTCAATCACCGGAAATGACAACCTCTTTACCCAAATGCACAGCCGCCCCTTGGCAGTGGCGGTCTGGTCTCCTACCCTGAGCACCTTTATCCCGCCCGGCCCAGGAGGCCGGACCGCTCTGGAGTGCCGATGCGCAAGCTCGTGTTCCTGGTGCTGATCGCCCTGTTCGCCGTGCTGGCGGGCTGGGTGGCCCAGCGGCCAGCCTTCCATTACCTGTCGGATCTGCGCAGCAGCCTGGCGGTGGACCTGACCACCACGCCGGCGGCCGCCACCACCGGCAACCTGCTGGGGATCGAGCCCGAGCTGATCGCCCTGGACTACGGCAATCCCGAGCGACTGCGCCTCAAGCTCGATGCCTATCTGGCCAATGCGCGGCGCCTGGGCCTGATCGGCGCCCAGACCATCGTGGTACTGCCCGAACACCTGGGCACTCCGCTGGCGCTGATGGGCGAGAAACCCGAGGTCTATGCCGCCGCCCGCAGCGAAGACGCCATCCAGTGGCTGCTGCTGGGCAATCCGCTGCGCGTGGCCCGCGCCTGGTTCCAGGCCGAGGGGGACCGGCGCCTGGCCGACAGCCTGTTGCGCATGAAGGCCTGGGACATGGCCAGCGCCTATCAGCAACTCTTCGGCGGACTCGCCCGCCAGTACGGTGTCACCCTGGTGGCCGGCTCCATCGTGCTGCCCGGTCCGACCCTGGTCGACGGCGAATTGCAGGTGGGCACGGGACCGCTGCGCAATGTCACCCTGGTCTTCGGACCCGATGGCAAGGTGCTCGGCCAGCCGCTGGTGCGGCCCCTGACAGCCCGGGAACGCGGCGACGATCTCAGTCCGCCCCTGCTGCGGCTGCAGACGCCGCTGGGCCGTCTGGGCGTCATCCAGGGCAGCGACACCGGTCGCGCCGGGGTGCTCGACGATCCCCAGGTGGAACTGCTGGCGATCCCCGCCCTCGCCTCGGGCGCCACCCCGGCACTGGCGCCCTTCGATGTGCAGCGTCTGCGCGCCGCCGGCATTCGCGCCGCGCTTGAGGTGCAGTTGCGCGGACGGCTCTGGGAATGGCAGGCCGGTGGCGGCAGCCGGGCCTTCACCCCGGACGCCGAAGCCGCCACCGATCCTGCCCGGGCCGGCAGCAAGCTGATCAACCTGCGGCTATGAGCGCACCGGCGCTGCGCCTGGGCGATCTCTCCACCGGCTTCGTGCTGGCGCTGGCGGCGGCCGTCGACCAGCGGGGCGCCGATGCCGCCGGCCTGCTGGCGCGCTTCGGCCTGAGCGCGGCGCGGCTGGCCGAACCCGGCGGACGGCTGTCGATTCCCCATTACATGCGCCTGGGCCACGCCGCCCTGGAGCTGACCGGCGATCCGGCGCTGGGCCTGGCCATGGGCCGGGCGATGCGCCCGGCCTTTCTCGGTCTCGCCGGCGTCACCGTGGGCCAGGCGCCGGACGTGCGCCACGCCGCCGAGACGCTGCTCAGGCTGGAGCCGCTCTATGGCCGCAACTACCGGGGTCGGTCGCGCTATGCCGCCCAGGGTCGCGACGCCTGGCTGCACTTCTATAGCATCAGCCCCTACAACGCCTACAACCGCTTCGTGGTGGACGCGGTGCTGAGCGCCTGGCTGGCGTTGCTGGGCACGGTGGCCGGCCAGGCGCTGCAACCGCGCCGCGTGCTCATCGAATACCCTGCCCCGGCGGACCTCGCGCCCTACGCGACCGCCTTTGGTTGCCCGGTGGAATTCGGCGCCGCGGAGAATGCCCTGTTGCTCGATGCCGCGACCCTGAGCCGGTCCGGTCCCGAACATTGCCCGGCCACCTGGCGCCAGTTGCTGGCGCTGAGCGACGCCGAGCACGGCCGGCTGACTCGCACCCGCGGACTCACCGAGCGGGTGGTCGAGGTCATGGGGCCGCTGTTGCGGCATGGCGAGCCGACCCTGGAACAGATCGCCAGCCGGCTGCGCCTGCCCTCCTGGACGCTCAGACGCAAGCTGGCCGAGGAAGGCACCCAGTACCGCGCCCTGCTCAACCTGACCCGCCGCGACCTGGCCCTGGCCTATATCCGCGACACCGAGGCCAGTTTCGGCGAGATCGCCTACCTGCTCGGTTTCGCCTCCCCCGCCGCCTTCCAGCGCGCCTTCAAGCGCTGGACCGACCAGACCCCCGGCGACTGGCGGCGCCTGCAGCGGCAGGGCGTGGCCGGCTGAAGGGAGCATAGGCGCCGATCGTGGGTCCTAACTGCCTGATCCTTCACCAGGACTGCGCTCGCCCCATGCCCAATTTCCTGTTTGCCCTGCTACTGCTGTGCCTGGCGCTGCCGCTGCGCGCCACCGAAACCCCCGCCCAGGCCGCGACCGGCCTCGATCCCCAGCAGGCGCGCCAGGTCGCGGCCCTGCTGCAGGATCCGCAGCGGCGCCAGGAGCTGATCCTGACCCTGCAGGCCATTGCCAGCCAGCCGGCCAGCGCGGCCGCGACCAACCCGGCGCCGGCGAGCACAACAACCGCCGCTGCGCCGGCCACGGCCGCCACCCCGGCTACAGGCGAAGAAAAGACGCTGGTGCCCCTGGAAGCCAATGGCCTGATCGCCCAGACGCTCAGTCGCGTCGGGCGCTGGGCCGACAACCTAGGCAGCGAACTGAATCAGGTACAGCGGGCGGTACGCAGCCTGCCGGACTGGTCGCGCGCCAGCTTCACCTCCGAAGCGGGTCGCCGGGCCCTGTTGCAGGCCCTGCTGACCCTGGCCACCCTCTTCGCCGCCGGCCTGCTCGTCGAGTGGCTGATCCGTCGCGCACTCCAGCGCCCTCGGCAACGGCTGCAGCGCCAGGCCGATCACGCCGACAGCCGCGCCCGCCGCCAAGCCCAGCAGCAGGCGGCCCAGCCGTCACCGCCTGCGGCCGCGGCACCCGCGGCCGAAGAGGCCGCTACCCGCCCGGCCGAACCCGCGGTGGCCCTGGTCATGACCCAGCGCGACGGCGTTGATCAGCTCGAAGAGGTGCCCATCGCCCCGTCCGATAGCGCCGCACCGGTGCCGGATGAGCCCGCGCCCAGCTCCATCCCGGCCGATCCCGCTCCCGCCAGCCCCGCCCGACGCAGCGGCGAAGAGCACTGGACCACCCTGCGGCATCTGCCCTTCGCGCTCGGGCTGCTGGTGCTGGAAGTACTGCCGCTGCTGGCCTTCTGGGCCATGGCGGCGCTGCTCATCCACTACCTGGTGGGCTCGGATGCCAACCTGCGCGAGCTGGTCGGCGGCTTCCTCGGCGCCTACCTCACCACCCGCCTGGCGCTGATCGTCATTCGCCTCCTGATCGACCCCGCCGCCCACGGCATCCGCCTGCTCAAGGTCAAGGCGCCCCTCGCCTGCACCCTGCTGCGCTGGCTGCACGCCTTCGTCGCCCTGATCACCTTCGGCCTGGCGCTGGCCCAGGCCGCGGACATCCTCGGCGCCAACGAAGAAGGCCGCGAGGCCATCGTCAAGCTGGTCTCGCTGCTGGCCCACCTGCTGGTGGTGGGGCTGATCTTCCACGTGCGCCGGCCGGTGGCCGCGCGCATCGCCGGGCGTCAGGATGGCAGTGGTGCCCTGGCCGTGCTGCGCGCCTGGCTGGGCCAGGTCTGGGCGGTGTTCGCCGCGGTGTTCGTCATGGGCGGCTGGACCATGTGGGCGCTGGACATCGAGAACGGTCTGCCGCGGCTGATGAACTTCGTCGCGCTGTCCGCCGGCATCGTCATCCTCGGGCGCCTGGCGGCGGTGTTCCTGCTCGGCCTGCTGGGTCGGCTGTTCCAGCCGGCGGCGAGCGAAGGCGCCAGCGGCAGCGATCTGCACCTGCAGCGCTACTATCCGCTGGCGCGCTGGCTGGTGGGGGTGATCGTCACCCTGATCACCGCCCTGGCGCTGTTCCAGTCCTGGGGCTGGGGCGTGCTGGACTGGTTCGGCGAGGGCAGCATCGGTCGCAATCTGCTGTCCGCCTTCCTCACCATCCTCATCGCCGCCATCATCGCCGTGGCGATCTGGGAAGGCGCCAACGCCGCGGTGAACCGGCGACTGAGCAGCTGGAGCGAACGCGGCGATACGGTGCGCGCCGCCCGGCTGCGCACCCTGCTGCCCATGCTGCGCACCGGCCTGTTCATCCTGGTCGCGCTGATCGTCGGCCTCACCGCCCTGAGCGAGCTGGGCATCAACACCACGCCGCTGCTGGCCAGCGCCAGCATCATCGGGGTGGCGCTGGGCTTCGGCTCGCAAAAGCTGGTGCAGGATTTCATCACCGGCATCTTCCTGCTGCTGGAAAACGCCATGCAGGTGGGCGACTGGGTCACCGTGGCCGGGGTCTCGGGCACCGTGGAATACCTGTCGATCCGCACCGTGCGCCTGCGCGCCGGCGACGGCTCCCTGCACATCGTGCCTTTCAGCTCGGTGTCCGCGGTCAACAACATCAACCGCGGTCTGGGCAACGCCGCCCTGCGCATCAGCGTGGGCTACGAGGAAGACATCGAGCGCGTCATCGCCGAACTCAAGGACATCGGCGCCGGCATGCGCGCCGACGATGCCTTCAAGGAGCTGATCCTCGCCGATCTGGAGATCTGGGGCGTGGACGCCGTCGACGGCTCCATGGTGACCATCGCCGGCCAGATGAGATGCCTCGACAAGGGCCGCTGGGGCGTGCAGCGCGAACTCAATCGCCGCATCCTCGAACGCTTCCGCGAGCGCGGCATCGAGATCGCCAATCCGCGCGCCAGTCTGCTGCTGCCCAGCGAAGCCGGTATCGTACCCTCCACGCCCATCCCGTCACGCCCTGCGGAGTGAACCCCGTGCAGTACCGCCAAGACGCCTTCAACGGCCTGATCATCGATGCCGCCTCGCTGCCCACCGACCGCGAGGCTTTCGCCCCGGCACTAGAGGAGTTGCTCGACCGCGCCCGGCGCGAGGGACGCAACCTGATCTGGCTGACCCTGCCCCTGGCCCTCGGCGATCTGGTGGGGGTCGCCACCGCCGCCGGCTTCGTCTTTCACAACTGCCTGGAGCAGGAGCTGACCCTGGTCTGGCGCGGCACACCCACGGCCTTCGCGCCCTTCGTGCCGACCCACAGCCTGGGCGTGGGCGGCCTGGTACTCAACGACCGCGGCGAATTGCTGGCGATCCGCGAGCGCGGCAGCCAGGGTTACAAGCTGCCGGGCGGCCATGTCGAACTGGGCGAAGACCTGGCGCCGGCGGTGGTCCGCGAAGTCTGGGAGGAAACCGGCATCCGCAGCGCCTTTCGCAGCGTGGTCGGCCTGGTGACCACCCATCCCTACCGCTTCGGCAAGTCCAATCTCTATGTGGTCTGCCGCCTCGATCCGCTGAGTGCCGAGATCGCCATCCAGGATCCGGAGGAGATCGAGGACGCCTGCTGGCTGGCGCTGCCCGAGTACCTGGCGGATCCGGGCAACAGCGCCTTCAATCGCGAGCTGGTGCGCAGCCTGGCGCAGGCCGAGGGCCTGCAGGCGAGTGCGCTGAACAGCGAGCGCTATCCCAAGGCCGAGGTCTTTCTCGCTCAGCCGTCGAAGGACTGATCCATGCTCTCGGCCGGATGAGCGTCGCGCGGACGCCCCACCGGACGGGCGGGAATGCCCACCACCGTGGTATGGGGCGCCACCGGGTGCAGGACCACGCTGTTGGCGCCGATCTTGGCGCCTTCGCCGATCTCCAGATTGCCGAGGATCTTGACCCCGGCACCGATCATCACCCCGCGACGCACCTTGGGATGCCGATCGCCCTGCTCCTTGCCGGTGCCGCCCAGGGTCACCTGCTGCAGGATGGAGACGTCGTCTTCCACCACCGCGGTTTCGCCGATGACGATACCGGTGCCGTGGTCGAGCATGATGCCGCGCCCCAGCCGGGCGGCCGGGTGGATGTCGATGGCCAGCAGCCGATTGCAACGCGCCTGCAGGTGCAGGGCCAGCAGCCGCTCGTCGTTGCGCCAGAGGGCATGGCTCAGGCGCTGGGTCTGCAGCGCCAGGAAGCCCTTGGAGAACAGGAAGATCTCCAGCAGGCTGGCATAGGCCGGATCCCGCGCCAGCACCGCTTCCAGGTCCGCGCAGGCCGCTGCGGTCAATGCCGGCCACTCGGCATGCAGGGCGGCGAAGCGCTCGGCGAGGGCCTCGGCCTGCCCTGGATCCTCCGCCAGGGCCTCGGCGCAGCGCCGGACCAGGGCTGCCGTCAGATCCACCGGCTGCAGCAGCGCGCGCGTCAGCCCCGCGGCCAGGGCCGGAGCATCGCGACGCCCGGCCTCGGCCTGGGCGCACAGGAGTTGCCAGAGTTCGGGAGCGGAGCGAGGCGGCATGGTGGATAGGCGTCCTTAACTGAAGGCGCCCAGCTTAACGGGCACGGCGTTCAGCGTCTTGTACATCAGGGTGGTGCTGTCACGGCGTTCCGGTTGGCGGGCATCCAGGGAATAGCCGGGGATCCTGCCGACCACCTGATAGCCAAGGGACAGATAGAGCGGCTCGGCATGGTCGTCGCTGCGGGTGTCCAGGGTCAGCAATTCCCGTCCTTCGGCCCGCGCAGCCGCCTCCACCGCCTGCATCAGCCGGCGCGCCAGTCCCTGGCGACGCCAGTCCGGATGCACCAGCAACTTGACCACGTCCGCGCGGTGCGGCTGGTTGGCCGGGGTATCCAGCACCAGCTGCACGCTGCCGACCACCCGGTCGTCCTGCAGCGCGGCAAACAGCAGCCGGGTGCCCCGGGCCAGGCCCGGCGCCACGGCTTCGGTCCAGAAACGCCGATTCACGCTGTCGGCGAGCGGCAGGATGAAGCCGATGCTGGCGCCCTGCTCGACACAGGCGGCCAGCAGGCGCTGGAAGTCATCCAGATGACGGGTGAAGGCGGCAGCCTCGAGCTGCTCGATACGCAGGGACGCACTCATGGACACACCTCAGATCATGAACAGGAGATAACGGGCGCCCGCCGGACCACTGAGGAAGCGGCTGCTGCCCCAGAGGCGATAGCGCAGGCAATCGCCGACGCCCAGGCGGTAGGACTGGTCTTCGATCCACAGCTGCAACTCGCCTTCGAGCAGCAGCAGATGGTGTTCGAGGCCTGGGCGGGGCGATGCCTCGTAGCGGATGTCCACGCCTGGCCCGAGCGCGCTTTCGATGACCTCACCCGCCAGGGCCTGGGCCGGCGGCGACACCGAACGGCGGGTGAACGCCTGCGCGGGATCGCTCCAGATCTGCTGCGCCTGGCGCTGGACCTGGGCCGGATAGCGGCTTTCCACGCTGTGCAGCAGGCGTGTCAGGGTCAGGCCGTAGGCCGAACAGAGTTGCCCGAGCACCGCCGTGGTCGGGCTGACCTCGGCGTTCTCCAGGCGAGACAGCGTCGCGCGACTGACCCCACTCAGGGACGCCAATTGCTCCAGGGACCATTCACGCTCCAGGCGCAGCGCCTTGAGCTTGACCGCCAGTTGTTGATCCAGCATGACCACCTCCCTATAAAGGGAATTTTTCTCACATCAGAGAGAAAAGCGCAAGGTTAATGCTGTGCTACCCCTGTCGCATCAGGCCGCTGCCAAAGTTGATATCGCGTTAAACCTTATCGGAGAAACTCTTTACCGGGCACGTCGTTATATCCAGATGCCTTTCCGGACCATTCAGCAACGAGAGGCTCTAGCCAAGCCGTCCGCACTTTTCCACCGGCATCGAAAGAGCGCTATTCTGTAACATCGAACAAGCAGGCACGCGCGACGAAGATGATAATTTTCAGGCGACTCCAGAACGCGACTTCGATAAAGGCGTCTGAATGCCTGAGCGCGTTAAACCCCAGCGAAAACGCTCCCTTCAGCAAGATGTTTCAAGAATTTTCAGCGCCAGACAGGGATTCCAACCGGAAAGTTATTCCGACCTTGGCCGAATTCTTTTACAGCTCCTGTACAACTTTTCCGGAAACGGCTCTAGCAGGACAAAGTTCAAGTTTAAGTCTGTATCGAAGTTGCACCTCGTATAACAATATATCCCTCCATCAGCCCGCTCGAACTCGCTTTATAAAGCCCTACTCTCAATATCCGAATCGCTTAGCCTTTGGGGGCACGCATTCAACTGTTCAATAAATGAAAGTGGGAGAAGTTCTTATGGCCAACAAAAGTAGCAATCCAGGTAACTTCGCCAACAATCGCGAGCGCGCCGCCGAGGCGGGTCGCAAGGGCGGACGGGCGAGCGGCGGCAACTTCGCCAACAACCCGGCCCGGGCGTCCGAAGCCGGGCGCAAGGGTGGCCAGAACAGCCATGGCACCCGCCGTCCCGAGGCCGCGAACGACGCCGCGGCGACCTGAGGCATTCTGCCCCCATGGCAGCCGCCTCGGATCAGAGACTCCGGGCCGGCTGCTACCTTTGCTTCTCGCTTACCCTCCTGCCCCGCCGCCCGCCGCCTATCCTGCTCCTCCAGTGAGTTCCAACTCACACAAATGCATGACCGTGCTACTTTTATCGGACAACCCGAGTGGTCCCCAGGGCTCGCTCTCCCTGCTTCTGTCCGTCTGCGCCGGTGCCCATGCTCAACAACATTCGCATCCAGAACAAACTCTTCGCCGGCTTCGCCGCCATCATCGCCCTGGTGGTCCTGCTGCTCTGGCTGACCTATGCCGCCTTGCAGAGCCTGGTCGACGCCAACCGCTGGGACAGGCACACCGCCGAGGTGCTGCTGTCGGTTACGGCGCTGGACAACAACCTGCTGGAAACCCGCGCCAGATTGCGCACCTTCTGGTACTCAGGCGCTAGCGCCGATGCCGATACCGCGCGCCAGGCGCTGACGTCCCTGACCGCGGCCGTCCGTGTGCCCCAGCAACTGACCCAGGACAACGCCAGCCAGCAGCAGCGCTTCGCGCGCCTGAGCGCCGATCTCGACAACTGGCGGCAGAACACCTTTGAGCCCCTCCTGCGCCTGCGCGAGACGGGCAACCTCAGTCCGGCTCAACTGGCCAACGAACCGCTGGTCACCGCCCTGTCCACCCAGGTCACCAACCTGCGCCAGCAGATCCAGGGCATAGGCGACGAAGAGCGCCGGCTGTCCGCGCAACGGGCGGGCCATACCGAGGAAGTGCGTGACCAGCTGACCTGGACCCTGGTGGCCGGCGGCACCTTCTGCGTCCTGCTGGCCGCCCTCATCGCCTGGTTGCTGTCCCATCACCTGTTGCGCTCGATTCGGCGCCTGACCGACACCGTGGCGCGCATCTCCGCCGGTGACAGCGGCGCTCGGGTGCAGGTGCTAGGCCGTGACGAACTCGCCCAGGTGGGCCTGGCCTTCAATCAGATGGCGCAGCAGATCCAGGACGACCACGCGCGCGAACAGGCGCTGATGCACCGCCTGCGCGCCGATGTGGACGACCTGCTCGAGGTGGTCAACCGGGCTGCCGCGGGCGACCTCACCGGGCGCACCAGCGTCACCGGCGACGACGCCATCGGCCAGCTGGCTCGCGGCCTGAGCAAGATGATCGAGGACCTGCGCGGCATGATCGCCAAGGTGCAGCGCGCCGGTATCCAGGTGACCTCTTCCACCACCGAGATCGCCGCCTCCTCCCGCCAGCAGGAGGCCACCAGCATCGAGCAGGCGCAGACCAGCGTGGAAGTGCTGAGCACCACGCGGGAGATCGCCGCCAACGCCAATGCCCTGGTGCGCACCATGGAAGAAGCCGTGCAGGTCGCCGACGAGACCACCCAGGGCGCGGAGCAGGCGCGTAGCAGCCTGGCGAGCATGGACGGCACCATGCAGCGCATGGTGGCCGCCACCGATTCCATCAACGCCAAGCTCGCCGCCCTGTCGGAGAAGTCCAGCCACATCAACAAGGTGCTGACTACCATCACCAAGGTCGCCGATCAGACCAACCTGCTGTCGCTCAACGCCGCCATCGAGGCGGAAAAGGCCGGCGAGGCCGGGCGGGGTTTTTCGGTGGTGGCCACCGAGATCCGCCGGCTGTCCGACCAGACCACCGCCGCCACCGACGACATCGAGCAGATGCTCAAGGACATGAATTCCGCGGTGTCCGCCAGCGTCATGGGCATGGACAAGTTTTCCGAGGAGATCCGCCGCAGCGTGCAGGAGGTGGCCAGCGTCAGCGACCAGCTGGCCGAGGTGATCGAGGACGTGCAGAAGCTGCCGGCGCGCTTCGACATCGTGCTGGAGGGCATGCAGTCCCAGGCCGTGGGCGCCGGCCAGATCGCCGAGACCATCACCCAGCTCAACGACAGCACCCAGCAGACCACCGAGGCGCTCAAGGCTACCAGCGAGGCGGTCCAGTATCTGCAGCAGGCAGCCCAGGACCTGCAGAGCAGCGTCGCTACCTTCTCGGTCACTCGTTGAGCATGCAGATCCTGGTCTTCCAGCTGGCCGAGGCCGCGGCGGCCCTGCCGACGACGGCGATCCGCCAGGTGCTGCCCCTGCTGCAGCTCACCCGCTTTCCTACGGCGCCCGCGGGCGTCGCCGGCCTGATGAATCTGCACGGCGCGGCGATCCCGGTGGTCGACGTCACCGCCATGAGCGGCGGCCCAGCGGCCCAGGCGCGCCAGGACACCCGCATCCTGCTGGTGGACTTCACCCTGCCCGAGGGCGGTAGCCGTCCGCTCGGCCTGGTGGTGGAAGGCGTCGCCGGCGTGCGCCGGGTCACCGCCCGCGCGCCGCGACCGGCCGGCGTCCGCCTGCCCGACTACCCCTGGCTCGGCGAAGTGCTGGAGACGCCCGAGGGCCTCTGGCTGTGGCTGGAACCGGATCGCTTGCTCTCGCCAACCCTGGCCGCCCTGCTGTTCCAGGAGGCCGCGTGAAGCTCGATCCCCGGCTGGCGCCCCTGGTGCGGGCGCGCACCGGTCTGGCCATCGCCGACGACATGCTCGGTCGCGCCATCCGCCAGCGCCTGCGCGAGCGCCAGGAGGGCGATGCGGAGGCCTATATGGCGCGCATCCTCGACGACGAAGGCGAATTCGCCGATCTGCTGGACCTGCTGGTCATCCCCGAGACCTGGTTCTTTCGCGATCCGCAGGCGATCGCCCACGCCGCCCGCTTCGCCCAGGAGCGCCACGCCCGCAGCGGCGCGCCGGTGCGGCTGCTTAGTCTGCCCTGCTCCACCGGCGAGGAGCCCTATACCCTGGCCATGGCGCTGTTCGATACCGGCCTGCCCGCACAGGCCTTCCAGGTCACCGCGGTGGACATCAACGAGCCGTCCCTGGAGCGCGCCCGCCGCGGCCTCTATGGGCGCAATTCCTTTCGCGCCCGCGACCTCGGCTTTCGCGATCGCTATTTCGACGCCGAGGGCGATCGCCAGCGCCTGGCCGAACGGGTGCGCAACCAGGTGCGCTTTCGTCAGGGCAACATCCTGCAGCTGGGCAGCCTGCGCGACGGCGCGCCCTTCGACGTGGTGCTCTGCCGCAATCTGCTGATCTATTTCGACGACCAGACCCAGGGCCGTGCTCTCAGCCACCTGGCCGCCCTGATGCACGACGACGGCCTGCTCTGCGTCGGCAGTTCGGAAATGGTCAGCGCCATGCGGCATGGCTTCGCCAGCCTGGGCGTGGCCCACGCCTCGGCACTGGTCAAACGCCAGGCCGCAGGCGCCGAACCCGCGCGTCCGCACCCACAGCCGGCGTCGCCACGGCGCAAGGCCGCGGTGCGACCGCCGCCCCCGGCGCCGCCGCTGCCCGCCCGCCTGCGCGCCAGAAGCACACCCGCACCCGCTCCGATAACACCGGTCGCCAGCAGCGCTCAGCCGCTCGATGAAGCCCAGCGCCTGGCCGACGCCGGGCGTGGCGCCGAAGCCGAGGCGCTGCTGCGCGACCTGCTCGAGGCGGATCGCAGCCAGGCCGGTGCCCACTTCCTGCTGGCGCTGATCCTGCCCGACGACCGCGCCGCCGAAGCCGAGCGGGCGCTGCGCCAGGCCCTCTATCTGGAGCCGGGGCACTATCCCGCCCTCTGTCGCCTGGCGCTGATCTGCGAAAGAGCCGGCCGCCTCGACGAAGCCGGACGCCTGCGCGAGCGCGCCGCGCGCATCCAGACCCGCGCCGGTGACGACGCATGAGCCTGAATCGTGAACTCAGCGCTCTGGAGCGCGCCGCCTGGGCCGAGCACTATGCCGAACCCCTGGACGACCGCCAGGCGCGCTCGGCCAGCGCCCTGGTCTTTCGTCTGGGCGCCGAATGGCTGGGGCTGCCGGGCAGTTGCCTGGTGACCGCCACCGAACCCACCGCCGTACACCGCGTTCCTCACCGGCGTTCGCCGCTGCTCCGCGGCATCGTCCCGGTACGCGGCCAGCTCCAGCCCTGCATTGCCCTGGAGCTGCTGCTGGCGGTGGCACCGGGCGACCAGACTCGCGGCTTTCCGCGCCTGCTGCTGTTGCATGTCGGCCGCCGCGACTGGGCCGTGCAGGTGGACGAGGTGCTGGGGCTGCAGCGCTATGCCCCCGGCGAGGTGCAGCCGCCTCCCGCGACCCTGGGCGGCGACTTGCTCAGCTATCTGGGCGGTGTCTATCGCGAAGGCGAGTACCAGGTCGGCCTGCTCGATCTGCCACGGCTGGAGCGGGCCCTGGAGGAGGCGCTGCGATGAGCCAGCCACCGCGCGATGTGCGCGAGATGTCCCTCTATGATCTCTTCGCCAGCGAAGTGCAGAGTCATCTGCAGCCGCTGGATGCCGGCCTGCTGCGTCTGGAGCGCGATCCCTCAGACACGGGGGTGATCGAGCCGATGATGCGCGCGGCCCATTCCATCAAGGGTGCGGCGCGCATCGTCGATCTCGACGGCCTGGTGGAGTTGGCCCATGCCATGGAGGACTGCCTGGTCGCCGTCCAGGCCGGGCGCCGCAGGCTCGGACCGGCGGATATCGACCAGCTGTTTCGCTGCGTCGACGTCCTCGGCGAGGTCAGTCGCCTGGACGAAGCCGCCAGCCAGCGCTGGCAGCGCGAGCAGCGTGATGCCCAGCGGGCACTGGCGCAGGCGCTCAGCGCCACTGACAGCGAAGCGCCCCCGCCTGTCGTGGCCGCCCCCCAGGAGCCGATGCCTGCCCCGGCGGTCCAGGACGAACCGGCACCTGACGCCGAGCGCAGTCGGGATCCGCTGCGGGTGGACAGTGGTCGCTTCAACCAGATTCTCGCCCTCACCAGCGAGGCGCGGGTCATGGGCCTCGGCCTGCATGGCCTGGTCCAGGGCTTCCAGGGCTATCGCGCCGAATTGCAGGGACTGTTCGGCCAGGCCCAGGCGGTCAGCAGCGAGTTGCGTCAGCGCCAGGAAGGCCTGCTCGATCGCTATCAGCAGCAGCTGCAGGCTCTGGAAGCCTATGAGCGGCGCCTGCTTGGGGTCTGCCAGGGACTGCTGGACGAGGTGCTGGGGGTGCGCATGCGCCCGCTGCGCGATGCCGTCCAGGGCTTTCCGCGACTGGTGCGCGACCTGGCCCGGGGGCTGGACAAGGACGCCGTGCTGCAGGTGGACGGCGCCGACACCCTGATCGATCGCGAGGTGCTGGCGCGGCTGGAAAGCCCGCTCAATCACCTCCTGCGCAACGCCGTCGACCACGGCCTGGAAACCCCGGCCGAACGCCGCGCCCTGGGCAAGCCCGAGTGCGGCCAGATTCGCCTCGAGGCGCGGCATGTCGCCGGCCGCCTGCAGGTCAGTCTGCACGACGACGGTCGTGGCCTGGACCTGGAGCGCATCCGCGCTGCGGTGATCGCCCGCCGCCTCAGTCCGCCGCCAGTGGCCGCCGAGCTGAGCCCGGCGGAGTTACTGGAATTCCTGCTGCTGCCCGGCTTCAGTCTCAAGGAGGCGGTGACCGAGCTGTCCGGGCGCGGCGTGGGCCTGGACGTGGTGGCTGACGCCATTCGCGCCCTGGATGGCGAGGTCCGCCTGGAAACCCGCCCGGGGCTGGGCTTCAGCACCCACCTGCTGGTCCCGGTCAGCCGCTCCATCGTCCGCGCCCTCATCGTCGACATCGCCGGCGAGGCCTATGCCCTGCCGGTCAACCGGATCGAACGGGTGCTGCGTCTGGATCCGGCCGCGGTGCACTCGCTGGAGGGCAAGGCCTTCTTCCTGCTCGGCGAAGATCGCCTGGGCCTGGTCGCCGCCCATCAGCTGCTGGAGCTGGACGGCGCGCCGCCCAGCGGCGATCTGGCCGTGCTGGTGATCGGCAGCGGCGACCGGCGCTACGGGCTGGTGGTGGATCGCCTGCAGGGCGAGCAGGGCCTGGCGCTCAAGCCGCTGGACGAGATCTTTGGCAAGTTGCGCTCGGTCACCGCCGGAGCGCTGCTCGACGACGGCAGTCCGGTGCTCCTGCTGGACGTCGCCGATCTGCTCACCGGCATCGAGCGCCTGCTCGGCGAAGGCCGCCTGCGCCAGGTGCAGAGCGGCGCCGTCCTGGACAGCCGGCGGGTCAAGCGTATTCTGGTGGTGGACGACTCCCTCACGGTGCGCGAGATGGAGCGCAAGCTGCTGGAAGGCCAGGGCTACCAGGTGGAGGTCGCGGTGGATGGCATGGATGGCTGGAACGCCGTACGCGCCGGCGAATTCGACATGCTGCTGTCGGACATCGACATGCCCCGCATGAACGGTATCGAACTGGTGGAACTGGTGCGCCGCGATCCGCGTCTGCATGCGCTGCCGGTGATGATCGTGTCCTACAAGGATCGCCCGGAAGACCGGCTCAAGGGCATGCAGGCCGGTGCCGACTACTACCTGACCAAGGGCAGCTTCCACGACGATGCCCTGATCACCGCCGTGCAGGACCTCATCGGAGCGCCATGAGAATCGCCATCGTCAACGATCTGCTGCTGGCCACCGAAGCCCTGCGCCGCCTGCTGACGGGCGACGGTCGCCATACGGTCGCCTGGATCGCCCACGACGGCGAGGAAGCGGTGGCGCGCTGCGCCGAGGACCGCCCGGATCTGATCCTCATGGATCTGCAGATGCCCCGTCTGGACGGCATCGAGGCCACCCGCCGGATCATGGCCCAGTCGCCCTGCGCCATCCTCATGGTCACCGCCACCCCCGACGACTGCGAAGGCGTGTTTCGCGCCATGGGCGCCGGCGCCCTCGACGTGACCGCCACCCCGGCCCTGAGCGGCGGCGCCGACGGCGGCGCCCTGCTGCGCAAGATCGCCCGTATCGAACCCCTGGTGCGCCTGCCGGAACGCGCCGCCCGCCCGCAACCGGTCAGCGCTGCCGCTCCCGCCGATCGCGCCCAGGCGACGCCGGACACCCTGGTGGCCATCGGCGCCTCCACCGGTGGCCCGGCAGCCCTGGTCAGTCTGTTCGAGGCCTGGGCGCCCACGCCCCAGGCCAGCGTGGTGCTGGTACAGCACATCGATCGGCGCTTCGCCCCCAGCTTCATCGGTTGGCTCGGCACCCAGATCGCCTGGCCGGTCACCGCCGCCCTGCCCGGCGCCCTGCCCGCCCCCGGTCAGGTGTCCGTCGCCCTGGGTGACGACCATCTGCTGCTGGACGAGCGCGGTCGCTTCGCCTACACCGCCGAACCGGTGGATTACCCCTATCGTCCCTCGGTGGATGTGTTCTTCGACAACCTCGCCAGCCACCCGCTGCGGGCCGCCAAGGCCCTGGGGATCCTGCTGACCGGCATGGGCCGTGATGGCGCCAGCGGCCTCTATGCCCTGCGCCAGAGCGGTTGTCCGACCCTGGCCCAGGATGAGGCCAGTTGTGCCGTATACGGCATGCCCGCGGCTGCGGTTAGAATGGGCGCCGCGGAGCGCGTACTCAGCCCCACGCAGATCGGTGCCTGGCTGCAACGACGCTTCGGCAACGGCTCGCGGAACAGCATATGACAGGTCGCCAACAGGAGCGTTGGACGACGCAGTGGCAGGGACTGGCCAAGAAGAGACGCGGGACGTTTGACCCCGCCCGCACAAGGACTCGCAGTAATGGCCACGCACGAGGGTAATACCCTGGACAGCCTGACCGCACCCAAGGTGCGCCTGCTGCTGGTGGACGATCAGCTGATCATCATCGAAGCCCTGCGGCGGATGATCGCCGATCAGCCCGACATCGAGCTGCATTACTGCCTGGACGCCCACCAGGCGGTCGGCATGGCCCTGCAACTCAAGCCCACGGTGGTCCTGCAGGACCTGATCATGCCGGAGATCGACGGCCTGGAAACGGTAAAGCGTTTCCGTGCCGAACCAGCGCTGCGCGACGTGCCCATCGTGGTGCTCTCCTCCAAGGAGGACCCCCAGGTCAAGGCGCAGAGCTTCGCCACCGGCGCCAACGACTATCTGGTCAAGTTGCCCGACAAGCTGGAACTGCTGGCGCGGGTGCGCTACCACTCCGAGGCCCATGTGCTGCGCGCCCAGCGCGACGAGGCTTTTCGCTTCCTGCGCGAAAGCCAGCGCCAGCTCGCCGAGGCCAATATCCAGCTGCAGAAGCTGGTGGCCATCGACAGCCTCACCGGCATCAACAACCGCCGCCATTTCGACCAGACCTACGAAGGCGAATGGCTGCGCGCCCGGCGCAATCGCCAGCCGCTGGCCCTGCTGCTGTGCGACGTCGACCACTTCAAGCGCTACAACGACACCTATGGCCACCTCAGCGGCGATCTCTGCCTGAAGAAGGTGGCGGCGGTACTCACCGAGCAACTCAAGCGACCGGCCGACCTGGTGGCCCGCTACGGGGGCGAGGAATTCGCCATGGTGCTGCCGGAGACCGACGCCGAGGGCGCGCTCAAGGTCGCCGAGGCCTGCCGGGCCGGTGTCGAGCGGTTGCAGGTGGCCCACTCCGGCAGCGAGCTGGGCTTCGTCACCATCTCCATCGGCGTCGGCAGCATCCAGCCGCAGAGCGGTGACGACCACGAAGCCTTCATCGAGCGCACCGACCAGGCGCTGTACCAGGCCAAGGCCGAAGGCCGCAACCGGGTGCACCTGGTCAAGGGCAGCGGCAAGGACCTCCCGGCCTAGGGACGCGGCGGCTGCGACCTAGAAGCTGCGACTGACCAGGCGATTACGCCCTTCGGCCTTGGCCTGGTAGAGCAGGTTGTCGGCGGCCTTGAGCAGGCCCTCCGGGGTCTGCTCGGGGGTCGGATTACAGCAGGCCAGGCCCATGCTCATGGTCAGCCAGAGCCGGTCCTCGGCCAGCGGATGAGCGATGCGCAATTCGGCGATGCCCTGCCGACAGCGTTCCAGCACCGCCTCGGCGGCCGTGCGCGAAGCGCCCGGTAGCAGCAGCACGAACTCCTCCCCACCATAACGCGCCAGGCAATCCCGCTCGCGGATGCGCTGTTCCAGCACCTGAGCGACCCGCGCCAGCGCCTGATCCCCGGCGCCATGGCCGTGGGTATCGTTGTACTGCTTGAAGTAGTCGATATCGAGCATGGCGATGGCCAGCGAGCCCCGCCGGCTGACCGCCAGCTGCCACTCGATCGCCAGCTGCTCGTCGAAGCGGCGGCGATTGCCCACTGCGGTCAGCGGATCCATGTGCGCCAGCTCTTCGAGCAGCCGCCGCTGGCGGGCCAGTTGCAGGTGCAGCCGCACCCGCGCCAGCACGGCCAGAGGATTGAAGGGCTTCTGGATGAAGTCGCTGGCGCCCAGTTCGAAACACTCCACCTCGCGGTGCAGGTCATTGGCCGCGGTGATGAAGATCACCGGGATGGCACTGGTCTCGGCGCGGCGCTTGAACAGCTGGATCAGTTGCAGGCCGTCGATGCCGGGCATCACCACGTCCAGCAGGATGAGGTCGGGGTGCTCGCGGGCGGCCTTGGTCAGGGCCTGCACCCCGCTCTTGGCCAGCATGATGCGCGCCTCGTCGCGCAGCAGGTCGCCGAGGACGCGCAGATTGCTCTTCTGATCGTCGACGATGAGGATCAACGGCAGGTCCGGACGGCGCCCCTCCATGGGCACCTAGCTCGACCGCTGTCCGGCCTGCCGCACCCGTCGCAGCAGATCCGCGGTGGCATCGGCGGCATGCTCGAACTCCACCTCGTTCACCCATTCGCGAATGCGTACCACGTCGGCGCTGTGGGGCGTGCTCACGCAGGCGCGCAGCAGGGTGTCGAGGACCTCCTCGGCAGCGAAATCCGACGTTTGCAGCAGGGCGATCAGGCGTTCGAGCAGGGCCTCCAGCTCCTCGACCGTGCCCTCCTCGCCACCGGCCACCTCGACCAGGATCTCGTCGAGAGACGCCAGGCAGCGCTCAGCCTCGGCGTGCAGGCGGCGCACGTCCTCGCCGATGGGCTGGGCCAGGCGGATCCTGTTGGTCAGGCGTTGCGCCGCTTCCTGCAGGTCGATGGCGCCGACATAGGCGGCGGTGGCCTGCAGGCCGTGGGCGCACTCGAACAGCGCGGTGACATCGTCCGCCGCACGCCAGGCGGAGATCCGCCCCGGCAATTCGGCCTGTTGCACGCGGAAATCGCGGATCAGCTGTTCATAGAGTTCGGCGCTGCCGCGCAGCAGGCGCAGCGCCGACTCGGGTTCGAGCACCGCACTGGCACGCGCCCGCGCCAGCACGCCGATCTCCTTGACCTCCACGACCTCTTCCACCGCCTTGCGCTCGGCCCGTTGCAGCTGCTCGAGATTGGCCCAGGCGGCGATGATGCGGAACAGTTCGGCGGGATCGAGCGGCTTGACCAGATGATCGTTCATGCCGGCATCCAGGCAGCGCTCGCGATCGCCCGGCAGGCCGTTGGCGGTCATGGCGATGACCGGCAACCCGGCCAGCGCCGGTCGGGTACGCAATTCGCGGGTGGCCGACAGGCCGTCCAGGCGTGGCATATGGACGTCCATCAGCACCAGGTCGTAGCGCTGCTGTTCCAGCTGGTCCAGCGCGGCCTGGCCGTCTTCGGCCACGTCGATCAGGATGCCGCTGCCCTGCAGGAAGCCGATGACCACCTGGCGGTTGATGGCGTTGTCGTCCACCAGCAGCAGGCGGATGCCCTGCAGATCCACCACACTCTGGCCCACCGTCGGCGCGGCGACCGGCGCCAGGCCCAGTCCGGACAGCAGTCGCTGCACGGCGGGACCGGTAACCGGTTTGTCGAGAAGCTCCAGACCCGGCAGATCCTCGCCCAGGCTGCGCACCTCTTCCGCCTCGTAGGGCGAGGCCAGCAGGGTCACTGCCAACTCCGGCTGCCGGGCGCGCAGCTGGCGCGCCAGGGCCAGGCCGTCTTCGCCGCCCAGGCGCCAGTCGACGATGGCCAGTTCGAAGACCGACGTGGCCATGGCCGACAGGGCCTGCTCGGTGGATTCGGCTTCCACCACCTGCATGCCCAGTTCGCGTAGCCGTTGCCCCAGGGTGCGCCGGGCCAGGCCGTGGTCGTTCACCAGCAGGACCTGGCGCGGGGTCTGGCTGGGCAGCCGCTCGGGCTCGCCCACCACGGGCAGGGTCAGCCGCAGGGTAAAGCAGGAGCCGCGCCCGGCTTCGCTGTGGACGTCGAGGGTGCCGCCCATGAGTTCGGTGAGCTGGCGGGAGATCGCCAGGCCCAGGCCAGTCCCGCCATAGCGGCGGCTGATGGAGCCGTCCGCCTGGGTGAAGGGCTGGAAGAGTTGTGCCTGCTGGGCCTCGGTCAGGCCGATGCCGGTGTCTTCCACCGCCAAACTGAAATGGGCACGACCGGCTTCGCAGACCGCGCCGACCCGGATCAGCACATGGCCCCGCTCGGTGAACTTGACCGCATTGCTCAGCAGATTGACCAGCACCTGCTGCAGGCGCAGCGGATCGCCTTCCAGCGCCAGGGGAATGTCCGGACCGCAATCCAGCACCAGTTCGACACCCTTCTCATGGGCCTTGAGGGCGCAGAGATTGAGGGTTCGTTCGAGCACCTTGGCCAGGTTGAAGCCCAGCTGTTCGAGCTGGGTACCGCCGGCTTCGTTGCGCGAATAGTCGAGCACGTCGTTGATCACGCTCAGCAGGGTCTCGCCGGAATCGAGGATCTTGCCGACATGGCCGCGCTGTTCGCCGGACAGCCTGGTACCCAGGGTCAGGCGGCTGAGGCCGATCACCGCATTGAGCGGGGTGCGGATCTCGTGGCTCATGGTCGCCAGGAACAGCGACTTGGCCGCGGCCGCCTCTTCGGCGCGAATGCGCGCCTGGTCCAGTTCGAGGGTGCGCTCGCCGACGCGCTGCTCCAGGGTCTCGTAAATCTGCGCGTGTTCCAGGGAGATCGCCGCCTGGGTGGCCAGGATGCTCAGCACCTGCAACCGCCCCGGGGTGAAGGCCTGGGCCAGCAGGTTGTTTTCCAGATAGAGGATGCCGATCAGGCGATTCTGGCGCAGCACCGGCAGGCAGCAGACCGACCGCGGACGGCGCGCGCGCATGTAGGCGTCGCGGACGAACCGACCGGCACGGGCGGCGTCGTCGAGAATCACCGGCTCGCGATGGCGGATCACATGGGACACCAGGGTCAGGGGCACCAGACCCTCGCCGGCATCCTGCTCGTTCAGCGCCAGCGGCAGTCCCTGCAGCACCTTGGGCTCGGCGGCGCCACTGCAGACCGAGGCCTGCACCAGCCAGCGCCCGCCCTCGGGCAACAGCAGCAAGCCATGCTGAGCGCCGCCCTCCTCCAGGATGATGCGCATCATCCGCGCCAGCAGCTGATCCAGCGCCAGTTCGTTGGAGATGGTCTGCAGCGACTTGAGCACCGACAGCCAGTCCAGGCGCATGATGTCGCTGGTGGACTGGGCCTGGGTGCGCTGCACCGTCAGGGGAGTGGCCTCGGCCACGCGCAACCAGTGGGGAAATTCGTTTTCCAGCGCCTGGGCCTTGGCTGCGGCGCCCCAGTGCAGATAGCTGCGCTGGGCGTCCTGCAGGTAGGTCCGGGCGATGCGCGGACGCTGCTGTTCCAGCCAGAAACGCCCATAGAGTTCCTCGGCCAGCGCCGCACCCTGGCGGAAGCCATGCAGCCGCGCGGATTCCAGGGCCTGCTCATAGAGGTCCATGGCGGCGTCGGCGCGGCCCTCGCGGCGCGCCCGTTCAGCGGCCACCAGGTCGCGCTTGTGGGCGAAGTTTTCCGGGCAGTGCGCCGCCCAACCACTCAACCGCTCCTGGGCGGTCTCGATCTTGGCCAGGGTCTCGCCTGCCAGTTCGCCCTCGGCGAGCAGGATCAGCGCCTGATAGAAGGCGTGCTCGGCGATGCTGAACCAGCCGAAGCTGGCCGCCAGCGAGGCCTCCATGGCTTCGGCGTGCTGCCGGGCCTGAGGCAGTCGGCGGAACAGCAGCGCCGCCTGCATCTTGTTGAAGTCGTAGTAGTTCAGGCAGAGGACATGGCCGCTGTCGTGCATCTGCCGTACCAGCGCCGCTTCGTCCTGGCCCTCCTCGTCCCAGGTCTCCTGGCTCGGGGTGAGGCCCTGCAGCAGGCGCAGCGACTGGCGCAGGATGGTGAAGATCTCCAGGGTGTTGGGATCGCCGATCCCTAGCAGGATCCGCTCGATCTCCGCCGTCTCGCCGAGGATGTCGTCCAGCGGCGCGCCGGCGTGCTGCAGGTGCTTGAGGATGTGGAAGGCGCTGTAGGCGGTGAAGATGATCTCACCGGTGCGCTGACCGGCCGCCAGGGCCTCGCGCAGCAGGGCGACGTTGTCCGCTATGGGGCTCGACCAGGGGCTGTTGGTCACCGCGAACATGGTGTAGACCTTGCACTTGAGCGGCAGATTGCCGGTGCGGTCGACCAGGTCGACGGCCAGCCGCCCGACCTGATAACCCAGCTCGTAGCGACCGTGGAAGGCCGACAGCAGCGAGCCGTAGTTGGCATAGCCGAAGGGCGAGAGATCGCCGTTGCCGTACTGGATCGACAGCTTGACGATGCGCATGACCGCCAGCAGGCTCATTGGCAGGTCGACGTTGATCGCCGGCCCCCAGAGCAGGCCCAGCAGGCGGATCAGCAACTGGGCGCGCGGGTCTTCCATGCGCGGCAGGTCGAGCAGCGCCGCCGGGTTGCGCGTGGCCAGCCAGGCCTCGACCTCGGCGCTGTCGGCGCCAATGGCCTGATTGATGGCGTCCGGTGCCTCCGGCCAGGGCTCGTCCAGTGCCTGGATACCGGCCTTGGCCACGGTCAGGGCTTCGGTGAAGCGCCCGAGGCCGCTGTAGAGATCGATCTGCAGGGCCCGCACCCCGGCTTCCTCGAAGGTGCTGCGCGCGCGCGGCAACAGCAGTTCGCAGATGCGCAGGGCCTCGTTGGCATCGCCACAGAGGTGCGCGACCTCGGCCCATTCCCGATGCAGCTGGAACAGCAGCGCGTGGCAGCTCTCCCAGGCGGCGGCGTCGATCAACGTAACGGCCGTGCGCAGGAAATCCTGGGCGGCCGGATAGGCATTGGCCTGGCGCGCCTTGCGGGCGGCGTCCAGATTGAGCTCCAGCAGCTGCAGCCGCTCGGCGGGCGTCTCGATCAGGGCGACGGCCAGGTTGAGGTGACTGACCGCGTCCAGTCGCGTGGCGCTGCCTTCGGCGAGATACAGCTGCCCGGCGCGCAGATGGACCCGTTCGCGCTCGGCGGGCGCCAGCAGCGAATGGGCGGCATGGCGCACCTGATCGTGCAGGAAGCTGTAGTGGGTGGGCGTCTGCTCACCCGCCTGGCCACCCTCGGGCTCGGTGAGCAGGCCTTCCTGCACCAGCGACTGGCAGCGCCGGCGGATGTCCGCGGGCGATTCCGCCATCAGCGCGGCCAGGCGGTCGCTGGAGAAATGGGTGCCCAGGCAGGCTGCCCATTGCAGCAGCTGCGAGGTGGCGGCCGGCAGGTCCTTGAGCTTGCCCACCATGAAGTCGACGACGTTGTCGTAGACGTCCAGCGCCTGGAGCCGGGCCAGCTCCCAGTGCCACTGGCCGGTCTCGCCGTCGAATTCCAGTAGGCCTTCCTGCTGCAGGCTGCGCAGCAGCTGCTCGATGAAGAAGGGATTGCCTAGGGTCTTGTCCAGGCAGAGGCCGGCCAGGGCCGCCTGGTCTTCCGCCGGTGCCGGCAGCAGCTCGGCGATCAGTCGCTCGATTTCCACCCGCGACAGCGGTCCCAGCGACACAGTGCGGATCAGCGCCGCACCCAGCAACCGTTCCAGGGCACTGCCCGACAGCTGCTCTTCACGATGGGTCGCCACCAGCAGCAGCGGCCCCTGATCGCCGCGGGCCAGCAGGCGCTCGATCAGCCGCAGCGACGGGCTGTCGGCCCACTGCAGATCGTCCAGCCACAGCAGCAGCGGCCGGGAGTCCGCGGCAAAGGCCAGCAGCAGCGCGATCACGGCTTCGTCGAAACGTTGCTCGGCCTGCAGCGGCGGCAACTCGGCCACCGGTGCCTGGGGCCCGAGCCAGCTGGCCAGCTCGGGCGAGACCTCGGTCAGCACCCCGGCGTTGCCCCCCAGGCCCTCCACCAGGCGGTCGGCAAAGGCCTCGTCCAGGGTCTGGCCGATCTCCACCAGCTCGCGCACGGCCTGGCGCAGGGCGCCATAGGGCACGCCATTGCCAAGAGTCTCGAACTTGCCGTAGGCGAGCAGCACCCGATCGCCCTGGCGGCGGACGAAGGCATGCACCAGCGCCGATTTGCCCACCCCGGACTGGCCGCTGACAAAGACGGCTTCGCTCCGACCCAGGGTCGCCCGGGCCAGTGCCTCTTCCAGCAAGCGCAGCGGCGCGCCGCGCCCCTGCAGGGTACGCACCGGCACCAGTCGCGCGGGCGGATCCTGCTCGCCGAGGGCGAAGGGCGTCCGCTCACCGGCCTGATGGGCCGCCTGGCAGCGCTGCAGGTCGCGCAGGATGCCGAAGCAGCCCTGGTAGCGCTCTTCGGCGGCCTTGGCCATGAGCTTGTCCACCAGCGCCGCCAGCATCGGCGGTACCGTCGGCACCCGCTCGACCAGCGAGGGTGCGCGCATCGCCAGGTGCGCATGCACCAGCTCCAGCGGATCCTGGGCGCGGAACGGCGGCTCGCCCGCGAGCATCTCGTAGAAGGTCACGCCCAGCGCATAGAAGTCGCTGCGGTAGTCCTGGTGCCGCCCGGTCCGCCCGCTCTGTTCCGGGGCGAGATAGGTCAGCGAGCCCTCCAGGCGGCTGTCGCTGCCCTGGACGGCGCCAAAGGCCGTGGCGATGCCCAGATCGGTCAGTCTCAGGCTGCCGGTGGTGCAGTTGCAGACGATGTTGCGCGGATTGAGGTCGTTGTGGGCGATGCGCAGCCGGTGCAGCCGCGCCAGGGCGCGGACGATGGCCAGTGCCCAGTCGAAGAAGTCGTCCAGCGCCAGCGGCCCGGCGGCGAGCAACTCGGCCAGGTCGCTACCACCGATGTCTTCGAGCACCAGCACCTGGCGACCCTGGTATTCCAGCAGTTCCAGGGCGGCGCTCACCGCCCCGCTGGCACTGGCGCGGCGGGTCAGCTCGAATTCATGGCGCAGCCCGGCCTGGGCCTGGGGCGTGGGATAGTCGGCGGCCAGCTGCTTGAGGATCACCGGCTGGCCATCGACCAGGCGCGTGCCGCGGTAGATCAGGGCATGGCGGCTTTCGCTCACCCGCGTCTTGCAGCTGTAGCCTGGAATCCTCAACACCGCGTTCGCCTCGATCCTCGGCCGACCGGTCTACGCCGCGCCAGCGCCTCAACTATTTCCGTTGCCTTGCTAAAGTCTCAAGGGAACTTTTCGATAAAGTGATATTACCCTAGCCATCATCTGGCATTCGTCCACTGGTGCAACAATTTGCACACTTCGGAGCAATAGGCATGGACGCTGTACCTTCTGTCCGCAAGATCGCCATCTTGGGTGGCGGCGTGTCCGCCGTCACCACCGCCTTTCGTCTTACTAATGAGCCCAACTGGCAAGAGCGTTACCAGATCACCCTGTACCAGCAGGGCTGGCGTCTCGGCGGCAAGGGGGCCAGCGGACGCAATGCCACCGACCACCAGCGCATCGAGGAACACGGCATCCATGTCTGGTTCGGCTTCTACTACAATGCCTTCCATAACCTGAGGCAGTGCTACGAGGAACTGGACCGGCCCGCTGGCGCCCCGCTGGCGACCCTCGACGAGGCCTTCTTCCCACATTCCCACACCGCCTTCGCCGACGACTTCCAGGCGCAGTGGACCACCTGGCCCATCGACACCCTGGCGTTGCCCGGCAAGCCCGGCGAGGGCTGGAATCCCAAGCCCTTCATGGCCGCCGTCGGCGATCTGCTGGAGTGGCTGCTGCGGCTGGGCGAGGTGGACGACACCCCGACCGCCGCTGCGCCAGGTGGCCTGTTCGCCCGGCTGCGCGCACATTGCCGCGAGGAGCTGCAAGAGCGACTCCTGAACGAGGCGGAGCGCCAGCTGCAGCAGGCCCGCACGGCGCTGTCCGACGGCGTCGACCATCCCGTGCTGCTGGCGCTGCTGCGCAAGCTCCGCGGCCTGCTCGGCGACGTCCTGCACGACCGCAGTCAGACCCACGTCAAGGCCCACCGGCTGTGGCTGCTGATGGACTTCGGCCTGACCGTGCTGATCGGCATGCTCGCCGACGAGGTCTATGCCAAGGGCTTCGCGGCGCTCAACGCAGAAACCTTCCAGGCCTGGCTGAGCCGTCATGGCGCCAGCACCGCGACCCTGGACGGCGCGGTGCTCAAGTCCCTGCACGGCGGCATCTTCGCCTATCGCGACGGCGATCTCGCCCAGCCCGACGTCGAGGCCGGCACCGTGCTGCGCGCCGCCCTGCTGGCCCTGACCACGGCCAAGGGCTCCTTTATCTGGCGCATGCAGGCCGGCATGGGCGACGTGGTCTTCGCGCCCTACTACGAGGTGCTCGCGCGCCGCGGGGTGGACTTCCGCTTCTTCCACCAGGTGACCGCCATCGAAGCCGCCGACGACGGCCAGGGCCCGCGGGTGACGCGCCTCCAGATCCAGCGCCAGGTCAGGCTCAAGGGCGCCGCCTACCAGCCGCTAGTGGACGTCAAGGGCCTGCCCTGCTGGCCCTCGGCGCCGCTGTACGAGCAGCTCGACGACCAGATCGCCCGGGACCTGCAGGAGGGCCAGATCAACCTGGAATCCAACTGGAGCGGCTGGCAGGGCGTCGAGCGGCTGGAACTGCAGGTCGACCGCGACTTCGACGAGGTGGTGCTGGGGATCTCCGTGGCCGGCCTGGCCGACCTGGCCCCCAGCCTGTGCGCCCTGGACCCGGCGTTCGCGCGCATGACCCGGCAGGTGGCTACCGTCGCCACCCAGGCCGTGCAACTCTGGCAGAATCGCGACGCCTGGCAACTGGGCTGGAGCGGCTCGCCCGAGGGCGGCCAAGCCCCCGAGCTGCTGGGCTTCGCCGCCCAGGCGATGGACTCCTGGGCCGATGTCAGCTACCTGGTGGACCGGGAGGACTGGTCGAGCGGCACGCCGCCGGCGGACATCAGCTATTTCTGCGGGGTGCTCGCCGCCGCGGCCGCCCCACCCATCGGCAAAAAGGATGACTATCCGCAGCAGGAAGCCGCCAAGGTGAAGCAGGCCTTCCTCGACCTCATGAACGGCAAGCTGGGTGCCTATTGGCCGGAAGCCGTGACCCCGGCGGGCTATCGCTGGGACTTCCTGCTGGCACCCGCCGAGGTCCAGGGCCAGGCGCGCTTCGACTATCAATATTGGCGCGCCAACGTCGATCCCAGCGAGCGCTATGTGCAGAGTGTGGCCGGCAGCAGCCGCCATCGGCTGACCACCGACGGCAGCGTCTGCCACAACCTCTACCTGACCGGCGACTGGATCGACAACGGCTTCAACATGGGCTGCGTGGAGTCGGCGACCCTATCCGGCCTGCAGACCGCTCGCGCCCTGCTCGGCCACCGTGAGGTCCTGCCCGGCGAGGACGCCTTCCAGTAGCGCCACCGTCTGGGCCGCTGCACGCTCGGTGCAGCGGTCCACGGCAGGCGGATAGCACGGCTCGCCGCCGTCCAGGTAAGCCAGCAATTCGGGCGCCTGGTTCCAGACGGCAGCCTCGCTATAGAGCTTGTGTAATTCGAAGCGGATCCAGCCGTCCATGAGGCGCACGCCCAGTTCCTCGATACCCAGCCCGTGCCCCTCGATGATCTCGCGATCCGCCTCGGTGAGGGGATAGTGCGGGGGATAGAACTCGGCGAGGCTGACCAGCAGCTTGACCGAGAAGCCGCGCGGATCGGCCAGCAGTGCCCCCAGCTCGGCGAACAGCGTCGCCTCCTCCACCAGCGCCTGGGCGAACATCAGCCGATAGAGGGTGATGTTGAGGAACAGCTGACCTACCGCGTTCTCCGCGCGAGCCTCTTCCTGATGCAGGGCGAAGCCGGCGAGGATGGAGGCGTTGTGCGCCCGATACCAGTGACGCGGGGTGGGATCGGCGATGAAGGTCAGCCAGCAGCGCGTCGGATAGGGCGCCTGGTCACCGGCCAGTCCATGCTGCGCCAGGCAACCGGCCAGCTCGGACAGATAGATGAAGTACAGATTGACGTTGCGCCACCAGGCGCTGCCGGTCACGGGATCCAGGACACCGGCCTGGATTTCCCAGTCGAGAAAGGCCAGCTCCGAATCGCCATAGCTCAGGCCATCGTTGTCGGCGTCGCCAAAGCTCCTGTAGAAGTCCTCGCGGACCGCCCGCCGCCGGACAGGCACGTTCTCGATCTGGCGACAGAGTTCGCGGGTCGCCGCGACGGCGTCTTCATAGGTGTACATGCCTTCCCTGCCCTGCGTGTTGGAATCCTGGCCGATCATGGCGCAATGGCATCACCGACCTCCACGCGCAATAGGCTGAACGCACTAGAAGGGAGCTCCAGTGGCTGTCCCTCATGCCGCCAGTCGCCCTTGAGCGGATCGCCGCCCCGGGCGATCACCACCACGGGTCTTACCCGCCGGTGGTCGGACAGCTTGCGCTGGGGCAGCATGGCGTCGCGGTCATCCAGGCGCACCCGCCGGGGCAGATCGGCAACCCGCAATCGCCGTACCGCCAGCGGTGGGCCGAGCTGATCCACCGCCAGGGCCAGCACGAAGACGCTGTCCTCGGGCCGTACCCGCTGCGCCACCGCGGGCGCCAAGCGGACCTCCACTTCGAGCCCCGGCGTGGCCAGCGCCTGACCGGCCGCCCGCGCCGCCGTCTCCGCCCGGGCGATCCCCTGGGCGAGGGTGGCGCGCAGGGGATCGCCCGCTGGCAGCACGGTGACCAGCCGCTGCCAGTAGCCTGCCGCCTCGGCGTAGCCCCCCCTTTCGTAGGCAGCCATGCCCAGCAGCCCCAGGGTGGTGGGCTCCCCGGGGTTGGCGGCCAGGGCTTCGTCGGCCAGCGCCCGGGTCTGGGCATCCAGCTGGCGCCCGGCGGCGAAGAAGCGGGCCTGGGCCAGTTGCCCGAGGACCTCCGCGCGCCGGCCATCACGAGGGATGACCTGTTCGAAGGCGGCCACGGCATCCCGGTAGCGACCCAGGCCGGCATAGGCGCGTGCCAGCAGGTACCAGTTGTCGGCCGCCTGGGGTTGCAGTCGCGTCGCTCCCTCCAGATCGGCCAGCAGCGCCTGGGGCGAGGCCGGCGGCGCGGCGAGACGCTGACTCAGTTGCCAGGCCGGCCAGCCGCCCAGCAGCAGGTAGAGCCCCAAGGCCAGGGCCGGGCCGCCCAGGGCGACCGCGACCCCCAGGCGACGGCCGCGGCGCTGGGGCGAAGCCTCCTCGGCAGGACTGTCGGCGAGCAGGCTGCGGCCGGCCTCGGCTTCGGCCAGCGCCAGGGCCTGGTCGTCCAGCTCGCCCCGGGCCGCCCGCGCCCGGGCTTCGGCCAGGCGCTCCTGATAGAGGGTGTGATTGAGCACCGCGCGCTGGTCCGCCGTGGCGGGTCCGCCGCGCAGGAGCGGTACCAGCAGGATCAGCAGCGCCAGGATCAGCAGCAGCCCCGCCAATCCCCAGAAGGTCGGCATCATGGCTCCTCCTCCGCCTGCAGCGCGGCCAGGCGCTGGCGTTCGGCCTCGCTCAAGGCCTGCTCCGGCCGGCGCCGCCGCGTCAGGACCAGCAGCAGGCCGGCACCGCCCAGCAGGCCCAGGCCCGGCAGCAGCCACAGCAGCAGGGTGCGCCCCTCGAAAGGCGGTCGATAGCGGATGAATTCACCGTAGCGCTGCTCCAGGTGGGCGATGATCTCGGCATCGCTCTGCCCGGCCGCCATCAGGCGCTGGATCTCGCGGCGCAGATCGCCGGCGATGGGCGCATTGGAATCGGCCAGGTCCTGGTTCTGGCACTTGGGGCAGCGCAGTTCGCGGGTCAGCGCCTGGAAGCGCGCACGCTCAGCGTCGTCGCGAAAGCCATAGGGGTCGATGGCCGCCTGGCTCAGGATCGACCAGAGCAGCAACAGCAGCAGCCAGCCGGCCCTCATGGCGTCGCTACCAGGGCGCGATAGCGCGGCCCGAGGTCTGCGTCCCAGACGCGCTGATCGATCACCCCGACATGGCGATAGCGCACCACGCCCCGGGCATCGATGAGAAAGGTCTCCGGCGCGCCATAGACGCCCAGGTCCAGCCCCAGCCGGCCTTCGTCGTCGCGAATATCGAGCTGGTAGGGATCGTGGAACTCCGCCAGCCAGCGGCGGGCGCTGGCGTTGTCATCCTTGTAGTTGATGCCGTGGATCACCACGCCCTCGGCCTTGAGTCGAGTGAGCAGCGGGTGCTCGTCCCGGCAGGCCACGCACCAGGTGCCCCAGACATTGACCAGCGCCGGGCGGCCGAGCAGGTCCTGCCGGGTGAACAGGCGGTCGTCCTGCACGCCTGGCAGCGAAAACGCCGGAAAGGGTTGGCCGACCAGCGCCGACGGCAGGGCCTGGGGATCGCGATAGAGCCCGCGAAAGAGAAAGCCGGCCAGCACCAGAAAGGCCAGCAGTGGCAGGCAGAGCAACAGGCGACGGCGCATCAGCGGGACTCCGCGGCAGAGGCAGGGGAAGACGACCGGCGGCGGCGATAGCGCGGATCGGCCAGGGCCAGCAGGCCGCCCAGGGCGGTGAGCAGGCCACCAAGCCAGATCAGCCGGACGAAGGGCTTGATCTGCAGGCGCACGGCCCAGGCGCCCTGCCCCAGCGGCTCGCCGAGGGCCACATAGAGATCGCGGGTCAGGCCGGCGTCGATGGCGGCTTCGGTCATCACCGCGCCACTGGCCAGATAGCGGCGTTTTTCCGGGGTCAGCAGGGCGACCACCCGGCCCTCGCGCTCGACCTGCAGCAGGGCGCGCTCGGCGGTGAAGTTGGGCCCTTCGTAGTGCTGGGTACCCGCGAAGCCGAAACGATAGCCCTGGAGTTCGACGTGCTCGCCCGGCGCCAGGCGCAGATCGCGCTGCACATCCAGCTGGCTGGCGAGCACCACGCCCAGGGCCAGCACCGCCAGCCCCAGGTGGGCCAGGTGCATGCCCCAGTAGCTGCGTGGCTGACTGCGCAGGCCGCGGCGCCAGCCCAGCGCCGCCACCTTGCCCAACGCGTCGCGCAGCGCGGTCAACAGGATCCAGGCCGCCAACGCGAGCACCGCCAGGATCGCCGCCCTGGGCTGATCCAGCCACCAGCCAAGCAGACCGGCCAAGGCCGCGCAGCCCAGCAGGATGGGTGCCAGCAGGCGCGCCAGCCAGCGACCCGGGCTGCTTTTCCAGCGCACCAGCACCCCGACGCCCAGGGCCAGCATCAGCAGCGCCATCAGCGGCACGAACAGCAGGTCGAAATACGGCGGGCCCACCGACAGCTTGGCGCCGGTCAGGCTGTCGATCACCAGCGGATAGAGGGTGCCGAGCAGGACCGTGGCGGCGGCGGTCACCAGGATAAGGTTGTTGATCAGCAGCAGGGCCTCGCGCGACGCCAGGCCAAAGGACGCCGAGCCGCTGAGCGCCGGCGCACGCCAGGCGAACAGCGCCAGCGAGCCGCCGACCACCAGCAGCAGGAAGGCCAGGATGAAGACGCCACGGGTGGGATCGCTGGCGAAGGCATGCACCGAGGTCAGCACCCCCGAGCGCACCAGAAAGGTCCCCAGCAGACTGAGGGAAAAGGCGGCGATGGCCAGCAGCACCGTCCAGCCCTTGAACAGGCCGCGTTTCTCGGTCACCGCCAGGGAGTGCAGGAGCGCCGTGCCCACCAGCCAGGGCATGAAGGACGCGTTTTCCACCGGATCCCAGAACCACCAGCCGCCCCAGCCCAGTTCGTAGTAGGCCCACCAGGAGCCGAGCACGATGCCGCAGCCGAGAAAGGCCCAGGCGAGCAGGGTCCAGGGCCGGGCCCAGCGCGCCCAGGCGGCGTCCAGCCGGCCTTCCAGCAGCGCCGCCAGGGCGAAGGCGAAGGCCACCGAAAAGCCGACGTAGCCCATGTAGAGCATGGGCGGATGCAGAATCAGCCCGGGGTCCTGCAGCAGCGGATTGAGGTCGTTGCCCTCCCGCGGAAATTGCGGCAGCAGGCGGGCGAAGGGATTGGAGGTGGCGACCAGAAAGGTCAGGAATCCGGTGGCCACCAGCCCGAGGATGCCCAGCACCCGCGCCAGCAGCGCCTGGGGCAAGGATCGCGAACAGCACGCCACCGCCAGACTCCAGCCCGCCAGGATCAGCGCCCAGAGCAGCAGGGAGCCCTCGTGGGCGCCCCAGGTGGCGCTGACCTTGTAGTACCAGGGCAGGCGACTGTTGGAGTTGGCCGCCACATAGGCCACCGAGAAGTCGTCCTGCAGAAAGGCCCAGGTCAGGGCCGCAAAGGCCAGCGCCAGGAACAGCCACTGGCCGAAGGCGGCCGGGCGCGCCAGGCGCATCCAGTCGACCTGACCGCGCCAGGCGCCCAGCAGCGGCAGGGTGCCCTGCACCAGAGCCATGGCCAGCCCCAGCAGCAGGCAGAGTTGTCCGAGTTCCGGGATCATGGCGCCGGCCTCGCGCCGTCGAGCGGCCGTCCGGCCTGGCGCAGCGCCTGGCTCACTTCGGGGGGCATGTATTTCTCGTCGTGCTTGGCAAGGATCTGGTCGGCCACCAGGCGCCCCTGGTCGTCGAGTCGACCCAGGGCCACCACGCCCTGCCCCTCACGGAACAGATCCGGCAGGATGCCGGCATAGCTCACCCGCACCTCCTGCTGGAAATCGGTGATGACGAAACTCACCGCCAGGGAATCCGCGGCGCGTACCAGGCTGCCCTGCTCCACCATGCCGCCGGCGCGGATGCGGGTATCGCGCGGCGCCTCGCCTCGGGCGATCTGGCTCGGGGTATAGAAGAGGTTGATATTCTGCTGCAGGGCGCTGAGGGCCAGCGCCGCTGCGCCCCCTACGCCCAGCAACAGCAGCAGGATCCACAGCAGCCGACGACGACGAACCGGATTCATGGACGCCGCTCCCGCCGCCAGCGCTGGCGCAACTCCCGCTGCAGCCGGCGACGCGCCTGCCAGCCGTGCAGCAGCAGGCCGCCGAGGACGATCAGGGTCAGGCCGAAGGCCGGCCAGACATAGAGGCCATGACGCCCCATGCCAAGGGCTTGCGCCCAGTCCACGCCGCTCACGCGCCCTCCTCGCCCAGTTCCAGGCGTACCCAGCGACTGCGCCATTCGCGCCTGAGCACTTCCAGACGCATGCGCTGCAGCAGCACGCCGGCAAAGAACAGGTAGAACGCCAGCACCATCACTAGCAGCGGCAGCCACATGGCCGCCGGCATCGGGGGACGCTCCACCAGGCTGAAGGTGGCCGGCTGGTGCAGGGTGCTCCACCACTCCACCGAATACTTGATGATCGGCAGATTGACCGAGCCCACCAGCGCCAGGATGGCGCAGGCCCGGGCGGCGCTCTCGCGATGGTCGATGGCCTGCCCCAGGGCGATCACGCCCAGATAGAGAAACAGCAGCACCAGCATCGAGGTGAGCCGGGCGTCCCAGATCCACCAGGTGCCCCAGGTGGGAATGCCCCACAGCGACCCCGTGGCCAGGGCGATCACGGTCATCCAGGCGCCGATCGGTGCGGCCGCGCGCAGGGCCACATCGGCCAGCTTGAGGCGCCAGACCAGGCCGATGGCTCCGGCGAACGCCAGCAGCAGATAGCAGGATTGCGCCAGAAAGGCCGCCGGCACATGCACATAGATGATGCGAAAGCTGTCGCCCTGCTGATAGTCCGGCGGCGCCAGGAAGAGGCCCCACACCAGACCCACGGCCAGCAGCAGTCCGGCCAGCGCCAGGCAGGGCCCCTGCAGCCGGCCGGCCAGGCGATAGAAGATGGCGGGAGAGCCCAGGCGATGCAGCCAGGTCCAGTTCATGTCGTCCTCGTCATTGGGCCGCGCCGATGCGCAGGCCGGCGGCGATCGCCAGGGGGGCCAGGGTCAGGGCCAGCAGGGTCAGGCAGCCCAGCCAGAGCAGCAGCCCCGCTACCGGCAGGCCCAGCCGCGCCGCGTCCAGGGTGCTGGCGCCAAGGATCAGCACCGGGATCTGTAGCGGCAGATTGAGCAGCGCCAGCAGCAGCCCGCCACGGGCCAGGCCCACGGTGAGGGCCGCGCCGATGGCGCCGATCAGGGTCAGGGCCAGACTGCCCAGGGTCAGGGCCGCCAGGGTCGCCGGCAGGGCCGCGGCGGGCAGCCCCAGCATCAGCGCCAGTACCGGCGTCAGGGCCACCAGGCCGAGGCCGGCGAAGCACCAGTGCACCAGCAGCTTGAGCAGGACCAGCAGCGGCAAGGGCTGGGGCGCCAGCAGCCAGAGTTCCAGGGAGCCGTCCTGCCACTCGCTGCGAAACAGGGCTTCCTGACCCAGCAGCAGGGCCAGCAACAGCGCGATCCACAAGAGTCCCGGCGCAAGAGCGGCCAGCTGCTGGCTATCGGGCCCCAGGGCCAGGGGAAAGAGGGTCACCACCAAGGCATGGAAGGCCAGGGGCGTGAGCCACAGCGCCGGTCGGCGCCAGGCCAGGCGCCCTTCGCGCCCGAGGATGGCCAGCCAGGCGCCGCTCATCGACCAGCGTCCAGCCAGAGCAGCCGATGGGCGGCCGGGGCGGCTTCCAGCTCGCGGTGACTGGTCAGCACCAGGGCACCACCCGCGGCGCAATGCGCCTGCAGGCGCGCTTCCAGCCGCGCGCAGGTGCTGGCGTCGAGGGCGGTGAAGGGTTCGTCCAGCAACCACAGCCGCGGCGGCTCGGGCAGCTGGAGGCGGGCCAGGGCGACGCGGCGACGCTGGCCGGCCGAGAGCTGCCGGCAGGGCTCGTCCGTCCAGTCGGCCAGCCCCTCCGCCGCCAGGGCGGCCCGGCAGGCCTCCCGCGTCGTCGGGCGCCACAGATTGGCCAGGCTATGGAGATTTTCCGCCGCGGTCAGCCCCTCGGCGATGCCGGGCGCATGCCCCAGCCAGAGCAGTTCGGCGGCGGCGGGCCGGCGTACCGTACCGGCATCCGCCGGCAGCAGTCCCGCCAGGATGCGCAGCAGGCTGGTCTTGCCACTGCCGTTGACGCCCCCGATCTGCAGCGATTCGCCCGCCGCCACGCTCAGACTCAGGTCGTCGAACAGCAGGCGACCGCCCCGTTCGCAACGGAGCGCGACGGCGTCGAGCAGGGGCTGATTCAAGACAGGGGTTCTCACGGCACTAAAGTCGGTCGGGCGCTGGCCGTTAACCCGGCACACGCCCTTGAAGGCGCGCCATTATACACAGGCGATTCCACCGGACCTGCCCGATGACCTCCATCTCCGCGATCCAACCCAGCGCTGGCGTCTCGCCCGCCCTGCCCGTGCGGGCCGCGGCGGCGCAGGCGTCGGACGCGGGGGCGCAGATCCTGCAGGCCCTGCAATCCCTCGACGACCTGATTCCGCCCGGCAGCACGGCCACCGCCGAGGTGCTGGCCACCCGTCCGGCCGGCCAGAGCTTCCAGTTCCTGCTGCAACTGCAGCTGGCCGAGGGCGGCAGCGTCCTGCTCACCACCCAGAGTCCGACCAACAACCTGCCGGTGGGCAGCCAGCTGCTGGTGAGCACCCTCGGCTCCACCCAGCTGGCCGTACTGCTGCAGAGCCTGGAAGGCGACGCGCCACCACCGCCGCTGCAGCAACTGGATCTGCGCCAGTTGCCGGTAGGCACCACCCTGCAATTGCGGGTGCTGAGCAGCCTGCTGCAGCAGCCACCCGGTGCGGCGCCTACCTACGAGGTGATCGCCAAGGCCCTGAGCTCCAGTCTCGAAGGTCGCCAGCTCAAGCTGGAATCGCCCCGCCCGGTGCCGGTGGGCAGCCTGCTGACCGTGGTGATCAAGGACAGCCAGGAGGTCACGGTGCTGCCCATGGCGCAGCGCCTCGACCAACTCGACATCGACCGCCAACTGCAGGGCCAGGGACAGCGCCAGCTGTCGATGAATGCCCTGCTGCAATGGCTGGAGGACGTCCCCGAGGCGGACCTGCCACCGTCGGTGGGTGCGGCGCTCAAGTCCCTGCTGGCCAATCTGGAACACACCGAGGCCCTGACCACCCCGCAGGGCTGGGCGCGCGCCCTGGCGCGCAGCGGTCTGCAACTGGAGCAGCAACTGCTGGATCGCGGCGGTCCCGAGCTCCAGGAAGACTTCAAGGCCAACCTGCTGCGCCTGGTGGATCGGCTACTGGCGAGCCTGCCGGGCGACGCCCTGCGCAATCCCCAGGTCGCGATCCAAACCGCCCAGCAGAATCTGCCCGATGCCTTGCGCCGGGCGCTGGGCGACGCCGCCACCGCCAGTCGCCAGCCCACCGCCCTGGACTTTCCCCTGGGTGAGCGCGACGGTCGCGGCCTCAGTGCCGCCAACGCCGAACTCGACGAATTGCTGCAACTGGCCACTGGCGTCATCGCCCGGCTGCAGACCCACCAGCTCGCCAGCCTGGCGCAGACCCAGGTCTTGCCCGACGGCTATTACCTCTCCACCTGGCAGACCGAGATCCCCTGGCGCGATGGCGAGCGCCTTGGCGCGGTGCAGGTGCGCTTCCAGGAGGAACGACCGCCGCCGGACAGCCGCGGTGAAGCCCGCGACAGCCTGTGGAAGGTGGAACTGGCCTTCGATCTGGCGCCGCTCGGCCCGCTGCAGGTACGCGCGCAACTGGCCAGTGGCCGGCTGTCGAGCGAGTTCTGGGCGGAAAAAGGCGCCACCGCCACCCTGATCGATACCGAATTGCCCCATCTGCGCGAGCGCCTGCTGGCCGCCGGCTTCGTGGTCGGCGACCTCAGCAGCCGCCAGGGCCGTCCCGCACGCCATCCGCGCACCTCCCTCGAACAACGCTGGATCGACGACACCGCATGAGCACGACCGCCGCCCGCCAGGCCATCGCGCTGTCCTATGACGGCAGCAGCGCCCCCATCCTCTCCGCCAAGGGCGACGCCGAACTGGCGGAACTCATCCTGGCCACCGCCCGGGAGCACGAGGTGCCCATCTATGAGAACGCCGACCTGGTGCGCATCCTGGCGCGCCTGGAGCTGGGCGCGGAAATCCCCGAGGCGCTCTATCGCACCCTGGCCGAGATCATCGCCTTCGCCTGGCACCTCAAGGGCAAGTGCCCGGCGCACCTGGCCGACCAACCGGATCTGTCGTACGGTTGGGAGCGGATGCCGTAGATATCCAGCTCAATTCTCTTATCGCGGCCATGGGCCGCTCCTACAGGGAGTGATGCTTTTATAGGAGCGGCCCATGGCCGCGATAGTCCAGTCAGGCCGGTCGCTACGGCGCACCGGCATGGCCGCGATAAAACCCGCAAAAACCTGCCCTACCCCCGCCGCAACGAATGCCCAACGGCGCCCTTCTCTTCCACCTTGGCGGCATCCCACAGGGCATCCATCTCGTCCAGACTGGCCTCCTGGGGCGAGCGGTCCTGGGCTTTCAGCGCCTCTTCGATGAAGCGGAAACGCCGCTCGAACTTGGCGTTGGCCTGGCGCAGAGCGTCTTCGGCGTCGACCTGCAGGTGCCGCGCCAGGTTGACCATCACGAACAGCAGATCGCCGACCTCTTCCGCCACCTGGGCCGCCTGGCCGTTGGCCATGGCCTCGCGCACCTCGTCCAGTTCCTCCTGGATCTTGGCCACCACCGGCGTGGCATCGGCCCAGTCGAAGCCGACATTGGCCGCACGCTTCTGCAGCTTGGCCGCGCGACTCAGGGCCGGCAGCGCGGCCGGCACGTCGTCCAGCAGCGACAGCTGCTCGGGCGCCGCGGCCTTTTCCGCCCGCTCCTCGGCCTTGATCTCTTCCCAGCGGCGCTTGATGGTCGCCTCGTCCAGCCGCGGCAGGTCCAGCGGGCCATGCAGGTCGCCATCGGGAAAGACATGGGGGTGGCGTCGCACCAGCTTGCGGGTGATGCCATCCACCACCTGGGCAAAGTCGAAATGGCCATCCTCGCGCCCCAGCTGGCTGTAGTAGACGACCTGGAACAGCAGATCGCCCAGCTCGTCGCGCAGCTGCGGAAAATCCCGCCGGGCGATGGCGTCGGCGACCTCGTAGGCCTCTTCCAGGGTGTGGGGCACGATGCTGGCGTAGTCCTGGCGCAGGTCCCAGGGGCAGCCGTGTTGGGGGTCGCGCAACCGGGCCATGAGGTGCAGCAGGTCGTCGAGCTTGTACATTGGGTGAATCCTGTCACTGGAAAAAGAACGAGGCGCCAGGAGGCGCCTCGTGGGGGCATCGTCACCGGCTCAGGCGGCGCGATTGCGCCGGGCTTCGATGATGTTGGGCAGCTGGGAGATCCGTCCGAGCAGACGACCGAGGGCGTCCAGGCCGGGGATCTCGATGGTCAGCAGCATGTTGGCAGTGTTTTCCTCGCGATTGGAGCGGGTGTTCACCGCCAGCACGTTGATCCGCTCGTTGAGCAGGATCTGCGAGACATCGCGCAACAGACCGGAGCGGTCGAAGGCCTTGATAACGATATCGACCGGATAGGTCTGCACCGGCACCGGGCCCCAGCTCACCTGGATGGTCCGTTCCGGCTCGCGACTGGCCAGCTGCAGGGCGTTGGCGCAGTCCTGCCGGTGGATGGTCACGCCGCGCCCCAGGGTGATGTAGCCGACGATGGCATCGCCCGGCACCGGCTGGCAGCACCCGGCGATCTGGGTGAGCAGATTGCCCACCCCCTGGATCTGCACATCGCCGCGCTTGCCCGGCTTGTTGGTCGGCTTGCGCGGCAGGAGATCGAGGGTATCGACGCCCTTGTCCGGCTCCACCAGCTGCTGGGCGGCGTGCATCACATGGGCCAGGCGCAGGTCACCGGCGCCCAGGGCCGCCAGCATGTCCTCGGCACCCTTGTAGTTGACCTTCTCGGCCAGCGTATTGAAGTCCACCGGCGGCAGCGCCAGGCGCGACAACTCGCGCTCGACCATGGCCTTGCCGGCGGCAACGTTCTGGTCACGCGCCTGGAACTTGAACCAGTGGACGATCTTGGCCCGGGCCCGCGAGGTGTTGACGTAGCCGAGGTTGGGGTTGAGCCAGTCGCGGCTGGGCGAGCCCTGCTTGCCGGTGATGATCTCCACCTGCTCGCCGGTCTGCAGCTGGTAGTTCAGCGGCACGATGCGGCCGTTGATCTTGGCGCCACGGCAGTTGTGGCCGATCTCGGTGTGCACCCGATAGGCGAAGTCCAGCGGCGTCGCGCCCTTGGGCAGGTCGATGGCGTGGCCGTCGGGAGTGAAGACATAGACCCGGTCCGGCTCGATGTCGACGCGCAACTGGTCGGCCAGGCCGCCGATGTCGCCCAGCTCCTCGTGCCATTCCAGCACCTGGCGCAACCAGGAGATCTTCTCTTCGTAGTGGTTGGAGGCCGACTTGACATCGGTGCCCTTGTAGCGCCAGTGGGCGCAGACCCCCAGTTCGGCCTCTTCGTGCATGGCGTGGGTACGGATCTGCACCTCCAGCACCTTGCCCTCCGGACCGATCACCGCAGTGTGCAGGGAACGGTAGCCGTTCTCCTTCGGGTTGGCGATATAGTCGTCGAACTCGCGGGGAATGTGCCGCCACAGGGTATGCACGATACCCAACGCGGTGTAGCAGTCACGCACCTCGGGTACCAGCACCCGCACCGCGCGCACGTCGTATATCTGGCTGAACTCCAGGCCCTTGCGCTGCATCTTCCGCCAGATGGAATAGATGTGCTTGGCCCGGCCGCTGATGTCGGACTTGATACCGGTGGCGGTGAGTTCGTCACGCAGCTGCTGCATGACATCGGCGATGTACTGCTCGCGATCCAGCCGCCGCTCGTGCAGCAGGGTCGCGATCTGCTTGTACTGCTGGGGCTCCAGGTAACGGAAGGACAGGTCCTCCAGCTCCCACTTGATATGACCGATGCCCAGGCGGTGGGCCAGGGGCGCATAGATGTCGGCCACTTCGCGAGCCACCCGGTTGCGGCGCTCTTCGGTGGCGTTCTTGACCGCACGGATGGCGCAGGTGCGCTCGGCCAGCTTGATCAGGGCCACGCGCACGTCGTCGACCATGGCCACCAGCATGCGCCGCAGGTTGTCGACCTGGGTCTGACTGCCCAGCACCATGGACTTGCGCGGATTGAGACTCTCGCTGATCGCCGCCATGCGCAGCACGCCTTCGATCAGCTTGGCCACCACCGGCCCGAAATGCTCCGCGGCCGACTCCAGGGTCGCCTTGCCCTCGCGCACCGCCCGGTAGACGATGGCCGCGATCAGGCTGTCCTGATCCAGCTTGAGATCGGCCAGGATCTCGGCCATCTCCAGCCCGGTGTGGAAACTGGAGGTACCCTCCGCCCAGGTGTGCTCGACCTGGCCGGAATTCTCCTCCGCCGTGCGGGCGAAGCCGCAGGCATCCAGCAAGGTCTCGCGATCGAGATTCGGATCCACGCTCTGGATGTGATCCAGCCAGGCGTGAAGGTTGATGCTGCCATCGACGTTGACTGGCTGATGCGCTCTGACCTGTACCATCTACCCCTTCCTCACGGCGGTGCCTTCGCCGGATTGGCTCGCATCGGTTGGCGAGCCGTCGTTACCCGGGCATCCCGCCCGCTTCGAACAACACCATGGCTTCCACATGGGCGGTCTGCGGGAACATGTCGAGAATGCCCGCTCTTGTCATGCGATAGCCCTGTCGGACCAACTCTCCCGCGTCCCGCGCCAGGGTGGCCGGATTGCAGGAGACATAGACCAGTCGCCCGATACCCAGGCCGCTGAGTTGCCGGACCACTTCCAGCGCACCGTCGCGCGGCGGATCCAGCAGCGCCAGCGAATGGCTGCCCAGATCGGCGGGTAGCGGGTTCGACAGGTCCACCTGTAGAAAGTGCGCGTTGCCGATGCCGTTGTCACGCGCATTTTGTATTGCCCGGGATGTCATCGCCGCGACCCCTTCGATCCCGGTGACGGCCGCCGCCTGCCGCGCCAGCGGCAAGGCGAAGTTGCCGAGGCCGGAGAAGAGATCGAGGACCCGGTCGTCGGCCTTGGGCGCCAGCCAGTCCAGCGCCTGGGCGACCATGGCTTCGTTGATGGCGGCATTGACCTGGACGAAGTCGCCCGGCTGATAGGCCAGCGTCAGGTCCCAGGGCGCCAGCCGATAGCCCAGCCTGGCGTCGGCCTGGTCCGGTTGCGGCTCGCCCTTGCCCTGCCACCAGAGCTGGACGCCGGCCGCCGCGCAGAAGTCGCGCAGGCGCGCCTGGTCACCCGGCAGCAGCGCCTGGGTATGGCGCACCAGCAAGGCGGTTGCCGTCCCCTGGAAGAGTTCGACATGTCCGATCGCCTGGGGCCGTTCCAGCCCGCTCAGCAGCTCCGGCAGCGCCCGCAGCAGGGGCTGCAGTTCCGGCACCAGCACCAGGCAGTCGTCGGGGGTGACGATGTCCTGGCTGGCTTCGGCGCGAAAGCCCACCTCCAGGCGGCCCTGGCGTTCGTCCCAGCGCACCGCGATGCGGGCGCGACGGCGATAGCCGAATTCGGGTCCGACCATGGGCGCGGCCCAGGCCAGCGGCTGCACCCCGGCCAGCCGGCGGAACTGCTCGGCCAGGGCCTCCTGCTTGAGGGTCAGTTGATCGGCATGGGGCAGGTGCTGCAGGGTGCAACCGCCGCAGCGGTCGGCCACGCTGCAGGGCGGCGTACGCCGCAGCGGACTGGCCTCCAGCACTCTAAGGGTACGGGCTTCGACCACCTGGCTGCGGGCACCGAGCACCCGCGCCTCGACCCTTTCGCCCGGCAGGGCGCCGGCGACGAACCAGGTCCGCCCGCCTTCGTGAGCGATGCCGCGCCCGTCATGGGACAGCCGCTCGATGCCCAGCAGCTGCCGCTTGCCGGTCGGCACCCCGGTCGCCCGGGCGCCACCGGCCGGCTGGAAGCGCAGTCCGCCACCGCCCCGCTTAGCGCGCGTCATAGACGCCGGTCGACAGGTAGCGATCGCCTCGGTCACAGATGATCGCGACGATCACCGCATTGTCCACTTCCCGGGCGATGCGCAGGGCGCCCGCCACCGAACCACCGGACGACACGCCACAGAAGATGCCTTCTTCCCGCGCCAGGCGGCGCATGGTGTCCTCGGCTTCCTGCTGGCCCATGTCGATGATGCGATCCACGCGGCTGGCCTCGTAGATCTTTGGCAGATAGGCCTCCGGCCAGCGACGGATGCCGGGGATGGCCGCGCCCTCCTCCGGCTGCAGACCGACGATCTGCACCTTGGGATTCTGCTCCTTGAGGTAGCGCGAGGTGCCCATGATGGTCCCGGTGGTGCCCATGGAGCTGACGAAATGGGTGATGCTGCCATGGGTCTGGCGCCAGATTTCCGGACCGGTACCCAGGTAGTGGGCCACCGGATTGTCGCCATTGCCGAACTGGTCGAGCACCTTGCCGCGACCTTCGGCCTGCATGCGGGTGGCCAGATCCCGCGCCCCTTCCATGCCGTCTTCCCTGCTCACCAGGATCAACTCGGCGCCATAGGCGGTCATGGCCGCCTTGCGCTCGGCACTGGAGTTGTCGGGCATGATCAGGATCATGCGGTAACCCATGATGGCCGCCGCCATGGCCAGGGCGATCCCGGTATTGCCGGAGGTGGCCTCGATCAGGGTATCCCCGGGCTGGATGTCGCCGCGGGCCTCGGCCTGGCGGATCATCGACAGCGCCGGGCGGTCCTTGACCGAGCCCGCCGGATTGTTGCCTTCCAGCTTGAGCAGCACGGTACTGCGGGTGTCGCCGGCCAGGCGCTGCAGGCGCACCAGCGGTGTGTTACCGATGCAATCGGCGATGGTGGGATAGTGCAGACTCATGAATCAGCTCGTTCCGCCAAGGGTGAAAGCCTTCCATGATACTCCCAAAGCCCCGCCGACCCTACCCGTCCGGCGCCTGGCTAGGGTCGGCGCGTGGCGGCACCGTCGCTGGCCACTTCCAGGGCCGCGGGCAGGCTCACTGACAGCACCCCCTCCGGACCCAGGTTGGGCCGTATCTCGGGCGTCACCTGCATCCCCGGCAGTCCGGCCAGACGCTCGGCCAGTCGCTTGGCGGCATCGGGCGCCACCTTGCGGGTCAGGTCCTCGGTACCGGAATACAGCCAGAGCTGCACCGGCCGGGCCCCGCCCACGCCCTGGAATTCCTGCGCCCGCTTGAGAATGAAGCCCTGCTGCCAGCCGAAGGCGACATCGCTCGCCACATAGCGCTGGAACGCCTGCGGCTGTCTATAAAGGGTGTCGAGCACGAAGAGGCCGCCGTAGCCATGGCCCCACAGCGTCTGGCGATTGGGATCCACCGGCACGCTCTGGGTCAGCAGCGGCTTGATGCGCTGCTCGATCAGGTCGAGAAAGGCCCGCGAGCCTCCTGCCGGCCAGTCCTTGCGCACGTCATCGCGGGCGCGGCCATTGCCCACCGCCGGGGTGTAGTCGTAGGTGCGCTCCTGCATGGCGTCCGCGGCATCGGCGTAGCCGATCGCCACCAGCACCGGGGCACTCTTCAGCTTATGGGGCGACAGCCAGACATCCTGGAGTTGCGCCAGGGCGGCATCGCCATCGAGCAGGAACAGCGCGGGATAGCCCATCATCGGCGCCGGCTGCTTGGGAATACCGATATAGACCCGATAGCGGCGCTTGCCATCCGCCGAGTCGAGCAGGTGCGTCTCGAAGCTGTAGTACATCGACCCCCGCTCCACCAGGGTGGTCTTCTTCGGCTCCTGGGCCTGGGTCGGCGCCAGCCAGCCGGTCCCCAGCAACAGGGCCCCCGCCAGCATCAGACTGCAACTCTTCTTCAAAGGATCTCCTCGAACGCAACCGCACCGGAACGACCGGCAGTCCCTACCAGACCGCCGATGGGTTCAATGGTTGTGCACCGCGGCCAGGGACCGTGGCAGCCTTCGCGGATTTTCTCGAATCAGAGCGCCAGGGGGTGCGACCCCTTTCGCAAAGACTCTCTTTACATTTGGTAAAGGGGTTAGACTGGCCAAATTTCCTTTGGGGGACGTGCAGTGCTGGACGAATTGGGACTCAAGGGGCGCATCCTGCTGTTGAGCGTCCTCCCGACCTGCTGCATGGCGGCCCTGCTGGGGGTCTACTTCAGCTGGGTGCAGCTGTCCGACATGCGCAGCCAGCTCATCGAGCACGGCCAGCTGGTGGCCCAGCAGATGGCGCCGCTCATCGCCCCGGCCATGCGCACCGGCGACAACGACCAGCTCAACCGCATCGCCCAGCGCGCCCTCGACCAGGCCGATGTCCGCGCCATCACCTTCCTGGATGCCGACGGCAACGTCCTCGCCCACGCCGGTCCCTCGATGACGGTTGAGCTCACCGGGCGCGACTACCAGACCATCAGCATGAGATCCGGCCTGGACATCACCCACTTCAACCTGCCGGTGCAGACCCACGACCTGCGCCTGACCCGCAGCGACGGCAACCCGGCCACCCCCCAGACGCTGGGCTGGATCCAGCTCGAACTCTCCCATCACGCCACCCTGCTGCGCGGCTATCGCAACCTGGTGGCCGGCCTCCTGCTGATCCTGCTCGGCCTGGCCTTCACCGCCTTCATCGCGGTGCGCATGGGTCGGCGCATCAACCGACCGCTGCAGGTGATCGCCCAGGGCGTCAGCCAGTTGCAGGAAGGTCGCCTGGAGACCCGCCTGCCGACCCAGCTCGGCAGTCCCGAATTCGACGAACTGGCCACCGGCATCAATCGCATGGCCGAAGCCATGGAAAACGCCCAGTTCGAGATGCAGAACAACATCGACCAGGCCACCGAGGACGTGCGCCAGAATCTGGAGACCATCGAGATCCAGAACATCGAACTGGATCTGGCGCGCAAGGCCGCGCTGGAGGCCAGCCGCATCAAGTCGGAATTCCTGGCCAACATGAGCCACGAGATCCGCACCCCGCTCAATGGCATCATCGGCTTCACCAACCTGATGCAGAAGAGCGAACTGACCCCGCGCCAGCAGGATTACCTGAGCACCATCCAGAATTCCGCCGAGAGCCTGCTGGGCATCATCAACGAGATCCTCGACTTCTCGAAGATCGAAGCCGGCAAGCTGGTGCTGGAGAATCTGCCGTTCAACCTGCGCGACATGATCCAGGACACCCTGACCATCCTGGCGCCCTCGGCCCATGAAAAGCACCTGGAACTGGTCTGCCTGGTCTATCGCGACACCCCGACCCACCTGGTCGGCGATCCGCAGCGCCTGCGCCAGGTACTCACCAACCTGGTGAGCAATGCCATCAAGTTCACCCACTCCGGCACCATCGCCGTGCGGGCCATGGTCGAGGAAGAGACCGACGACCACGCCCAGCTGCGCATCAGTGTCCAGGACACCGGCGTCGGCCTCACCGACGAAGACCGGCAGATGCTGTTCCAGGCCTTCTCCCAGGCCGACAACTCCCTGACCCGCCAGGCCGGCGGCACCGGCCTCGGCCTGGTCATCTCCAAGCGCCTGATCGAGCAGATGGGCGGCGAGATCGGTCTGGAAAGCATCCCCGGCGAGGGCTCGGAATTCTGGATCACCCTCAACCTGCCCAAAGCCCATGGCAGCGTCGAGAGCCACAAGCGCATCGCCCTGGCCGGTCGCCGCGTCGGCCTGGTGGAGCCCCACCCCCTCACCCGCCAGGCGCTGCAGCACCAGCTGGAAGAATGCGGCCTGAGCGTGGAGCCGTTCGAGACCCTCGAGCAGCTCAGCGAAGCCGTCGCCCATCCGGCCTCCGGCAAGTTGCCGGTCAGCCTGGCGGTACTCGGTGTCAGCGCCCGCAGCATTCCGCCGGATCTGCTCACCGAGCGCATCTGGGAACTGGGCCGCCAGGACTGCAACACCCTGGTCTATTGCCCGACCACCGACCAGGCGGTCTTCCATGCCTCGCTGCCCGATGTCCATTGCCAGCTGCATTCCAAGCCGGCCTGCAGTCGCAAGCTGGAGCAGGCGGTGGCGGAATTGCTCAACCAGCGGCCGCAGCGCAACGAAAGCGGGGGCCTGGGCATCACCGACCGCCCGCCGCGACTGCTCTGCGTGGACGACAATCCGGCCAACCTGCTGCTGGTGGAGACCCTGCTGACCGACCTAGGCGCCCAGGTCACGGCGGTGGAAAGCGGCTATGCCGCGGTGGAAGCCGTGCAGCAAGAGCGCTTCGACCTGGTGTTCATGGACGTGCAGATGCCCGGCATGGACGGACGCCAGGCCACCGAGGCGATCCGCGACTGGGAAGCCAGCGAGGGCGGCACCCCGGTGCCCATCGTCGCCCTCACCGCCCACGCCATGGCCAACGAGAAACGCGCCCTGCTGCAGAGCGGCATGGACGACTACCTCACCAAACCCATCAGCGATCGGCAACTGGCCCAGGTCATCCTCAAGTGGACCGGCCTGCGCCTGCTGCACAGCTCGGCGCCCGAGGTCACCAGCCTCAACAGCGGTGGCCAGGACATCTCCACCCTGCCGGTGATGGATGCCGACGAAGGCCTGCGGCTGGCCGCCAACAAGCCGGATCTGGCCAAGGATCTCCTGAGCATGCTGCTCGCCTCCCTGGCCGCGGATCGCCAGGCCATCCGCCAGGCCCGTGAAGACGGCGATCGGATCGCCCTCATCGAGCGTGTTCACCGCCTGCATGGCGCCACCCGCTATTGTGGCGTACCCCAGCTGCGCGCGGCCTGCCAGCACAGCGAAACCCTGCTCAAGCAGGGCGCTCCCACCTCCAGCCCGGCGCTGGAAGAACTGGACGCGGCCATCGTCAATCTGTCGACCCAGGCCAAGAGCCCGCTCTAGCGGGCTAGTCCTCGAACAGCCTCAGCTGCAGCGCCGCCTCGCGCAGATCGGTCAGGCGCACGCCCACGCCCAGCAGCCGTACCGGCCGATTGCCCCGGCGGTAGGCCTGCTCCAGCAGGCGCCGATAACTGCCGAGATCGCGACCGGCGCCCTGCTGCTCCAGGGTGGTCTGGGTGAAGTCGTGGAATTTGACCTTGATGAAGGGCCGCTCCGGGCGATAGCGGTCCGCCAGCCGCGTCAGGCGCTCTTCGAGCTTGGCCAGCAAGTCGGGCAATTCCTGTGCACAGGCGGCAGCGTCGGGCAGGTCGCGGTCATAGGTGCGTTCCACGCTGGCCGACTGCCGCTGGCTGTCCACTTTGACCTGGCGCTCGTCGATGCCATGGGCCAGCGACCAGAGGCGCTCGCCGAAGCTGCCGAATTCGCGCAGCAGATCGAAGCGCGACCAGGTCTGCAGATCGCTGCAGAGGACGATGCCGCGACGCTTGAGCTTGTCGGCGGTGACCTTGCCGACGCCGTGCAGCTTGGCCACCGGCAGCGCGGCGACGAAGTCAGCCACCTCGTGGGGAGCGATGACGAACAGCCCGTTGGGCTTTTTCCAGTCGCTGGCGATCTTGGCGAGAAACTTGTTGGGCGCGACCCCGGCGGACACCGTGATGTTGAGCTCCTGCCACACCCGCCTGCGGATATCGCGGGCGATCAGGGTAGCACTGCCGTTGAACAGCTCGCACTGGGTGACATCCAGGTAGGCTTCGTCGAGGGACAGCGGCTCGATCAGCTCGGTGTAGTCCTGGAAGATCCCGTGGATCTGCCGCGACACCTCCTTGTAGACCTCGAAGCGCGGCTTGACGAACACCAGGTCGGGACAGAGTTTCTGCGCCTGATGGGAGGACATGGCCGAACGCACCCCGAAGGCCCGGGCTTCGTAGTTGCAGGTGGCGACCACCCCGCGCCGATCGGGGGTCCCGCCTACCGCCAGCGGCTTGCCGCCCAGGCGCGGATCGTCACGCATCTCGATGGACGCATAGAAGCAGTCACAGTCGACATGAATGATCTTGCGCTGGCGCTTGGGTGGGAGCTGGGCGAGAGAATTGTCCGGAGCCATGGGAGGAGATGCCGGGCCGGGCATGACGGCTGATTATCCGTACAGTAAGCCAAGACCGCCCGGATTTGTCCATGGCGAACGACGAATCACCCGTCAACCGACGTCTTGCAGCAGGCGTTGCCGGTGCACGACCTCTTCGCGCAGCTCATCGACCACCGCCTTGAGATCGTGGGCGTGGTGCAGCTGATCGTAATAAAGGTGGCGTTCGGCGATCACGCCGTCGGGTGTGGTGATCATCAATCGTGCGAAATGCTCGCTGCGCTCGAAGAACTCGATGCGACCCAGGCCCTGGAGATGGTGGAGCAAGGTTTCCAGCAGGAGATTCATGGCGGCCCCTTGGACTTTCCTGGTCAAACGGTCCGGTCGCGCTGCCCATCGTCGAAAGGTGCACTCTCGTCGCCGGCGATGGCGGTCCGATCTTCTATATGGCCGGAGCGAACATGGCGGGACGTGGTGTCCAGCAATTCCTGCGCAGCGGCGCGGAGCGTCTGCATGTCGTCGACGAGCAATTCGACTTTCTCCACGACCTGAAGTGCCATCTCCGCCGCGCCTTTGGCACTGCTGCCGGTCAGCGCCAGGGAAAGATTGCACAACTGGGCGACCAGTGTCGCTATATCGTGATCCATCACGCGCATGATGCGCTGATCCAGACAACTCGAATCCTGGGAAGGCTGCATGAGGTTCTCCATAACACTCATCGAGGATAGCACATGGCCACCACCCGCCTTAACCGCTTAGCGGCGTTTTGCTATCACCTTCTCACTTGATTGAAGAGGCACTCTCATCGGGTTTCCGGACTCTTTGCCGCCAGGACAGGTCGACTGAGGACGTACCTCTAGGAGAACCCTCATGAAACGCCCTCTACTCCTGTCCTCCGCCCTGCTCCTCAGCCTCATGCTGGGTGGCTGCTTCGATCGCGACCAGTCGGATCAACAGAATCGCTCGAGCGGTGAAAAGGCATCCGTGCAGATGCAGAAAAGCGATGGCGACAAGTAGGCCCACCCCTGATTGGTAAATAAGCCTTTGATCGCTATTAAATTTTTCTTGACGAATTTTTCCTTGGCCCTATACTGAGCCCCATCGGACGCGGGATGGAGCAGTCTGGTAGCTCGTCGGGCTCATAACCCGAAGGTCGTTGGTTCAAATCCAGCTCCCGCAACCAAATTCGAAAAAACCACTCTCTTGAGTGGTTTTTTTTTGCGCTGAATTTGACCCAGGTCAGATCCAAGCGGTGCGAACTTGGCAGCTGCAAGAGCTACAAAGGTTGGTATAGAGCTTTTTTATCTGTACAAGGCTTGGCAAACCGCGCGCGACCAGTAATCTGACGCGCGTTCCTGTCTAGAGGAGTTTGCATGACTGCACCTGATCCAGCCAAAGAGGTCTCCTCGAAGCCGGCATCCCCTGCGGACCACCCCGTAGCGCCCCCTCAAGCGCTACCCTGGCGCCTTCTGGAGCGGTTGACGGCCTATCGACAACCCATCGAACTGGGCGTCACCCTGGTACTGTTCGCCGCCGCCTTGGTGGTCTGCTGGCACCTGCTCAGCAGCATCGATGGCGAAGCCCTCCACGATGCCCTCCACGATATCCCCCATTCCTCGCTGATCGGCGCCCTCATCGCCGCGGCCGCCGGTTTCACCATCCTGCTCGGTTACGAGTGGTCGGCCATGCGCTTCGCCGACGTCAAGTTGCCGGCCCGAACCTGGACCATGGGTGGTCTTACCGCCTTCGCCATCGGCAACGCGATCGGCCTGTCCATGCTGTCCGGCGGCTCGGTGCGCTATCGCCTCTATGCCCGTCAGGGGCTCAGTGCCTTGGAAGTGGCGCAGATGACGGTATTCTCCAGTCTGGCGCTGGGCACCGCCCTGCCGCCGCTGGCCGCCATCGCCGCCCTGACCAACCTGCCGGCCTCCACCCAGGCCCTGCGCGTGCCGGAAGCTGTCATCGTCACGGTGGCTGCCCTGATCCTGATCGGCTATGCCGTGGGCATCCTGGCGCTGCGTCGCTGGCGCGCGCCCGAGCAGCCCTGCGCCCATGCCCTGCACTTCCGCATCGGCAAGCGCGCCCTGCGCCTGCCGACCCTGCGGCTGTCCGTGCTGCAGCTGGTGATCACCATCCTCGACGTGACCGCCGCCTCGATGGTGCTCTATCTATTGCTGCCCACGGCGCCGCCCTTCGGTGCCTTCCTGCTGGTCTACCTGCTGGCCCTGGCCGCCGGGGTGCTCAGCCATGTTCCGGGCGGTGTCGGCGTGTTCGAAGCGGTACTACTGGCCGCCTTCGCCAATGAGCTGGGCGCCGCGCAGCTGGCCGCGGCGCTGGTGGTCTACCGCCTCTTCTATGTGCTGCTGCCGTTCGTGATCGCCTGCCTGGTGCTGCTGTTCAGCGAAGGCCGGCGCCTGCTGTCGAACAGCCCGGCCGTACGGGTCGCCTCCGGCCTGGCCGCACCCATCCTCGCCATCCTGGTTTTTTTTTCTGGGGTGGTGCTGCTTTTTTCTGGGGTCACCCCTGAAATAGACACCCGCCTGGAGGGCATGGACTTCCTGCTCCCCCAGCGGCTGATCGATGCCTCCCACCTGGGCGCGAGCCTGATCGGCGTCGTCTGTCTATTGCTGGCGCAGGGATTGCGCCGGCGCCTCTCCGCGGCTTGGGCGGTGACCTTGGTTTTGCTGCTGCTGGGCTGCCTGCTGTCCCTGTTGAAAGGTTTCGACTGGGAGGAAGCCTCCATTCTGGCGATGACGGCCGCGCTGCTCGCCATCTTTCGTAAATCCTTCTATCGCCGCAGCCGGCTGATGGAGCAGCCCTTCTCGCCGCTGTACGTGACCGCCAGCATCTGCGTGGTCGCCGCCTCGGTGTGGCTGCTGCTGTTCGCCTACCAGGATGTCCCCTACGAAACGCGTCTGTGGTGGCAATTCGCGCTGGACGCCGATGCCCCGCGCGGCCTGCGGGCCGCCCTGGGCAGCTCCGTCCTGCTGCTGATCATCGCCCTGGGCTGGCTGCTGCGCGCCGCGCCGCCGCCCATCGAAGCGCCCACCGGCGCCGAGCTCGAGCGCGCCTTCGGCATCGTGCGCAAGTCCAGCCAGCCGGATGGCGGCCTGGTGATGACCGGGGACAAGGCCCTGCTCTTCCACGAAAGCGACGATGCCTTCCTGATGTACGGACGGCGGGGCCGCAGCCTGATCGCCCTGTTCGATCCCATCGGCCGCTCCCAGCCCCGCGCCGAGCTGATCTGGAAATTCCGCGACCTCTGCGACCTGCACCATGCACGCCCGGTGTTCTACCAGGTACGGGCGGAGAACCTGCCCTTCTACATGGACATCGGTCTCACCGCGCTCAAGCTCGGCGAAGAGGCGCGGGTCGACTTGCATGCCTTCGATCTCGACAGCAAGGGCAAGAAGGACCTCAGATACACCTGGAATCGTGGTCAGCGCGATGGCCTGGCCATCGAATTCCACGCCCCGGGCGAGGCGCCCCTGGACGAGCTCAAGGCCATCTCCGACGTCTGGCTGGAAAGCAAGCAGGTGCGCGAGAAGGGCTTTTCCCTGGGTCGCTTCGATCCGACCTATCTCAGGCACTTCCGCATCGCCGTGGTGCGCTTCCAGGGCAAGGCGGTGGCCTTCGCCAACCTCCTGGAGACCGAACGCCCGGATCTGGCCAGCATCGACCTGATGCGGGTCACCGCGGATGCGCCCAAGCAGACCATGGAATTCCTCATGCTCGGGCTGATCCTGCACTTCAAGGCCGCCGGCTTCGCGCGCTTCTCCCTGGGCATGGTCCCGCTGGCCGGCCTGCATCCCCGCCGCGGCGCCCCCATCACCCAGCGTCTGGGCGCCATGGTGTTCAGACGTGGCGAACAGTTCTATAACTTCCAGGGGTTGCGGCGCTTCAAGGACAAGTTCGATCCGGAATGGGAACCGCGCTACATGGCGGTCCCCGCCGGCCTGGACCCCCTGGTCGCCTTCGCCGATACCGCCGCCCTAATCGCCGGGGGTTATACCGGCCTGGTCAAACGTTGAGACTCCTATGCTGAAACGTGCACTCGCAGTACTGCTCGTCATCCTGCTGATCGCGGGGGGCCTCGGCTGGTGGTGGCTCCATCGCTGGCCCTCGGCGCCCCAGGTCAAGGTCATGGCGCAGCCGGACGGTCGCCTGCTGACCATGGCCGCGCCCAAGGGCGAGCCACACGCTCGCGTGGTTCTGGCCACACCTGCGGATCTGCAGCTGGCGGACGCCGATCTGCTGGGGCTGGCGACCAACACCGGCGCCGAGATCGTCCAGTACGAGGTCCAGGTCTCCAACAACTGCCAGGCGCAGAACGACGACTTCGCCGCCGCCGCCAAGCAGCTGAGCGGCGCGCCGACCTTTGTCGGCGGCATCGGCCCGGGCGCTGCCCGCGCCTGGCGCTGGCTGGCCACCCAGGACAACCCGAAGGCCGCCGCCCTGAGCGTCGGCTTCAACCTGGAAACCCTGGATTGCCCGGACGCCCTGCCCGCCAAGGCGGCAGCCGGCCAGTGGCACATCGCCTGGAACGATCATCCGACCGATGATTCGGCGATCTTCGTGCGTCAACAGAGCAATGCCGACCTGACCATCGCCGACTACGGCACCGCCCTGCCGGTGGTGCTGCGTACCCAGCTCAAGAACCGCCTGCTGGGTCAGCACAACGACATCCCGACCATCGAGATGCCGGCAGATCCCGACGTCAAGCCCGGCCATCCCGACGTGGTGACCATCTTCTACTCCGGTGACGGCGGCTGGCGCGACATCGACCGCCTCTCCGCCCAGGCCATGAACGAAGCGGGCTATCCGGTGGTGGGTGTGGATGCGCTGCGCTACTTCTGGCAGCACAAGAGTCCGGAACAGGTGGCCGCCGACCTGGCCAACCTGATGCAGGAATACCGCGAGAAGTGGAACGCCAAGCACTTCGTGCTGGCCGGTTACTCCTTTGGCGCCGACATCCTGCCGGCGGTCTACAACCGCCTGCCCAAGGCGGATCAGGACCAGGTGACCTCGCTGCTGCTGCTGGCTTTCAGCCGCAAGAGCAACTTCGAGATCGCCGTGGAAGGCTGGCTGGGCAAGCCGGGTGACGAAGCCGACACCCTGCCGGAAACCAGCAAGATCCCCGCCGCCAAGCTGTTCTGCGTCTATGGCGAGGAAGAGAAGGACGACAGCGGTTGCACCCAGCCGGGCCAGCCGGGTGAGAAGCTGGGGCGTCCGGGCGGTCACCACTTCGACGAGAACTACGACAAGCTGGCCGACTTCATGGTCAAGGCCATCGAGGCCCGTACGCCGCAATAGCCTATCCCGTCCGGGCCTGCGGGCCCGGACGAACGGCCGGAACAAGGAGCCGGTCTCCCGCGGTCTATGGCTGCAACAGCCACGGAGACCCCCGACATGAGCACACCGCTTTCCGCCGATGCCGCCAGCAAGATCCTGGTGGATGCCTTCCAACCCCTTGGCTGCGTGGTGTCGTCCGGTGCGGATGGCCATGACCTGGCACTGGGCGTGGTGGATGCCCAGGGCAAGACGCTCTATACCGAAGAACAGCTCGGCGAAGCGGACTACGCCGATCCCCTGCGCCTGGCCGGCTACATCGGCACGGTACGCAGCGAGCTGGAGAGCCGGGGCCAGACCCTCGACAGCTGGCAGATGCCCTTCATCACCGATCCCGACGCCCTCCCCCCGCCAGTGTTCAACTAGGCAAAGAAAAGGCCCCTGCTGGGGCCTTTGTGCTTTTCGCGCTCGGCTAGATCTCCACCTGGGTACCCAGTTCGATCACCCGGTTCACCGGCAGCTTGAAGAATCTCAGGTTGCCGTTGGCGTTCTTCATCAGGAAGACGAAGAGATTCTCGCGCCAGGGCGCCATGCCCAGGCGCTTGGAGGCGATGACCGTCTCCCGGCTGAGGAAGTAGGTGGTACGCATCGGCGTGAAATCCAGTCCCGGATAGGGGCAATGGCTGAGCGCCAGGGGAATGTCCGGTTCGTCCATGAAGCCGTAGTGCAACACCACCCGATAGAAGCCATCACCGAAGTCCTCGACCTCCATGCGCTCGCCGCGCGACACCCGCGGACGATCCTCGTAGCGCACCGTGAGCAGCACCACCTGCTCGTGCAGCACCTGGTTGTGCAGCAGGTTGTGCAGCATGGCGTGGGGGACCACGTCGGTACGGGCGGTCAGGAACACCGCGGTGCCCTTGGCGCGGAACGGCGGTTGGGCGCGGATGCTGCTGATGAAGATCGGCAGCGGCAGCGCGCCGTCGTCCAGGCGCTCCACCACCAGTTGCCGGCCCCGCTTCCAGGTGGTCAGCAGGATGAAGATGACGATACCGGCGATCACCGGGAAGGAGCCGCCGGAAAAGATCTTCGGCGCATTGGCGGAGAAGTACAGCACGTCCACCAGCAGGAAGCCGATCAGCAGCGGCACCATGATCCAGCGTGGCCATTTCCACAGCAGCAGGATTACCGCCGACACCAGGCAGCTGGTGATCAGCATGGTGCCGGTCACCGCCACGCCGTAGGCTTCGGCCAGGTTGGCCGAGGACTGGAAGGTCAGGATCAGGAAGATCACCCCCAGCATCAGCGCCCAGTTCATCAGCGGAATGTAGATCTGCCCCTGCTCCTGGCTGGAGGTGTGCTGGATCTGCATGCGCGGGATGTAGCCCAGCTGGATGGCCTGGCGGGTCATGGAGAAGGCGCCGGTGATCACCGCCTGGGAGGCGATGACGGTGGCCAGGGTCGCCAGGCCGATCATCGGCAGCAGCAGCCATTCCGGGGCCAGCAGATAGAAGGGATTGCGCACCGCCGCGGGATCGGCGAGCAGCAGCGCGCCCTGACCGAAGTAGTTGAGCACCAGCCCCGGCAGCACCAGCAGCAGCCAGGCCCGGGCGATGGGCTTGCGGCCGAAGTGCCCCATGTCGGCGTAGAGCGCCTCGGCGCCGGTCAGCGCCAGCACGGCCGCGCCCAGCACGATGAAGCCCTTCACCGGGTTATCGGCGAAGAATTGCACCGCCCAGTAGGGATTGAAGGCCTTGAGCACCTCGGGCTGCTGGACGATACCATAGACACCCAGGGCGCCCAGGGTGGTGAACCAGAGCACCATGACCGGCCCGAAGAACTTGCCGATGGTGGCGGTACCGCGCTTCTGGATGGCGAAGATGCCGACCAGGATCACCAGGGCGATGGGCACCACCCAGGCTTCCAGGCCATCGAAGGCCAGTTCCAGGCCCTCCACCGCCGACAGCACCGAGACCGCCGGGGTGATCATGCTGTCGCCATAGAAGAGTGCGGCGCCGAACAGCCCGAGCAGCACCAGGGTGGTGGCCAGGCGCGGCGAGCCCTGGGCGGCACGCCGGGCCAGGGCGGTGAGCGCCATGATGCCGCCCTCGCCCTGGTTGTCGGCACGCATGACGAAGGTGATGTATTTAAGGGTGACCACCCAGATGAGCGACCAGAAGATCAGCGACAGGATGCCGAGCACACTGTCGTGATTCAGCGGCAAGCCGTAGTGCGGCGAAAAGACTTCCTTGAGGGTATAGAGAGGACTGGTGCCGATGTCGCCGTATACCACACCGGTGGCGAGCACGATCATTCCCAAGGCCGAAGGGGCTTTACCACCGTGCTCGTGTTCCGGACGGCTCATGCAGGGCTCCTAGAGTCTAAAATCGGCGCATCCTGCGCCGAAGCGGCGTCAGGATCAAGTTGAAAAGGCCGGTAGCGTGGCGCGCGCAACCTCTCAGCGCAGCGCTTCCAGCACCATAGACTCCTTGGTCGGCAAAAAGCTCTGCGCGGTCGCCAGGACCTGCCTGCCCCTTCCAAGCAGCGGCAGAGATGGCTAGAATCGCGCGTTTTTTGATCAAGGCGCCTCCTGAGCGCCCGCCGAGGTTAGCCCATGTCCATCCAAACGTCCGCCCCCAAGGTCGGTTTCGTCAGCCTCGGCTGTCCCAAGGCCACCGTCGACTCCGAACGCATCCTCACCCAGCTGCGCATGGAAGGCTACGAGATCGTGCCGACCTATGAAGACGCCGACGTAGTGGTGGTCAACACCTGCGGCTTCATCGACAGCGCCAAGGCCGAGTCCCTGGACGCCATTGGCGAGGCCATCGCCGAGAACGGCAAGGTGATCGTCACCGGGTGCATGGGTGTGGACGAGGGCAACATCCGTGGCGTGCATCCCAGCGTGCTGGCGGTGACCGGTCCGCAGCAGTACGAGCAGGTGGTCAGCGCCGTGCACGAGGTGGTGCCGCCGCAGCTGGAGCACAATCCGCTGATCGATCTGGTGCCGCCCCAGGGCATCAAGCTGACCCCGCGCCACTACGCCTACCTGAAGATTTCCGAAGGCTGCAACCACAGCTGCAGCTTCTGCATCATCCCCTCCATGCGCGGCAAGCTGGTCAGCCGCCCGGTGGGCGACGTGCTGTCCGAGGCCGAGCGCCTGGTCAAGGCCGGCGTCAAGGAGCTGCTGGTGATCTCCCAGGACACCAGTGCCTACGGCGTCGACCTCAAGTACAAGCTGGACTTCTGGAACGGCCAGCCGGTCAAGACGCGCATGCTGGAGCTGTGCGAGGCGCTGTCGGGCATGGGCGTCTGGGTGCGCCTGCACTATGTCTACCCCTACCCCAATGTCGACGACGTCATTCCGCTGATGGCCGCCGGCAAGCTGCTGCCCTACCTGGACATCCCCTTCCAGCACGCCAGCCCCAAGGTGCTCAAGTCCATGAAGCGCCCGGCGTTCGAGGACAAGACCCTGGCGCGCATCAAGCGCTGGCGCGAGATCTGCCCGGAGCTGACCATCCGCTCCACCTTCATCGTCGGCTTTCCCGGCGAGACCGAGGAAGACTTCCAGTACCTGCTGGACTGGCTCACCGAGGCCCAGCTTGATCGCGTCGGCTGCTTCCAGTACTCGCCGGTCGAGGGCGCACCCGCCAACGAGCTGGGCCTGGAGCCGGTGGCGGACGAGGTCAAGCAGGAGCGCTGGGAGCGCTTCATGGCGCACCAGCAGGCCATCTCCGCCGCGCGCCTGCAGATCAAGATCGGTCGCGAGATCGAGGTGCTGATCGACGAGGTGGACGACCAGGGCGCCATCGGCCGTTCCTATGCCGATGCCCCGGAAATCGACGGCAACGTCTATGTCGACAGCGCCAACCCGCTGAAGCCGGGTGACAAGGTCTGGGTGCGGGTCACCGACGCCGACGAGTACGACCTCTGGGCAGAGGCGCTCTGATTCCTAGCTAGTCATGCAGGCGGTGGGTGCCGGGCACATGGGCGTGCCCGGCCGCACTGCAGTTGGCGGTGGTCGCCGACGGCGCCGCCGGCTGACCGAGTTCGCGCAGGATGCCGCAACGGTCCCCTTCGCCCTCTCCCTGGCAGTGGCGCCTCAGGGTCACTAGCTGCTCACGCAACTGATTCAACTCGCGGATACGCACCTCGACATGATGCAAATGGGCGCCGATCAGGGCGTCCACCTGGGCGCAGCCGGGTTCGCGGGTATCGCGCAGGGCCAGCAGGGCGCGAATCTCTTCCAGCGTCATGTCCAGCGACCGGCAATGGCGAACGAAGACCAGGCGCTCGACCTGGCTTTCGTCATAGCTGCGGTAGTTGCTGCTGCTGCGCGCCGCCGGATTCAGCAGCCCTTCGCGCTCGTAGTACCTGATGGTCTCGACGGCGCAATCGGTGCGCCTGGCCAATTCGCCGATCTTCATCATCCTGTCTCGTTGAGCTGAGGTGCACAGCCTGCCGTGCCTGAGCCGCTGCAGCAAGGACGGAAGACGGTCAGGGGGTTGAGGGAGCGACGTTACCGGAGAGGGAAGACCCGGATAGTCCGGCTGACGAGGGGCCAGACAGGACGACGCCCCGGCGATGAGTGGGTCGCCGGGGCGTCGAGACAGCCGCCAGATTAGTTGGCGTTGTTCTGGTAGAGCGCGGAGACCCGGTTGGGATGCTCCGACTGGAATTGGGCTTGAGCGTTGGCGCGAATCGACTTGCTCGACATATCGCGGCTAGCGGCGGACGCCGTGCCCGACAGCAGACCCATGAACAGAACGGCGACGATGGCTTGGACACCCAGGACTTTCATAGCGAATACCTCTTGGTTGTGCTGTTTCGATAGACACAGCGTACTCCCAGTACTAATTCGCCAAAAAGAGTCCTTTTAGAGAGTGATATTTACCTCTGAGGAAAATATCACTTGGGAACTTCCAGACCTCAGGCAGCAGCCCCCGGCCTGACCAGGGGCTCTGGGCCGGCTATCGCAGGTCGCTCAGGTGCTTTTCCAGGCCCATGGCGCGACCGGCTCCGACACTGGTCAGGTGGAAGAAGCCATAGTCCTCCAGGTAGGTCCAGCGACTCAGGGGGCCATGGCCCGCCTCGCCATGCCGGCACTCCAGGGTCTTGGCCCGGCCGCTGAGACTGGCCAATACCCGGCGCGCCTCGCCGTCGCCAACCACCTTGCAGGACAGCCTGATCTCGCGCTGCTCGGCGCCCTTGAGATTGCCGGTCAGGGTCTGCCGCGCCTGGTAACCGACCTGGCTGCCAACGGCGAGGGCGCGCCAGTCGCCGCTGAAGGTCAGCTGATCCAGGCTGGCGACTTCTTCCACCGGCAGGTTGCCGTTGTCGATACGGGTACGGCGTACCAGGTCGATCAGCCCGCGCCAGGTGAGCGAATCGACCCGAGCCGCCTTGCCCTGGGCACTGAAGCGCAGCAGTCCGGGCTGGGCGCCAGGGCTGACCTGCACCTCTTCGCGATAGGCATGGGTCTGGCCTTCGTAGCGGCTCTCGCCCTCCTCCACGAAGCGCTGCACAACCACCCGCGGCGCGGGCAGCGCCAACGCCTTGAGCGCCTGCAGGGGCTGCGCCTGGGCCGCGGGTAGTTCGCCGGGAGGCGGCGGAGCAGCCGGCGGTGTGGCGGCGGCCCTGACCTCTTCCATGCGCGGCGTAGCCAACAAGGCGTCTCGCCGATCACAGGCGGCTTCCAGCAGGGTACGCCGTTCGGCCGGCGCCGCCGTGAAGGCTTCCTGGCCCTGGGCGCTCGGCTGGCTGTCGGTCACCCGCCCCGCATCGTCCAGGCCGTAGCGCGCCAGCAGCAGGTAACGGCGCGCCGTGCAGTCGGCCGCCAGGGATTCGCGCCACTGGCGCACCGGAGCACCGTAGCGTGGCGTCTGCAGGGCGACGGGCAGTTGCTGACCCGCCCAGAAACGGCGCACGCCGTTATCGTCCACCAGGCTGTTGCGATCGATCACCAGGGTGTCGCCGCCGGGGCCCCTGGCGAGGGCGCGCCAGTCGGCGTTGGCGGGCCGGGCGCAGAGCGCCGCCACATCGGGACGCTGCTTGAGCGCCGCGACCTTGGCCGCGCTCAACGGCAAGGGCGCGGCATAGGCATTCACCCGCCCCGGATAGACCCGCTGAGCGCCATCCAGGTAGAGCAATTCGGCCTGGTCAGCCGCGCAATCCAGGGAGACCAGGGCGGAGCCGCCATCGGCCAGGGCGAGCGCCAGCTGCAGACGCGAACCCTCGCGCAGAACGCTCTCGGCGATGATAGGACGGGCGAAGAGGTCGTCGGCCCCGGTCGGGGCTTCGGCCGGCGGCTGCTGAGTGCTGCAGCCCGCCAGGAGCGACAGCAGGCAAAGGGCGGAAAAACGGCTGGAGATCATGGATCCTCTCGGCAGGGAACCGCGATACACGTCGCGAACAGCAAATTGACCTGAACGAAATGCGTCTGGCGCGGATCAATAAAGGAAGCATGCCGCTTGGCATGACCTCCCCCGTTTCCCCACACGAGGTGCATTTATGAATACCGATCAGATCATAGGCAATGCCAAGGACGCTACCGGCAAGGTCCAGGATAGCTTTGGCGCGGCGACCGGCAATGCCGACTGGCAAGCCCAGGGCAAGGCCCGTCAGCTGGAAGGCAAGCTGCAGGAGCAGTATGGCCAGGCCATCGACTGCGCGCGCAACGTGACCGCCGACAAGCCCTTCACTGCCCTGGCCATCGCCGGCGGCGTCGGCTTCGTGCTGGGCGTACTGCTTTCGCGCTCCTGATCGGAGACGCGGGGCTGGCCGCTGCGCCAGCCCCATAGCAAAAAGGCCTGTCTAGACAGGCCTTTTTGCTATGGGTTCGTCATTGCTCCAGGGTCACCAGGTGCTTGTGCACCGCATCGACGATGTCGCTGATGTTGAACGGCTTCTGAAACACGGAATCGAACAGCTCCGAACTCTCCTGAGCCAGATGCGCCTGGGCGCCGCTCATGAGGATAATGGGCAGATGCTGCAAGCCCTGACGTTCACGCAGGGCCTCTGCCAGCTCGCGGCCGTTCATCACCGGCATCATGAAATCGGTGATGACCAGGGACGGTAGTTCGCGATCGAAGACGTCAAGCGCTCGGCGACCATTGCTCGCCTTGACCACCATGTAGCCTTCGTCTTCGAGGGCGAAGGCCAGGATGTCCGCTATCAGGAATTCGTCATCGACTACCAGTATCGTCGTCATCTGGAGATTCTCCCACCCGACGCGATCATGGTTGTGTGGAGGGCATGGCTGAACCTGAAAGTACCTTCACCATGTCTTTGAATGCCTTTTTCAGCTCGATTCCCGAGTCGTCGATGATCAGTTCGCACAGCGCTGGATCGTAGATGCTGTCCCTGACCTTGAGGATCGACAGCACCCGCTTGATCTCGGCCTCGGCCTCGACGAATCGCAGCAAAATCAGATTGTCCACCATGCTGGAAAGTTCAGGCGCCGGCGCGGCGATGTCCGCGCCAAAGACGTCGCGCAATTCCCAGGTGGCTAGAACTGTGACGCCCTGGGTACGCAGCTCGTTCAGTAGCGCGCTGAAGTATTCGATGAGCCGTCCTTGCGGCAGGGCGAAGCGGGCGATGGCGCCCAGGCTGTCGATCACCAGCCGCTTGATGCCGTGCCGTCTGACCATGGCCAGCAGTTCGAGACCGACCTCGTCGAGGCGCATCTCGGTGGTCGGTTGCCAGTGCAGATGCAAGGCGCCCTCGTCGACCCGGCTGGCCAGGTCGAGGCCCAGGGCGCTCGCCTTGAGCAGCAATCGCTCCGGCGGTTCGTAGAAGCCGAACATCAACGCAGGCGCTTCCGGCGTGCAGGCCGCCAGGAAGTTCAGGCTGATGGAGGTCTTGCCGGCACCCGATGGCCCCATGAGCAGGGTGGTCGAACTCTCCGGCAGGCCGTTTTCGATCATCGCATCCAGCGACGCCATGCCACTGGGCACGCGCTGGTGACCGACGCGATAGGTCGCGCCGGCCGAAGGATCGCGATACAGCGCCTCGAGGCGCGGAAACACGGTGATGCCGGCATCGGAGATGGTGAATTCGTGAAAGCCCGGCAGCGCGCCGCTGCCACGGGTCTTGCGCAACGCCAGGCGGCGGATGGTGCGACTGCCGATTTCTTCCTCGTGCAGATCCAGCACACCATCGACCATGGTGTGTTCCGGGCTGCCGTCCTCGAGACGCGCGCTGGTGAGAAAGATGACCGTGCAACCGGCAAAGGCCGCATGCCCCTGCAACTCGGCGATGAATTTCTTGGTGTCGATCGGCGTTTCCGCGCGCGACCGGGCATTGAGCAGGCCATCGACCACCAGCAGACTGGCCTTCTGCCGGCTGATCTCGCGACGCAGCAGGCGGACCACCTCGTCCAGCCCCTCACCTTCCATGGTGTCGAAGGCACTCAGGTACTGGACCTGGTCGCCGATGCAGGAGCGGTCGAAGAAATCCAGCGTGGAAAAGAACTGGAACATCCGCTCGTGGGTTTCCGACAGCATGGTGGCGAACAGAACCCGCCCACCGCCGCGCACATGGTTGAAGGCGATCTGGTTGGCCATGATCGATTTGCCGGAACCCGGACGCCCCTGGATGACATAGGACGCACCTGCAACCAGGCCTCCCTTCAAGATCTCATCCAGCCCCTGGATACCGGTTACGACGCGCGCGAGTCGATTCAAGAACGATGCCTCAAACTAATGTTGTGCCTGGGACGCCCAGCCGCGGGCATCCAGTCCTTCGCAGGCAAGAGCCTATAAGGGTGATAACCAAATAGCCAGCCGGACGGCTGGATCTCAGCCGCGTTTGCGAATCAGTCCTTCCTGGGCCACCGAGGCCACCAGCTGACCCGCGCGGTTGTAGATGCTGCCGCGGCACAGACCGCGGGCACCACCGGCCCAGGGGCTGTCGATGGCGTACAGCAGCCAGTCGTCCAGGCGGAAATCGCGGTGGAACCAGACCGCATGGTCGAGGCTGGCGATCTGCAGCGAGCGATCCCAGAAGCTGGTGCCATGGGGCAGCAGCGAACTGGGCAGCAGATTGAAATCCGAGGCGTAGGCCAGCAGATAGCGATGCAGGGCCGGCTGGTCCGGCAGGTCGCCGGTGGCGCGGAACCAGACGTGGCGGACCGGTTCGGTGGGCTGCGGCTGGAAGGGGTCGGTAAAGACCACCGGGCGCATCTCGATCGGGCGCGGGCCGAGCAGCTTGTCGCGCAGCGGCGCAGGAATCAGCTCGGCATAGCGCTGGGCGTGGGCGATTTCCGATTGCAGGGTCTCGGGTGCCGGTACCTCCGGCATGGTCGTCTGATGCTCGAAACCCGGCTCCTCGATATGGAAGGAGGCGCTGCAGAAGAAGATCGGCTGCTCGCCCTGGAAGGCGGTGACCCGGCGCGTGGAAAAGCTTCCGCCGTCGCGAATGCGATCCACCTGGTAGGTCACCGCCTCAACCGCCGACCCGGCGCGCAGGAAGTAACCGTGCAGCGAGTGCACCCGGCGCTCCACCGGCACGGTCTGGCTGGCCGCCGACAGCGCCTGCCCCAGGACCTGACCACCAAAGAGCTGGGGAAAGCCCAGATCCTGGCTGCCGCCCCGATACAGATCGGGGGCCAGGGATTCGAGGGTCAGTAGATCGACCAGGTTGTCCAGCACCTTGCTCATGGGTAGGGTTCCTTGACAGAGAGCGATCATCATACGCAAAACCGGTCAAATCCTGTGCGTTCGCCGTGCTTCCAGACACATTGCTCATCGTATGACGATAACTGGTGGAGCTTGTGGCCGTATAAAGGGTCACAATAAAGGTATCGCTGTCCGCTCGCAGGCTTCCTCTCCATGACCGAAACCGCAAACGCTTCGTCTTCCCACCCCGCCGCGGCCCAGATCGCGGAGCTGGGCAAGGGTCTCGGCCACGACGACATCTTCTTTGCCGCCGTGAAGAAGACCCGGATGCCGATGATCGTGACGGATCCGCACCAGCCGGATAACCCGATCATCTTTGCCAACGAGTCCTTCCTGCGTACCACAGGTTATGCCCTGGACGAGGTGCTGGGTCGCAATTGCCGCTTTCTGCAGGGACCCGACACCCGCCAGGAGCACATCGCCGAGATCCGCAACGCCATCCGCGAGCAGCGCGACTGCGACATCGAGTTGCTCAATTACCGCAAGGACGGCTCGACCTTCTGGAATGCGCTGTTCATCTCGCCGGTGCTCGATCCCGCGGGCCAGCTGCGTTATTTCTTCGCCTCGCAGCTCGACGTCTCCCGCCGCCGCGACGCCGAAGACGCCCTGCGCCAGGCTCAGAAGATGGAAGCCCTGGGTCAGCTCACCGGCGGCATCGCCCACGATTTCAACAACCTGTTGCAGGTGATGGTCGGCTACCTGGATATCCTGAGGATCAACCTGGACCGCCCGGAACTGGACAGGGACAAGGCCAAGCGCCATGTCGACAACACCCGCGACGCGGTGAATCGGGCGGCGACCCTCACCCAGCAGCTGCTGGCCTTCGCCCGCAAGCAGCGCCTGACCGGGCGCGCGGTGGACCTGAACAAGCTCATCAATGCCCGCCAGAGTCGCTTGGCCCAGGCCCTGGGCGGCCCCTTCCGCTTCATCTTCCGCCCGGCACCGGCGCTGTGGAATTGCCGGCTCGATCCGATCCAGCTGGAGACGGCGCTGCTCAACATCGTCGACAACGCCCGCCTGGCCATGCAGGAGCGCGGCACCGGCACCCTGACCCTGGAAACCCTCAACGTCGAGGTCAATGGCCAGGACCTGGCCCATGGCGGCCTGGCCCAGGGGCATTATGTCTGCATCGCCTTGACCGACACCGGCTGCGGCATGTCGACCGACGTGCTCGGGCGCGCCCTGGACCCCTTCTTCACCACCCGCGACGAAGGCCAGGGCAGCGGCCTGGGCCTGTCCATGGTCTATGGTTTCCTCAAGCAGTCGGGCGGCCTGGTCAGGCTCTATTCCGAGGTCGGTATAGGCACCTCGGTGCGTCTCTACTTCCCCGTTTCCGAAGAGGAGGCGCGCGAACACCCGGCGCCCCTGCCGACCCCGCACGAGGACAGCGGCGGTTCCGAGACCATCCTGGTGGTGGACGATCGCCCGGACGTGGCGGCCCTGGCCCAGGCCATCCTGGAAGAGACCGGCTATCAGGTGCTGGTCGCCCACAATGGCCAGCAGGCGCTGGACATTCTCGCGCGCGAACCCGCCATCGACCTGCTGTTCAGCGACCTGATCATGCCTGGCGGCATGAATGGCGTGATGCTGGCCAAGGAGGCCCAGCGGCGGCAGCCCGAGTTGCGCATCCTGCTCACCACCGGCTACGCCAACAACGCCCTGGAACTGGAAGAAGGCAACGGCGAGCGCTTCCCCATCCTCAACAAGCCCTATGGCCGCCAGGATCTGACCCGCTGGATCCGCCGCATGCTGGACAGCGCCCAGCCATGAAAGAAGAGGCCCTGGAGCGCGAGCCCGTCAGCTGCGACACCGGGCAGGATGGCCCAGTGGACCTCCAGAGCTTTCTGGCCTGCCTGGAGCGGGTGGGCAACAGCCCCAGCCAGGTCTCGGTGCAGCACCTGATCGACGCCATCGGCAGTCGCTCCTTCGGCCCCATGATCCTCCTGCCGGGCGTGCTGGCGATCTCGCCGCTCACCGGCATTCCCGGTATCGCCACCGCCATCGCCGTCTTCGTGATGCTGGTGAGCGGTCAGCTGCTACTGGGGCGCGACCACTTCTGGCTGCCGCGCTGGGTGCTGCAGCGCTCCGTCTCCCGCGGCAAGCTGCGCAAGTCGCTGCGGCTGCTGCAGAAGCCGGCGCGCTGGGTCGACAAGGTGGTCAAGTCGCGGCTGCGGGTACTCACCTCGCGCCCGGCGCACTTCGTCACCGCCCTGCTCTGCATCCTCATCGCCGCGACCATGCCGGTGCTGGATCTGGTGCCCTTCGCCAACACCACGGCGGGGCTGGCGCTGACCTCCTTCGCCCTGTCGCTGATCGCCCGCGACGGCCTGCTGTTTCTGCTGGCGCTGGGTTTCTGTACCGGTATCCTCTGGTTCATCCTGGAGCTCCTGGTGTTTTGAGCACACGCCTGCCCCTGGTCTACCACGAGGACTACAGTCCGGCCTTCCCCGCTGGCCATCGTTTTCCGATGGAGAAATTCCGGCTGTTGCACGAACACCTGGGTGCCAGCGGCATCCTGGGCGTGGACAACTGGCAACGGCCCGAACTCTGCCCGGACGAACTACTGGCGCTGGCCCATGCCCCCGACTACATCCAGGCGTTCAAGGCCGGCGAACTGCCGCCGCCGCTGCAACGCCAGCTGGGCCTGCCCTGGAGCGAAGCCCTGGTGCGCCGCACCATCCGCGCCGTGGGCGGTTCCCTGCTCACCCTGGAGCTGGCGCTGCGTCATGGCCTGGCCTGTCACCTCGCCGGGGGTACCCACCATGCCCATCACGACTATCCGGCCGGCTTCTGCATCTTCAACGACCTGGCGATCCTGGCGCTGTCGCTGCTGGAAAGCGGACGCGCCGGACGGGTGCTGATCCTGGACTGCGACGTCCACCAGGGCGACGGCACGGCGCGCATCCTGGCCGAGGTGCCCGACGCCGTCACCGTCTCCCTGCACTGCGCCACCAACTATCCGGCGCGCAAGGCGCAAAGCGACTGGGACATCCCCCTGCCCCGCGGCCTGGACGACGCCGGCTACCTGCGGGTGCTCGACGACGCCCTGGGCTACCTACTGCCGCTCCACCAGCCCGACGTGGTGCTCTACGACGCCGGGGTGGACGTCCATCGCGACGACGCCCTGGGCTATCTCGAATTGACCGATGCCGGTCTCGCGGCGCGCGACGGTTTCGTCTTGCGGCGCTGCCTGGCGGCGGATATACCCGTGGTGGGGGTGATCGGCGGCGGCTATTCGGCCGATCGCCTGGCCCTGGCCCGTCGTCACGGCATCCTCCATCACACGGCGACCCAGGTCTGGCACGAGCTCGGCCTGCATTGAACAGGAGTTTCCATGAGCAAGACCGCCAAGACACCCGAATCCAGCCAGGCACGCCTGGCCGTGCTGATCGACGCCGACAACGCCCCCGCGGCCATCGTTGATGGCCTCATGGCCGAGATCGCCCGCTTCGGCGTGGCCAGCGTCAAGCGCATCTACGGTGACTGGACCCAACCCCAGCTCAACAGCTGGAAGAAGGTGCTGCTCGACCACTCCATCCAGCCGGTGCAGCAATTCGGCTACACCAAGGGCAAGAACGCCACCGACAGCGCCCTGATCATCGACGCCATGGACCTGCTCTATACCCGCCGCTTCGACGGTTTCTGCCTGGTCTCCAGCGACAGCGACTTCACCCGCCTGGCGGCGCGACTGCGCGAGGAAGGGCTGACGGTCTACGGCTTCGGCGAGGAGAAGACGCCGGATCCCTTCGTTTCGGCCTGCGACAGATTCATCTACACCGAGATCCTCAGGTCCAAGCCGCGGGAAGAGCCGCGCGAGGCCGCCGGCGCCAGCGACAAGCCCGCCACCACCAACCGCGGCAAGCCCAAGCTGAGCACCATCCTCAAGCTCATCGAGCAGGCGGTGGAAGACGCCTCCGACGAAGGCGGCTGGGCCAATCTGGGCATGGTCGGGGCCAACCTCGGCAAGGTGCGGCCGGATTTCGACGCCCGCCTCTATGGGCACCGCAAATTCAGCGGCCTGGTCAAGGCCCATGGCGATCGTTTCGATGTTCAGGAACGCGATCCCGCCGACGGCAGCGCCGGCAAGGCCGTCTATATCCGCAACCGCTGACGCCGCTGCGCCTGCCCGGCTCTGGCCCGGGCAATAGCGGCGAAAAGTCGCGAACTGTCGCTATCAGATCGCCATACCACCGGTCCGACCTCGCGGAACCGCTCGGCTTACGGCGGCCTCCACCCTAGGTGCTTACCGCCCTACGGAGACCGCCATGCGAGCCTTGACCTACCACGGTGCCCACGATGTCCGCGTCGATACCGTCCCCGATCCGACCATCCAGGACGCCGACGACATCGTCCTGCGGGTGACGGCCACGGCCATCTGCGGTTCGGACCTGCACCTCTACCGCGGCAAGATTCCCACCGTCGAACACGGCGATATCTTCGGCCACGAATTCATGGGCATCGTCGAGGAAACCGGCCCGGCCGTCACTGCCGTGCAGAAAGGCGACCGGGTGGTGATTCCCTTCGTCATCGCCTGTGGCAGCTGCTTCTTCTGCAACCAAGATCTCTACGCCGCCTGTGAGACCACCAATACCGGTCGCGGCGCCATCCTCAACAAGAAACAGATCCCGCCGGGCGCCGCGCTGTTCGGCTTCAGCCATCTCTATGGCGGCGTGCCGGGCGGCCAGGCCGAATACGTGCGGGTGCCCAAGGCCAACACCGGTCCCTTCAAGGTGCCCGGCACCCTGGCCGACGAAAAGGTGCTGTTCCTGTCCGACATCCTGCCCACCGCCTGGCAGGCCGTGCTCAACACCGGCATCGGCCAGGGATCGAGCATCGCCATCTATGGCGCCGGCCCGGTCGGCCTGCTGTCCGCGGCCTGTGCGCGGATGCTGGGCGCCGAGCGCATCTTCATGGTCGATCACCACCCCTATCGGCTGGCCTATGCCCAGCAGACCTATGGCGTCATCCCGATCAACTTCGACGAAGACGACGACCCGGCCGCCACCATCATCGAGCAGACGCCCGGCAAGCGCGGCGTCGACGGCGTGGTGGATGCGGTGGGCTTCGAGGCCAAGGGCAGCACCACCGAGACCATCCTCGCCAATCTCAAGCTGGAAGGCAGCAGCGGCAAGGCCCTGCGCCAGTGCATCGCCGCGGTACGCCGTGGCGGTACCGTGAGCGTACCGGGCGTCTATGCCGGCTTCATCCACGGCTTCCTGTTCGGTGACGCCTTCGACAAGGGCCTGACCTTCAAGATGGGCCAGACCCACGTGCAGCGTTATCTGCCGGAGCTGCTCGAACACATCGAGCGGGGCGACCTGGCGCCGGAGGCTATCATCACCCACCGGATGTCCCTGGAGCAGGCGGTCGAGGGCTACAAGATCTTCGACAAGAAGCAGGAGGACTGCCGCAAGGTGATCCTGACGCCCGGACGCAGCGAGCCGCTGATTCCCGAACGACTGGAAGAACCCCTGGCGGCGCCCCTGGGCCAGGCCGGCGTGGTCTAGCCACGTCGCGTACAATGGCGGTTTTCCTCAGCTCCTGGATGCCGCCATGTCTCTCCTCTCCGCCACGCCCGCCGTCGCTGTCATCGGGGGCGGCCCTGCCGGGCTGATGGCGGCCGAGACCCTGGCCGCCGCAGGCGTCCATGTGGACCTCTTCGATGCCATGCCGTCGGTGGGCCGCAAATTTCTGCTCGCCGGCGTGGGTGGCATGAACATCACCCATGCCGAGGAGCAGTCTGCCTTTCGCCAGCGTTATCGCGAGCGTGAGAGCGGCGTCAGCCCCTGGCTCGACAGCTTCGATAGCAACGCCCTGCGCGCCTGGATCCATGAGCTGGGTATCGAGACCTTTGTCGGCACCTCGGGCCGGGTGTTTCCCGCCGACATGAAGGCCGCACCTCTGCTGCGTGCCTGGCTGCATCGCCTGCGCGACCAGGGCGTATGCATCCACATTCGTAGTCGTTGGCTGGGCTGGGACGCCGAGGGCCGGCTGCGCCTGGCCACCCCGGAGGGTGAGCGGCTCCTGCAGCCCCAGGCTACGGTACTGGCGCTAGGCGGTGGCAGCTGGCCGCGGTTGGGCTCGGATGGGGCCTGGCAGGCGCTGCTGGCCGCGCGAGGAGTCGAACTGCGCCCGCTGGAACCGGCCAATTGCGGTTTCGAGGTGGCCGGCTGGAGTGATTTTCTCAAGACCCGCCACGCCGGCGCGCCGATCAAGCCGGCCGCCCTGGCCCTGCCGGGTCAGCCGCCACGCCAGGGCGAATTCGTGCTGACCGACACCGGAATCGAGGGCAGCCTGGTCTATGCGCTGTCCGCCGAAATCCGCACGGCCATCGAACGGGATGGCCAGGCGACCCTGACCCTGGATCTGGCGCCGCAGCGTGACCTGGCGGAACTCGGCCGGGCCCTGGCCAAGCCCCGCGGCAGCCAGTCCCTGGCCAACCACCTGCGGCGCCATGCCGGGATCGACGGCGCCCGGGCCGCCCTGCTCCGCGAACTGGCCCCGCCAGAGACCTTCCAGGACATGGGCCGGTTGGCCCAGGCCTGCAAGGCCGTGCCCCTCACCGTGGTCAGAGCGCGGCCCCTGGCGGAAGCCATCAGCAGCGCGGGCGGTGTACCCCTGGAAGCGCTGGACGACGGCCTGATGCTCCGGCAGCTGCCGGGCGTCTTCTGCGCCGGCGAGATGCTCGACTGGGAGGCGCCCACCGGCGGCTATCTGCTCACGGCCTGCTTCGCCAGTGGCCGCGCGGCGGGCCAGGGCGTGCTGCGCTGGCTGGCCACTGGTGGCAGCTCGGCCTGAGCGGTCCCGTCGCGATGCGCCTCTACCGTTCGCGGCCGGCTCCTGTGCTGCCAGACGGCGATCAGCGGCGGTAACATAGGCAGCGATCACGGTACTCATCAGGGATCCATGTCTCCCTCTCAGGCGTTGTCGGAATTCAGGCAGTTGTTGCGCGATCTGGCAGGCGATCTCCGCCAGTTCGGCCGCGACCGGCGCCGTCTGGTCGACGAACTGGAAACCCTGACCTCGGTCCTGCTGGCGATCCTGCTCGGCCACCTGGCCGGGGTTCAGCATGTCGGTTGGGCGGCGTTCAGCGGCTATATCGTGATGAGGTCAGATGTCCGCGACAGTTTCTCGCGCGGCTGCCTGCGGGTGCTGGGTACCTGTATCGGCGCCGCAGGCGCCCTGTTGGTCCTGCGCCACCTGCAGCTGAACCCCTACGAGCAGGCCGTCCTGCTGGGCACCGTGGGCAGCATCACCCTCTATCTGACACTGGTGGGCCGCTATGGCTATGCCTGGTTGCTGGGCGGCCTCACCTACGCCATGGTGGTCCTGGCGAGCCTCCAGGCGCCCGATCAGCTCGAGCAATACGCCCTGTCACGGCTGTTGGAGGTGGCGCTCGGCACCTCGGCGTGCGTGCTGGTGAGCGCCCTTTCCACCTACGGCGTCCGTGCGCGCCTGTGGCCCAAGGTGCCGACCACGGTGGCCTCGACACCCCGAACCCTGGGTGTCTGGCAGCCCCTGGCGTTGCGCCATGCGCTGCAGGGAGGTCTGGCCCTGGCCCTGCTGTCCCTGGGCGCGACGGCAGAGATCGGGGTGGATGTCAGCCAGGCGGCCATCACCATCCTGGCGGTCATGGTGGTTCCCTTCGACGGCCTGAGCAGCGCCGGCAAGGCGGTTTCCAGAAGGCTGTTGCATCGAATGCTCGGCTGCCTGCTCGGGGGTGGCCTGGCGGCCCTTCTGCTGTTGGTCAGCCAGGAAAGCCTCTGGCTGACGCTGGCGGGCGTTGCGCTCGGTGTGCTGATCGGCAGACACCTCGAGAATGGTCCGCTCGGTATCGGCTATCTCGGCATGCAGTTCGCGCTGGCGTTTCTGGTGGTGATGGTGCCTGACCACTATGACCATATCGACCCGGTGGCAGGCCTGGCCCGGCTGGGCGGCATCCTGCTGGGTTTTCTGGTGCTGGAGCCGGTGTACTGGCTCTCGACCTGGCTGATCAGGCGCCTGTCACCCGGAAGACCCTAGGGCGCCGCGGCGCCGACCTCAGGCCGGGCGCTCGACGAACTCGGTGGCCGGCGAGCCATCGGCATTGTGCTGGCGGATCACTGCCGGGCGCCCTTCCCCGTCCAGCAGCACCTGGCCGATGCCGGCACCGTTCCACAGTCGCTCGCCAGCCTCGCGGCGATCCGGCAGGCGCGGCTGCAGCTCCCACCGGCGGCGCTTGGTGAAGCCGTTGAGCGGCGACCAGGGCGCATAGAGCCAGCGATTGAGTCGGTCCAGGGTGGCCAGCAGGCGCGGTGGGAATTCGTTCTTGATGCCGCTGCTGGTGATCTGCCAGAGCCGCGGCTCACCGCGCCGGTCCCGGATGCGGATGTCGTAGACGAAGGAATAGTGCACGTCGCCGGAAAGCACCACGTAGTTGCCCGGGGTGCGGCGGTGGCGAAAGATGTTGAGCATGGTCTTGGCCGCCCCGGGGTGGGCCATCCAGTTCTCGGCATCCACCATCAGCGGCTGGCCGAACCAGGTAAAGATGCGCTGCACCGCCTCGATCAGCTTGACCCCGAACATGGGCGCAGCCGAGACGATCACCGCCGAGGGATGGTCCAGCAGGTCCTGCTGCAATTCGCAGAGGGCTTCCCAGTCCATCAGCCCCGAGGGGTGCTCCAGGCGCCGCTCGCTGCGCCAGCGACGGGTCCGGGTGTCCAGCACGATCAGCGGCGGGCTGGTCTTCAGCACGTAGTGCCAGCCCTGGAAGCGCAGCAGGTCGTCGATGCAGGCGTTCTGCGTCGGGCACTCCAGCTTGCCGTCGTCACCCGCCGTGTCCAGCAGCCGGGCCGTGGCCGCCAGGGGTTCAGCCACGGCTTCCGGGGCGTTGCCCCAGGCCTGGCAGAGCAGATAGGCCAGCAACGCATTGCCGAGGATGCGCCGGGAAAAGGGATGGCCGTAGGCGGTCTCTTCCCAGCGGGCGGAGAGGTTCCAGTCGTCGGTGACGTCGTGGTCGTCGAAGATCATCAGCGTCGGCACCCCGGCCAGGGCCCGCGCCGCCTGAGGCAGGGTCGCGACGAAGCCCTCGATGCAGCGCGACTCGGCGGCGTAGCGCTCACGGTCCTTGGCGTCGAGCGCCGGTGGCACCACCTCGATCAGCGTCCAGGGCGTCGGCGACCAGCAGAGCAGATAGAGCGCCAGCACCTCGCTCAGGGTCACCAGGTGGTTGTGGGCATTGGTGGAGGTGAAGATGGGTTTCTCCACCCCACCGAAGAATTTCTCGCGCAGCGCCCGGTTGGACTTGAAGGCCGGCAGCAGGTCCTCGCGGTGGTAGAGGTTGGCGGCATGGGCCATCAGCGCCTCGCTGTCCGCCACCACCGCCCCCTCGAGGTCCTCGCCATAGAGCCCGAGGCGGCGGATCAGCGCCTGCACCGCCAGCAGCATCGGCCCGGCGACGTCATCGGCATAGACCTGGTCGCCCGTGAGCAGCAGCGCCGCCGGCGACTCCTCAGGGATCGTGCAGCCCTGCAGCAGGCGATCCACGGCGATCAGGCCGTCGGCCGAGGCATGGTGGGGCTTGCGGCAGGAGCCGTGCAGCAGATGATCGAAACGCGCGCGCAGGACGAAGCGCGGCAATTCGCCCTCGGCGGAGAGCAGGTGCGGCGCCCAGTCGCGGATTCCGCCGGCGCTCAGCTGCAGGTCGTAGCGGAGGAAGGTGTCCGTGGGCAACTCGGTGTCCGGCCGGACCTCGATCAGCTGCAGGTAGGCCTGCTCGCCCAGGCGCAGGCACTGGGTCTCCCCCTGCACGCCGAGCTCGGTCGCCCCTTGCCACAGCCGCGGCACGGGCGTCTCGGCCGAGCGGGTCACCAGCCACAGCAGCAACCGGGACGCTTCGGTGCGCCGCAGCAGCGGGCCGGCCAACACCGGGGGCAAGGTAGGGGTAGCGCTCATGGGGTCTCCTGTAGCCACGCAACTGACCACTATGCCGTGCCGGGATTCCGGCTGCAGCCGCCGCCTGGCTACAAAGTTTGAGCGCGCTTCACAGTCGGCCTAGAATTCGCTCCCTTTTCGACGCCATCCGGGCCTGTCATGACCTTTGCCGACCTCGGCCTCATAGATCCGCTGCTGCAGGCGCTCACCGCCCTGGAGCACAGCTCCCCCACGCCCATCCAGCGCCAGGCCATCCCGGCGGTGCTGGCCGGTCGCGACCTGCTGGCCGCCGCCCAGACCGGCACCGGCAAGACCGGCGCCTTTGGACTGCCGCTCCTGCAGCGACTGGTGCAGGAAGGCCCGGCGGTGGCGCCAAACCATATTCGCGCCCTGATCCTCACCCCCACCCGCGAGCTGGCCGAGCAGGTCCATGCCAGTCTGCGCGACTATGCCCAGCACCTGCCACTGCGCACGGCCGTGGCCTACGGTGGCGTGAGCATCAATCCGCAGATGATGAAGCTGCGCAAGGGCGTGGACGTGCTGGTGGCGACCCCCGGGCGCCTGCTCGACCTGTTCAACCAGAACGCCGTGCGCTTCGACCAGGTACAGCTGCTGGTGCTGGACGAAGCCGATCGCATGCTCGACCTGGGCTTTTCCCGGCAACTGGGCGAGCTGTTCGTCATGCTGCCGCGCAAGCGCCAGACCCTGCTGTTCTCGGCGACCTTCTCCGACGCCGTGCGTCAGCTGGCCGCCCCGGTACTGCGCGATCCCCAGACTATCGACGTCAGTCCGCGCAACACCGCCGCGGTCACCGTCAAGCAGTGGGTGGTGCCGGTCGACAAGAAGCGCAAGACCGAACTCTTCCTGCACCTCTATCGCAGCGGACGCCATGGCCAGGTGCTGGTGTTCGCCAAGACCCGCAAGGGTGTGGAGCAACTGGTGGAGGCGCTGCAGGCCGAGGGGCTGGCGGCGGAATCCATCCATGGCGACAAGCCCCAGCCCGCACGGCTGCGTTCCCTCGCCCGCTTCAAGGCCGGCGAGGCCGACATCCTGGTCGCGACCGACGTGGCCGCCCGTGGCCTGGACATCCAGGACCTGCCGCTGGTGGTCAACCTGGATCTGCCCATCGTGGCGGAAGACTATGTCCACCGCATCGGCCGGACCGGCCGCGCCGGCAACCAGGGCCAGGCGGTGTCCCTGGTGTGCGCCGATGAAGTGGAGCAGCTGGCGGCCATCGAGACCCTGATCGGCCAGATCCTCATGCGCCGCGACGAGCCGGACTTCATCCCCGACCATCGTGTCCCCCAAACCGGCCCGGGCGGCCTGGTCATGAAGAAACCCAAGAAGCCGAAGAAACCCAAGGTGGGCGGTCCGGTATCCGACAAGCCCCTGGGTCGCTGGGTGGAAGACGGCAAGCCCAAGGTCAAGTCGGTGCGCAAGGCGCCGGGTTTCGGCAAGGCGCGCAAGAAGCCCTGAGCCCAGGAAGGGTGGACAAGGCTGCGCCGTTGTCCATCCTACGACCCCCACCTCGTAGCCTGGAAAACCGCGCAGCGTTTTCCGGGTGAGGAGTTGAACGCACATGGACAAGGCTGCGCCGTTGTCCACCCTACGGCCCCCACCTCGTAGCCTGGAAAACCGCGTAGCGTTCCCCGGGTGAGGAGTTGAACGCACGTGGACAAGGCTGCGCCGTTGTCCACCCTACGGCCCCGCACCTCGTAGCCTGGAAAACCGCACAGCGTTTTCCGGGGATGGTGGACCAGGCCAGACAGGCGGATGACGCAGAACCATCATCCACCTGATCGCGGACCTACTCCGCCAGGCGCCAGGTGGTGCCGCCCTTGCCGTCTTCCAGCACCACGCCCAGGGCAGTGAGCTGATCACGGATGCGGTCGGATTCCGCCCAGTTCTTCTCGGCACGAGCAGCAAGGCGCGCCTGGATCAGCGCCTCGACCTCGGCCGCATCCACCCGGCCCGCCGCATCGGCGCGCAGGAAGGCTTCCGGCTCCAGCTGCAGCACGCCCAGCACCTCACCCAGTTCGCGCAGCCGCCCGGCCAGGCCAGCCGCCGCCGCCGGATCGCTCTCGCGCAAGCGGTTGATCTCGCGGGCCAGTTCGAACAGCACGCCACAGGCGCCGGCGGTGTTGAAGTCGTCGTCCATGCACTGGGCGAAGCGCTCGGCGTAGCTTTCACCACCCTGGGCGGGCGCCTGGGGCAGGCCCTTGAGCGAATGATAGAAACGCTCCAGGGCGCCCTTGGCTTCGCGCAGGTTGTCTTCCGAATAGTTGATCGGACTGCGGTAGTGGCTGGCGATCAGCAGGTAGCGCACCACCTCGGGGTGGTACTTCTCCAGCACCTCGCGCAGGGTGAAGAAGTTGCCCAGCGACTTGGACATCTTCTCGCCGTTGATGGTGATCATCCCGCAGTGCAGCCAGGCATTGGCGTAGGTCTTGCCGGTGGCCGCCTCGCTCTGGGCGATCTCGTTCTCGTGGTGCGGGAATTCCAGGTCGTTGCCGCCGCCGTGGATGTCGAAGGTCTCGCCCAGGCAGCAGGTGGACATCACCGAGCACTCGATGTGCCAACCCGGACGCCCGGCGCCCCAGGGCGACGGCCAGCTCGGCTCGCCCGGCTTGGCGGCCTTCCACAGCACGAAGTCCAGCGGATCTTCCTTGGCCTCGCCCGGCTCGATGCGGGCACCGATGCGCAGGTCCTCGACGCGCCGCCGCGACAGCTTGCCGTAGCCGGCGAAGCGATTGACCCGGTAGTAGACGTCGCCATTGCCCGCGGCATAGGCGTAGCCCTTGTCGATCAGGGTCTGGATCATGGCGTGCATGCCGTCGATATGATCGGTGGCGCGCGGCTCCTGGTCGGGCTTGCGAATGTTCAGCCGCGCCTCGTCCTCGTGCATCGCCTCGATCATCCGCGCCACCAGGTCGGTGAAGGGCTCGCCGTTGGCGTTGGCGCGGTTGATGATCTTGTCGTCGATGTCCGTGATGTTGCGCACGTAGGTCAGGTCATAGCCGCTATGGCGCAGCCAGCGGGTGATGACATCGAAGGCCACCATGCTGCGGCCATGGCCCAGGTGGCAGTAGTCATAGACGGTCATGCCGCAGACGTACATGCGCACCTGCCCCGGCACCAGCGGCGTGAAGGCTTCCTTGGTCTTGGTCAGGGTGTTGTAGAGGTGCAGCGCCATCATTGCCCCCAGGAATCGCGCAGGGTCACGGTGCGGTTGAATACCGGCTTGCCAGGCGCCGAATCCTTGAGGTCGACGCAGAAGTAGCCCTCGCGCTCGAACTGGAAGCGGTCTTCCGGCTGGGCCTGGGCCAGGGACGGCTCGGCGCGGCAGCCCTTGAGCACCACCAGGGACTCGGGGTTGATGTTGTCGAGGAAGCTGCCGCCCTCTTCGCTCTTCTCCGGCTGGGCCGAACGGAACAGGCGATCGTAGAGGCGTACCTCGCACTCCACGCTACCCTCGGCCGGCACCCAGTGGATCACGCCCTTGACCTTGCGGCCTTCGGGGTTCTTGCCCAGGGTGTCCGGATCGTAGCTGCAGCGCAGCTCGATGACCTTGCCGTCGGCGTCCTTGATGGCTTCGTCGGCGCGGATCACGTAGCTGCCGCGCAGACGCACCTCGCCACCCGGCTCCAGGCGCTTGTAGCCTTTGGGCGGATTCTCTTCGTAGTCGCCCTGGTCGATGTACAGCTCGCGAGTGAAGGGCAGCTGGCGCACGCCCAGGTCCTGCTTGGGATGCCGTGCCAGTTCCAGGTTTTCCACCTGGCCCTCGGGGTAGTTGGTGATCACCACCTTGAGGGGCTTCAGCACGCACATGGCGCGCGGGGCGTTCTGGTCCAGGTCCTCGCGGATGGCGAATTCCAGCATGGCGACGTCGACCACGCCGTTGGAGCGGGTCACACCGATCATCTCGCAGAAGTTGCGGATGGCGGCCGGGGTGTAGCCGCGACGGCGATAGCCCGACAGGGTCGACATGCGCGGATCGTCCCAGCCCTGCACATGGCCTTCGTCCACCAGCTGCTTGAGCTTGCGCTTGCTGGTGACGGTGTAGTTCAGGTTGAGGCGGGCGAATTCGTACTGGCGCGGCTGCGCCGGCACCGGCAGCTTGGCCAGGAACCACTCGTACAGCGGGCGATGGTCCTCGAACTCCAGGGTGCAGATGGAGTGGGTCACGCCTTCCAGGGCATCGGACTGGCCATGGGTGAAGTCATAGCTCGGATAGATGCACCAGGCATCGCCGGTCTGGTGGTGATGGGCGTGGCGGATGCGATAGAGGATGGGATCGCGCAGGTTCATGTTGGGCGAGGCCATGTCGATCTTGGCGCGCAGCACCTTCTCGCCGTCCTTGAATTCGCCGGCCTTCATGCGGGCGAACAGGTCCAGGTTCTCGGCCACCGAACGGTCGCGGAAGGGGCTGTTGCGACCCGGCTCGGTAAGGCTGCCGCGGTAATCGCGGGCCTGCTCGGGGGTGAGGTCGCAGACATAGGCCAGGCCCTGTTCGATCAGATTGACGGCCCAAGCGTAGAGCTGGTCGAAGTAACTGGAGGCGTAGCGCACCTCGCCGGCCCAGTCGAAGCCCAGCCAGTGCACATCGCTCTTGATGGCGTCGATGTATTCCTGGTCTTCCTTGGCCGGGTTGGTGTCGTCGAAACGCAGATGGCAGTCGCCGCCGAATTCCTTGGCCAGCCCGAAGTTCACGCAGATCGACTTGGCGTGGCCGATGTGCAGGTAGCCGTTGGGCTCCGGGGGGAAGCGGGTGACGATCTTGGCCTGCTTGCCGGCGTCCAGGTCAGCCTGGACGATCTGCCGCAGGAAATGCGCGGGGGCGGCTTTGGCGGCGGTGGACGAGTCGGAAGTCGGCTTGCTCATGGGATCCTTAACTGGGCAGACGCGCGGCCAGGGTAGGCCGGGCAAAGGTAAACCCGTATCATAGCCCAACCCGTCAAGTCCCGGCGAAACCCTTGAGGCCTTCGCCGGGTCTGGATGCTGTCCCCCTTAGCTACGGATTCGCTGCCATGATCAAGCTGCACACCAACCACGGCGTCATCACCCTGGAACTCTTCGAGGACAAGGCGCCCGAAACCGCGGCCAATTTCAAGGAATACGTCAAGAGCGGTCACTACGACGGCACCATCTTCCACCGTGTGATCAGCAACTTCATGGTCCAGGGCGGTGGTTTCGAGCCGGGCATGAAGCAGAAGCCGACCCGCGCCCCGATCAAGAACGAAGCCAACAATGGCGTCTCCAACGCGATCGGCACCGTCGCCATGGCCCGCACCATGGACCCGCACTCCGCCTCGGCGCAGTTCTTCATCAACGTGTCCGACAACACCTTCCTCAACCACACCGCGCCCACCAGCCAGGGCTGGGGCTATGCGGTGTTCGGCAAGGTCGTCGAAGGCATGGACGTGGTCAACGCCATCAAGGGCGTCGCCACCACCAGCAAGGCCGGTCACCAGGACGTGCCGAGCGAAGACGTGATCATCGAGAAGGCCGAGATCGTCGAGTGATCCTACTGGTCTCCGACCTGCATCTCGAACCGCAACGCCCGGACCTGGTCCGGGCGTTTTTGCATCTCCTCGAAACCCGCGCCCGCGGTGCCGAGGCCCTGTACATCCTTGGCGATCTGTTCGAAGCCTGGATCGGCGACGACGCCATGGGTGCCTTCGAGCAGGAGATCGCAACGGCCCTGCGCCAGCTGGCTGACAGCGGTACGGCCATCTACCTGATGCACGGCAATCGCGACTTTCTAATCGGCAAGGCCTTTTGCCGCCAGGCTGGCTGCCGCCTGCTGCCGGATCGCCATATCGCCGACTTCCACGGCCGTCGCGTGCTGCTGATGCACGGCGATACCCTCTGCACCCGCGACGAGGGCTACCAGAAGCTGCGCCGCATCCTGCGCAACCCCCTCACCCTCTTCGTCCTGCGCCACCTGCCGCTGGCCAGCCGCCAGAAGCTGGCGCGCAAGCTGCGCAGCGAAAGTCGCCAGCAGACCCGGGCCAAGGCCATGGACATCACCGATGTCACCGAGGCCGAGGTCGAGCGGGAAATGCGCGCCGCCCGGGTGACCACGCTGATCCACGGCCATACCCACAGACCCGCCCGTCATGAGCTGCTGCTCGATGGCCAGCCGGCCGAACGTATCGTGCTGGGCGATTGGGACCGTCGCGGCTGGGTGCTGGCAGCCAGCGCAGCGGGCCTGAGCCAGGTCGACTTCGCCCTCGACGAACGGTAATGACGCAGCCAGGCAAGCCTGGCTTGCGTGCGGCAAGTCCCTGACCGGAAAGGCAATCCTGCGCGGCCACCTGGTCCTGGTCGCCCGGGCTGCGACCGATCGTCACATGGCGACTACAGAAATCCGCGCAGGCGACCGATGACGAGGGTGTAAGGAGATGTAACCCTTTTCCGCGGAGACGCCCATGCAACTCGACACCCTCTTTGCCCAGCTGCACAACCTGCCCAACGTCCCCGAAGTGGCGCAGGTCCTGATCCGGCAATTCGACGACCCCAACACCAGCATCGAAACCCTGTCGCGCACCGTGGCGCGTGACCCGGTCATCGCCGCCAAGGTGCTGCGCCTGGCCAACTCGGCGCGCTTCCGCGGCGCCCGCGAATCCACCAGCATCGAAGACGCCGCCCTGCGCCTGGGCTTCAACACCCTGCGCACCCTGGTCCTGGCTTCGGCCTTCGCCAGCGGCTTCAAGGCCGCACCCGGCTTCGATCTGCAGGCCTTCTGGTACAACAGCTTCCTGGTCGCCAGCCTGTGCAAGCCGCTGGCCAAGCAGGCCGGCCTGGACCAGGAAACCGCCTTTACCTGCGGCATGCTGCATGACATCGGCGAGTTGCTGATCCAGAGCGGTGCGCCGGAGCTGGCCCCCAGCCTGGCCGGTCGGGCCACCGCCAGCAGCCATCGCGCCGCCGACGAGACCCTGCAACTGGGCTTCGGCTATCCGGAAGTGGGCGCCGAGCTGGCGCGTCGTTGGCAACTGCCCCAGGTGCTGCGCGATGCGATCGGCTATCAGGCCCGCCCGCTGCAGGCGCCGGAAGGCAACGGCTATGCGCTGATCGTGGCTCAGGCGGTCGCCGTGGCCGAGGTGCTGCACGAGAATGCCGGCGACAGCAAGGTGCAGGACCTGAGCGGCCCGCTGTTCGCCAGCATCGACCTGGAACAGCTGACGGCCGTGCTGCCCAACGCCCGGGATACCGCCGCGACCTTTGCCCAGGCCGCCTGATCCCCGGAGGGCCTGGCCAAATCGCAGGCAAGAAAAAACCCCTGGAGCTGGGCTCTCAGGGGTTTTCTCAGATCTGGCGGTGAGGGAGGGATTCGAACCCTCGATAAGATTTCTCCTATACACACTTTCCAGGCGTGCTCCTTCAACCGCTCGGACACCTCACCAGATTTGCTCAGTGGCTGCATCTGCATCACCGAGGCGCGCAACTATAGGCAAAGGCGATTTCGATGGCAAGCTTTTTCTTCAATCGATTCATACATTTGCATTCACGACCTGGAAGGGCCTGCGCCCTGCCCCGTTCACGGGATGACCGGCTGGTCGCTCCTCCCCTGCTCCAAACCGTTGATACCTCCGACCAACGGTAGCGTCGCACGCATTTTCCTAATCATCTGAAAGCAAAGGAAAAATCCCTTGGTACGACATTTCTGATAACCGCCTGGCCGGTTACCACCACAAAACTGAAATTTATGTTCTATAGCTACTGGATAGTGCTCAAGCCTGCGGGTATCAGTAACTGCATGCCGCTGTTGCGCAAGCGCTTCCCGCTGAAGACGTAAAGGCTCTAAACAGCTAACAATAAAGGCCCCGAGTCATGTTCAAGAATCCCGTCCCCAAGTGGCGTCAGGCGAGTTTCGTCCTCATCGTCACCACCGTCGTGCTGGTCATCCCCAACCTCTCGCGGTTCTTTGGCTGATCCCTAGCGCCAATAATCCGCAGGTGCTGCCGGCAAGGCTGCCAGCAGATCACGCAGCCCCTCCCCCCAGCCCTTGCGCAGGGCCTGGAAGTAGGGATCCTGTTCGTCGATCCGATGACTGCTGACCTGCGCCAGTCGATCACGCGGATAGACCACCAGATCCAGCGGTAGCCCCACCGACAGGTTGCTGCGAATGGTGGCGTCGTAGGACAGCAACGCACAGCGCAGGGCTTCTTCCAGCGGCGTCGCGAAGGTCAGCGCCCGATCCAGGATGGGCTTGCCGTATTTGCTCTCGCCAATCTGGAAGTAAGGCGTGTCCTCGGTGGCGCTGATGAAGTTGCCATGGGGATAGAGATTGAACAGCTCCGGCTCCGCGCCGCGGATCTGCCCACCCAGCAGAAAGGAACAGCTCAGGTCCAGGCCGTGACCGCTGGGCGCATCCTCGGCATCGCGCTGCAGGACCTCGCGCAGGGTCTGCCCCAGCAGCCGGGCGGCGTCGTACAGGGTGGGTACGCCGTGCAGGTTGTCCTGCTCGCTGTCCAGGCGCTGTCGCAGCAGACTGATCACCGCCTGGGAGGTGGCCAGATTGCCCGCCGACTGGATGACGATCAGGCGCTCGCCAGGGATACGGAACAGGTGCAGCTTGCGAAAGGTGGCGATATTGTCGACCCCGGCATTGGTACGGGAATCGGCGACGAATACCAGGCCATCTTGCAGTTTCATGGCGACGCAATAGGTCATGCGAACCTCGGCTGATCGAACGGTCGACGCGACAGCGCCCGACAGCAAAAGAAAAGACGGCCCCTGGCCGCCTTTTCGTCTGCTATGGGCAGCGCCGATTATTGCTGTTGCTGCGCCTGCTGCAAGGGCTCGACCAGCACCCTGGCCTCCATGTGCTCCACCCCGCCGCCGCGGCGCATGCCGCGCACGGGACAGGCGTCCAGGTAGTCCAGACCGATGGCCAGCCGTAGGTGCCGCTCCGGCCGGGCCAGGCGATTGGTGACGTCGTAGCTGTACCAGGCGCCGTCATGCCAGGCTTCCGCCCAGGCGTGGCTGGAGAGGTGCGCGCTGTCGTCGGTGCACAGATAGCCGGACACATAGCGCGCCGGGATGCCGAGGCTGCGGGCGCAGGCCAGGAAGGCATGGGCATGGTCCTGGCACACCCCGGCGCCCTTGGCGAAGGCCTGGGCGGCATTGCCGTCCACCTCGGTAGAGCCGGGCACATAGGTCATGCGCTCGTGCAGGCGCTCCATCAGCTGGATAAGGGTGTCGCGATCGCGGCGACCGTCGCAGACCTCGCGGGCGAAGGCGGTCAGCGCCTCGTCGGCCTCGGTCAGCCGGGTCTGGCGCAGGAAGGGAAAGGCCGAGGCCTGGCAGGGTTCCGCCTCGAAGGTCTCGTCGATCTCCACCTGGCCGCTGGCGGTGATGGTGATGGCGTCGTGCGGCGTATCCAGGGTCAGCACATGCAGGATGTTGCCGAAGGGATCGCGCTGCGCCCGCGCCGGCCGTGGCAAGGCCAGCTCCCAGCCGAGGATCCGCTGACGGGCGTCGTCCTGGGGCGTGAGCCGCAAGTACTGGATGCTCGCGCGTACCTGGTCTGCGTAGCGATACAGGGTTTCGTGATGAATCGCGAGTCTCATACGGTCTCCAGGTAAGCGGTATTGATGGCGCTGCCGAGCTGGCGGACATGGACGATGAAGTCGCCGATCCAGGCATGGAGTCCTTCTTCGAGCACCTCGTCGATGCTGGTATAGCGCAGCCGCGCCTCGAGACCGGCCGCCAGGCGCTTGGCCTCGCGGCCGTTCTCGCCGGGCAGACTGGCCAGCACCCGGTGCAGTTCGATCACGCAGGCCAGCAGCGAGCGCGGCAGGTCTTCCTGCAACAGCAGCAGTTCGGCGCCATTGCGCACGTTGAGTGCATCGCGATAGAGCTCGGTGTAGGCCTCGAAGGCGCTAAGGGCGCGCAACAGGGCGCTCCACTGATAGAAGCCGCGGGCGGAGGCGTCGCTGATGGCTTCCGCCTCCTCTTCCCCCAGTACCTGGTAGCGGGCGTCGAGCATGCGCAGGGTGTTGTCGGCGCGCTCGACGAAGGTGCCCAGGCGGATGAAGCGATAGGCGTCGTTTCTCATGATGGTGCCGACGGTGGCGCCGCGGAACAGGTGGGAGCGCTCCTTGACCCATTCGCAGAAGCGGCTGATGCCGAAGCGGATCAGACCGGTGACGGCAATCTCGCGCATCTCCAGCCAGGTGGAGTTGACGTTCTCCCACATGTCGGCGGTGATGCGTCCACGCACCGCGTGGGCATTGCTGCGCGCGGCCTGCAGGCAGCAATAGATGCTGCCGGGGTTGCGCTCGTCCAGGGCGAAGAAATGCAGCAGGCGCTCGGGGTGCAGAGCGCCGTGCTTTTCCCGGTAGTCATCCAGGGTGCCGGTGATGAGCAGCGGCATGGCCAGCTCGTCCAGGCCTCCGCCCTGCCCGCTCTGCGGCATCATCGACAGCGAATAGCTGACGTCCAGCATCCGCGCGAGATTCTCGGCGCGCTCCAGGTTGCGGGACATCCAGTACAGATCGGCAGCGGTACGACTCAACATGGTGGGGTCGCCTTTCAAAGGTCCTTGCGAGGCCGCCGGGGCGGCCACTGTTCTGTGGCGATCTAGTCCTGCACCACCCAGGTGTCCTTGGTGCCACCGCCCTGGGAGGAATTCACCACCAGCGAACCTTCGCGCAGGGCGACCCGGGTCAGGCCACCGGGCACCAGGCGCGTCTTGCGACCGGACAGCACGAAGGGCCGCAGGTCGATGTGCCGCGGCGCGATGCCGTTCTCGACGAAGGTCGGGCAAGTGGACAGCGACAGGGTGGGCTGGGCGATGTAGGCGCTGGGATTGGCCTTGAGCCGGGCGCGGAAGGCTTCGATCTCCATGCTGCTGGCGGTGGGGCCGACCAGCATGCCGTAGCCGCCGGAGCCATGGACTTCCTTGACCACCAGCTCGGGCAGGTTGGCCAGCACATGGGACAGTTCGTCCGGCTTGCGACACTGCCAGGTGGGCACGTTGTAGAGGATCGGCTCTTCGCTGAGATAGAAGCGGATCATCTCCGGGACATAGGGATAGATCGACTTGTCGTCGGCCACTCCGGTGCCGATGGCATTGGCCAGGATGACGTTGCCGGCGCGATAGGCCGCCAGCAGGCCAGGGACGCCAAGCAGAGAATCCGGATTGAAGGCCAGGGGATCGAGGAAGGCGTCGTCGAGGCGGCGATAGATTACGTCGACCTTCTGGAAGCCCGAGGTGGTGCGCATGAACACCTGTTCGTCGCGTACCAGCAGATCGGCGCCCTCCACCAGCTCCACGCCCATCTCCCGGGCCAGGAAGGCATGCTCGAAGTAGGCGCTGTTGAAGCGACCCGGGGTGAGCACCGCCACCGTGGGGTTGTTGACTGGGGTGGAACTGCGCAGGGTGTCGAGCAGCAGATTCGGATAGTGGTCGATGGGCGCGATGCGCTCCAGGGTGAACAGCTCGGGAAACAGCCGCATCATCATCTTGCGGTTCTCGAGCATGTAGGACACCCCGCTGGGGGTGCGCAGGTTGTCTTCCAGCACGTAGTAGGCACCGTCGCCATCGCGCACCAGGTCGACCCCGGCGATATGGGCATAGATGCCATTGGGCAGGTCCAGCCCCTGCATCGCCAGCTGGTACTGATCGTTGGCCAGCACCTGCTCGGCGGGAATGACCCCCGCCTTGATGATGCGCTGGTCGTGATAGAGGTCGTGGAGAAAGAGATTCAGCGCCTGGACGCGCTGGATGCAGCCGCGCTCGATGATCTGCCATTCGCTGGCGGGAATGGCCCGCGGTAGCGCATCGAAGGGAATCAGGCGCTCCGTGCCCTGCTCGTCGCCATAGAGGGTGAAGGTGATACCGGCGCGATGAAACAGCAGGTCGGCTTCACGCCGCCGCTGGGCCAGGAGTTCCGGGGGTGTCTCGCTCAGCCATTGCGCATAGCGACCATAGTGCGGTCGGCATTGCGCCTGGACGTCATACATCTCGTTATACAGTTGGCGGCTCATGCCGATCTCCTTGTCACCCACGGTGCAGCTTCGCAAGCCGCGTGCCAGCGCAAGAGGCTTGTAGATCAAGCTCTTGCGCGGCATCGGGTCGCGCGGTGCACCAAAGCCAGGCACGTAAGCGTGCGCATGCACCGCAACGTTTCCGTCATGAGCCTAAGACGGTGCGGCGGGCGGAAAGTGCGATGATTGAGCGGCGGGGTGATTTCAGAGGGTGAGACGGGCATCCCCGGCGGGATGCCGCCTCGGCAGGGCTTGGATCAGGCAGAGCTGCGGCTGACTTCCTGGGTCACGCCCCAGCCGTCGAGCTGGCCGCCCAGGGGCACCACCACCGCTTCCAGATCGCTTTCGAAATCGTCGATGGTGGCGTGGGTGGCGAACATCACCTTGCTGACCTGCAGATGCCAACCCCCCTCTTCGTGCGGCATCACCTGGGCATTGAGGGACTCGCCGTGAAACTGGTCCGCAGCGATGCGGGCCTTGCCTTCATCGGCGAAGATGGCGAAGAAGTCGATTGGATGGAAGCGGGCGAAATCGAAGCCGCCCTCCTTCATCCGCTGCAGCAGGTTCAAGCTCACATCATCGGCAAACGACAAGGACATAGGACAACCCTCCTCTGGTTCGGATGATCTTCTCGCCGAAGCGTCGCTACCGACGTCCGGCGAGTCGCGGCTGAAAACTCGAACGGTGCCGCGACCGCCAGGGCTTACGCCTTGCCGATGGCCTCCAGCACGTATCGAGGTAGAGCAAAGGCAGCAGCATGCAGCTCCGGGGTGTAGTAACGGGTCTGGATGCCTGTATCACTGTAGCGCTGCGCCAGGGTTTCGGCATCTTGCCGACGCAAGGTCACGTCCTTGCTGCCCCAGGCGAGGGTCATGACGCCCCCTATGTAGGTAGGCACCGCTGACAGATAAAAGTGCCAGTCGGCGAACAGCCCGGACATCCGGCCGGCAGTGGTCCTGACCTCGTCCAGTTGCAGGAAGGGGGTACCGTTCTGGGCCACCATCACGCCGCCCTCGTTCAGGCAGCGATGGCAGGCCTGGTAGAAGTTTTCCGAGAACAGCACCTCGGCCGGGCCGATGGGATCGGTCGAGTCGGAGATGATGACGTCGTAGCGCTCGGTGGTGTTGGCGACGAAGTTCATGCCGTCGTCGATCACCAGATTCAGCCGCGGATCCTCGAAGGCACCCGCGGAATGGCCGGGGAAGTGCTCCTTGCACATCTCCACCACCGAACCGTCGATCTCGACCATGGTGATGTGCTCGACCCCCTGGTGCTTGGCCACTTCGCGCAGGATGCCGCCGTCGCCGCCGCCGATGATGAGCACCCGCTTGGGCGCCGGATGGGCCAGCAGGGGCACGTGGGTGAGCATCTCGTGATAGATGAATTCGTCGGCCTCGGTGGTCTGGATCACGCCATCCAGGGCCATGACCTTGCCCAGCACGGCGTTCTGGAAGATCACCAGGTGCTGATGCTCGGTGCGCACCTCGTGCAGCATGCGCTCGACGGTGAAGCGCTGGCCATAGCCGTCGTAGAGGGTTTCCAGGTAGTCGCTCATGTCGATCTCCGCAGGTGGCAGGCCGAGACGAGCAATGCCCGGCCAAAAGCCGGGCATTGTAAGAGCTGGATGTGACAGGCTCCAGTGTTGTGCTGGCTAACCCTTGTGGGTGGGCGCGGTGGCCGAGCGATTGCCGCGCGGGCCGGCGGCCGCCCAGGCGATCAGGCCGATCACCGGCAGCACGATGATGAGCACGGTCCAGCCGATCTTGGCGTTGCTGGTGCTGTCACTGCGGATGACGTTGACGATGGCCCAGATGTCGAGCAGGAAGACGATGAAGCCCAGTACACCGCCAATGGTGGAATTGATCATGTCGCGACTCCCGTTGCGAGGACACAGGTCTCGTCAATTGGGACTGGCAAGAGCGGCGTCGAGTTCGGCCGGCTCGCTTGGCAGCGGCGCCGGCTATGAGCTTCAGCTGAAGGCCGCGAGATCGATGTCGGCGAAGGACGCCACGCACGGATGATCGCCGAGCTGGCCACCGGCACGCACCAGGCCACAGGTCGGCAGACCCGCCTGGCGCGCGGCATCCAGCTCTTCCACCACGTCGGAAAGAAACAGCAGGTCCGCCGGCTCGTGGGTGGTGGCCGAGGCAATGCGCGCATAGGACGCGGCGTCGCGCTTGCCGCCGGTCAGGGTATCGAAATACCCGGAAAACAAAGGGGAGAGGTCGCCGTGCTCCGAGCAGCCGAAGATCAGCTTCTGCGCCTGTATCGAGCCCGAGGAATAGACGTACAGCGGCAGCCCGGCCGCGTGCCACTGGCGCAGCGCCTGGACCGCGTCGGGATAGACGTGCCCCTTGAGGGTGCCGGCGCGATAGCCCTGCTCCCACACCTGCCCCTGCAGGGCCTTGAGCGGGGTGGCCTTGCGGTCGGTGGCGATCCATTCCAGGAGGATGGCGATCACCCGCTCCACGTCGGCGTCCAGCTCGCCGGCTTCGGCGCGCACGGCGTCGAGCTGCTCGGCCACCGCCGGCTCCCCGGCCTGGGCGCGCACCAGCGCCGGCAGGTGCTCGCGGGCATAGGGAAAGAGCACGTCGAAGACGAAGCTGACGGCGCTGGTGGTGCCTTCGATATCGGTGAGGATGGCCTTGATCGTCACGCCTCGACCTCCAGGCGCGGGAAGCGCTGGGCGATGTCGACGCCGGTGAAGTGGGCCACCCAGCCGTCGGGATTGTCGAACAGGCGAATGGCGACAAAGGACGGCGACTCGCTCATGTCGAACCAGTGCGGGGTGCCGGCCGGCACCGAGATGAGGTCGTCCTTCTCGCAGAGCACGGCGTAGACGTGATCGTCGATGTGCAGGGTGAAGAGCCCCTGCCCGGCGACGAAGAAGCGCACCTCGTCCTCGTTGTGCCGGTGCTCTTCGAGGAACTTGGCGCGCAGCGCCTCCTTCTGCGGATGCTCGGGATGCATGCTGATGACGTCGACGGTCTGGTAGCCGCGCTCCTGGATGAGGCGATCGATCTCCGGCCGGTAGGCGGCGATCACCTCTTCCTGGCTGGCGCCGGGTGCCACCGGGGCGGTGGCCTGCCAGCGCTCGAAACGCACCCCGACCTCGGCCAGGGTGGCGGCGATGTGCTCGCCATCGCTGATCACCTTCAGCGGCTGGCGCGGTTCGGCATCGTGGTAGACGGTCAGTCGGCTCATGGACGCAGGCTCCGGGTCTTGAGTTCGCATTCGAAGAGGAATTCGAAGGCTTCCACGTGGCGCAGGGCATCGGCCATGCGCGGGCCCCAAGTATAGAGGCCGTGTCCGCGGATCAGGTACCCCACGCAGTCGGGGTGCACGTTCAGCCAGGTCTGCACCTTGTCGGCCAGGCGCGGGATGTCCTGGTCGTTGTCGAACACCGGGATTTCCACCCGCACCTCGTGGGTGGTGACGCCGTGCAGGGCCTTTTGCAATTCGTAGCCGTCCAGCAGCAGGCGATCCCCCTCGAGCTGGCGCGAGAGCACCGTCGAGTTCACCGAATGGGTGTGCAGCACGGCACCGATCTCCGGCTGCCAGCGATAGAGCTGGGTGTGCAGCGCGGTTTCCGCGGACGGCTTCTTGGCCTCCAGCGGCGTGCCATCGAGATCGGTGGCGAGGATGTCGTCCAGCTCCAGCTGGCCCTTGTGCTTGCCGGACACGGTCAGCAACAGGCGGCTGTCGGACAGCCGCACCGAATAGTTGCTGCTGGTGGCCGGCGACCAGCCGCGGCCATAGAGGAAGCGACCGGCATCGATGATTTCCCGGGCCAGTTGCTCACGCTGCTGGATCATGGAGGGTTCTCCTTGGTTCTGTACGAAAAGTCGCCGAGCGACGGTCAGGCGAGGCGAAAAACGCTGAGGAAGCGGAGTTTACGAGAGGTAAATGAGCATTCCGAAGTGTTTTTCAACGAAGCATCACCGAGCGCAGGCACTTTTCGTACTGGACCTAACGGACAAGAGGATGAGGAAGGCCCCCGCCAGCGCCGCCAGGGAGGCGCCGGCAAAGGCGGCAAGGGCACCGGACACCTGCCAGGCATAGCCAGCATACAGCGCGCCGAGCGCCCCGCCAGCCCCGGACAGGGCGGCATAGAGCGACTGGGCCTGGCCCTGGCGGCGGCGGTCGAAATGGGACTGGACGAACTGGATGGCGGCGGCATGGAAGCAGCCGAAGGTGGCCGCATGCAGCAACTGGGCGAACAGCAGCACCGCCAGGTGATCGGCCAGGGCGCCCAGCAGCAACCAGCGCCCGGCGGCGATGAGAAAGGCGGCTACCAGCAGGGTGTTGAGCGCCAGCCGCGCCAGCAGCTGCGGCATCACCAGGAAGATCAGCACCTCGGCGACCACCCCCAGCGACCAGAGCTGGCCGATGACGCCGCGGCCATAGCCGAGGTCTTCCAGGTGCAGGGTGAAGACCGTGTAATAAGGACCGTGGGACAGCTGCATCAGCGCCGCGGCGAGGAAGAAGGCCAGCACCCGTGGCTGGCGCAGGGTGGTCAGGAAGGGCTCGGCCGGCGCCTCGGGGCGCTGGCCCGGATCGACCTTGACCCCCGGCACCGCCAGCGAGGCGAGCAGGATGATCGCCATCACCAGCAGCAGATAGGCCGGGTAGAGATCCAGACTGACGTATTCGAAGGCCCAGCCGAGTCCCGCCACCGCGGCAATGAAGCCGATGGAGCCCCAGAGGCGGATACGCCCATAGCGCTGTGGCTGGTCGCGCAGGTGGGCCAGGGTGATGGCTTCGAACTGCGGCAGCACCGCATGCCAGAAGAAGGCATGTCCGGCCATGATCAGCGCCAGCCAGGCGAAGCCCTGGCCCAGGTAGATGCCGGAAAAGCACAGCAGGGTGCAGGCGGCGCCCAGGCGGACGATGCTCAGCCGGCGGCCGGTGCGATCGGCCAGCCAGCCCCAGAGATTGGGCGCCAGCACCCGCATCAACATGGGGATGGCCACCAGTTGGCCGATGGCGGTGCCGGAAAAGCCCAGGTGGTGGAAGTACAGCCCCAGGTAGGGCGCCGTGGCCCCCAGCAGCGCGAAGTAGGCGAAATAGAAGCCCGACAGCCGCCAATAGGGAACCGGCATCGTCCGTCCGCTGATCAGAGTTGCGGTAGGACGGGCGTGCCCACCCGCACCTCGGCGTTCTGGGCGCGGTGACGCAAGAGGTGATCCATCAGCACCAGGGCCATCATCGCCTCGGCGATGGGCGTGGCGCGGATGCCCACGCAGGGATCGTGGCGACCCTTGGTGATGATATCCACCGGTTGGCCGTGGACGTCGATGGAACGCCCCGGGGTGGTGATGCTGGAGGTGGCCTTCAGCGCCAGGTGGGCGACGATGGGCTGGCCGGAGGAGATGCCGCCGAGTACGCCACCGGCGTTGTTGGACAGGAAGCCTTCCGGGGTCAGTTCGTCCCGGTGCTCGGTGCCGCGCTGGGCGACGCTGGCGAAACCGGCACCGATCTCGACGCCCTTCACCGCGTTGACGCTCATCAGCGCATAGGCCAGCTCGGCGTCGAGGCGATCGAAGATCGGCTCGCCCAGCCCCGGCGGCACGCCGTCGGCAACCACGGTGATGCGCGCACCCACAGAATCCTGATCGCGGCGCAGCTGGTCCATGTAGGCCTCCAGCTCCGGCACCCGGTCCGGATCGGGGCTGAAGAAGGCGTTCTCTTCCACGCTGTCCCAGGTCTTGAAGGGGATCTCGATGGGACCCAGCTGGCTCATGTAGCCGCGCACCCGGATGCCCTGGGTGGCCAGGTACTTCTTGGCGATGGCACCCGCCGCCACGCGCATGGCGGTCTCCCGCGCCGAGCTGCGACCGCCGCCGCGGTAGTCGCGCAGGCCGTACTTGTGGTGGTAGGCGTAGTCGGCATGGGCCGGGCGGAACAGGTCCTTGATCGCCGAGTAATCCTTGGACTTCTGGTCGGTGTTGCGGATCAGCAGGCCGATGGGGGTACCGGTGGTGACGCCTTCGAAGACCCCGGAAAGGATCTCCACCTCGTCCGCTTCCTGGCGCTGGGTGGTGTGGCGGCTGGTACCGGGCTTGCGCCGATCCAGGTCGCGCTGCAGGTCGGCGAGGTCCAGGGGCAGTCCGGGTGGGCAACCGTCGACGATGGCGACCAGCGCCGGGCCATGGCTTTCGCCGGCGGTGGTGACGGTAAACAGCGTGCCGAGGGTATTGCCGGACATGCGAGGGCTCCGCGCTACGGGTGAAAGGTATAGATTCAAATTGGGAATGGGCGATTTTACACGCGCCGTGGTCTTTTACACGGATTGTGTGCGGGATAGGCCCCCACACCCCAGCTCTCCGGTGCCCTTCCCGCCATGCGTCTGCTGTTCTCCCTGCTGCTGTACCTCGCCCTGCCCGCCCTCGCCACGGCGGCCGATCCCGTGCTCTATCGTCCCCTCCAGCTCGACACCGGCAGCGGTGTGCTCAAGGGCAGTCTGATCCTGCCCCGTAGCGACAGGCCGCAACCGGTGGTGCTCTTCGTTTCCGGCTCGGGGCCCATCGATCGCAACGGCAACGCCCCCGGCGCGCGCAACGCGGCCCTGCAGCGGCTGGCCGAGGCCCTGGGCCGGCAGCGGATCGCCAGCGTGCGCTTCGACAAGCGCGGCGTGGCCGAGAGTCGCAGCGCCGAGCCGGACGAGAGTCGCCTCAGCGTGGAGCGCTATGTCGACGACCTGGTCGGCTGGATCCGGCTGCTGCGCGCCGATCCGCGCTTTTCCACGGTGATCCTGCTCGGCCACAGCGAAGGCGCCCTGATCGCCAGTCTGGCCGCCGACCGGGTGCCGGTCGCCGGGGTGGTGACCCTGGCCGGCAGCGGCCGGCCCATCGACGTGGTGCTGCGCGAGCAGTTGGCGGGCAAGCTGTCGCCAGCCGGCCTGGCCAGTGCCCAGTGGATCATCGACCAGTTGCTGCGCGGCACCCCGGTGCCCGAGGTACCGAAGGAATTGCTGGTGCTGTTCCGCCCCAGCGTCCAGCCCTATCTGATCTCGCTGTTCCGCCAGGATCCGGCCAGGGCCTTCGCCGGCATCCACGCCCCGGCGCTGATCGTCCAGGGCACCCATGACATCCAGGTGGAGGTCGACGATGCCCGCGCCCTGCAGCGCGCCAAACCGGATGCGGAACTGGCCATCATTGCCGGCATGAACCATATGCTGCGCATCACCCCGGCGGACTTCCAGGCGCAACTGCCCAGCTACGACAATCCCAACTTGCCCCTGGCCCGCGCGCTGGTCGAGCGCGTGACCACCTTCGTCGCGCGCTCAGGTTCCTCGCGCGCCGGCCGATAAGCCAGCAAAGGCGCCCAGGCGGCGCACCCGCTGGAGCCCGTCCGTGGAAACCCCCGATCACGCATCACCGGCCGTCGAGGCCGCACCCAACGAGCCCCATCCCTGGGCCAGCCTGCCGCCGGAGCGCTTTCAGCTGCTGCGGCTGATGCCGCAGCCGGCGGATCGCCGGGTCGGCGCGCGCCCGCTGCGCTTCGTGCAACTCGGCCTGGTCGAGCGCCATGGTGACGAGGAAAGCCTGCTGCGGCTGACGGTGCAGATTCCCGGTCAGCTGCTGCACCGCGAGGTGAACGTGCTGGAGGTCTGGGTCGACCATCGCCAAGGCGAAATCCGCCTCGGCCCGGAGCGCGGTCTGCAGATCGAGCCGGAAGAACGCGGCCTGGGACGCTTCCTGCTGGCGCGGGCGGCCGCCTGGGCACGCCTGCGCTGGAGCCACTACCGGGTGCAGGACCTGCCCCTGGCGCGCCGCGACGCCCTCGACGAAGACAGCCGCAAGCGCCGCGACCACGTGCTCGGCGCCCAGGGCTTCACCGTCGAGACGGCGGCGGATGACGAGCGTCAGCAGCTCTGCCGGGCCGCCCGGGTCAGCCAGCTGCGCGAGGACTGGAATGCCGACAAGGTGCAGCTGCTGTCGCTGCTGGACGGTGCCACCCTGCTGGAGCAGTGCGACCGGGTGATCGACGAGCGCGATGCCAGTCTGCGCCAGCTGGAGGACCGCATCGCCCTCTATCGCCGCGATGACATCTCGCTGCGCTTCGCCATCGGCTGCCTGGCGGTGTTCTGCCTGTTCCAGGCCGCGCTGCTGATCTGGATGGCGCTGCGCTGAGCGGTCTGGTGCCGCGCCAGGCACCCTTGCCGACGACCTGTCGGCAGCGCCCAGGCGCCACCCCTCGCCCGAGGCTTGCTCCCCCGCCGGACCCTGCTAACGTAGCCACCCGTTCGCATCCATCCGCCCGGAGTGTCCGCTGTTCATGGTCTCGCCTCTCCTGTTTCGCCCGCGCGCGCCCCTGCGTCTCGCTACCCTCGGCCTGCTGACCGCCCTCGCCGGCTGCCAGTACCTCGGCGAAGAGCAGCCGACCCGCAGCCAGCCGCAACTCAAGGGCAGCCTGCCGCTGCGCGGCCTGGCGCAGACCGCCTCGGTGCGCCGCAATGCCGACGGCCAGCCGCTGATCGAGACCACCACCTTTCACGATGCCCTGTTCGCCCTCGGCTACGTCCATGCCAGCGAACGCCTGGCGCAGATGGTCGAGCTGCGCCTGCTGGCCCAGGGTCGGCTGGCCGAGGCCTACGGCGAAAGCCGCCTGGACAGCGACAGGTTCATGCGCGCCGTGGACCTGCGCAAGGCCGCCCAGGTGGCCTACGGCAACGCCTCGCCACGGATGAAGGCCTTCTTCGAGGTCTATGCCCGGGGGGTCAACGCCTATCTCTATCGCGCCGGCGAACGGGTCCAGCTGGATGGCCACGACTACCGCGCCGAATACTGGAAGGCCGAAGACAGCGCCCTGCTCTTCGAACTGCTCAACTTCGCCCAGGCGGTGGACCTGCGCAAGGAAACCGCGGCGCTGGCCCTGGCCACCCAGGTCGGTCCCGAGCGCCTGGCCTGGCTCCTGCCCACCTACCCGGACGAACCCCTGCCGGACGAGGAGACCGCCAAGCTGCGCGGCCTGAATCTGCGCGGCCAGCTGCCAGGGCTCGAAGCCCTGCTGCAGGTCCAGCGGCAACTGGCGGAGCAGGCGCCCTTCGGCGGCCCCACCGGTACCGCCTGGGCGGCCACCCCGGGGCACACCCGCAGCGGCCGCAGCCTGCTCGCGGTGGACAAGGTCAGTGCCGTCGGCCAGTCGCCCTTTACCCTGGTGACCCTGAGGGCGCCGCGCTTCGAGGCCGTGGGTACCACCCTGCCCGGTCTGCCACTGCTGCTCGACGGCTACAACGGCAAGCTGGCCTGGGGCGCCGCGACCCTGATGGGCGACAGCCAGGACCTCTACCTCGAACGCCTGCAACGCCAGGGCGGTCGCCTGCAGGTGCAGAGCGGCGGTCAGTGGCAGCCGGCCGGCGAGCGGGTGGAGACCTTTTTCGTCCGCGGTGAAAAGCCGCGGCGCGAGACGCTCTATACCAGTCCCCGCGGTCCGCTGCTGAATCTGGCCCTGGCGCCGGACGCCAACGGCTACGGCCTGGCCCTGCGCAGCAGTCGCCTGGAAGCCGACAAGAGCCTGGACGCCCTTTTCGACCTCTCCCGCGCCAAGGATGTGGAGCGCGCCTTCGAACTGGCTCGCGACCTGCGCGCCAGCGACTGGAATCTGGTGTTCGCTGATGCCGAGCACATCGGCTGGCAGGTGACCGGGCGCTATCCCAACCGCCGCAGCGGCCTGGGTCTGCTGCCCTCGCCCGGCTGGGACGAGCGCTACGCCTGGGATGGCTACGCCGATCCCATGCTGCACCCCTATGACCAGGATCCGGCCCAGGGCTGGCTGGGCGCCGCCAACCAGCGCGTGGTACCGCGTGGCTACGGCATGCAGCTGTCCAGCAACTGGTCGGGCCCCGAGCGTCAGGAGCGCCTGGCGCAACTGGCCGGCCGTTCGGCGCGCCTCGATGGCCGCGACGCCATGGCCCTGCAGCAGGACCAGACCACCACCCTGGCCGCCAAGCTCAAGACCCAGCTCGACTCCCCCGGCTTCGCCGCGCCGCTGCGCCAGGCCATCGCCGCCCTCTCGGCGGGCCAGCGCCCGCAGGCGGAAGAGGCCCTGCGGCGTCTGCAGGGCTTCGACGGCCGTCTGGCCGCCGGCTCCGGTGACGCGGCGCTCTACGAAGCCTTTCTCCAGGCCCTGGCCGAACAGACCTTCGCCGACGAGCTGGGTGGCACCAGGAGTCCGGCCTGGCAGGCCTTCACCACCCTCAGCGACACCGGCTACAACGCCATCGTCGATCACCTCCTGGCGCGTGACGACAGTCCCTACTGGGATGACGTCAGCACCGCCGCCCACGAAGACAAGCCGGCGATCTTCGCCCGCGCCCTGGCCGCGGCCGTCGCCACCTGCGAAGTCCGGCTGGGTAGCGATCGCGCCAGCTGGCAATGGGGCCGCCTGCACCGCCAGGACGGCAACGCCTATGGTGGCGACGGCTCGACCCTGGACCTGACCGCCAGTCACTGGGGCGGCAATGACCAGGTCTGGCTGGCGCCGGCGCTGCGCCTGGTGGTGGACTTCGGCCTGGCCGAACCGCTGCAGGCGAGCCAGGTCGGCACCCCGGGCAAGGGCTGGACCCGCGGGCAATACCAGAGCCTGCCGCTGCAGCCGCAGAATCTGGAGCGCGTCTATGGGCGCGACCGCCTGCTGCTGATTCCACAGAAGTAGTCCCACCGCCGGCAACCCGCGACTTGGCGCGGGTTTTGCCCCGCTTCTGACCGACCTCAGCCGGCGTCGCCCTCGTTCGCCGCGCCGCGGACCGCTGCAAAGGCGCTGTCCCGCAGGCGCCCTGGCAATGAAAGCGCCCGTTGATGGTGCCGCGCCTGTCACCATAATGGTGCAGGCCCTAGTCGAGACGCCCATAGCGGTGCACAGAGAGGCGCCCTGGCGTCTGTCAGTTGCCGGAGACACCATGCCTGCCCAGCCTTCCCCCCACGCCGCGCACCTCTGGGTCGCGGGTTCGGACGCCCCGGAAAAGCCGGAGCTCAACCTGGGCTTCCTGCCCCTGAGCGATGCTGCCTCGCTGATCGTGGCGGCGACCCAGGGCTTTGGCGAACCCCATGGCCTGACGCTCAATCTGCACCGCCAGCCCTCCTGGTCGGCGCTGCGCGACAACCTGCTCAACTGCCAGCTCGACGCCGCGCACTGCCTCTACGGCCTGGTCTATGGCGCCCATCTCGGCCTGGGCGGCGCGCCCGCCACGCCGATGGCGGTGCTCATGAGCCTGGCGCAGAACGGTCAGAGCCTCAATCTGGCGCGTAGCCTGACCCGGGAAGGCGTCCGGGACACGGCCTCCCTGGTGGAGCGGATCCGCCAGCCGGACGCCAGACCGCTGACCCTGGCGCACACCTTTCCCACCGGCACCCATATCTTCTGGCTCTACTACTGGCTGGCGGCCCAGGGCATCCATCCCCTGCAGGACGTGCGCACCGCGCTGGTGCCGCCACCGCAGATGCCCGAGCACCTGGCCGCCGGCCGGGTCGACGGCTTCTGCGTCGGCGAACCCTGGGGCGCCGCCGCCGTGGCGCGCGGCCAGGGCTTCACCCTGACCACCACCCAGGCGATCTGGCCGGACCACCCGGAAAAGGTGCTGGCCTGCACCGGCCACTTCGCCGAGCGCTATCCCAATACCGCCCGGGCGCTGATCCGCACCCTGCTCGACGCCAGTCGCTTCATCGAGGAAAGTCGCGAGAATCGCCTGGGCACCGCCCAGCTGATCAGCGGCGCCGACTACGTGGACACCGACGCGGCGCTGCTCGCCCAGCGCTTTCTCGGTCACTACGAGGACGGCCTCGATGGCCATTGGGAAGACCAGCACCCCCTGGCCTTCCATCGCCAGGGCGCGGTCAATCCACCCTATCTCTCCGATGGCCTCTGGTTTCTGACCCAGTTCCGCCGCTGGGGCCTGTTGCGCGATGAGCCGGACTACCTGGCCATCGCCGAGGCCGTGCAGTGCACCGAGCTGTACCGGCAGGCCGCCACCGACCTGGGGCTGGCGGTACCGCCGACCCGGCGCAGCAGCACCCTGTTCGACGGTCGCACCTGGGACGGCAGCGATCCGGCCGGTTACGCCCGCAGCTTCGCCATCCACGCGCTCAGCGACTACTAGGGAGAACGACCTTGCGCATCCTGCTCATCGACGACACCCCCAAGCAGGTCGGCCGTCTCAAGGCCGCGCTGATCGAAGCCGGTTTCGAGGTCATCGAGGAATCCGGTCTGACCATCGACCTGCCCGCACGCATCGAGGCCCTGCGGCCGGACGTCATCCTGTTCGACACCCAGTCACCCGGGCGCGACGTCATGGAACAGGTCTGCCTGGTCACCCGCGACCGGCCGCGCCCCATCGTCATGTTCACCGACGAGCATGACCCGGCGGTGATGCGCCGGGCCATCCAGTCCGGCGTCAGCGCCTATATCGTCGAAGGCATCCAGACCAGTCGCCTGCAGGCCATCATCGATGTGGCCCGCGCCCGTTTCGAGACCGACCAGGCCCTGCGCGCCGAACTCCAGGCCCGCGAGCAGCAGCTGCTGGAGCGCAAGAAGGTCGACCAGGCCAAGGGGCTGCTGATGAAGATGCGTGGCTGCAGCGAAGACGAGGCCTATACCCTGATGCGCCGCCAGGCCATGAGCAAGCAGCAGAAGCTGATCCAGGTGGCCGACCAGATCATCGCCATGAGCGAACTGCTCGGCTGAACCGGCGTCAGGAGCCCGCCACGGGAAATGGTCTGGCTCCGCTTTGTGTGGCACTATCCGCGCCCCCTGGATATTCACCCTCGAAAAGGACGTCTGTCATGAGCTCATTGCAAGCCGAAATGCTGGTCGAACAAAAGGTCGCCAACGCGCGCAAATCCACCGGCGCCGCCTACCTGATCTGGTTCTTTCTCGGCATGCTCGGCGGTCATCGCTTCTACCTCGGCCGCACCGGTACCGCCGCCATCATGCTGGTGCTCTCGCTGCTCGGCTGGGTCACCTTCTTCATTCCCTGGATCATCCTGGGGATCTGGTGCCTGATCGATGCCTTCCTCATCCCCGGCATGATCCAGCAGCACCAGGACAAGGCGCGCCAGCAGGCGCGACTGGAAGTGGCGGCGTTGCAGGCCGGTCACGCGCGCTGATCCGCACCGGAGCGCCTCGCCAGCGGCGCCCCGCTGATTTTTTCCTCGACAAGCGCAGCGACCTGCGGCTACTGTCCGCTGCAGGTCACCTCCTGTGACCCACGTCGCTCGGACGGTTCCGGGCGCTTACGTACTTCGAGGAACGCATGACTGATTCCAGTCCCGTGCGCCGCTTTGCGCGCATCGATCGCCTGCCCCCCTACGTCTTCAACATCACCGCCGAACTCAAGATGGCCGCGCGCCGTCGCGGTGAGGACATCATCGACCTGTCCATGGGCAATCCCGACGGGGCGACTCCGCCGCACATCGTCGAGAAGCTCTGCCAGGTCGCCCAGCGCGAAGACACCCACGGCTACTCCAGCTCCAAGGGCATTCCGCGCCTGAGACGCGCCATCTCCCACTGGTACCGCGATCGCTACCAGGTGGAGATCGATGCCGACAGCGAAGCCATCGTCACCATCGGCTCCAAGGAAGGCCTGGCTCACCTGATGCTGGCCACCCTGGATGCCGGCGACACCGTGCTGGTGCCCAATCCGAGTTATCCGATCCACATCTACGGTGCGGTGATCGCCGGCGCCCAGGTGCGCTCGGTACCCCTGGTGCAGGGCATGGACTTCTTCGCCGAACTGGAGCGGGCCATCCGCGAAAGCATTCCCAAGCCGAAGATGATGATCCTCGGCTTTCCCTCCAACCCCACCGCCCAGTGCGTGGAGCTGGATTTCTTCGAGCGCGTGGTGGAACTGGCCAAGCGCTACAACGTGCTGGTGGTGCACGACCTGGCCTATGCCGACATCGTCTTCGACGGCTGGCAGGCGCCCTCCATCATGCAGGTGCCTGGCGCCAAGGACATCGCGGTGGAATTCTTCACCCTGTCCAAGAGCTACAACATGGCCGGCTGGCGGATCGGCTTCATGGTTGGCAATCCCGAGCTGGTCGCCGCCCTGGCGCGCATCAAGAGCTATCACGACTACGGCACCTTCACTCCGCTGCAGGTGGCGGCCATCGCCGCTCTGGAAGGCGACCAGCAGTGCGTGCGCGACATCGCCCAGCAATACCAGCAGCGCCGCGACGTGCTGGTGCGCGGCCTGCACGAAGCCGGCTGGATGGTGGAGAACCCCAAGGCCTCCATGTACGTCTGGGCCAAGATTCCCGAGCCCTATGCCCACCTGGGTTCGCTGGAATTCGCCAAGAAGCTGCTGGCCGAGGCCAAGGTCTGCGTCTCGCCGGGACTGGGCTTTGGTGACTATGGCGACGACCATGTGCGCTTCGCCCTGATCGAGAACCAGGACCGCATCCGCCAGGCGGTGCGCGGCATCAAGCAGATGTTCCGTGCCGACGGCCTGCTGCCCAAGGCGGCCGCGCGCAAATCCGGGGTCGAGCCGGCCTGAGTCTTCGCCGCGCCGTCGACCGGCGGCGCGGCGAATTCTTGTCAGTCCGGGCGTTCCAAGCTATAAGCCGCTAGTGACCTCCTGGGATATCGCCATGCTGAAAGGCCTGTTCAATTTGCTCAAATCGCCCTCCGCGGACGATCTCAAGCTGGCCGCGAGCATCAACAACTCCTACAAGTCCATGCGCGTGGTCGGTCGCGGCACCCTGCGCATCGATCCGGCGGAGATCTTCGACTCCCCCGAATTCAAGGAAGACCTGGACCGCGCCCGGCGGCTCATCAACCGCTGATGTTCCTGCTGCTGCTCCTGCCGATCCTGGTCAGCGGTTTTCTCGTCTGCCACAAGCATCCGCTGTACTTCTACCGCCTGCATCGCTACGAGGGCCAGTACCTCTATCTGCAGAGCGCGCGCTTCGGCCTGTTCTGCACCCTGCTCGCCGTGATCCTGCACCTGGGCATCGCGCAAATCGTGCAGGGGCGCAGCTGGTCCTGGGGTGAGCGGACCTTCTCCCTCGACTACTTCGCCGGTCTCGCCGAGCTGCTGCGCCGCACCGGCACCCTGGAAGATCCGCTGCAGGCCGCCTGGATCCTGCTGGTGACGGTGACCGCCCTGCTGATTCCCACGGCCTGGGCCACGCTGGCGCGCTGGACCATCAAGCGCAAGTACGGCCTGAGCGAGGACAACTACCGCACCTTCATCCTCGCCGGCATCCTCAAGGACAGTCCGCTGGACGATCTGCTGATGACCGCCTCCATCAACAAGGAGACGCTGATGCTGACCCTGGAGGAGCGCAAGGTGTACGTCGGCCGCATCACCACCCTGGGCGAACCGAGCGAAACGGAAGGCGCCGACCAGGACGTCTGCATCAAGCCGATCATGAGCGGCTACCGCGACAAGGACAAACTCTGGGTGACCTTCACCACCCACTATGCGGACAAGGGCAAGGACATCTACCTGACCCTGAAACAGAGCCAGATCGTCTCGGCGACACGCTTCGATTTCGACGCCTATGAAGCGTTTCGCTCAAGCGTAAGCCGCGCCTGATCTGGCTTCGCGCACTTTCTTCAGGGAACGTATGACTTTTTGGGCAGGTCCCATTTGCAGGCGCGTTCACCGCACAGCGGTGAGCCCCTTCCCTTACTGCCCAAGAAAATCAGGAGCACGTCCATGACGCCCATGCTGAAGAAAGCCTCCAGCCTGTCCCTCGCCATCCTGCTGGCTGCCGGTGCCGGCCTGGCCCAGGCCGCCGACAAGCTGTCTCCGGCCGAATTCGTCGACGACGCCTCGGCCAAGGGCATCGCCGAGATCGAAGCGGCCAAACTGGCCCTGGACAAGAGCAAGTCCCAGGACATCAAGACCTTCGCCCAGAGCATGATCGACGACCACACCAAGGCCAACGAGCAGCTCAAGAGCCTGGCCCAGGAGAAGAAGCTGAAAGTCTCCACCGACGCCGAGCTGATGGACAAGGCCAAGGCCATGATCCTGCAGGTGCGTGACGACTCCTTCGACCGCTCCTATGCCAACAACCAGGTCGTGGCCCACGAGCAGACCATCGAGATCTTCCGCAACGAAGCCAAGACCGGCGATGACGCCGCGCTCAAGGCCTTCGCCGAGAAGACCCTGCCGAAGCTGGAGCACCACCTCCAGGAAGCCAAGGCGCTGCAGACCAAGTACGCGAAGCAATAGCGTCATCCCAATAGAAAAGGCCGTGGCGAGTGATCGCCACGGCCTTTTCTTGCAGCCTATCGCGGCCATGGGCCGCTCCTACAGAGGCTACCGTACCTGTAGGAGCGGCCCATGGCCGCGATCCGAACCCGGCCCGCACTACTTCGTAAGCGCCAACAAGGGGCAACCCGCCGTGACGGCGCTCAATTCTTGTGCAGCGCCTTGACCGATTCAGACGCTGCCAATATCGCGATCCCCAGCTAACACTGGGCTCACTCAACTTGGCTTCGCTCTTGCAAAGACCTCGGCAGGGGTGGCCAACGGCGGTCACCCAACCGACAAAGGCGTCAGTTCACCTCCCGGCAACGGGCAAGGGTGACTGGCGCCTTTTTCATGCCCGTGACGTGCCCGAGGTGCCTCCATGAGTCCCAGTTTCTGGAAAGCCGGCCATGCGCCGACCCTGTTCGCCGCCTTCCTCTACTTCGACCTGAGCTTCATGGTCTGGTACGTGCTCGGTCCCATGGCCGTGCAGATCGCCACCGACCTGCAGCTGACCACCCAGCAGCGCAGCATGATGGTGGCCACGCCCATTCTCGCCGGTGCCGTCCTGCGTCTGATCCTGGGCTTCGTCGCCGATCGGCTGTCACCCAAGACCGCCGGCATCATCGGCCAGGTGGTGGTGATACTGGCGCTGCTGGTGGCCTGGCAGCACGGTGTGCACAGTTATGAGCAGACCCTGGTGCTGGGCCTGTTCCTCGGCTTCGCCGGTGCGTCCTTCGCCGTCGCCCTGCCGCTGGCCTCCCAGTGGTATCCGCCGCAGCACCAGGGCAAGGCTCTGGGCATCGCCGGCGCCGGCAACTCCGGGACGGTGTTCGCCGCCCTCTTCGCCCCGGCGCTAGCCAAGGCCTTTGGCTGGACCAACGTATTCGGCTTCGCGCTGATCCCGCTGATCCTGACCCTGGTGGTCTTCGTGCTCTGCGCCCGCAACGCCCCGGAACGGCCGGCGCCCAAGAAGCTGGTGGACTACGGTCGTGCGCTGAACGACAAGGACAGCTGGTGGTTCATGTTCTTCTACAGCGTGACCTTTGGCGGCTTCCTCGGCCTTGCCAGCACCCTGCCCGGCTACTTCCATGACCAGTACAGCCTGGAGCCGGTGGTGGCCGGCTACTACACCGCCGCCTGCGTCTTCGGCGGCAGCCTGATGCGGCCCCTGGGCGGTGCCCTGGCCGACCGCATCGGCGGGATCCGCGCGCTGCTCGGCATGTATACCGTGGCGGCCATCTGCATCGCCGCCGTGGGCTTCCACCTGCCCAGCGCCATGGCGGCCCTGGCGCTGTTCGTGGTGGCCATGCTCAGCCTGGGCGCCGGCAACGGTGCAGTGTTCCAGCTGGTGCCCCAGCGCTTCCGCAAGGAAATCGGCGTCATGACCGGGCTGATCGGCATGGCGGGCGGCATCGGCGGCTTCGCCCTCACCGCCGGCCTGGGCGCGGTCAAGCAGGCCACCGGCGACTATCAACTGGGCCTCTGGCTGTTCGCCGCCCTCGGCGTGCTCGCCTGGTTCGGCCTGCTCAGCGTCAAGCGCCGCTGGCGCACCACCTGGGGCTCGGCTGCCGTTACCGCAGCGCGGGTCTGAGACCCGATTCAAAGTCTGCTGCGCGTCGGCCAAACCGCGTTGAAAATGCCCTGGGTCGCCAGCCCGGTCGGAATGCTCATTTACCGCTCGTAAACCCGAGCGCGGGTCCGATCCGCTTCCTCAGCCACTTTCGCGGGGCCGCCGAGGCCTTGTTTGTCGCTAGCTCGCGAGACTTAGAACAGGATCTGAGGGAAGTCCGGCGGCCAGGGGCCGCCGGTTTTCATTCAGGGGGCGGAACGCACGTAGCTGGTCAGCACGTGATCCCGCCAGACCCCGTCGATCTCCAGATAGCGCCGCGCCAGGCCCTCGCGCTCGAAGCCGAGCTCGGTCAGCAGATGGGCGCTGCGGACGTTCTCCGGCAGATGGTTCGCCATGATCCGGTTCAGGCCCAGCTCGGCGATGACGAAGTCCCGCCCCAGGCGTACGGCCTGGCGCATCAGCCCCCGCCCCTGCCAGGCCGCATCCAGGCCGTAGCCCAGGTAGCAGGCCTGGAAACCGCCGCGAACTATCTGGCTGAAATTCACCGTGCCTATGACCAGCGGGCCCGCTCGCAGCACCAGGCGCAACTCGCTGAGACCCGGCCCGCCGGCGCGGTAGGCGGCCGCCTGCCCCTGCCATTGCGCCAGGGTATAGAAGGCGTCGGAGCGCCGCGGCATCGACAGCGCCAGGTGCTGGCGATTGCGTCGGTAGTAGTCGGCCACCGCGGCGGGATCGGCCAGGGTCAGGTCGATCAGTTCCACCGCCTCGGTCACGGCGAAGCGCGGTGGATACTGCAGCGGAACGCTCAGGGCGGTCATGACTTCACCTGCGGCGGCAATTCATAGACCCAGGTGGCGCAGCGCTGCCCGTCCGGACCTTCCCGATCGTTTTCCAGCACCCGGACGCGCCGGAAACCGACCCGTTCGGCAAGGCGCTGGCTGGCGTCGTTGGCGGCCGAGGTGGTGAGAAAGAACCCGGCCGTGCCCCGCTGCTCGACGAAATACCGCAGTGCGGCGGTCATCAGGCCCTGCCCGGTATGCAGGCTGTGCAGCCAGTAACCGATCTCGAAGCGCCGCCCGCCGTCCAGTGGCGTGAGCCCCAGGCAGCCGAGCAGTTCGTCACCGCGCACCAGGAAGTAGCGTTTCTCGCCCTGGGCGAGGGTGAAGGCGCCGCGGGCCGCGAGCAGGCTGTCGCGGGCCTGGGCGACGCTGGTCTGTTCGCGCGCCCAGGCAAGGAAGCGGCGGTGCTCGGCATAGCTCCAGTTCAGGGCGTCGGCGAAGGCCGCGGCCAGGCGCGGTTGCGGCCACACCAGCTCGAAGTCGGCCAGGGCGATGCGCGGTGGAAAATTCATGGCGAGGTCCCGAATTCCAGGCGCGGCACGGCGGCCAGCAGGCGCTGGGTCATGGCGTGAGCGGGCGCGCGCAGCACCCGTTCGGCGCTGCCCTGTTCGACGATGCGACCGCCGTCCATGACCGCGATACGATCGGCCAGGTACTCGACCACGCCAAAGTTGTGGGTGATGAACAGATAGGCCAGGCCGCGCTCCGCCTGAAGTTCGCGCAGGAGATCGAGGATCTGCGCCTGCACCGAGACGTCCAGCGCCGAGGTGGGTTCGTCGCATACCAGCACCCGCGGCTCGACGATCAGCGCCCGGGCGATGGCGATGCGCTGCCGCTGGCCGCCGGAGAATTCATGGGGAAAGCGCTGCAGGGTGTCCCCCGGCAGCCCGACCCGCTCCATCAGGGCGGCGGCACGTCTCTGGCGCTCGGCGGCGTCCAGTTCCGGGCGCAGGGCCAGCAGCCCCTGCTCCAGGGTGGCAGCGATGCGCATGCGCGGATCCAGGGAGGCGAAGGGATCCTGGAAGACGATCTGGATCTGCCGGCGCAGTCGTTGCAGGGTGCGTCCATCGGCCGTGAGCAGCTCTGCGCCGCCCAGGCGGGCACTGCCGCCGATGCGCGGCCCGTCGAGCAGCCGCAGCAGCGCCTTGCCGGTGGTGGTCTTGCCGCAGCCGGATTCGCCCAGCAGGGCCAGGGTCTCGCCGGCGTGGAGGTCGAAGTCCACCCCGTCCACCGCCTTGACCCAGTCCCGCGTCCGACCCCAGGCCCCGCGGCGGAGCGGATAGTGCACGGCCAGGTCGCGTACCTCCAGCAAGCACTCGCCCGGGGTTCGCGCGGGCAAGGTGCGGGGTACTCCTGCCAGGGTCTGGCCGCGCTTGGCGAAGGTGGGAATGGCGGCGAACAGCTCGCGGGCATAGGGATGCCGGGGCGCCTGAAAGAAGTCCGCCGCTGGTGCGCTTTCGACGATCTCGCCGTGGCGCATCAGGGCCACGTGATGGGCCACCTGGCGCACCACCGCCAGGTCGTGGGTGATCAGCAGGATGGCCATGCCCAGTTCGCGCTGGATGTCGGCCAGCAGCGCGAGGATCTGCGCCTGGACGGTGACGTCCAGCGCCGTGGTGGGCTCGTCGGCGATCAGCAGATCCGGCTCGGCGGCCAGCGCCAGGGCGATCATGATGCGCTGCTTCTGGCCACCGGAGAACTGGAAGGGGTAGTCGTCGATCCGTCGCTCCGGCTCGGGAATGCCCACCCGCCGCAGCCATTCCACCACCCGGGCGCGGGCGGCGGCGCCGCGCAGCGCGGTATGGGCGCGCAGGGTTTCCTCGATCTGCTCGCCGATGCGCATGACCGGATTCAGGCTGGTGGCGGGCTCCTGGAAGATGGTGCCGACGCGCCCGCCGCGCAATTCGCGCAGGCGCCCTTCCGGCAGTCGATGCAGATCGGTACCGGCCAGCAGCGCCGCGCCCCGGGCGATACCCAGCGAAGGCGGCAGCAGGCGCAACAGCGAGAGCGCGGTGACGCTCTTGCCGCTGCCCGATTCCCCGACCAGGGCAAAGGTCTCGCCGCGGGCGATGGCCAGGCTCAGGCCGCGCACCGCCTGGCGCGTGCCCTCCTCGCCGTCGACCAGGATCTCCAGGTCGCGGATCTCCAGCACCGGGGTCATGGCTGCACCTCGCCCTGGCCGGGACGGCGCCTGAGCCAGGCGGATCTCAGCCGGCGACTGCGCGGATCGAAGGCGTCGCGCACGGCGTCGGCGAACAGGTTGGCCGCCAGCACCAGGGCCAGCATGAAGGCGAAGGCGCTGAACAGGTTCCACCAGATCATGGGGCTGCGGGACATCTCGGTGCGGGCGTCGTTGATCATGGAGCCGAAGGAATTCATGGTCGGATCGACACCGATGCCCAGGTAGGAGAGCACCGCCTCGTAGAGCACCAGGCTGGAAAATTCCAGGGTCAGGGTGATGAGCACCAGGTAGAAGACGTTGGGCAGCAGGTGCCGGCGCAGGATGGTGAAGTGGGAAACGCCGAAGGCCCGCGCCGCCTGCACGTATTCCAGCTCGCGCAGCTTGAGCGCCTCGGCGCGCAGCAGGCGGCAGAGGCCGGCCCAGCCGGTGAGGCCGAGGATCAGGCAGAGCATGAAGAGACGCAGGTCGGCGCGCGCCGCGCCGGTGTCGAACAGCTCCGGATGGCGGTCGATGAACACCTGCATCATCAGCACGCAGGCCGCTACCAGCAGCACCCCGGGGATGGAGGTCAGGGTGGTGTAGAGGTAGGTGATGACGTCGTCCACCCGGCCCTTGAAGTAACCGGCGGCCAGGCCGAAGACGATGGCCGGTGGCAGCATGGCCAGGGTAGTCAGGCTGCCGATGACGAAGGCGGTGCGGATGCTCTTGAGCGACTGGTAGAGGACGTCGTTGCCGGTGCCGTCGGTGCCCAGCACGTGGTAACCACTGGCCAGGGCGATCACGCTGCCGGACACCAGGCAGACGCCCAGCCAGGTCAGCAGGATGGCGCGCCAGGGCGTGGCGGTCTGGCCGCGGAGGATGAGTCCGCAGCGGCTGGCTAAGCCACCCGGCTCGCGCAGCCGTGCCGCGGCCAGGGCGGCAGTCGCCAGGGCCAGCGCCAGACCGCCGAGCAGGCCCAACGTCAGCCGCTTGAGGACATCGCCCCGCCACTCGGTAGCGGGATCGCGCAACGTGGTGCCGGCATGCTTGAGGCGGGGAAAGTCCCGCAGCGGCGCGCCCTCGGCGCTGGTGCCCAGGGTTTCCTTGGTGAACTGGTGGGTGGCGAGCGGCGCCGAATAGGTCTTCTCGCGCTGGGTCAGGCTGGTCTCGGCCAGCAGGCCGTCGAGGGCCGAGAGCACCGTGGGCGAGTAGATCGGCGCCGTGGCGCCAGGCGTCGCGGGTAACTGGGGCCGGTAGTGCAGCGAATCCAGCAGGGCGATGGCGACGAAGCTGGCCAGCACCACGGCCGCGCTCATCGCCGGGGCATCCTGCAGCACCCGGCGCCAACTGGCGCGCAGGGCCGGCTGGCGACGCGCGCGCCAGGCGTAGATCAGGCTGCCGGCCACCAGCAGATAGAGGGCGAGGTCGGTCCAGAGCAAGACGAATTTCGGCATGGCGGCTACCTGAAGCGAACGCGCGGATCGGCGAGGGTGTAGGACAGGTCCGCCAGGATCAGGCCGACGATGTAGAGCACCGACCCCAGGAACACCATGGTGCGGACCACGGCGAAGTCCTGGCCGTTGATGGCGTCGATGGTGTAGCTGCCCAGGCCGGGAATGCCAAAGAAGGATTCGGCGATCAGGCTGCCCATGATCAGCAAGGGAATGGCCGAGACCACCCCGGTGAGGATAGGCAGCGCCGCATTGCGCAGCACATGGCGCAGGAGCACCTGGCGCTCGGCCAGCCCCTTGGCGCGGGCGGTGCGCACATAGTCCTTGCCGATTTCTTCGAGAAACAGCGCGCGGTAGAAGCGCGCCTGGCTGCCGAGGCCGGCTATCACCGCCACCAGCACCGGCAGGGCCAGGAAGCGCAACAGGTTCCAGCCCTCTTCATAGCCCGAGAAGGGCACCAGGCGCAGCGTCTTCGCGAACAGCCACTGGCCGGCGATGATGTAGAAAAGTGAGGAGATCGACAGCAGCACCACGCAGAGCACCACGCCCCAGAAGTCCAGCCGGGTGGCGCGAAAGAATACCAGCAGCAGGGCGAAGCCGACGCTGGCCGCCAGGCCGAGCACGAAGGTCGGCAGCGCCAACGCCAGACTCGGGCCGGCGCGCTCGGCGATCTCTCGGCCGATGTCGCGGCCGCTGTCGGAGGTGCCGAAGTCGAACACCAGCAGACTGGCCGACCGTTCGAAGAAGAGCGTATCGGTCAGCCGCTCCATTCCTTCACGGGTGGTATTAATGAGCAGCGGCTTGTCGTAGCCGTGCTCCGCCTTCCAGTCCTCGATGGCTTCGGCGGTGACGTACTTGCCGCCGATGGCCAGGCGCGCCATGTCGTCCGGGGTGTTGACGGTAAAGAACAGCAGAAAGGTCAGCAGATTCACGCCGATCAGGATGAGCACGCCATAGGCCAAGCGCCGCAGCAGATAGCCGATCATCGCCGCCCCTCCCCGTTGCCGTCGCCAAAGGCGGTCTGCCGCTCCCGCCGCCGGAGGCTGCGCCAGGCCGGCCAGATCAGCAGCAGCCCCAGCCCCAGCAGCAGCCACAGCGGCCAGAGCACCGGCCGGTTCCATTCCAGCACCTTGCGCTCGCGCAGCGCCGGGTCCAGGCGCAGATAGCGCAGCTGATCGCGCACCATCTGGGTCGGCTTGGCGTTGTAGACCCACTGCTGATAGGCCCCGGCCGACAGGGGATTCCAGCCGAACAGCCAGGGCGCGTCCTGCTGCACGATGGCGACCATGCGCCGGATCAGGGCGACCTTTTCCGGTCCGTCATCGAGACTCTTCATCTGCTCGAACAGCCGGTCGTATTCGGCATTGCTGTAGTTGCCGGCATTCTCGCCACCGTGCTTGGCCTTGCCCTGGGGACCGTAGAAGAGGAACAGGAAGTTCTCGGCATCGGGATAGTCGGCGTTCCAGCCCCAGAAGAAGATCTGCGCCGCGCCCTTGCGCATCTTGTCCTGGAATCTGTTGTAGTCCGAGCCGCGCAGTTCCAGCTGGATGCCCAGCTTGGCGGTCTGCTGGCGCATCCAGTCGAACATGGCACTGTCGCCGCTGGTCTGGGCGTCGTATTGCAGGATCAGCGGCCGCCCGCTGCTGGCGTCGCGGCCATCGGGATACCCGGCTTCGGCCAGCAGCCGCCTGGCCTCTTCGATGGGTCGCCGCTCGGGCTTGCCATCCACCATTCGATAGACCACCGGGTTGCTGCCGGCCGGCGGCGCTTCATAGCCCAGCACGCCCGGCGGCAGCGGGCCATTGGCGACCAGGCCGTTGCCGTTGAGAAAGACGGTGATGTAGCTCTCCCAGTCGAAGGCGATCGACAGTGCCTGGCGCAGCTTGCGATTGCGCACCTGCTGCTCGGGCGTTGCGCCCTGCCCCACCACCGGATCCAGCCAGTTGAAACCCAGGTACCAGTTGGACGCCTCCACCGCGGTGGGCAACTTGAGGCCACGCTCGCGGTAGAGCTCGGCGGAATCGGCCGAATCACCGGCCTTGGTGCGCAGCGCCACGCCATATTCGCCGCGCTCGACCTGGGGGGTGTCGTAGTAGCCCTGGATGAATTTGCCCATCAGCGGCACCCCTTCCTTTTCCAGGCTGAACACCGCGCGGTCGATCAGCGGCATGGGCTTGCCGCAGTCGTCCAGCCGTCCCTGTTCGCGATCCTCGGGCTCCCCTTCGCAGGGATAGGGATCGGCGTGGTAGTTGGGATTGCGCTCCAGCACATGGCGGCGATTGGGGATGGACTCGGCCAGGCGATAGGGTCCGGTGCCCACCGGCCAGCTGTTGAAGCCCAGGTTGTGCTCGGCCATCCCCGGCTGGCTGTAGAAGCGATCCGCCTCCCAGGGCACCGGCGCGGCGAAGGTCATGGCCAGCCAGTAGTTGAACTGGGGGTACTTGCCGATCACCCGCAGCCGCAGGGTGTGGTCGTCCAGCACCTCGACCCCGGGCAGCTCGCCCTGGCGCAGGTCCAGCCAGGGCAGCGGCGCGCCCCTGGGCAGGCCGGCGCGCAGGGACTTGTCGGCGGCGCGCAGGCCGTCCCCGAAGGCCTGCATGCCGACCAGATGCTCGGCGAAGATGGCGTAGCTGGGCGAGACCAGCCGCGGACTGGCCAGGCGACGCAGGCCGTAGGCGTAGTCGGCGGCGGTCAGGGCGCGGCTGCCGGTCTCGGGAAAGTCGGGGATCTGGTAGCGATCGGCCAGGTCGGCGGGCTGGATCGGGAAGTAGCGGTAATGGCCCTGGGCATCGCGGGCGAAGGCCGGATGGGGCGCATAACGGGCGTCGCGGCGGATGGGGATGTCGTAGACGCTCTCGGCGATCTGCGCGGCCGGTGCGTCGTCCGGCAGGCGCCGGCCTTGGGCATCCAGGTAGTAAGGCGTGACCACCCGCTCGGCGCCGCGGGGGATCAGCGCGTAGGGCCGCTTGAAGTAGTGGTAGCCGTAGAGGGGTTCATAGATGTTGTAGGTGAAGTTGGTCTCGTCGCCGGAATAGGAACTGGCCGGATCGAGGTACTTCGGCGAGCGGGTGGTGAAGGCGGTATAGAGGGTATTCTGACCTTCGGCTCCGGCGCGGTAGGGGCTGTTGATCGGCGTATCGGGTGAACAGCCACCGAGCAGCGCCAGGGTCAGCAGTGCGAGGAGTTGTCTGGACAGTCTGGGCATCGCGTTCCTGCACCGAAAGGGACCTGAGGCGGCAGCGTCCGCCTAACCGGCTAAGCTTGAGCTATTTTCCCGCGAGGCGCAGCACCCCATGCAATCCCGGAAAGATTTCGACAAGATCGTCCACTGGTCCCAGCTCCAGGCGCCCGACGGCCCCGGCTATGCCGACAGTGACGAGCGCTTTTCCCTGGGTGCCGCCTTCGGCCGCCACTTCGGCTTCGCCCGCCTGGGCATCCACCACGAATGGCTGCCACCCGGTCGCCGCACCTCGCGGCCCCATGCCGAGGCCACCGAAGACGAATTCATCTATGTGATCTCGGGCCACCCCACCGCCTGGATCGACGGTCACCTCCAGCGCCTCAAGCCGGGCGACGGGGTGGGTTTCAAGGCGGGGGATGGCGTCGCCCACACCTTCATCAACGAGACCGACGAGCCGGTGGAGTTGCTGGTGGTGGGCGACACCAGCCGGGCGGACAACCGCCTGCACTATCCGCTGCATCCGGAATACACCGCCGGTCTGGGGGACAAGCAGTGGCAGGACTGTCCCAAGCGGGAACTGGGGCCGCATACGGGTGAGGCGATATCGCGCAAAAAGGACGACGAGTGCCCTTGAATCCGTTGCGACTCCCCGCCTCCATCCGCGCCAACGCGGGACTTCTCACCCAGTTGCAATTGGCGCCCGATACCTGCTCCGGCTGTGGCGAGCATCGGCTTGATTCTCATGCCGAGAGAAGCGGTGCCTCCCTACCCTGCTTTATCGCGGCCATGGGCCGCTCCTACAGTGTAGGAGCGGCCCATGGCCGCGATAGCCTGCAGGGCCTCAGCCAACACCTTGGTGCGTGGAAAACGCTGCGCGGTTTTCCACCCCACGAGGGATCTGTGGGAGCGCTCCCTTTCCCTCGGGGTGGGGGGCGGCGGCTCAGGCCCTGCGCGCCTGGGCCGCGCTCACCGCCGCGCGCAGCGCCAGCAGGTAGCTGTCCACGCCGAAGCCGGCGATCTGCCCCAGCACGATCTCGGCGAACACCGAGTGATGGCGAAAGCTCTCCCGCGCATGGATGTTGGACATGTGCAATTCCACCACCGGGACGGTAAGGATCGCCAGGGCGTCGCGGATGCCGTAGCTGTAGTGAGTCCAGGCGCCGGCGTTGATCAGCACCCCGTCGACGCCCTCCTCGTAGCCCTGGTGGATGCGCTCCACCATCGCCCCTTCGTGGTTGCTCTGGAAGGACTCTATTTCCACCCCCAGTTCCGCGCCAAGGGCCGCCAGCCTGGTGTCGATCTCGGCCAGGGTCACGGTGCCGTACTGCACCGGATCGCGCTTGCCGAACATGTTGTGGTTGATACCGTGCAGCATCAGGATCTTCATGGGATCGCTCATGTCAGGGGAAGGGTCAGCCGGTCGATGACCGGCCGGGTCTCGGGGCGCACGCCGCGCCACCAGGCGAAGGCTTCAGCGGCCTGCTCCACCAGCATGCCCACGCCGTCCGCCAGTTGCGCCACGCCCTGTTCCTTAGCCAGGCGCAGGAAGGGCGTCAGCCCCTTGCCATAGGCCAGTTCGTAGGCCAGCGCCGCCTGGGCAAAGACGTCGGCCGGGACTGGTGGCAGCTCACCGACCAGGCTGGCCGAGGTGGCGTTGATCACCAGGTCGAATCTCTCCCCTTGCAGGGCCTCGTAGCTGCTTACACTCAGCAGCGGATGCCCGATCTCCTGGGCGAGCCCTGCGGCCTTCTGCCTATCGCGATTGACCATCACCAGCGCCGCCGGCCCGGCCGCGAGGAAGGGCAACAGGGCGCCGCGGGCCGCGCCCCCGGCGCCCAGCAAGAGCACCCGCTTGCCGGCCAGCGGCTGGCCGAGGTTGACCTCGATGTCGCGCAGCAGGCCGATGCCGTCGAAGTTCTCCGCCAGCACCCGCTCCCCCTCGAACTTCAGCGCATTGGCCGCCTTGGCCAGGCGCGCCCTTTCGCTGGGCTCGGTGGCCAGCTGGAAGGCCTGCAGCTTGAAGGGCGCCGTGACATTCATGCCCCGCCCGCCCTGGGCGCGAAAGCGCTCCACGTCACCGGCAAAATCCTCCAGCGAGCCTTCGATGGCACCGTACTCCAGGTCCTGGCCGCTGGTTGCGGCGAACAGCCCATGGATGAGAGGGGACTTGGTGTGATTGATCGGGCGGCCGATCACCGCGTAGTGGTCGGTCATGCCGGCATCTCTTGGGTGAAGAGCACGCCATCGGCCTGCAGCTGGGCGATCTCGTCCGCGCTGTAGCCCAGGCTCCGGGCCACGGCGGCGTTGTGCTCACCGAGATCCGGCGCCACCTGCTGGATGGTGGTGTCGCAGTCGGAAAAGCGGAATGGCAGATTGGGCATGCGCAGGGTGCCGAAGCGCGGGTGCTGCTGCTCCTGGATCATGCCGCGGGCCTTGATCTGCGGATCCTCGATCACCTCGTCGATGCGCTGCACCTTGGCGCAGGGCACGTCGATCTCGTCGAGCAGCGCCAGCAGCCGGGCGACCGGATTGGCCGCCACCCAGGCCTTGACGATGGGCAGGATAACTTCGCGATGGGCGTTGCGGCCGGTGGAGGTGTGGAAGCGCAGGTCACTGCCGAAACCCGGCTGGCCAGCGTCCTGTTCGACCAGGGCGGCGAAGCGCTTCCAGGAGTCGTCCACCTGGGCGGCGATGACCAGGTCGCCGTCCTGGGCGCGGAATACGCCATAGAGGGTCGAGGTGGGCATGTCGTGACCGGTCTGCTGCGGCAGGATCTCGCCGCCGGACAGGGTGTAGCACTGCACCGCGTACTCGTGCATGGACACCAGGGTGTCATACAGCGCCATGTCGATGTGCTGGCCGCGGCCGCTGGTGACCCGGCCGAGCAGCGCCGCGTTGATGGCGGCCACCGCGTGGGCGCCGGTGTACATGTCGCCCAGGGAGATGCGCAGCAATGGTGGAGCCTCGCCCGGCGTGCCGACCATCTGCATGATGCCGCTCTTGGCCTCGGCGATCAGGCCGAAGCCGGCGCGATGGGCGTCGGGCCCGGTGTGGCCGTAGGCGGAAATCGAGCAGTACACCAGTCGCGGATTGCGCGCGGACAACTCCTGATAACCCAGGCCGAGCCTGTCCAGGGCGCCGGGCCGGTAGTTCTCGATGAAGACGTCGGCACTGTCGCAGAGCTGCTGCATGAAGGCCTTGCCGCGCGGGTCCTTCATGTTGACGCTGACGCCCTGCTTGCCCATGTTGAGTTGCAGGAAGTAGCCGCTCTGCTGGTCGTCGAGGACGAAGGCGTGCTGGCGCCCGGCATCGCCGCTGCCGGGACGTTCCACCTTGATGACCTCGGCGCCCAGCGCCGCCAGGCAGCGCCCCACATAGGGACCAGCGAGGAAGTGGCTGTAGTCGATGACCCTCAGGCCTTGCAGCGGCAGTGGCTGACTCATAGGGCGCCCTCCCGCCGCGGCACCATCAGGCGGTGCTCGCCGCGCTGGACCACCTCGCCCTTCTGGTTGATCAGCTCGGACGGCAGCACCACGATGCCCCAGCCCGGCTTGCTCTTGCTGGGTCTCATGGACCCGACGCGCATTTTCACGTGCAATTCGTCGCCGACGCGGATCGGCAGGAGGAAGTCCCAGGTCCAGCCCAGCGACATCCCCGGCAGGAAGCGATAGTCGCACTGGGTCTTGAGACCGTCGGCGATGGACAGCCCCATCAGGCCATGGGCGACCAGGCCGCCGAAGTGGCTGGCATTGGCATAGGCCTCATCGACGTGGACCGGGGTGTGGTCACCGGTCAGGTCGGCATAGGCCAGGATGCGTTCCTTGGTGACCAGGTAGCTCGGGGTGATCGCCTCGTCGCCTTCGCGGGCGTCCTCGAAATATTTTTCTTGTACGGTCATGGTCGCTGTCACTCGGTTTGACGGGCGTTGACGGCCAGGGCGTCGTGCACGGCGCGGGCCGGCACGGCCTGGATGAATTCCAGCGCCAGGCCATCGGGCAGGCGCAGCCAGTTGTAGCCCTGGGGCAGTTGCTCCACACCCTCGAAACGCCGGGCGGCGGCCAGGGCGGCGTCGAGGTCCTCGCACATCAGCCCCAGGTGGCCCAGGCGCCCCTCGGGGCCGGCGAAATCCGGCTTGCTCATGAATTGCATACCGCCCAGGGTCCAGTACTGGGTGGGCTGCTCGACCGTGCCCTGCACCTCGCGCAGGGTCATGCCGAACACCTCGTGGAAGAAGCGGATATGCCAGTGGATGTCTTTCACCCAGATGGCCACGTGTTCCAGGTAGGCCTTGGGAATGCTAATGATGTGGCGTCCTCTTGTTGTCGATCGGCCAGGGCGCGCTCGATGCCCTTGATGCAGGCGACCAGCGTGGCGTTGACCGGGGTCGGTACGCGGTACTGCTGGCCGAGCCGCACCACCGCGCCGTTGATGAAGTCGATTTCGGTGATGGAGCCCCTCTGCAGGCTCTGCAGCATGGAGGTCTTGAACGACGGCGCCAGCCCTTCGCGGGCCAGTTGCCAGGCGGCATCCGGTTCCTGCAGCCCCAGCTCGACCCCGGCGGCGCGGGCCACCGCGATGGCCTCGGCGACCGCCTGCAAGGCGGTGTCGCGCAAGAGCGGCTCGCTATAGAGCTGGCCGTAGGTGAGCTGGGTGATGCCGGTGAGGGCCCCGGTGGCGACGTTGACCTGCAGCTTGTCCCACAGGGTGCCGCGGATGTTGGCGCTGACCGTGGTGGCGAGGCCCGCGCCGGCAAAGGCCTCGGCGACCGCTTGCACCCGCGGGGTGAGCTGGCCGTCGAGTTCGCCGATGAGGGTCTGCTTGCCGGCCACCCCGCTGCGGATCCGCCCCGGGCCGAGCAGCACCCCGCCGACATAGGTCTTGCCGGCGATCACCCGCTCCGGGCCGACGATCTCGGCCAGCAGCTCTTCGTGGCCGAGGCCGTTCTGCAGCGACAGCACCAGGGTCTCGGGACCGACCAGCGCCAGCGCCTGGCGCATGGCCTCGGCCGTGGCGAAGGACTTGACCAGCACCACCACCAGGTCGACCACCCCGACCGTCTCGGCGCTCATCGCCGCCCGTACCTGGACCCGGCGACGGCCCTCGGCGGTCTCGATGTCCAGGCCGTCACGGGCGACCGCCGCGATATGGGCATTGGGCCGATTGAGCAGCCAGGCCTCGTGCCCCGCCTCGCTCAGCCAGGCGCCAAAGGTGCTGCCCAGGGCGCCGGCCCCGAGGATGCAGATTTTCATGGATCGGGCTCCTTGTTTTCGCCCTACCCTAGGCCCGCGTCTGCTATTGAGCTATACAAAGAGTCCAATTTGCCCATCAGGAATGCTGATAATGCTGCCGACGGACGGCCTGCCCGAACCCAAGCTGCTGATGCTGTTCGAGGTGCTCTATCGCACCGGCAGCGTGACCCGGGCCGCCGAACAGCTGGGTCAGAGCCAGCCCACCATCAGCCTCTGGCTGGGCAAGTTGCGCCAGCAGCTGCGCGATCCGCTGTTCGTGCGCACGCCTGGCGGCATGAAGCCCACGCCCCAGGCCGAGGCCCTGATCACCCCCTGTCGCGAGGTGCTCGAATCCCTGCGCCGGCTGGTGGCCTGGGAAGTCGCCTTCGAGCCCGCCACCGCCCAGCGGCTGTTTCGCCTCTGCCTGAGCGATGCCAGCCACATCACCCTGCTGCCGCGGATCCTGGCGCAGTTGCGCGAGATGGCGCCCGGGGTTCGGCTGGAGATCGCGCGGATCGACGGCAATACCGAGCAGGCTCTGGAGATCGGCGAGGCGGACCTGGCGATCGGCTTCATTCCCTGGCTGGGCGGCAGCCTCTATCAGCAACTGCTGTTTCCCCAGGACTGGGTCTGCCTGGTCAGCGCCCGCCATCCGCGCCTCGGCGAGCAGCTGACGGCCACGGCCTATGCCGAGGAGGGCCACGTGCTGGTCAGTGCCGGCACCGGGCAGAAGCTGCTGGAAGCGGGTCTGGTACGCGCCGGGATGCAGCGCCGCATCGTGCTGGAGCTACCGGGCTTTCTGGGCGTCGGCGCGGTGGTCGGCACCTCGGACCTCATCGTCACCCTGCCGCGGCATATCGGCACCACCCTGGCGGAGACCTATGGCCTCAGGGTCCACGAATGCCCGGTACCGATCGAAGGCTTCGCGGTCAGGCAGCACTGGCACGCGCGCTATCACCAGGACGCCGGCAACCGCTGGTTGCGCGGGGTGCTGCTGGAGCTCTTCGGCCAGGGCCGCTAGCGCCGGGGCCGCAAACGAAAAAGCCCCAGCACGGGGCTGGGGCTTTTAGGCAGGACGCCTGGACGATCAGTTGTCCAGAGCCGGGCGCTGGCCGGCGATGGCGATGCGCTTGGGCTTGGCTTCTTCCGGGATCACGCGCACCAGTTCGATGCTCAGCAGGCCGTGCTTGAGATCGGCACCCTTCACCTCGATATGGTCGGCGAGGCGGAAGGACAGCTTGAAGGCGCGCTGGGCGATGCCCTGATGCAGGAAGGTCACGCTCTCGGCGCTGTTTTCGCGCCGGCCACCCTTGACGGTGAGCACGCCACGCTCGACTTCGATCTCCAGGTCATCTTCCTGGAGGCCGGCGGCGGCGATCACGATGCGATACTGGTCGTCACCGTGCTTCTCGACGTTGTAGGGCGGATAGGAGCTGCCAGCGTCGTTGCGCAGAGCGGATTCGAACAGGTCGTTGAACCGGTCGAAGCCGACGGAATGACGGAACAGCGGGGCCAGGGACAGTACGTTGCTCATGGTGAATCTCCTGATAGGTTCAGCAAGTTTCGGTGTTGCCTGCGGGACCCGACTTCGGCATCCCGCATGAACCTAGATAGGAATCCCCCACAAAATTTCAAGGGCGAATCCCGACGAACGGTAGTGCCCGCTATTTCTTCTTCGGCTTGCGCTTTTTCTTCTTGGCGGCGGTCAGCGGCAGCGCCTGCTCGAAGGCCGAGCGCACCTCCTGCAGCCGGCGCTCCTTGAGGTCGTGGATGCGCTTGCCGCGCTCGGTGGTGAAGTCGATGAGATTGCTGTCGTCGCTCATGTCGCTATCCGGCGAAAGGTGAGATTCAGCCGCAACTCGCTGGCTTTGCGGGTCTTGGCGATCTGGTGCTGCCAATGATGCTGGGTCGCGCCGGCCATGACCAGCAGGCTGCCGTGACCCAGTTCCAGGGAATGGCCGATGCGGCTGGTGCCCTTGCGGCGGAAGTCGAAGCGCCGGGCGGCGCCCAGGTTGAGCGAGGCGATCAGCGGATTGGTGCCGAGACTGGCCTCGTCGTCGCTGTGCCAGCCCATGGAATCCTGGCCGTCGCGGTAACGGTTGAGCAGCACGCCATTGAAGGCCTGGCCGCAGGCCGCCTCGACGGCTTCACGGATGAGTTGCAACAGCGGCGTCCAGGGCAAGGCGGCGTGATCCAGGCCGGCGTAGCCGTAGACCACCCCGGGGTCGGCATACCAGGCGACCTGTCGCGGCACCGGGTGCCAGCGGCCGAACACCCGCACCTGCGGCTGGCTCCAGGGGATTTCGGCGTCCAGCTGCTGCAGCCAGGCATCGGCTCGTTCCGGGGATAGCCAGTGCGGGTGGAAGGCCAGCTCGGCGTCGTCCAGCTCCAGGCGCTCGAGCATGGCTAGACCCGCAGATCCACCTGGGCGCCCACCTGCTCCGGCTCTTCCAGGGCCTGGGCACGTTCGGCGCCGAGGCCCTGGCGCAGGGCTTCGCGCTGCCGGCGGCGGCGGCGCGCCTCGCGATCCAGGGTCGCTTCGTCCTCCAGCGGGGCGTGCGCCGTTTCGGCAGGTGCCGTCACCGGCGCGACCACGGGGCGCACGGGCGCCGGATCCAGCTGGTTGGGTGGGGTCACGCCCAGGGGCGGAACGATGGGGATCATGACGGGGACCTCGAATTCGCGGACTGCGGCAAAGAGCGCGTTAGGCTTCTGACTCCGCTTTCGCTAAAATAGCCGGCTTTTTGATAGCTGGGGAGAAGCTTCCACATGGCGTCGCATCAACCGGGACAACGCTGGATCAGTGACAGTGAGGCCGAACTGGGCCTGGGAACCATCCTGGCCCTGGACGGCCGCCTGCTCACGGTGCTCTATCCAGCCACCGGTGAGACGCGCCAGTATGCCCAGCGCAACGCCCCGCTGACCCGGGTGCGCTTCGCCCCGGGCGACGAGGTGACCCATTTCGAGGGCTGGAAGCTCACCGTGCGCGAGGTCTCCGAAGAGGACGGCCTGCTGACGTACCACGGCTTCACCGCCGAGCGCGAGGCACGCAGCGTGCCCGAGGCCCAGCTGTCGAACTTCATCCAGTTCCGCCTGGCCAGCGACCGCCTGTTCGCCGGGCAGATCGATCCCCTGCCCTGGTTCGGTCTGCGCTATCACACCCACGAGCACCGCAACCGCCTCCTGCAGTCCAGCCTCTGGGGCCTTGGCGGTACCCGCGCCCAGCCGATCCCGCACCAGCTGCACATCGCCCGCAGCGTGGCCGACCGGGTCGCGCCGCGCGTCCTGCTGGCCGACGAAGTGGGCCTGGGCAAGACCATCGAGGCCGGCCTGGTGATCCATCGCCAGCTGCTCAGCGGTCGCGCCAGCCGCGTGCTGATCCTGGTCCCGGAAAATCTCCAGCACCAGTGGCTGGTGGAGATGCGCCGCCGCTTCAACCTGGAAGTGGCGCTGTTCGACGCCGAGCGCTTCATGGCCAGCGAAGAGGGCAACCCCTTCGAGGACGCCCAGCTCGCCCTGGTCTCCCTGGACTGGCTGGTGCGTGACGAAAAGGCCCAGGATGCCGCCTTCGCCGCCGGCTGGGACCTGTTGGTGGTCGATGAAGCCCACCACCTGGTCTGGCACCCCGAGGGCGCCAGCCGCGAATACAGCCTGGTCGAGCAACTGGGCGAGGTCATCCCGGGCGTGCTGCTGCTGACCGCGACGCCCGAGCAACTGGGCCAGGACAGCCACTTCGCCCGCCTGCGCCTGCTCGATCCCAGCCGCTTCCACGACTTCGCCGCCTTCCAGCAGGAGTCCCAGCACTATCGCCCGGTGGCCGAAGCCGTGCAGGAACTGCTCGACGCCGGCGCCCTCAGCCCGGCCGCCCAGGACGCCATCGGCGGTTTCCTCGGCCAGGAAGGCGAGACCCTGCTGAACGCTGCCGCCGCCGGCGATGCCGAGGCCCGCGCGCGCCTGGTGCGCGAGCTGCTGGATCGCCACGGCACCGGCCGCGTGCTGTTCCGCAACACCCGCGCCGCGGTCAAGGGTTTCCCCGAGCGCGAGCTGCACGCCCACGCCCTGCCCTTCCCGGATGCCTACCTGGACGAGGGCGTCATGCCCGGCCAGTCGCTGCAGCCGGAAACCGAATTCGCCCCGGAAGACGACAACGACCGCTGGTGGCGCCACGACGGCCGCGTCGAGTGGCTGATCGACACCCTCAAGGCGCTCAAGCCGCACAAGGTGCTGGTCATCTGCGCGCGCATGGAAACCGCCCTGGACCTGGAAGACGCCCTGCGCCTGAAGTCCGGCATCCCGGCCACGGTGTTCCACGAGGGCATGAGCATCCTCGAGCGCGACCGCGCCGCCGCCTACTTCGCCGACGAGGAATTCGGCGCCCAGGTGCTGATCTGCTCCGAGATCGGCAGTGAAGGCCGCAACTTCCAGTTCGCCCACCACCTGGTGCTGTTCGACCTGCCGGCCCACCCGGACCTGCTGGAGCAGCGCATCGGCCGTCTCGACCGGATCGGCCAGCGCCACACCATCCAGCTGCACGTGCCCTACCTCGAAGGCAGCCGCCAGGAGCGTCAGTTCCAGTGGTACCACCAGGCGCTGAACGCCTTCCTGGCCACCTCGCCGACCGGCAGCGCCCTGCAGGCGCGCTTCGCCAGCGAGCTCGACGAGCAGCTGGCCGGTGGCGACGACGCCACCTGGCAGGCCTTGCTGGAACAGGGCGCCCAGGCGCGCGCTGCCCTGGAAGCCGAGCTGCACAATGGCCGTGACCGCCTGCTGGAACTCAACTCCTCCGGCGCCGGTGCCGGCGAGCAACTGGTCGAGGACATCCTCGAGCAGGACGACCAATTCGCCCTGCCGATGTACATGGAAGAGCTGTTCAACGCCTTCGGCATCGACAGCGAAGATCATTCCGACAACGCCCTGATTCTCAAGCCCAGCGAGAAGATGCTCGACGCCGGCTTCCCCCTGGGCGACGACGAAGGCGTGACCATCACCTACGACCGCAACGTGGCCCTGGTCCGCGAAGACATGCAATTCCTGACCTGGGAGCATCCCATGGCCCAGGGCGGCATGGACCTGGTGCTGTCGGGCTCCATGGGCAACACCGCCGTGGCGCTGATCAAGAACAAGGCGCTCAAGCCGGGCACTGTCCTGCTGGAGCTGATCTACATCAGCGAGGCGGTGGCGCCGCGCGCCCTGCAACTGGGCCGCTACCTGCCGCCGCTGGCGATCCGCTGCCTGCTGGACGCCAACGGCAACGACCTGGCTGCCCGGGTGGCCTTCGAGACCCTCAACGATCAGCTGGAAAGCGTGCCGCGCACCAGTGCCAACAAGTTCGTCCAGGCCCAGCGCGACTCCCTGGCCAAGCTGATCGGCGGTGGCGAAGGCAAAGCTCTGCCCCGTCACGAGGAACGCGTGGCCAAGGCCCGCCAGGCCTACCTGTCGGGCATGGACGAAGAGATCGCCCGCCTGGAAGCCCTGCGCGCGGTCAATTCCAGCGTCCGCCAGGACGAGATCGACCGCCTGCGCCAGCAACGCGAAGAAGGCCTGACCTACCTGGACAAGGCCTCGCTGCGCCTGGAAGCGATCCGGGTGCTGGTGGCGGGTTGAGTGGAGGGCTTCGTTAGCGAAGCTCTTCAGCAATACCAATCGCGGCCATGGCGGTCCGCCGATGCGGCCGCTCCTACAGGTTGAGCACAGACTGTAGGAGCGGCCCATGGCCGCGATGCGTTTCATGACAATACCCTGGGCTTCGCTATCGCTCAGACCAACCTGGCTACTCTCCCGCCGCCAGCGGTCGAGCCCCGGTTCACCGCCGTATCTTTGAGTCCGTAGCGTGGAAAACGGCGCAGCCTTTTCCACTGGGCGTCGAAGCCAGGGCCGCCCTCACCCCAACCCTCTCCCGAGGGGAGAGGGGGCTATCCGAGCAGGCGTTCAGCTTCTTCTGCCCCGGCAAGCTCGGGATCGGTCGCGAGGCAAGCCGTAGGTTGGGTTGAGACAGCCGCATCGTCGAAGCCCAACAGGCGGAGTCGAACCCGCCGTGTTGGGCTTCGCTGGCGCTCAACCCAACCGACGAAAACCTCTCACGCCGCCAGGGTCGCGCCGCCGTCCACCACGATGTCCTGCATGGTGATATGGCTGGCCAGGTCCGAGGCGAGGAACAGCACGGTGTTGGCGATCTCGTCGGGCTGGGCGATCTTGCGCAGCGGGATGCCCAGCTTGAAGTCTTCCGGCAGGCCGTCCACCAGGCGTTGATAGCCCTCCGGCGAACCGAGCATGCCGGCCAGCATGGGGGTCGCCGTGGAGCCCGGCGAGACCACGTTGCAGCGCACGCCCGACCCGGCCAGTTCCAGGGCCACGCAGTGGCTCAGGGACACCAGCGCCGCCTTGGAGGTGCAGTAGCCGGCCATCTGCAGGCGCGGCACGTGGGCGGCGTTGGAGGCGATGTTGACGATGGCGCCCCGGCCCTGGGCCTTGAACAGCGGCACCAGCTGGCGGAACAGATAGAAGGGTCCGGAGACGTTGACGTCCAGCAGCGCCTGCCAGTCGTCCAGGCTCAGGCTGTCGCTGGTGCCCAGGCGCAGCACGCCGGCGCCATTGACCAGCACGTCCAGGCGGCGCTCTTCCGCCAGCAGCGCCTGGCAGACGTCCTCCACCTGGGCCGCGTCGGCGACGTCCAGTAGCTGGGTGCGGAACGGATAGCTGCCCTCGGCGAATTGCCGGTCGAGGCCGATCACCTCGGCGCCCGCCGCCTGGAAGCGCCGCGCTACCTGCAGCCCGATGCCCTGCCCTGCGCCGGTCACCCAGACGCGCTTGCCGGTGAAATCCAGTTGCGTCATCAGCAGATTCCTCAGGCGCGCGCGCGCAGCAGGTCCAGCCAGCCCTGCAGGGTCGGCTGGGCGGCGAGATCGGCGAAGGTCACCGGCAGACCGCGCTTCTGCCACTCGCCCACCAGGGTCATGACCTGCACCGAGTCCAGGCCGAAATCGGTGAGGTTATCGTCCAGCGCCGGTGCTTCATCATCGGCGTCCAGCAGCGGCTGGACCTGGGCGCGCAGCCAGGCTTCATCGAGCACGGCCGCACCCGCGCCGGTGACCTGGGCGGTACTCAGGGTGCTGCCGCAGCGGGTCGCCACGTAGCGCAGCGCCATGCGGTGCTCTTCCTCGCTGAAGTCGGCCACGGCGTCGCCGATCAGGAAGGCCTGGATATCCCTCATGAAGGCATCGGTGCAGGTGGTCAGGCAGCCGATATGGGCATAGACGCCGCAGACGATCAGCTGATCGCGCCGCCATTCGGTCATCAGGTCCTGCAGATTGGAACGGTGGAAGGCGCTGTAGCGCCACTTGGTCAGCACCACGTCGTCAGCCTTGGGCGCCAGCGCGTCCACCACCTGCTGCAGCGCGGGATCGGCCTGGGTCAGGCCCGGGCCCCACATGTCGTTGAGCAGGGCGCGATCGGCCGGCGGCTGGTCGGTGGGCTGGGCGGTATAGACCACCGGCACGCCCTGGGCATCGGCCCAGGCGCGCAGGGCGGCGATGTTGGCCACCACCTGATCGATCAGCGGGCTGTCGTCGCCATAGAATTCGACGAAATAGCGCTGCATGTCGTGGATCAGCAGCACGGCGCGATCGGCCACGGGCGTCCAGTCCACCTTGTTGGCGGGAAAGCCGTCGGGCTGGGGCAAGGGATAGGAGGCAAGACGGGGAATAGCCATGGGAAACCTTAGGGACGCTCGGTGGATGGGGTCTGCAGCTGCTCGCGCAGGCGGCGCTTGTCGATCTTGCCGACGGCGGTGAGCGGCAGCTGGTCAAGGAACTGGAAACGGTCGGGCAGCTTGTACTCGGCCACGCCCTGCTCGCGCAGGTAGCGGCGCAGCGCCACCGGCTTGAGTGCCGGATCGCTCACCACCAGGCAGGCGCAGCTCTTCTCGCCCATCAAGTCGTCGGCGATGGCGACCAGGGCCGCGTGGGTGATGCCGGGATGGCGCAGCAGCAGGCCCTCGATCTCGGCGGCGGCGATCTTTTCACCGCCGCGGTTGATCTGGTCCTTCACCCGCCCGACCACCTTGAGGTAGCCGGCGGCATCGCGCTGGACCACGTCGCCGGAGAAGTAGAAGCCCTCGGCGTCGAACACCTGGGCGTTGTGCTCGGGGCTGCGGTAGTAGCCGCGGAAGGTGTAGGGGCCACGGGTGGACAGCAGGCCGGGCTCGCCGTCGGGCACGGGATTGCCGTCCTCGTCGGTGATGCGCACCTCGTCATCCGGGCTCATGGGCCGGCCCTGGGTGGTGAAGATGCGCTCGGGTTCGTCGTCGAGGCGGGTGTAGTTGACCAGGCCTTCGGCCATGCCGAACACCTGCTGCAACTGGCAGCCCAGCTCCTCGGGCACGCGGCGCGCCTGGGCCTCGGCGAAGCTGGCACCGCCCACCTGCACCACCCGCAGGCTGGCGAGTCGCGCGCGCTGCTCGGGTGCGGCCGCGGCCTGCAGCCAGAGCGCCACCGCCGGGGGTACCAGGGCCACCCAGTCCACCTGATGGCGTTCGATCAGCGCGAAGCAGCGCAGCGGCTCGGGATCGCGGGCCATGACCACGCAGCCACCGGCGATGAAGACGCCCAGCGCGCCGGGCGAGCTGAGGGTGTAGTTATGGCCCGCCGGCAGCGCGCAGAGAAAGCGCGTCGCCGGGCTCAGGCGGCAGATCTCGACGCTGCGTCTGAGGCTGTAGTAGTAGTCGTTGTGGGTGCGCGGGATCAGCTTGGGCGTGCCAGTGCTGCCCCCGGATAGCTGGAAGAAGGCCACCTCGCCACCGGCGGTGGGCGTCAGCTGAAAACCGTCCAGCGGGGTATCCAGGCGCTGCTGGAGGCTGCGCGCGTCGTCGGCGCCGTCCAGCAGTACCTCGCCGAGGCCCGGCGCCACGTCGCGCAACTCGGCGAGGAAGTTGTCGTCGCGGAACAGGTTGTGCTCGCTGGAGGCGATCAGCAACCGGGGCTGGATCTGCTGCGCATAGGCGAGCAACTCCAGCTTCTGGTGGCTGAACAGCGCATTGACCGGGGCGATGCCGGCCTTGAGCAGGGCAAAGAACACCACGTAGAACTCGGCCACGTTGGGCAGCTGCACCAGGGCCGTGTCGTGGCGGCGCAGCCCGGCGGCCTGCAGGTGGGCGGCCAGGCGACTGGAGCGCTCGTCCAGCTCGGCATAGCTCAGCTGCCGCTCGCCGCAGAGGATCGCCGGCGCGTCCGGCAGGGCCGCGCGGCTGCGCGCCAGGATCTCGGTCATCGGCAGGTCGAGCCAGTAACCCAGGGCGCGATAGCGCGCCGCCAGGTCGTCCGGCCAGGGGGTGAATTCCAGACTCACGTGGGGTTCTCCTCGTCGAGCAAACCACAGGCGGCACGCATGGTGCCCAGTTTGGCGGTGACCTCGGCCCACTCCGCCGCAGGGTCGGAGGCTTCGACGATGCCGGCGCCGGCGAACAGCCGCAGCCAGTCGCCCTGCACCGTGCCGCAGCGGATGGTGACCACCCACTCGCCGTTGCCCTGGGCATCGCACCAGCCGACCATGCCGGTGAACAGGCCGCGGTCGAAGGGCTCGATGCGCTGGATCAGCTGGCGCGCCGCGGCCGTGGGAAAGCCGCACACCGCCGGGGTCGGATGCAGGCGGCAGGCGAGTTGCAGCGCCGAGGTGCGGCTGTCGGCCAGCTCGCCGTCGATGGCGGTGGACAGGTGCCACATGGCGTTGGTGCTGAGCAGCGAGGGGCCTTCGGGTACGTCCAGCCGGCTGCACAGCGGCGCCAGCTGCTCACGGATGTCCTCGATCACCAGACGATGTTCGTAGTGGTCCTTGCTGGACTCCAGCAACTCGCGGGCGACGCGCTGGTCTTCCTGCGGATCGGCGCGGCGCCTGGCCGAACCGGCCAGGGGATTGGTATGGACCTGGGCACCCTGTTTGCGCACCAGCAACTCGGGGCTGACCCCGACCAGCTCGCCGCCCTCGGCGGTGGGGATGCGGAATTGATAGCCGGTAGGATTCTGCCGCGTCAGATTGGCGAGGATGGTCTCCACGTCGGCAGGCTCGGCCAGGCGGATCTCCTGGATGCGCGACAGCACCGCCTTGCTCAGCTCGCCACGGCGGAAGGCCTCGATGGCCTCCTCCACCGCCAGGCAGAAGCCGTCCGCGCTGGGCAGGTTGCGCACCTCGCGCACCTGCGCCGGGGCAACCCCTGCGCTGCTGACCGGCGCCGGGCGCGCAGTCCAGGCATGCTCCCGAGGCACATAGAGGCAGGAGGGCCTGGTGGTATCGAAGGGAATGGCGCCCATGATCACCGGCTCGGCGATGCCGGCCTGGCGGGCACGGGCGAAGGCTTCATCCACGGCGTGCAGGAACAGGCTGTCCCGGTGCGCGCCGCCACTGGCCGGTGTCTCGACCCGGGCACAGATGCCCCGCCCCTGCAGGACGCGATCACCCGACTGGAACAGGAATGCGGCCTGTTCCCGACGATCGGCAGCGATTCCGCCGACCACCTCAGCCCTCTTGCTCGTCATTTCGATGGACCTCTACACGAATGATAATGCTTATCAATAAGCAGAAGCTAAAGGTTGCCTGCCGGAAAGTCAATTCGTTAGGGACCGAACGATCTCGCCGAATGGCCAGCAACCCTTTGAAATCTCTGGTGAATCTCCACTGGGCAGAGCGCCGGCGGGTACCGGATCCACGGCTCCTGCCCTGGCCCTGTCGGCTACGGGAAAGGAACGACTTGCTGCCCAGGGGGTGGTTCTTTGAAAATGAGAGTGATTATCTTACAACTGGAAGGCGTCCATGTTCAGCTTGTTGTCAGTGTTTCGCATTCTCACCACTCTGGCGGTCGCCACCCTGATCCTGGGCGGCCCCGCTCAGGCGGCGGACTGGCCGCGGCAGATCAACGCCGACGGCAGCCAGGTGACCCTGCCCGCCAAGCCGCAACGCATCGTCTCCACCAGCGTCACCCTTACCGGTTCCCTGCTCGCCATCGGCGCGCCGGTGGTGGCCAGCGGCGCCACCTCGCCCAACAACAGATTCGCCGATGACCAGGGCTTCCTGCGCCAGTGGGGCGCGGTCGCCAGGCAGCGCGACGTGAAGCGGCTGTATATCGGCGAGGCCAATGCCGAAGCCGTGGCCGCCGAGGCGCCGGACCTGATCCTGGTCAGCGCCGCCGGCAACGACTCGGCGCTGCGGCTGGTCGAGCAACTCAAGGCCATCGCCCCGGTGCTGGTGGTGGGTTACGACAATCGCAGCTGGCAACAGGTGGTGGAACTGCTCGGCCGGGCCACCGGCCGCGAGGACGCCGCCCGCAAGGTGGTCGGCGACTTCGACCGGCGCGTCGCCGATCTCAAGGCGCGCCTGCAGCTGCCGCCGCAACCGGTATCCGCCTTCGTCTACAACCCGGCGACGCGCCAGGCCAATCTCTGGACCGCCGCCTCCTCCCAGGGCCAGTTGCTGGAAAGCCTGGGCTTCACCCTGGCGAAACTGCCGGCGGGGCTGGAGACCGGCCATAGCCAGGGGCAGCGCCACGACATCCTGCAGCTCGCCGGTGAGAACGTCGCCACCGGTCTCACGGGCCAGACCTTTTTGCTGTTCGCCGCGGACGCCAAGGAAGCCGAGGCGGTACGCAGCAATCCGCTCCTGGCGCACCTGCCGGCGGTCAAGGACAACCGCGTGGAAGCCCTGGGCGCCGAGACCTTCCGTCTCGACCCCTACAGCGCCAACCTGCTGCTGGATCGCCTGGAGCAGCGCTACGCCAAGCCCTGAGCAGAACAGTTACTGTGAGGTTTTCTAGGCGAGGAGTCTGATAGCGGCCATGGCGGTTCGCCGATGCGGCCGCTCCTACAAGACATCGGTGTTTTGGTGATCGCGGCCATGGGCCGCTCCTACAGGTGCCGGCTAGCCTGTAGGAGCGGCCCATGGCCGCGATCGGTCTTGTCCACTGCTGATCGCCGTATGCACCCGTTAGAAACGCCGTGGCGGTTTTACACGCTAGGCGCCCAGGCTTTCCGCCCGGCGCAGGCCTCGGGCCAGCGCCCAGCAAAGGGCTGCCACCGCGGTGGCGACCAGACCGAAGACGCAAGCTGCCTGCGCCGGCAGCAGCAGGCTGGCCAGACCGCCGAACAGCGCTGCGCCGATGGCCTCGCCGCCGATGTTCTGCGCCGTCCACAACGCATTGATCCGCCCCAGCAGGCGATCCGGCGTCAGGCGCTGGATCAGCGCGTACTGCACCAGGGAATTGAGCGCACCCAGGTAGCCGAACAGCACCAGGCACAGCGCCGACAGCCAGAAGCCGGGCAGCAGCGCGAACACCGCCACCGCGAGAAAGGTCGCCACCGCGGTCATCAGCAGGGTACGCCCCGGGCGTGGCGCCTGGTTCAGTCGACCACTGGTGAGGGCGCCGATGGCCGCGCCCAGGGGCGCGGCGGCATAGAGCCAGCCCAGGTGTCCGGTATCCAGCCCCCAGTCCTCCCCCAGCGACGGATAGAGCACCCGCACCGCGTTGGCCATGGTGACCAGGGCGCCGACCAGGGCGACTGCGCCCAGCAGGCGATTCTCGAACAGGAAGGCGATGCCGCCGCCCAGGGCCTGCCAGGGCGTCTCGCGTGGCTGTTCCGGCGGAGGCAACGGCGGCAGGCGCAAGAGCACCAGCAGGGTGATGAGGGTACCGCCGGCGGTCAGGCCGTAGTTCCAGGCCACGCCACTCTGGGCGATCAGCAGGGTGCCCAGCGGCGGGGCGACGATGGCCGCCACCCGCACGCTGAGCATGTTCAGGGCGCCGGCCTGCACCATGGATTCGCGCCCGACCAGGATCGGCGTGACCGCCAGCAGCGCGGTCACGCCCAGGGCGCCAAAGAAGCCGTCCCACAGCGCCAGCAGGTAGATGGCGGTCAGCGACGGCTCGGGCAGGCTGGCGTTGACCGCCAGGCCGATGAAGCCCAGGCCGCAGATGGAACGCGCGGCCAGGATCAGTTGGCGCCGCTCCAGGCGGTCGGCCAGCACCCCACCGGTGAGCAGGCCGACGAACATGCCGATACCGGCCATGCTCAGCGCCAGGCCCACCTTGAGCGGCGAGTCGGTCAGCGCCTGGACCTGGATGGGGATGGCCACGGCCAGGAGGCCGAGGGACAGCACGGAGACCAGGCGGGCGATGAACAGGGTGCGAAAGGCGGCATGGGACCTGAGCAGGCCGAAGTCGAGCAGGAAGGACGTCTTGGACATGAATCACCGGAAAAACACAGGGGACGCTATCGAGCCGCCGGGGCAAGGCTGTTAGCATGTAATACAGACTATCATGTGTTAATACGCCTTGTTCTCATCCACTCCCCTCCCCGTCGGTCGCCGCGGATGACCCCGCGCCGCCTCCTCATCCTCGGCTGCGCCGCTGTCCTGCTGCTCCTGGTGATGGCTGCCAGCCTGGCGCTCGGCGCCACCGCCATCCCGCTGGCCGATGTCTGGCAGGCGCTGGGCCAGGGCTGCAGCGAGCCGGCCTGCCTGATCGTGCGCGAGGCGCGGCTGCCACGCACCCTCGCCGGGCTGCTCGCCGGAGCGGCGCTGGGCGTGGCCGGCACCCTGATGCAGGCGCTGACGCGCAATCCCCTCGCCGACCCGGGCATCCTCGGCGTCAATGCCGGAGCCAGTTTCGCCGTGGTGCTGGGCATTGCCCTGTTCGGCGCCAGCGGTCCCGAGCAGTACCTGGGCTTCGCCTTCGGCGGCGCCCTGCTGGCCAGCCTGGTGGTGCTGCTGGCCGGCATCGCCGGTGGCGGCGGCTTCAACCCCATGCGCCTGGTGCTGGTCGGGGTGGCCCTGGGCGCCATGCTCGAAGGCGTCAGCTCGGGCATCGCCCTGCTCGATCCCCAGGTCTACGATCAGCTGAGATTCTGGCAATTCGGCTCCCTGGACGTCCGTCAGCTCGATCTCTTGCGCAGCGCCAGCCTGCCGGTGCTGGGCGGGGTGTTCATCGCCCTACTGCTGGCGCCAGCCTTGAACGCCCTGAGCCTGGGTAGCGATCTGGCCGTGGCCCTCGGCACCCGGGTCCGCCAGACCCAGTTGCTCGGCCTGCTGGCCATCACCCTGCTCTGCGGGGCCGCTGCCGCGGCGGTCGGCCCCATCGCCTTCGTCGGCCTGATGGTGCCGCACCTGGGTCGCTGGGCCATCGGCGAAGACCATCGCTGGCTGCTGCCCTTCGTCCTGCTGTTCACCCCCAGCTTGCTGCTGACGGCCGATATCGTCGGCCGCCTGCTGGTGACCAACGAGTTGCGCGTCTCGGTGGTGACCGCCTTCCTCGGCGCGCCGCTGCTGATCTGGCTGGCGCGCTGTCAGCGCCAGGGAGGCCGGGCATGAACCGTCCCGGTCGCCTGCGCCTGCCCGGCGTGCTGCTCACCCTGCTCGGCGGCGCCCTGTTGCTCGCCCTGTTCGCCCTGGGCAGCGGCAGCCTGTCCCTGAGTCCCGCCCAGGTGCTGGCCGCCCTGCTCGGCGAGGCGCCGCGCGGCATCGAACTGGTGGTCACCCAGTGGCGCCTGCCGCGGGTGGCCCTGGCCCTGCTGATCGGCGCCGCCCTGGGCCTGAGCGGGGCGCTGTTCCAGTCACTGCTGCGCAATCCCCTCGGCAGCCCGGACATCATGGGTTTCAACACCGGTGCCTACAGCGGCGTGCTGGTCGCCTTGGTGCTGTTCCAGGCCAGCATCCTCTGGAGCACCACCGCCGCCCTGATCGGCGGCCTGCTCAGCGCGGCGCTGGTCTATGCCCTGACCTGGCGCGGCAGCGGCGTGGATACCCTCAGACTCATCATCGTCGGCATCGGCGTGCGCGCCCTGTTGATGGCGCTCAACACCTGGCTGATCGTCCATGCCTCCCTGGAAGCCGCCTTCAGCGCCGGCCTGTGGAGCGCCGGCTCGCTCAACGGTATCACCTGGGCCAAGGCCTGGCCGGCGGTGGTCTTCATCCTGCTGGCAGGTGTAGCCAGCCTGGCGCTGAGTCGCCGGCTGTTCCTGCTGGAGATGGGCGATGACACCGCCTGCGCCCTGGGCGTGCCGGTGGAGCGCACGCGGCTGTCGCTGCTGGGCCTGGGCGTGGTGCTCACCGCCGCCGGCACCGCGGTAGCCGGACCGATCTCCTTCATCGCCCTGGCCGCTCCGCAGATCGCCCGCCGCCTGACCGGCACCCAGCGCCTGGCGCTGCCCGCCGCCGCCCTCACCGGCGCGGTCCTGTTGCTGGGCGCGGATCTCATCGCCCAGCGCCTGTTCCTGCCCTATGTCCTGCCGGTCGGCCTGGTCACGGTGAGCCTGGGTGGGCTCTACCTGATCGGCCTGCTCATCTGGGAGTCCCGCCGCTCATGAACGACGCCCCCGCTTCGCGCCTGCACGCCGAGCGCCTGACCCTGGGCTACGGCCGCAAGCTGATCGCCGAAGACCTGTCGCTGACCATCCCCGATGGCGAGCTGACGGTCATCATCGGCCCCAACGGCTGCGGCAAGTCGACCCTGCTGCGCACCCTAAGCCGGCTGCTGGCGCCCAGCCAGGGTCAGGTCTGGCTGGACGGCCAAGCGATCCAGAGCTATCGCACCAAGGAGGTGGCCCGCCGCCTGGGCCTGCTGCCACAGAGCTCCCAGGCCCCGGGCGACATCTCGGTGCGCGACCTGGTGGCCCGCGGACGCTATCCGCACCAGACGCTGTTCGGCGGCGTGCGCGCCGACGACGAGCGCGCGGTGACCCACGCCATGCAGGCCACCGGTGTCTTCGAACTGGCCGATCGGGCGGTGGACACCCTTTCCGGTGGCCAGCGCCAGCGGGTCTGGATCGCCATGGCCCTGGCCCAGGAAACCCCGCTGCTGCTGCTCGACGAGCCCACCACCTGGCTCGACATCACCCACCAGATCGACCTGCTGGAATTGCTGGAAGACCTCAATCGCCAGCAGGGCCACACCCTGGTGATGGTGCTGCACGACCTCAACCACGCCTGTCGCTACGCCACCCACCTGGTGGCCATGCGCGACGGCAAGGTGCTGGCCACCGGCCGCCCGCGCGACGTCATCACCCCCGCGCTGATCAAGGCGGTCTACGACCTGGACTGCCTGATCATCGACGACCCCGTGGCCGGCACCCCCATGGTGGTACCCCTGGCGCGGCGCTAGCGTCCGGCGAGCATCCAGTCCCGGAGCAACTGCCCGTAGAGCTCGGTGCCCTCCTCCAGGCGTTGCAGCTCGCAGTATTCGTCCACCTTGTGCGCCATGCTCGGTTCGCCCGGCCCCAGGATCAGGGTGGGCGGATCGTTCAGCGCGGGCAGCAGCACGGCGGCATCGGTGAAATAAGGCACCACGCTGGCGGGCAGCGCCCCGCCGTGCAGGGTGGCGCAACGGTCGAAGACCTGCCGCACCCAGGCGTCGCTCCTGTCGGCACAGACCCCGGGCAGATCCACCAGGACCTCCAGCTCCAGATCGCTGCCCAGATGCTCGGCCAGACGCCGCTGGATGTCGGCATGCGCCAGGTTCGGTGCGGTCCGCAGATCGAGGGTGAAGGCTGCACGATCCGGCACCGAGTTGATGTTCAGCCCACCGCTGACGGTCCCCACGTTGAGCGTGGGTTGGCGCATGAGCGGATGCGGCGGGCCGACGGCGAAGGTGCGCGCCTGGCCAATGGCCTCGGCCAGGCGGTAGATGGCGTTTTCCCCCTCCTCGGGCATGGCGCCGTGGGCCGTGCGGCCATGGGCGGTGCAGCGGAGCCAGAAGGCGCCCTTGTGCCCCAGCACCGGCCGATTGGCGGTGGGTTCGCCCACCAGCAGCGCGCCCAGCTCGCCAAGCAGGTGCGGCGCGTCCCGGCACAGCGCCCGGGCGCCGTCGCAGCCGGTTTCCTCACCGCCGGTGAGCAGCAGCCGGACGCCAGGCCCCTGGGCGATGACCTCGCGATTGCGCTGGCAGGCGACGATGAAGGCGGCGATGCCCGCCTTCATGTCGCTGGCGCCGCGGCCATAGAGGCGCCCTTCGGCCACTTCGCCGGCAAAGGGCCCGTGGCGCCAGGTGCCATTGCCCAGGGGCACCACGTCCAGGTGCCCGGTAAAGCCCAGCGGCTTGCCGGCCCCGCGCCCCGGTAGCCAGGCCACCAGGTTGCAACGTCGTTCGCCGAAATGCTGCAACTCGCAGTGGAAGCCCGCCTCGCGGAGCGTCGTGACCAGGAACTGCGCACAGGCTTCTTCATCGCCCGGCGGATTGAGCGTGGGAAACCCCAGCAGCGCTCGGGTCAGGGCCAAAGGATCGTCGAGCATTGGGGATCTCCAGTCGGACTACGGGTGATCAGGCGCGCCGCAAGAGCCAGTCCAGGCAGTTGAGCCAGAAGCGGCGATAGGCATCGCCGGCCAGGAAGTCGTCGGGCATCCAGTGCATCGACATGTCGCTGGTCCAGACCAGGGTACGCCCCTGGCCGACTTCCCGGGTCGCCAGCAGTGGATGACCGCTACCCGCGACGCTCGCCACGAGCTGGGCGTCCGGGTGCAATTCCACCTCGTTGTAGCCCAGCAGATAGGACCAGTCCTGGGGCAGGCCACGCAGCAACTCATGCTCGCCGTGCACCTCTGGCGTGAAGCCCTCGGGCACCTCGATGCGGTCGTCATAGGGCAGGCAACGCACCGGCAGCACCTCTTCCACCGCCGTACCGCGATAACGGGCCCCCCCGTTGATGCCCTGGAAGCTGTAGTAGCCACCGACCATCATGAGCGCGCCACCCTGCAGCACATACTCGCGCAGCGCCGTCAGGCGATTCGGTGTGCGGCGGCTGCGCAGCCAGGTATCCGGATGCAGCAACAGGCTGTTGGCACCGATATCCGACAGGATGATCACCTGGTAGTCGCGCAGGGCTTCCAGCGTCGCCGGAAAGTCGGTTTGCGCCTGGTCGGCGCACATCTGGGTGACGGCATAGTCGCTGTCGGCCAGTGCGGTCAGCAGGCGCTGGGCGCCATTGTGGGCGGTGACGGAGGCGAACTGGTCAAAGCCTTTGATATGGGTCGCGGTGCTGACCCAGGATTCGCCAGCGAGCAGAACGGACTGTTTCATAGGTTCTCCGGTTGCGGGACTTTAGGCCGATCGAACGCGCTGGAAGACGCGGCGCGGGTTGTCGATCAGCAGGGTTTCCAGTTGCGCCCCCGTGACGCCATGGCGGCGCAGACGCGGGACGAAGTGCTTGAGCAGGTAGCCATAGCCGTGGCCGCCGTAGCGGGTGAGCATGGTCTTGAGAAAGACGTCCTGGGACAGCAGCAGGCGCTCGCCGTAGCCGGCCTCCAGCAGACCGACGAGGGCGCGAGCGTTGTCTTCGTCGGACGGCGACTGGGCGGCCTCGTCGGCGAAGTAGTAGCCCATGCCGATCATGTCGTATTCGAGGAAGGCACCCCGCTCCGCGAGTCCGTGCTGGTAATCGAGGTCGCGATGACTGGGATTCATGTGGCAGAGCACCACGTGGTGCAGGTCGGCGCCCTCGGCGGCGGCGATGTCCAGCACCCGGTGGCCCAAACGTTCCCAGCCGGGCAGATGGACCGCCAGGGGCACCCCGGTAAGGCCGCTGGCCCGGGCGGCGGCGCGCAGGGATTTTTCCTCGCTGGCGGTAAAGGCGGCCGACACCCCGATCTCGCCGATCAGCCCGGCGATGACCTCCGGCTTTTCCGCCGCTCCGCCCACGTCGTGGACGATCTGGGCGGTCAGTTCCTCCACCGAGCGCTCCCTGACATAGGCCGGGTGCGAGGGCTCCAGGTAGAAACCGGCACCCATGATGATGTTGAGACCCGTGAGCCGCGCGATGCGCTGCAGCGCCTGGGGATCGCGACCGATGCCGAGGTTGGTGGGATCGACCACCGTCTCCCCGCCCAAGGCGCGATATTTCAGCAACTCGGCGCAGGCCAGCTCCACGTCGAACAGCTGGCAGTTGTCGCGGCTGACCAGCGGATTCATATGCAGCTCGCCGAGCAGTTCGATGCTCACCGGCTGCTCGGCCAGGTGTCGCTCGCCGCAGCAACGGGGTGGCACCCATTTGCCGGAGGCGTCGAGCAGAATGTGCTCGTGCATCAGGGTCACGCCCAACCGGTCCACCGGCAGCGGGCCAAGCACCGTCATGGCATGGCCGCTGTCGACCCCGACCGGAAGCGGCTCGGGATGGCGAAACAGACTCATCCGCCTACCCTCCCCAGCGGGCGGCCGGTCTTGAGGATGCGGGTGTTGAGCCAGATGGCCAGCAGCACGATGGCCCCCGTGGCGATCTGGGTATAGAAGGGCGACACATGGGCGAGGATCAGGCCGTTCTTGATCACCGCCATGGTCAGCACGCCCAGCAGGGTGCCAAGGATGGTGCCGAAGCCGCCGAACAGACTGGTGCTGCCCAGCACCACCGCCGCGATGACCTCCAGTTCGAAGCCCTCCCCCTGGTTGGAGGAACCACTGCCCAGTCGGGCCGTTACGATCATCCCGGCCAGCGCCGCCGCCATGCCGCTCAGGACGTAGACGCGCAGCAGCACGCCGCGGGTATTCACCCCTGCCCGGCGGACGCTTTCGGCATTGGCGCCAATCCCCGTGAGATAGCGCCCGAAGCGCATCCTGCCCAGCAGCAGCATGCCGCCCAGCACCGCGAAGAGCGCGAGCCATACCGCCAGCGGCAGTCCGAGCACCCAGCCGCGACCGAGCGCGAGAAAGGCGCTGAATTCACGGGGAACCGGAATGGAATAGCCCTGGGTGATGAGCAGCGCCAGGCCGCGAATGATGGTCAGGGTCGCCAGGGTCACGATGAACGCCGGGATTCCCGCGTAGGCGATGAAGTAGCCGTTCAGCGCACCGATCAGCGCCCCCACCAGCAGGCCGCCGGCCAGCACCACCGGCCAGGGCAGCTGCCAGGTGTTGAGGCCGAGGGCGGCCAGGGCGCCCACCAGGGCCAGGGTGGAACCGACCGACAGGTCTATGCCACCGGTGGTCACCACCAGGGTCATGGCCACGGCCACGATCAGCAAGGGCGCGTTCTGGCGAATGACGTTGAGCAGGTTGCCGCTGCTGAGGAAGTTGTCGGTCACCAGCGCGAACAGCAGGCAGCAGAGGGCGAAGAACAGCGCGATGCTGGCGACGCCGGGATAGTCGTGCAGCAGGCGGCGCAGCGGTGACTGCACCACCACGCGCTGTCGGGTCAGGTCGAGGGTATTCATGAAATCCTCCGATTCAGGCGCAGGCGGAACGGGCGGTGAACTTGTGGCCGACGATCAGCTCGACGATCTCGCCCAGACTGGTGTCGGCCACCCGGCGCTCGGCCAGGTTCTGGCCCTCGTACATCACCATGATGCGGTCGCAGACCAGGAAGAGATCCTGCAGCCGGTGGGTGATGAGGATGACGCTCACCCCCTGGCGGCTGATGGTGCGGATCAGCTCCAGCACCGCCTCGACCTCGGCCACCGCCAGGGCGGCGGTCGGCTCGTCCATGATCAGTACCCGGGGTTCGAAGGCCGCGGCGCGGGCTATGGCCACGGCCTGGCGCTGGCCGCCGGAGAGGTGGCGTACCTGGGCGCGGGTATCGGGCAGGCTGATGCCCAGCCCCTCGAGGATGCGGCGCGCATCGGCGTGCATCTTGCGCTCGTCCAGCAGCGGCAGCCCGAGCAGCCGGCGGCGGGGCTCCCGCCCCATGAAGAGGTTGCCGGCCACGTCCACGGTGTCGCACAGGGAGAGATCCTGATAGACCATCTGGATCCGACAGCGCTGGGCATCCGCCGGGCCCTGGAACACCTCTTCGCGGCCGTCGATGCGGATGCAGCCACTGGTGGGCAGCACCGCGCCGGAAAGAATCTTGGTCAGGGTCGATTTGCCGGCGCCGTTGTCGCCGACCAGCCCCAGGACCTCGCCGGGCTGCAGGGCGAGGTCGACGCCGCGCAGGGACTGGATGGAGCCATAGCTCTTGGTGATGCCGGTCATGCTGACCCGGGGAACCGTCGTCGCAGTGTCCATGCTCGGTCTCCGCTACTTGAAGTCGGCGCGATAGGCATCCAGGTTTTCCCGGGTGACCAGGGTCACCGGGATATCCTGCTGCTTGGTGACCTGCTGGCCGGCGAGCAGCGCCAGCGCCGCCTCCACCGCCGCCTTGCCCATGCCGCGGGTGTTCTGCTGCACCACCACTGCCACGGAGCCGTCATCCAGGCCCTGGACGGCCTGGGGCGACAGGTCCCAGCCAAAGATCCGGGTGCGCTCGCCGCTGCCCTGGGCGACGCTGGCCGCCACGGTGCCAATCAACGCCGGCTCGCCGGTGGCATAGACGATCTGCAGATCCGGATTGGCGGTGAGCAGATTTTCCGCGGCGCTCTGCGCGGTGTCCTGCACGTTGTTGCCATCCACGGTACCGACGATCTTCGCCTTGGGCGCGCGCTGGGCCAGCCCCTCGCGGAAGCCGTCCAGACGCAGGTTCTGCACGTAGGAACCCAGGGCTCCCACCACCCCGACCTTGGCCTCGCCACCCAGCTCTCGGGTGATGTAGTTGCCGGTGTATTCCCCCAGCTGGCGAGCCGCGGCGCGGTTGTCGACGCCGACCTGCACCTGGTTGTCGCCATTGAGCACGGCGTCGATGGCCACCACCGGGATACCGGCCTGGACCGCCGCCGAGACCGCCGGCTTGATGCCGTTGACGTCGATGGCACAGACCAGGATGGCGTCCACCCTGTCCTGGATGTAGGCCTCGATGGCGTCGTTCTGGGCGGAGGGGTTGTCGTTGGCGTTGAACACCACCAACTCGGCGCCCGCCGCCTTGGCGGCGGCCTGGGCACCCTGGGTGATCTGGGTGAAATAGAGCGCCTGCTGATTCACCTGGACCAGTGCCAGCCGCTTGGCCGGCGCCGCCTGGGCACTACCGGCCAGGCCCAATCCGAACACCATCAGCATGGAAGCGAACGTCTTGCCGAATCGAAGCATCTCCATCCTCCTCTACCCTGCCAACGGATGTGGCAGCGGTTAGTAAACCGGTTTACTAAGTGGGCCAAAAAATAGAACCGGGAAGGTTCTGTTGGAAAGGAAACAGCACAAGGCGTGCCAGCAGCGACTGGAGGACCCTCTTCCACTGCCAATTCAAATGGTTACTCAAACCCCCTGCGCAGAGCCTCTGGCCGGACAGCCAAGAGAGTGCTCCACGACTGGGCAGAATGGAAACGCCGGGTGCTACCTTGGGGCAGGCACTGGGGCGACCGAGCCCCGTTCCACCAGCGTTACAGCGACCCGCTGCTCCCCGACTACCGGCTGCCCGGCAAGCACCGCCAGCAGGGCTTCGATTCCCTGGCGACCCAGGTCCCGCGCCGACTGGCGCACGGTACTGAGCGGCGGCGTGAGCAATTCCGCGTAGGGCGCGTCGTCGAAGCCGACCAGGGACAGGGCATCGGGAACCGCCAGGCCGCGTTCGCGCAGGGTATCGAGCACCCCTACCGCGATGAAGTCGCTAGCGGCGAAGATCGCCTGAGGCGGCTCCGGCAGATCCAGCAGGGTCGCGGCCGCCTGACGCCCGAAGTCGCGGCTGTACTCCCCCAGCAGCAGATAATCGGGACGCAAGGGTATTCCGGCCGCGGCCAGGGCTTGCTCATAGCCCTCGCGCCGCTCCCTCACGCTCATCACCGCTGCCGGTCCGGAGACATGGGCGATGCGCCGATGCCCCTGGCGGATCAGATGCTCGGTGGCCAGTCGGCCGCCGGCGACATTGTCGGCGAAGACCTTGGGCATCGAGGTACCCGGGACATCCTCGTCCAGCAACACGATCTCCCGATAGGCGCCCAGTTGCGCCGCCAGCGCCCCGTCATCCGCGCGGTTGGTGATGAACAGCAGACCATCCACGCGGCGCGATCCCTTCCAGTGGACGTACTGGATTTCCCGCGCCGGATCGTTGCGCGTCAGGCAGAGCACCAGGTTGTAGCCATGGGCGAAGGCCGTGGCCTCGGCGGCGTCGGCCAGCTCGGCGAAAAAGGGATTGGCGATGTCCGGCAGCACCAGCCCGATGGTCTCGCTGCCGCCCTTGCTCAGGCGTTGGGCCAGGCTGTTGCGCCGAAAGCCCAGGGCCTCGATGGCCCCTTCGATACGCTGCGCCGTGGCGGGTGGCAGGCTCAGACTGTGATTCAGGTAGCGCGAAACGGCAGACTTGGACAAGCCTGCCTGCCGGGCGACATCCTGAATGGTCACGCTTTTCGCCATGGGTCCACCTGCAACGAGAGAAGGAGCGGCCTGGCCGATCATCTCTCCTGCCCCGCCCAGGCTTCACACCTTGCCTGAGCGGGGAGTCGCCGTCGAGCCGAACCCGCGAGCCGTCACAGCGCCTTCAACGCCCGATTCAGCACCGGGCCGATCTGCGTCAGCTGGGCCGGGGCGATGATGTCGACGTGGGCGCAATCCACCTCGTGAGCCTGCAGGCGGGTGATCCAGGGCGCCCAGGTGGCCTTGACGTCCATTCCCGCCGGCAGGGTGCGCCGGGCGACGAACATCAGCGCCTCGCCCTCGAAACGCGCGCTGCGCGCCGTGGCCAGCAGCCGCACCGAGTCGGCGTAGTTGCCCTCGATGGTGGCGAACAGCTCCGCCCCCTCCCCCAGCGCGGGATCGGCCAGGCCCTGCTGGGCCGCCAGGAAGGCCTCGCGCTCGCGATTGACCTCGGCCAGCACCTCCGGGTCCAGCTCGCGCTGGCCTTCGCGTTCCTGCCAGTTCTGAGTTTCCGGCGGATAGGTGTCGAGCAGGCCGAGGAAGGCGACCTGCTCTCCTGCCGCCTGCAGCCGCGCCGCCAGACCCTGGGCCAGGGTGCCACCCAGAGAATAGCCGAGCAGATGATAGGGCCCCTGCGGCTGCACCTCGCGCAGGGTGCGCAGATGGCGCTGGATGACGGCTTCCAGGTCGGCGCCCTGGGCCAGGGGGCCGTCCGGACGCGGCGACTGGATGCCGAGTAGCGACCAGCGCGGATCCAGGTGGCGCGCCAGCACGCTGAATTGCCAGGCGAAGCCCGAGGCCGGATGGAAGCAGAACAGCGTCGGGCCATCGCCCGGGCGTAGCGGCAGCAGGGTCTCGAAGCCGGCGCGGGTCGCGCTGGCCGCATCCTGCTCCAGCTGCCGGGCCAGGCGGGCGACACTGGAGGCCACCATGATCTGGCCGATGGACACCGGCCGCCCCAGGCGCCGACGCAGCGTGGCGGCCAGGGTCATGGCCAGCAGCGAATGACCGCCCAGGGCAAAGAAGTCGTCGTCCGCACCGACGATGGCGCAGCCGAGCACCTCGGAAAACGCCGCGGCCAGATCGCTTTCCAGCCCCGGCGCCAGGGGGCGACTGGCGGCCCTGGCCACGCCCTGGGGCGCCGGCAGGGCCTTGCGATCGAGCTTGCCGGTAGCGCCCAGGGGCAAGGCGTCCAGCTCCACCAGGGCCACCGGCACCAGGTGCGGCGGCAGGCTTTCGCCCAGGCGCGCGCGCAGGCGCTCCAGGTCCAGCGCGGCGCCGGGCTGGGCGACGAGATAGCCCACCAGTTGGCGGGCATCGCCGCCGGTGGCGGTGGCCGCCTCGCCCAGCACCCGGGCATGGGTGACCGCCTGGGCCACGCCGGGCAGCGCCAGCAGGGCGTGGTCGATTTCCGCCAGTTCGATGCGCTGCCCGCGCAACTTGACCTGGTCGTCGCTGCGGCCCAGGTATTCGGCGACGCCCTCGGGCAGCCAGCGCGCCACGTCACCGGTGCGATAGAGGCGCTCGCCCTGCCCGTCCGGCGCGGCGATGAAGCGCGCGGCGGTCAGCTCGGGACGGCCCAGGTAGCCATCGGCGAGTTGCACCCCGCTCAGATAGAGCTCGCCCGCCACACCCGGCGGTACCGGGCGCAGACGCTCGTCGAGGATGTGCAGCCCGGTGTTCCACACCGGCTTGCCGATGGGCACGCTGCTGCCGCTGACAGCCGCCAGGGCGGCGCCATGGGCCGGATGATAGGAGACGTCGACCGCAGCCTCGGTGGGGCCATAGAGATTGTGCAGGGGCGCGCCGACCCGGCGCTCCCAGGTGCGAGCCAGTTCGGTGGGGAGCGCCTCGCCACTGCAGAACACCTGGCGCAGGCTGGCGCAGCGGGCCACCGCGGCCGGCTCGCCCAGACTGGCGACGAAGGCCGCCAGCATCGAGGGTACGAAGTGTACGGTGGTCACCCGCTCGCGGGCGAACAGCTCCTGCAGCGCCAGGGGATCGCGATGGGCCTCGGGTGGCGCCAGGTACAGCCGGGCGCCCACCAGCAGCGGCCAGAAGAATTCCCAGACCGAGACATCGAAGCTGCTCGGCGTCTTCTGCAGGACGGTGTCACCGGCGCCGAGGGGGTAGCTGTCCTGCATCCACAGCAGGCGATTGACGATGGCCGCATGCCCGACCACCACGCCCTTGGGCCGGCCGGTCGAGCCGGAGGTATAGAGCAGATAGGCCGGATCAGCGGGGCGCGGTCCTTCGAACACGGGAGCCTGGTCTAGCCCCTCCAGCGGCGCATCGAGAATCAGCACCTGCTCCTCGCGCAGCCCCGGGAAACGTCCACGTTGACTGGCATCGGTCACCAGCACCCGGGGCCGGGCATCGTCGAGCATCAGCTGCAGGCGCTCGTCGGGATAGCCGCTGTCCAGCGGCAGGTAGGCCGCGCCCAGCTCGAGCGTCGCCAGCAAGGCCAGGGACAGGAACACCGAGCGTGGCAGGGCCACCGCGACGATGTCACCGCGACCGACCCCGGCCTGGCTCAGGCGCTGGGCCAGGGCCAGGACCTGCTGGCGCGTCTCCTCATAGGTAAAGGCGTGCTGCAGATCGGCCAGTGCCGGTGCCGCGGGCGTCCGCGCCGCCTGCTCGGCCAACAGCGCGGCTAGGGTGGTGGCGGGCAGCGGGCGCTCAGTGGCATTGATGGCGGCCAGCCAGTGCTGATCCGTGGACGCCAGCAGATCGGCTTCGCCCAGGGTGAGCCCAGGTTGAGTGGCGAACTGCTGCGCCAGCAGGCCGAAGCGCTCGGCGTGCCCCTGCAGCAGGTCGGCGGCATAGCGCTCGGCATTGCCCAGCAGCTTGATGTCCAGGGCGCCGCCGGCTTCCAGGTAGAGGGCGATCTCCAGGTCGCGCACCGGCCCCGAGGCCAGTTCGTGGGTAATGCCGGGCACCCCGGCGAAATCCAGCGCGAAATCGAACAGCTTGAGGTTGATCACCGGTCCGGTCAGCGGCTCGGCATCGCCCGGCCGGCCGAGATCGCGGGCGATCTGCTCGGCGTCATAGCGCTGGTGGCGACGCACCTTCTTGAGTTCGGCGGCCAGCACGGCGGCGAGTTGCGGCAGCGTCTGGGTCGAGTCGGTGCGCACGCCCAGGGGCAGGACGTTGAGCGTCGCGCCGCCGGATTTCAGCGCCACCGACCCCATGCGCCTCATGAAGATGAAGCCGGCGCTGAAGGCCGGCTGACCGCTGAGACGGGCGAACCAGGTGGCGGCCAGGGCCACGGCCAGATCGGCCGGCGTCACGCCCTGGGCCTTGCCCTGCTCGGCCAGCCCGGCGAAGACCGCGGCGGGCACCCGGGCGCGTGCTTCCACCACCCGCGGCGTCGGCACCTGCCCCGCCAGGCCACCGGGTGCCAGGGAGGCGGCCGGCGGCAAGGCCGCGCCGCGCTCACGCCAGAAGGCTTCGTCACGCTCGCGCACGGCCGACTGCCGATAATCCTGGTATTCGCGCACCACCTCGGCAAAGGAGACGAAGGGCGAAGCCTCGGGCGTCTCGCCGCGCACCGCGGCGCCGTACAGGGCCGCTACCCGCTTGGCCAGGGCGGCGAAGCCATAGCCATCGATCAGCAGGTGGTGATAGCGCTGATACCAGAACAGGTGATCGTCACCCAGCTGGTAGATCCGGTTGAGCCACAGCGGCCCGCCGCTGGTGGCCCTCAGGTCGCCGTCGAGGTCGGCGCGGATCGCCGCGTGCGCCGCGCCTTCCGGATCGGCTGCCCCGCGCAGGTCCAGCCACTCAGGGGCAGGCGTGGCCGCCTCATCGTCGATCCACTGCACCAGCTCGCCCTCGCGCTCGGCGAACTTCAGTTGCAGGCTGTCCAGCTCGCCCAGGCCCTGGACGATGGCCGCCTGCAGCGCCTGGCCATCGATCGGCCCGCGCAACTCGACCAGATGGGCCACTGCAAAAGCATTGGCGTGGGGCGACAGCTGATCGGCCATCCAGATACCGGGCTGGGCGGCGACCAGGGGCAGTTCGCGCGAAATAGAAAGCGGCGTAGAGGACACAGGAACTCCAGTCAGGAAAGCAGGGAGGCGACCGGGCGGATATCGCGCCAGTGGCTGGCGAGCCAGTCGTCGCAGGCCGCGCGCGGCGCCGGTCCGAACACCGGCTCCCAGCCGGCGGGAACGGTCATGGCCTCGGGCCAGAGGCTGCACTGCCCCCGGTCATTGCGCAGGATCAGCAGCACCTGGGCGGGATCGTCGAAGGGATTGAGAGCGTCCATAGGACCTCCTGGCAAATAGGGGTTAACGCTGGGCGTCGGCGGCGACCCAGGGTCGCCAGAGCTGGACCAGGCCATCGAGCAGCCCGCCGCGCCACCAGAGGGCGTCGTGCCCCCCATCGATCTCGCGATAGTCGAGCACGTGGCCCTGCTCGCGCAGGCGCGGGACCAGGGCCCGGGAGGCTTCGAGGATGGCCGGCTCGCGCAACCCGGCCTCGATGAACAGCCGCAGGGGGTGGGTGCTCCCCTGCCCGCTCGCCAGTGCCTCGAACAGCCGTCCCGGCGCGCCACGCTGCGGCCACCAGAAGGACCCGGACTGACTCAGGGCGCAGCCGAAGCGCTCCGGCCAATGCAGCGCGGCATAGAGCGCCGCCAGCCCGCCAAAGCTCTGCCCGGCCACCACGGTCGTGGACGACGACTGCGCATGGGGCGCCCAGTCGCGCACCTGGGGCAGCAGTTCTTCCTGCAACGCCAACCAGAATTGTGGATTGCAGGGCAACTCGCTGCCGCGCAGGGCGCGGTCGCTGTTGTCGATCAGCAGATAGACCGCCTCCGGCAGTTGCCCGGCCGCGGTGAGCTGCTGCAGTGGCGCGCCCACGGGCATCGTCTGCGCCCAGAACTGCCCATCCAGCAGGATGGCCAGCGGCCGCTCCAGAGGGGTGGTATTACCAGTGGCGAAGACCCACACCGGACGGCTGTTGCCCAGCCGTGCACTCTGCCACTCGTACTGTTGCAGACTCGGCCAGGCCGCTGGCGCCAGGCTGCGGTCGGCATCGAAGGCGGCCCAGGCCGGCTGGGCAGGCGCCTCCGGCAGGTGCACGCCCGACACCGCCAGCCCGCGCCCACCCTGCCAGGCGCGTCGCGGATTGAGCCGGTCGGCCTGGGCCAGGGGAAAGACGCTGCGCCACCAGAGGCGGATGCCCTGGAGATCGGGTTGGGCCTCGCCTTCGAAGGGCGCTGGCTCCCCGCTGGGGATCAGGCAGTAGCTGCCGCGCCAGCGGCCATCCAGTTCGGTCTCCCAGGCCCAGACATCGGTGCCTGGCAGGCGCCGCAGACTCTGCGGCAGGCCCGGTTGATGATGGTCGGTGACCCCGGTGATGTTGAGCCAGACCCGCTGGGTGCCGGAGCGCCCGGCCAGCCCTTCGGGATCGCGCCAGACAAAGGTCAGGCGATAGCGTCCGTCTGCGGTGGACTCGATCAGCGGCGTGCCACGACAGGCCACGGCCTGCCACCAGGGCTCGCTGCCCACGTCGTCTCGCTGGAAAAGTGAATCTTTCATCGCATCAAGGTACATCGTCGCAAGGATCGTCATGGCCTGCATCGCGCCGGCCGACCTGGGCCCTGCCCGGGTCGGCCTGGGACTCAGAAGTCGTAGCGCGCCCCGACCATCACGCTGCGCGAGGGGCCCTGGAAGTTGAAGGTGGAAACCGAACCTACGCGCGACCAGTATTCCTTGTCGAGGAGGTTGTTCACGTCCAGGGTCGCGGTCAATTGCTTGGTGACCGGATAGGAGAACTTGGCATCCACCGTGGCATAGCCCGGGGCGGAGACGGTGACGCCGGAGGTCTGGTTGGTCTGGGAGAAATCGCTCATGGCGGTCACCCCGCCACCGATGCTCAGACCGGTCAGCGGACCGCCCGCCAGGGTGTACTTGGTCCACAGCGAGGCCATGTGCTTGGGCATGGCTTCGAACAGGGTGTTGCCATCGCCACTGAGGTTCTGGGTATCCATGTAGGTGTAGCCGGCGAGCATTTCCCACTGCTCGGTGAGCTTGCCGCTGACCTCGATCTCGGCGCCCTTCACCCGCGTCTTGCCGGACGCTTCGGAATAGGTGGTGATGGCCACACCGTTGGCGTCGAAAGGTCGGGTAGCCCGGTTCTCATCCGTCAGCTGGAAGATCGACAGCCGCGCATTCATGTCGCCGTTGAAATAGCTGCCCTTGATACCGACCTCGTACTGGTCACCCTCGCGCGGATCGACGGCCTTGCCCTGGGCGTCCAGCTCGCTCTGCGGCTTGTACACCTTGGAATAGCTGGCATAGAGGGAATGGTAGTCGTCCAGGTCGTAGACGGTACCCAGATAGGGGGTGACGAAGCCGCTGTGCTTCTGGCTCTCCCCCGCCTCGGCACCACTGGCCAGGGTGGTGGTATAGGCCTCGCCCCTGTACCAGGAAACGCGGGCACCGCCGATCAGCGCCAGGCGCTCGACGGGGCGGAAGGTGACCTTGGAATAGAGGCCGAATTCGCGATCCTCGCCGCTGTAGTCGGTCTGGTAGACGCGCGCCGGCTTGGCGAAGCGGGTCGGCGAATAGCTGTTCACATTGACCGTACCCAGGACGCTGTTGCCGTTCTGGTAGTCGGTGTCGTAGTGCTTGTAGTCGGTCCCCACGACGAATTCGCTGACCTGACCCAGGGTCTCGAACGGCTGGCTGTAGCTGGCGTCGAGGGAATAGGCGTCCTGCTCGAAGTCCCGGGTGCTGGCGCGGATGCTGGTGTTGCCGTTGGCCTGCACCGCCCCGCCGGTGAAGGCATAGAGGTAGTCCGCCTCCCGATGCGAGGCCCGGGCGGCGAGGCGCCCATAGCCGCCATTGTCGAATCTGTGGGTCAGCTCGAAGATGCCGTCGGTGGTCTTGCCGTCGAAGTAGTTCCAGTCCGCCCCCAGGAAACGCGACTGGCTGAAGTCCAGCAGATTGCCCTGGGCATCGGTGGGATAGCCATTGTGCGGGGTGAGGTTCTTGACCTGATGGATCAGGCCGAAGGAGATCTGGGTGGCGTCGGACAGGTCGATGTCCAGATCGCCATAATAGCTCTGGTCGGTGTTGGCGTTGTAATCCACCTCGCCATTGGTGTCGGCGCGGGAGGCGACGAAGCGACCCCGGACATTCTTGCTTTCGGTGAGCGGACCGGCCAGGTCGATTTCCTGGTAGTTGGTGTCCCAGGAGCCGTAGCGCCCGGTGATGTGCCCCTGGAAGTCCTCGGTGCCGCGCTTGCGCACCATGTTGACGATGCCGCCCAGTTCGCTGGTGCTGTTGAACAGCCCCGAGGGCCCGCGCATGATCTCGACCCGGTCGAAGGGCGAGAGGATGGGCACGGTGCCGAAGATGCTGGTCATGGGCGCCGGCAGGCCGTCGATGTTGTATTCGTCGTATTCGTAGCCACGCGAATAGATGGAGGAGCGCCCGCTGTCGTTGGTCAGCACCCGCAGGCCGGCGGTGGACTTGGCCAGCTCGTCCAGAGTGTTGAAGTTGCGATCCTTGATGTAGTCGCTGGTGTAGGAGGTGATCGACTGGGGGATATCGCGCAGGGCGGCCGGCGTCTTGGTGCCCACGGTCGCCGAATCCACGGTATAGCCGCCGGTCTGTTCCGAGGGTGCCATGTCGTAGAGGCGATTGCCTTCGATGGTCAGGGTGTCCAGTTCCGTGGCGTTCTGCTCGGCCACCGTGGCGGCCAGGGCCGTCAGCGGAAAGGGAATCAGCGCGCCGATCAGAAGCAGCTGACGGAGAGCCCCGCGGCGAAGGCGGACGGGCTGGCAGAGGGTTCCTTGGGTGTTCATGGTGATCCTTGTGACCGTGGCGTTGCAGCCGACGCCGTGCACTGGAAGGCTGCTGTTCGCGTCGTCGCGCGAGGGCCAGCACTTTAAATGATAAAAACTCTCATTATCAAATGTTACGTTAAGCAATAGCTGTTCGCATTGCCAACGCCAGGCAGCCGTGATCCACGCCCGGAGGTCAGGACGGCATCAGGAGAGGATGCGGAAAAAGAGGAATCGACCGGACCGGGAGGGTCCAGTCACAGGAGCAGGCCAGCCGTGAGCGGGCCGGAGGGAGAGGCCCGGCGGTCGTTAGAGACCGGAAACCGCCGGCGTCTTGGCCGCTACCTGGCCAATCACCGGACTGGGCAGCCGGCAGACGATTTCGCCGATGGCATTCATCCGCGCCAGACCACCGTCACCCTTGCAGGCGTGGTAATCGGCAAGGTGCTCGGAGGGCGAGTTGCGCAGGCCCTGATCGAGGGCCACCACCAGGGCGATCACCCCCAGGCCCAGGGCGACGATTTCGAACGTGCTGCGGGCACGATACCAGTGGATCGGTCGCGAAGGGCTCATGGCGGCTCCGGAGGATGGACGAATAGTGGCGAAGTGGCTCCTACTCTAATCGTCCTGGCCCGGATGTAAACAGCCGTTGCTCGCCTGGACGACAGCTGTCGTCGGCTCGTCAACGGCCGCCGGTTGGCAGCCCGTCAGTGCGCCACCCTGACCTTCCGCCCCAGAATCCCGGGGTGCGGTAGCCGGCGGGCTTCGTCATCCGCCTGAGCCACCGGTAACCGTGACCGCCCTACCCTGCGCCCAGCGGCCGCGAGCAGCGCGGCAATTCGCCCACTGCCGGCCGGCAAGGGAGGCAGAGCCTACGTCAGGGATTTTCCTTGCTGGGCGTCTTGATATAGCCGGGCACGGCGGAATCGGGGGGCGTGTTGCGCCCTTCGGTGGCCGCGGCTTCATTGGCCTGGGCCCGGTCTTCCTGCGCCTTGGCCTGCTCCTTGGAGGCCCGCTCGACCTTGCCCTCAGCCGCCTTCTCCTGGGCCTTCTGGCTATGGGCCTGGGCGTCCTGGGCATGGTCTTCGGAGGTCTTGTCGCACGCGGTCAGGGTTGCGGCGGTAGCCAGTACGAGGGAGCACAGCAGAGCTTTGGACATCGGGTATTCCTGAAAAAAGAGACCTTTCAGGGACCTGGAGAAGCACCGGTTGGTTTCTGCCCCGCCGCGCCGGCTTTGCGACCTGAGGTGTCCGTCGCATGGCGACCACGGAGGAACGCGCGCCGCATGCCTGGAGGTGGCGGATCTGGGATCGCCAGGTAGCGCCCCTCGCGCCTTGCCCAAAGAGCGAACCGGCCCGCCAGCCCCTGGCACGGGTGGCGGACGCCACGGACGACAGCTGATCGCCTGGCCAAGGCCGCACGTCCGCGGACGATGCGGCCAGGTCCGGTGATGCGACTAGGCTGACAGCACGTTGGCCATGGACGGTAGCGGGACGCTCGATCGGGTCCCGGCGCTGATGGCCTCCTGCCTCGACACCGATAACAAAAGCAGGGAACCAGCATGACGATTCTTCAACGCGTGGTCGGCGGCATTGCACTTCTGGTGCTCCTGCTGCTGGGCATCGTCGCCGTAAGCTTCAACAGTACCCAGTCCATCCATGAGCGGCTGGCGGTCATCACCGAGCAATCCGCGCCGCTTGGCCAGGCCGTTGGCGAGATCAACGTGCAGTTGCTGGGGGCCAACCAGACCCTGCTCGGCCTGCTGGCCGAGACCGACGCCGCGGCGATCGCCACCCGCGAACAGCAATTCCAGCAGCAGTTCGCCGATTATCTGCAGCTGCACCAGCGCCTGCCGGCGCTGTTGCGCGCCCATGACCAGCTGACCCAGGCGCTCGATCAGGAGCAGAAGCTGGGCAATGCCTATGGCGACCAGGCGAAGACCCTCATCGACAGCTACCGCCAGCTGGTCGCCATCCGCCGCGAAACCCGCACCCTGCAGGGCTATGCCACGCCGGAGGCCAATCGGCTGTCCAGCTATCTGCAGGCCTACAGCGCGCAACAGAAGGCCGAAGGCGCCACTGCCGCCGTCCGCGCCGCCCAGATGCTGCTGATCGAAACGGACAAGACCTACGCCGCCTTCGCCGCCCAGGCGGCGCGTCTGGATCTGCCCGGCCTGGATGTGGTGCTCAACCAGCAGCAGGATGTCATCACCGATCGCCTGCGCGCCCTGGCCGCCATCGACGAGCGCAGCGCGCGCATCGTCGGGGTAATGGTCACGCGCCTCCTGCACGAGATGACCGCGCCCGATGGCCTGCGCCAAGCCTATCAGCGCCAGGCCGCGGCCGAAGGCCAGTTCGACGCCCAGCGCCAGCGCACCGGCACCGCCCTACAGGCGACCCTGGACACCCTGCGTACCCTCAGCGCCGGCGCCGTGGCCGTGGCCCAGCAGGCCAAGAGCGATACCGACGCTACCGTGGCCACCAGCCGCCAGGTGCTCGCCATCGTCGCCCTGCTGGCGATCGGCGCGGCCCTGATCATCGGCTTCTGGGTCGCGCGTGGCCTGCGGCGCCCGCTGCTGGCCTTCCGCGAGTCGCTGCGCCAGGTCACGGCCGGCGATCTGCGGGTCCAGTTCGATGTGCGCCGCAAGGATGAATTCAGCGAACTGGGCGGCTATCTCAACGAACTGATCCGCTCGCTGCAGACCACGGTGCAGACCCTCACCCAGTCGGCCGACGACCTCCGGGGTACCGCCCAGGCCAATGCCGACATCAGTGCCAGCACCACCCGCGCCGTGGAAGAGCAGACCGAGCGTCTGGGCTCCGCCGCCTCGGCGATGACGCAGATGGAAAGCACCGTGGCCGAGGTGGCCCAGCGCGCCCTCGACACCAAGGATGCCGTCGACCACACCTTCGAATTGAGCACCACGACCGGCACCACCGTCGCCGAGACCATCGACAGCATCCAGCGCCAGGCGCGGCAGATCCAGGTCGCCGCCCAGGCCACCGATGAGCTGCAGGGCTATGGCCAGAGCATCGACGGCATCGTCGATGCCATCCGCAACATCGCCGAGCAGACCAACCTGCTGGCCCTCAACGCCGCCATCGAGGCGGCTCGCGCCGGTGAACAGGGGCGCGGTTTCGCCGTGGTCGCCGACGAGGTGCGTTCCCTCGCCAGTCGTACCCAGGCCTCCACCACCGAAATCCAGCAGCAGATCGAACAGATGCAGCAGAAGATCCATTCGGTGGTGGAGATCATGGGGGTGAGTCGTGCCCAGTCCGGCGAGTGCGTGCAACTGGCCTCCTCCGCCCGGGAAGCCCTGCAGAGCATGAGCCAGGCGGTCGGCACCATCCGTGAAATGAACACCCAGATCGCCGCCGCCACCGAAGAACAGAGCGCCACCGTCCAGGAGACCAGTCGCATGATGGTGCAGATCAACGACGCCGCGCTCCGCGCCGCGGAGGGCGCCGACAGCGCCGCCCGCAGCAGCGAGGACCTTTCGCTCATGGCCAGCCGGCAGCGCGAGCTGCTGCAACGCTTCAGTGTCTGATCGGGGACCGACTCATGTTCAAGCCCAAGCTTCGTCTTCTCGCCGGTCTCGTCCTGGCCGCCACCTGGGTCAACCTGGCCCAGGCCAACGCGCCGCTCATCGGTGTCCTGACCTCCAAGCGCGACAACTTCCGCACCCTGCTGATCAACAACGTCGAGGAGCGCGCCCATACCCTGGACGCGGACCTCTTCCTGGAAAACGCCAACAGTGACAGCGCCCTGCAGCTGCGCCAGTACCGCAACCTGATCGCCGCCCACGTCGATGCGGTCATCGTCAATCTGATCGACGACAGCAACACCCAGGAGATGCTGGCGCTGGCGATGAGCAGCAAGGTGCCGCTGGTGTTCATCAACTACCGCCCCAGCGTCTCTCCCCTGCCCGCCTATGCCGGCTTCGTCGGCTCCGACGAGGTGGAAGCCGCGACGATGCAGATGGAGGAGCTGGCCCGCCGCGCCGGTTACAAGGGCAAGGTGGCGATCCTCATGGGCGAACCGGGCCACCCAGCGACCAAGCTGCGCACCGAGAGCGTCGAGAAGGTAGTGGCCAAGTATCCCGACATGCAGGTCGTGGTGAAGGCCTCGGCCAACTGGCAGCGCAGCGAGGCGACCGAACGCGTCCTGCAGTGGGTCGACAAGGGCGTGGCCTTCGACATCGTCGCCGCCAACAACGATGAGATGGCCATCGGTGCCATCCGTGGCCTGGAAAAGGCTGGCAAGCCGCTGGCGAAGTTTCTGGTGGGCGGCATCGACGGCACGCCCGATGGCTTGCAGGAAATGCGCGAGGGCAAGTTGGCGGTCAGCGTGCTGCAGGATGCCAAGGGCCAGGGTCAGGGCGCGGTGGACATGGCCTTGCGCCTGGCCAATGGCTCCACCAGCAGCAATCTCACCCGGGTCCCCTTCCAGCTGATCACGCCGGACAACCTGGCGTCCTTCTAGCCCGGAAAGCAGGCGAGGCCATCCGTCTCCGGTGGCCTCGCCCGTCTTCAGTACCCAGTACCAGATGCCCTATTCGCTCGCGCGCTCGGGACGCCTATCCTCAGAAGCGCCAGCTGAGTCGCGCGTCGAGGTCCTGGTCCCTGGTCCGACCGCTCAGTTGTCCGTCATAACCCAGGCCCAGCGAGACCGTCTCGCTCAGCGCCAGGTCCAGCGCCCCGCGCACCACCGCCGCGTCACGCGCGATGGGCGCCCCCACCACCTTGAACGCCGGGCCGCCAGCGAAGGCCGCCTCATGCTCGGGGGTGGTGTCGCCAAAGGCGTGGCGCCAGCCCAGGGTGGCACTCGGCACCAGCTTCCAGTCACCCAGCGGTTTGCTCGCCAGGCGCAGGCCGAGGGTGCTGAAGGTCACGTCGGTGTTCTGCCGCGGATTGTCCAGGTCCAGCGCCCCGCTAAGCTCGTGGAAGCCGTCGGTCTGCAGGTGCACATGGGCCAGGTTGGCGAAGGGCGAAAGATTCAGCCTCCCCGCTTCGATCCGATAGGCCAGCTCGCCGAAGGCCTGGGTGGTGCCGGCGTCGTAGTCCGGCGCCAGGCGCTGGTCGGTGCCGAGGATCGCCAGGTTGCGCCGTGCCTCCACCTGGTGCCAGCTATGGGCCAGGCCCAGCTTGAGGCTGAGGGCATCCCACTGCTGGGCGGCATAGAGGCCCAGGTGGTAGTCGGTGCTGTCCGCCGAGCCGGATTTGCCGCGCAGGTCGAGATCGGTGTGGCCGAAGCCCACCAGCCCGCCGACGCGCCAGCCGCCGTCCAGGGGTACGTCGCTGCCGATCAGCAGGCCGCGGCTGTGGCTGTCCAGGCTGCTGGCGTCGTGACTGCCGTCGTTGTGGCCCCAGGCGCCGAGGGCCTGGGTCCAGACCAGTCCGCGCTCGCGACTGCCGGCCAGACCCTGGATGCCGGAGCTGGACGGGAGCTCGCTCTGGGCATCGCTCAGGCGATCGCTCATGGCAGTGCGCACCAGCCGGCTGTTTTCCACCAGCACGGTCTTGGTCGAGGCGTGCAGTTCGTTGCCCAGGCTCTGGAACGTCGAGCCTGCACCCGCGGCATTGGTCGCGGCGACCTGATTCCAGAGTGCATTGCCGGCGCCGGCGCGATCCAGGCCCGCAGCGGCGGCCCGGGCGTTACGGCCCTCGGCCAGGTCGGCGAAGGCCACGCCATTGCGCGCCAGGCTCAGGGTCGCCTGGTTGGCGCCATAGCTCAGGGTCGGGGTCAGGAAGGCGAAGTCGGACTGGATCGGGCCGAAGCGGCCGCTCAGCCCGTTGCCCGCGCTCAGCAGCTGATAGCTGCCCAGCGGCTGCCAGTAGGGACTGGAAACCAATGCCAGGGTGGCGCCATTGACGGTGATACCGCCCGTGGCCACCAGGCGATCGGCGCGGCCGCTGGCATCGGTCTCGACCTGGTAGACGGAGCCCTGGTCGAGGGTGACGTTGCCGTTGACGTTGAGCTGGCCCACCGAGTTGCCGGGGGCGAGGATGCCGCCCTGGGCCACGCGCAGGCTGCCGAGACTGCCATTGCCACCGAGGGTGGCGCCCGAGTTGACGGTGACCGCCGAATTGCCGAGGTTGCCGTTGATGGCCAGGCGACCCTGGTCGACGCGGGTGGTGCCGGCGAAGTCGCTGTTGCCGGTCAGGCTCAGGGAGCCGACCCCGGTCTTTACCAGGCTGCCGTTGCCGTGCAGGTTGTTGGCCAGGCTGTCGTTGACCGACTGATCCAGCACCAGGGTGGCGTTGTCGGTGATGTCGCCGCTGCCAAAGGCCCGGGCATGACCGCGCAGGGTACCGCCATTGATCAGCGTGCCGCCGCTGTAGGTGTTGAAGCCGCTGAGGGTGAGTTCGCCGCTGCCGTTCTTGGTCAGGCTGCCGCTGCCGCCGATGTCGTTGCGCCAGGCGTCGCGGGCGTTGAAGCCACCCTGGCTGGCGTCCAGGTTGACGCTGACATTGCCATTGAAGGCGCCGTAGCCGTCGGCCGCGGCCATCAGATTGAGCCGGCCGTAGCCGTTGGATTCGTCGATGACCGCATAGCCCGAAGACAGCTCGGTGCTGGCCAGGATGTCGCGGCGCTGACTGGCGGTGAGATAGGGAAAGCGCGTTTCCAGCAAGACCTCGGCGTTGACCGGCACCACCGGCGCCAGGTTGGTCGGGCCGACGGGGGCGAAGCCGTAGGTCAGGCGTGCGGTGTACAGCGCCTTGTCCTGGGCATGCTGGGATTGCCGATCGGTGGCTGGATCGATCCGGTCCACGCAGTTGTTGATGTCGCCGCCACATTGCTGGGCGAAGTAGACCTGGGCCTGGGCGAAGGCATCGCTGCGCAGCTGGGCGTTGCTGACCAGGTTGTCGATGGCGAAATAGGTGGCGGTGATGCGCCCGCCAATCACGTCCAGCGGCGAGTGCATGCCGGCGACGATGCGGTTGTTGCCCAGCTCCGAGGCGCGAAACAGTTCCTCGCCCAGGCGCTGGGGCACGGCATAGCCGAAGCCGATCCCGGCGAGATAGGCGGCGTTGGTGTGGCCACTGGGAAAGCCGCCGTCGCTCTGCGGTGTGGTGCTGAGGGCCGGGCGCAACGACAGCGGCACGATGTCCACGCCCGCCTGGCGCCAGGGCCGCGGATACTGGTAGGCATTCTTGGCCGGGGTGGTGGAGGCATCGTTGCGGATCGCTTGGACCAGTTGCACCACCTTGCCCAGCTGCGAATTGGCGTCGCCGGCACCGTTGCCGTTGTCGCTGTACTTGGTGGTCTGGGTGGAGGCATCGAACACCGGGATGGTGGTGAAGGCGCCGGAGCCGGCCAGGTAGCCATTGGCCAGGGAACCCAGGCCGCTGATCAGGCTGTAGCTCTGGTCGCGGCGGTCATCGTAGTAGGCCGCTATCTCCTGGGCCTGGGTGCGGGTCTTCGCGAGGTCGACCACGTACTGGATATTGCGCTGCAGGATGGGCGCCCCGAAGGCGGTGGGCGTGCCGGTGTTCCAGCTGGCGCCGGGCGTCCAGAGCTTGTTGTAGCCGGATAGCAGATCGACGCCATTGATGGCGTTGTTGCCCGAACGGCTGGCTGCCTGCACCGAAAGTGCCAACAGCGATGCCGCGAATGCGATCGTCAACACCGCGGGTTTGTTACCTGAACGTTTCACCAGCGCTTCCCCTTGGGCCTGTGGATACAACTTGTTACAAGCTGTCTTGGGGCGGCGAGCCTAGAGCGGTGATGTGACGGTGATGTGACGGTGTGGCGGCGGTTCGAAGGCAGTTTTACGACATCTTATGAAGCCCAGCACCACGACTCGCAGGCCGCAGCGGCAACGGTGCTTCGTATGTGGTGAGCGGGTCCTAACCGAGGCGCAACCTGTCCAGATCGCACCAGAGGTGCAGCTTGGTGAACCAGGTATCTCCCACGGCGACCGCCAGCGGCTCTCTGCCGAAGACGCTGAAGCCTGCCTGCTCGTACAGCGCCAGAGCGGCCTGATTGCCCTCGGTGACCGTGAGCTGGACGACCCTCAGGTCGGGCCAGGTCGCTACCTGGCCCAGCAATTCGCCGAGCAGACCTTTCGCCAGGCCCAGCCGCCGGTGCCGATCGGGCACGTACAGGCCGAACAGGGTCGCCTTGTGCCGAGCCTTTTCCCGCGTCTCGCGGCTCAGCCCCACCACGCCCAGCAGCTCCGCGCCCTGGGTCGCGCCCCAGACCCGTTCCCCTGCTCCGTCACCCTCCTGCAGACGACGCTCCCACCACCCGAGCGGCAGCCCGGCCCGCTCTGCAGGACTGGAGGTGAAGGCTTCCGGATGCCTGGCATAGGCGTCCAGCATCAACTGGCGATAGGCGGGAGCCCAGGTCGGGCCCAGACGCTGGATGTTCATTGCCAACCTCCCTTTCAATCGACAATCCGCTTACCGAAGCCAGGGCGGATGCACTGGACGAGCCTGTCGCGTCCGCTCAGAAATCGTCGTAGCAGACCTTCCAGAACAGGTCGATGCTGCCGTCGTCACGGTGGGCCACGATCAGCCCCTCGGTCTCCTCGAAGGCCTCGAGCAACAGCGCCCAGTCTTCGCTGCTGGCCTCCAGGCGCTCCACATGGACGTGCCTGTCGAGGACCCCGCGGGCGTTGTTGACCAGCCGCGAGACCCTCATCGTCAGGCGGTCATAGGAAGTCAGCTGAGACGACTGGCTGTATGCCATGGGCGCAGCCTCCATACCTGTTTTTTTATACAGTATTTCCCGATTCGGGTAATTGGCAAGTTGCTGTCCGCTCCGGTCCACCAGCGAACAGTCCACGCCCTTGTCTCGGACCCTACCCGGCTTGTATCCGGCTGACCAGGCGGATACCCGAGCTCCCCTCGGCAGACCAGGCGCCGTCCATCCATAAATTGGCACCAACCATCCCCGGGAAAGATGTGACATGGATCACTTTTTCGCCGTTATGGTCAGACTTACCCGCTATGTCCAGGTCGCCCCTGGCGGGCACTCGCACCTGCCTTCGCCTCGGCGATTAACCGACGGCCCTGGAGGCTACGTCCGGGGTGGCAGGTATTCAACGTCCGTCCGCGGGCGAAAAACTATCGCGATAACAATTACCGCATGTCCGCCGGAGACTCGTCCTCGCCGGCCTTTATCCAGGTAGTCCTAATGCAGCACAATGGCTGGAATTTCCTCAGCAACATCAGCGTCCGGGCCAAGCTGGCGCTTGGCTTCTCCCTGCTCATCGGCATGATCCTGCTGGTGGCCTACACCGGCTGGCAAGCCACGGACGCCCTGCGCGATCGCAGCGAACGAATCGGCGACATCTCCGGCTACAGCACCCTGGCGCGCGACATGCGCATCGAGCGCCTCGTCTATATCGTCAAGGCCGACGATGCCCAGGCGGCAAAATGGCTGGCCGCACTGGACAAGATCGAAGCTCAATTGCAGAGCATCGTTCCCAACTTCAACTCGAAGGCCAACGAAGCCCTGCTGAGCGAAGCCCAGGGCGCACTCAAGCGCTATCGGGACTTCTACACCCAGGTCGTGACCGCCACGCGGGAGCGTGCGGCGATCCAGCAGGCGGCGACCGCCACGGCGGAAGCGGCCAACACCTATGTGCTGGCCTTGGCCACGGCGGCCAACGCCCCGGATGGGCGAGTCGAAGACCGCCAGCAGGTGGCGGCCCTCTTCATCGACCTGCAGCAGATGCGCATTGCCCTGCGCAGCTATGCCACCACGCCTACCAAGGAAAGCGAGGCCGCGGCCCAGGGTGCCCTGGACGGTATCCAGGCAAAGGTCAAACGACTCGCCACGACCAGCGCCTTGCCGACCGAGACGCTGCAGACGCTTGGCAAGGAACTCGCCGGCTACCAGCAGCGCCTGCAACAACTGATCACCGCCCAGGTCCAGGTGGATCAGGGCCAGGCCGGAATCACCACCACCATCACCACGCTGCTGTCGGTGGCCGACAAGCTGACCGCGATCCAGAAGGAATTCCAGCTGGCGGATGTGAGCGGTGCACGTCAGCTGTTGCTGGTATGGCTGGCCATCGCCATCGCCCTGGGCCTGCTGGGCGCCTGGCTGATCACCCGCTCCATCGTCCGCCCCCTGAAGGACACCGTTCTGCTGGCCCAGACGGTCGCCAACGGCGACTTCACCCATCAGCTGGAGGTGACCCGCAAGGATGAACTGGGCGCGCTGCAGCTCAGCATGCTGCAGATGACCACGAACCTGCGTGGACTCATTGGCGAGATGAAGGACGGCGTCGTCCAGGTCGCCAGTGCCGCCGAGCAGCTGTCGGCGGTGACCGAGCAGACCAGCGCCGGCGTGCAGGCGCAAAAGATCGAGACCGATCAGATCGCCACCGCGATGCAGGAGATGACGGCGACCACCCACGAGGTGGCGCGCAATGCCGGGGCAGCCGCCCGCTCGGCACAGGAGGCCAGTCAGCAGGCCCAGCAGGGCGACCAGGCGGTCGACAAGGCCGTCGCCCAGATCGAACTGCTGGCGCAGGAAATGGCATCCACCAAGGCGGCCATGGCCACCCTGCGCGGCCATGCCGACAGCATCGGCGGCGTGCTCGACGTGATCAAGGCCGTTTCCGAGCAGACCAATCTGCTGGCGCTCAATGCCGCCATCGAAGCCGCTCGGGCCGGCGAGGCGGGCCGCGGCTTCGCGGTGGTCGCCGACGAGGTCCGCGGCCTGGCCCAGCGCACCCGCTCCTCGACCGACGAGATCGCCCAGCTCATCACCGGCCTGCATCAGAGCACCGATCGCATGGCGGCCGTGCTCGACCACAACGTGCAGTTGACCGACAGCAGCGTCGGCCTGTCGCGCGAGGCGGGCGAGATGCTCAAGCGCATCACCCGCTCGGTCAAGGACATCGAATCGATGAACGATCAGATCGCCTGCGCCGCACAGCAGCAGGGTGCGGCGGGCGAAGAGATCAGTCGCAACGTCACCAATGTCCGCGACATTTCCGACCAGACCGCGGCCGCCAGCGAAGAGACGGCGTCCTCGAGCATGGAGCTGGCCCGCATCGGCGTACGCCTGCAGGAGATGACCACCCGCTTCAAGGTCTGAAAAACACCCAGCCCCCTGCACAGCGACCTGTGACAGAGGGCTCGGACCGTCAGGTTCTCCAACTCAACCACTGGTCATCTGGGACGAATCTCCAAACGAGAAGGCGGTCACAGAATGCCATCATATTGACATTACACGTCTATCCGCGGACGTCGCTATCCAACCTGTCAGCCCGGGCTTGCCATGAAAACCTCCCCAGAGCTGGGTCGGCTCGTCGATCAAACGCTTGCCCAACCGGTCGGGCCCTTTGCCTTCGCCCCGGTGCTGGAGCGCCTGTTTCAGCTGGACATCCATAAGCAGCGCACGCGTCACCTCACGCGCTGCCTGCTCATCGGCACCCTGAGCTACAACAGCTTTCTGATCTGGTGGTGGCTCCTGCTGCAAGACGCCTTGCCCTGGGCAGCCGCCCAGATGCTGGGGATCGCCACCCCCTTCGCACTGTTGGTCGTGGTGCTGCTGCGCGGGGTACCGACGCGCTGGCGCGAAACCCTGGCCTCGCTGCCGTTCTATGTCGGCCTGCTGGTGGTCTACAACCTGGTGATCAATGGCCCCTCGGGCAGGGAGATGAATCAGACGCTGTTCATCTTTACCTGGCCGCTGATGCTGGCCTTCGTCAACACCTGCATGAAGAGTCCGCTGCTGCCGGCCCTGCTGTTCAATGGCTTCGCCCTGTCGGTGATCGCCCTGGCCGTCCATGAAGCGCCGGTGTCACCGATCGTGGGTGGGCTGATGATGACCAACGCCATCGTCATGGCCTTCTTTTCCCTGTTGGCCAGCTACTGGCTGAACGTCGAAGGGCGCCGCTCCTATCTGTACAAGCTGCGTGAAGAAGTCCGCCTGGCGTCACTCAGTTCGGCCAACCAGGATCTGCAGATCCTCTCGGAAACGGATTCCCTCACCGGCCTCGCCAATCGGCGTCAGCTCCATCTGCTGCTGGAGGACTTCTGGCAGCGGCGCCTGGCCGGCGAACAGGGGGCCGTGCTGCTGATCGACGTGGACCACTTCAAGCGCTACAACGACTACTACGGCCATCTTGCCGGGGATGATTGCCTGCGCACCGTGGCCAAGGCCCTGGCGGTCGGGTTGGGCCCGGGTGACCGGGTCGGTCGCTATGGCGGCGAGGAGTTCGTCGTGCTGCTGGAGCGGATCGGTCCGGCCGCCGCGCTGGACGTGGCCGAGACCATCCTGCAGCGCGTTCGCGACCTGCGGATCCCGCACCAGGGCCGCCAGGATGACAAGACCCAGGTCACCGTCAGCATCGGCATCGCCCGCAGCGGTCTTGCCGGCCTGAGCACCGCGGAGGACCTGCTCGACTGTGCGGATCGCGCCCTCTATCGCGCCAAGCGCGATGGCCGTGACCGGGTCTTCGAGGGCGGCATCGATGCCATCCTCGGCGCGCCTCTGGACCATGCCGAGCTGCTCACGCCGGAAGATGTCCGCAAGGGGCTGGTGGGCAACGAATTCCTGCTGCACTACCAGCCCATCTACCGCGTCGAGCCCAGGCAGGTGACGGGTTACGAGGCGCTGCTGCGCTGGCAGCACCCGACCCTGGGCCTGGTCTCGCCCGAGGTGTTCATCCCGTTGGCCGAACAGGGCAACTTCATCATCGCCCTGGGCGAGTGGGTGGTGAAGGAGGCCTGTCTCGCCGCCAGTCAGTGGCCCCCGCACCTGAGCGTCTCCATCAATCTCTCGCCGCTGCAATTCGCCGATCCCATGCTGCACGAGCGGGTGTCCGCGGCCCTCAGACTCTCGCGCCTGGCGCCGAATCGTCTGGTGCTGGAAGTCACCGAAGGGGTGGAACTGGTCATAGATACCCGGACCCGCCAGTCCTTCGCCCTCCTCCAGCTGCTGGGCATCCGCATGGCCCTGGACGACTTCGGCAGCGGCTTCGCCGGCCTGGGCCCCATCCTCGAACTGCCCTTCCAGTTGATCAAGATCGATCGGCGGATCCTGGCGATCCAGGATGAGGAACAGCGCGGCGAGGTGCTGAGCTCCCTGTTGCTGCTGGGCAAGGCCATGAAGCTGGAGGTGCTCTGCGAAGGCGTGGAAACCCCGGAACAACTGGCGCTGCTGCAGCAGCTGGGGGTCCGGCTCGCCCAGGGCTATCTGTTGGGCAGGCCGGCGGCCGCGCCGAGCGGTCAGCAATTGCAGCTGATGGCGTCCCTGGAAGCCTGAGGCCCGGCCGCTGGCCGCCCATGACGGCAGCCTGCAGAGCGGCCACCAGCCCGTTTAGAAGATCGCCAGGCTATCCAGGACCGCCGTGTAGAGCGCGGTCCCGTAGGTGACCACGCCGAGCGGCACCCCCACGGCGGCGCCCAGGATCAGGGCGCAGACCAGCAGCGCCACCAACGGTATGCCGAACACGGGCTGCACCAGAAAGTGGTCAGGGTCGGTCTGCCCGGCCGCCTTGGCCTTGGACGCCGCTGCCGGGTTGCCGGCGTCGGAACGGGAGCGCGTGGCGGGCGCAGGCTGCTCACGCCCGGGCCTGGCCTTGCCTTCCATCTCGATCAGGTTGGCGATATCGGCGAGGGTGCCGCTGTTGCGGGTGATCTGCTCATGAGCAGCGCGGAGGGAATCGGGCTTGGCCGTGCGGCCTGCACCGCGAGGAGGTCTTCGTGAGGCAGTCATAGTGCAAGAAACGGCGGAGAAGGCGCTTAGAATGACACAGACTGAGGTTAGGGTTGTTAACCTTAATCGCGTGCATGGCTAATTGCCACCACCTCTTTTCCTGCAGCAAGCCCTGGGTGCGCAATGAGTGCCCAACGGCTCTGGTTCCGGCAAGTCAGAGGCGGCCTGGGTACGAATCTGCCTGAGCGCCTTTCGACAGACCGACAACTCGCCTCAGGAGGACCTCAGGGTGCTGACTTCGCCGGTACCTGCTTGAGCAGCGGAACGCTGATTTCTTCTTCGGCCTCGAGCGCGGCCAGCGCCAGGTGAATGGCTTCGAGCCGCTCCTGTGCCGAGTAGTCTCCCCCGTCGTCAGGCAGCTCCAGCTGTGGCTCGGAGCCGCCAGGGGTCGGCCATTCGCAGGCGTCCGCGTGGCCTGCAGCGAAATGGCGGGCCAGGGTTTCCAGCGAAGGATTGGGCTGAGGTTCTCCCGCTTCATTCGGCCGAGCGGACTCGCTCGGGCCCGGCTTGTACCCGGGTTCGGGCGCAGCGTCCTGCTGGACGTACAGCGCCACCGCTGTCCCCTCGCCCTGACCCTTGGCGGTCAACGCCGCCTGGGTGCGCGTCAGTTCGAGGGTGGGCACTATCCCGGCCTGGTACAGGGCCAACAGCTCGGCATCGACGTAGCCCAGCAAGAGGTAATTCGTTGACGTTTCACTGCCATCTGCCCGCATCTCAGTGCTTCCTGAATCGGTTGAAGAATCGCGCTCGTGGGTCGCGCGGTGAATGCTGCGGCCGACATTCTGCCGGCGCTGTCGATCGCTAGGCAGGAAAGATCGCTCGCGCGAGCAGACCAATGCTCTCGAGGCAGTTGAACGCAGCAAACTCGCTTGTGGAAACCGCACCTGCCGTGACGTGTGAAGTGGAGGCGGTAAGGCACAGATCACCCCGAATGCCAGCCCCATCTGCCGCAGCCGGCCAGGTCTATCGCTGCACGGCGATGCACTTGATCTCCGCGAGGAGTCCGGCATGGGCCAGTTCGGCGACGCCGATGCAGGTCCAGGCGCACGTCCCCCTGGGAAAAAGCGCATCCTTCACGCGCCTGAACACTGGCATGTGCCTGGGCAGGTCGACGTGGAACGTCGTCAGCTCGACCACGTCCTGGAAGGTGCAGCCACCCGCGGCCAGGACAGTGCGAAGATTTGCCCAGGCTGCCCGGAATTGCTGCTCGGGGTCCTCGATCACCTCCAGGTCCGGCGTGCGGCCCACCTGCCCTGCGCAATAGAGCGTCTTGCCGACCTTCACGGCGGGGACATAACCCGCACGCTCCACGAGCAGGCTCATGCTGTCAGGGATGATCAACTGGCGGTCTGTCATCGTCTTCGCGCTCACGGCCATAGCCACAGAAAGCACAGGCTAACAACAGCCGCGGTCCGCGGCCTAGCCCCGGCCTTTCCTGGGCTGCCTCGAGCGTCTGTCCTTTCGGGAGCCGTCCCAACCCCCTGGAGTGACGGTCAGGGTCACTCATCCCGCAGACGACTGTCGCTCTTCCGGCGGAAGCCCGTACCGACTGCCCGGATTCAAGCCCTCACAGCGCAAAATCGGCTGAAACACGCGTTCTAGACAGCTTTTTTCTCAAGTTACCGCAACCCTTGCCGTTACGTTTCTCACACTCCTCAACCGGTACATGGATATGACCCTTCGCGCGTTCAACATCGCCACCCGCAGCCTGCTGTGCTTCGGCCTCCTCGCCTTGCTGGTAGCCGGGCTGGGTATTTTCGGCATCACCCAGATGTCGCAGATCAGGGACCAGAGTCTGGTGATCGAAACGAGCAGCATCCCGGGGATCGTGGAAGCCGATAACCTGGCCCTGCAACTGGCCCGGACCCGCATCGAGGTGCTGCGCCTGCTGGCCATACCTGATGCCGCTACCGTCGCCAACACGCGCAAGAAGATCGAGAGCATCAGTGGCGAGGTCGCCGACGCCTTCGGCCGCTATGCCGGCATGGTCAGCTCCGACCGTGAGCGCCAGGCCTTCGAGACCCTGCGCCAGGTCCACCGGGACTACCTCAACAACGTCAACCAATTGGCCGATCTGGTCGCCGCCGGCAAGGTGGAAGAGGGTCGGGCCCTGGTGCAGGCGGCCATGGCCCAACTGGGCACCAAGATGAACGAGAGCACCGAGGCCCTGCGCAAAGTGAACCAGGAGGACGTCAAGGCAGCCACCGAGGACGCGGGCATCACCTATAGCCACTCCAAGACGATCACCTGGCTGTCCATCGGCCTCGCGCTGGGCCTGACCCTCCTGCTGGCCTGGCGCATGACGGTCAGCCTGACCTACCCCATAGCCACCGCGGTGGCCGCGGCCAGGGTCATTGCCAGCGGCGACCTGACCCAGACCCTGGACGCCCGTGGTCACGATGAGGCTGCCCAACTGCTGCAGGCTATGCAGCAGATGCAGACCAATCTGCGCGATACCCTGGGCCATCTCGGCCAGTCGGCCACCCAGCTGGCCTCCGCCGCCGAGGAAATGACCGCCGTCATGCAGGAGAGCGCCAACCGCCTGCAGCAGCAGAACAGCGAGATCGAGATGGCCGCCACCGCGGTGACCGAGATGAGCCAGGCGGTCGAGGAAGTGGCCGGCAACGCCACCTCCACCTCCACCGATTCGCGCCAGGCCGCGGCCAGCGCGCGTGACGGCCAGCAGCAGCTGGGCAATACCCTGGTTGCGATCGAGACCCTGACCGACAACGTGATGAGCGCCAGCGATCGCGCTCGCGAGCTGGCCGAACAGACCCGCAATATCAGCCAGGTCCTCGACGTCATCCGCTCGGTGGCTGAGCAGACCAACCTGCTGGCGCTCAATGCGGCCATCGAGGCCGCGCGGGCAGGCGATGCCGGTCGCGGCTTCGCGGTGGTGGCGGATGAGGTCCGGGGCCTGGCCCAGCGTACCGGGGACAGCACGCGCGAAATCGAGAAGATGATCGGCAGCATCCAGCACGGCACCGGCCAGACCGTGAATGCCTTGCTGACCAGTGCCGACCAGGCGCGCCAGACCCGCGAACAAGCGCAGGCCGCCAGTGGCGCCCTGGAGACCATCGCCCAGTCGGTGTCGGGTATCGATGAGCGAAATTTGGTGATCGCCAGTGCCGCGGAAGAACAGGCGCAGGTGGCCCGCGAGGTCGACCGCAATCTGGTACGGATCCGCGATCTGTCGGTCCAGACGGCGACCGGCGCAGAACAGACCCGCGCCGCCAGCCAGCAGCTGTCTGAACTGGCGGTTGAGCTGAATGGGCAGATTCGGCGATTCCGCGTGTAGATGTCGCCGACCCTCCAGATACCACCTCCCCTCCCGGGTCCTGTCGGCAACCGGCCGGCAGGCTGACGCAGGGTTGCGACCCGTCGAGTACGACCCGATCCGGGTGATACTCGACGGGCCCCGAGCCGTACCGAGCGAGCGCTAGGACGGAGTAACGATGACGTCGTTCGAGTGAGAGGACGGCGTCGCCGTGATCGGCAGAGCGCACCAACCTGACTTCTGGACCTCTAGCTCTGCGGAACGCAGCGTCAAGGACCTCGGAGCCATCTAGACGGCCTGCGTAACGCCCTAAGTCGTCCCGGCCTGGCCGTCGCACGGTGAAATATCTATCTGCCTGATATTGAAATTAGACCAAGGTCTAATTCCGACGAACGGTCATTCATCTCTGTAAACGAATGTGTCCCTTTGCCATCCTAGAAAAGGCAGAGGGCCTTTGTAGAGCCTTTCAAACGCAGCGGAGCCCGTTGTATCGCTTACCTGCGTGCCTACACCGCCTTGCCCTCCTCCACTACCGACAGCCTTACGCGGAATTGGGAGTTTCGGATGTCAAGCCGTTCATTCGCTGATCCAAGGCACTCTGGCAATGCGCTCTTTGTCTCCGTGACGGCGAGGCAGCGGCCATGATCGAAACCATTTCTCAGGCACTCGCCCCCATCATCTTCGTCACGGCCCTGGGCTGGTGCGCCGGCCGCTGGGGCATCCTGCAACAGACGGCGAGCAAGCCTCTCGCCACCTTCGTGGTCACCTTCGCCCTGCCTATTGCGCTGCTGCTCGCCGCCGCCAAAACCCGTCCCGAGCAGATTCTCAACCTGCCCTATGTGGCAACCCTGGCGTCCGGCCTGATCGGGATCTGGCTGCTGGGTCTGCTGCTCGGTCGTTACCGGGGCGGGCACACCTGGCGCGAAGCGACCATGCGCGCCATCACGGTGTCCTTTCCCAATATGGCCTACTGCGGGCCGCCCGTCCTGATCGCTGCCGTCGGCCCCTCCGCCGTGCTGGCGGTGATCGTCGGCAACCTGATCTACACCCTGCTGGTGCTCCCGCTGTCGCTGGTGCTGTTGAGCGGCGGCGGCGCGCGCCAGGCGCTCGAAAAGGCCCTGCGTCAGCCCCTGGTACTGCTGCCCCTGCTGGGCCTCGCCTGCGCGCTGCTGGGTATCCGGCTGCCGCAGCTGCTGGTGTCGGCGACGGACGAGATCGGCCGGGCAGCCGGCGGCGTTGCCCTGTTCACCCTGGGCCTGATCCTGTCTGGCATCCGGCCGAGCCTCGATCGCGACATCGTCCTCAACCTGGGACTGAAGAATCTGCTGCAACCGCTGGTGATGCTCGCTGTGGGCGTAGCCGTCGGCCTGCAGGGCGAGCTGCTCCAGCAGGTGTTCCTGCTCGGCGTGCTGCCTGCCGCCACGGCAGCGCCCACCCTGGCCATGGCCCATGGCGTCTACAGCGAGGACGCGGCGCGCAGCGTGTTGTTCAGCACCCTGCTGGCCATCCCGGGCATAGCGTTGGGCATCGTGCTGGCCGCCCACCTGTAGCAGGCGGCGCACCCGCATTCAGGGCCTGGCGGATGCCCTGTGTCATCCGGCAAATCCGCCCACTCCGATCACTCACCCAGGCTTCAGGAGACGGAAATGGCTATTCGATGTGTACGGCTCTGGACCGGCAGCGAGGGTGATTCGCTGTTCGAGGAAGGCCATCTGGAATTGGGCGAAGGCCTGCACGGCAAGGCGTCGGGCCTGCCGATCGCGGTCACCGAACTGTCCTTTCAGGAAACCACCGCGGGGGGCTCCTTCGCCTGGCACCAGGACCCGCAGCCCCAATTCGTCATCACCCTCACCGGCACCCTGGAATTCGAGGTGAAGTCAGGCCAGACCTTCGTGCTGCGGCCCGGCGACGTGTTGCTGGCCCAGGACGACACCGGCTCCGGGCACCGCTGGAAGCTGCTCGGCGACGAGCCCTGGCGTCGTGCCTATGTCATCTACGAACCCGGCGCCGACCTGCGCTTCGTCCCCCATACCGCCGCCTGACCTGGAGCAACCGATCATGTCCCTGTCTTCCACGGATTCACCCGACGTCGTGCTGATTGGCGCCGGCATCATGAGCGCCACCCTGGGCACCCTGCTCAAGGAGCTGGACCCCACCCTCAGCGTCACCCTGTTCGAGAGCCTGCACGATTGCGCCCAGGAGAGCTCCCAGGGCTGGAACAACGCCGGCACCGGCCATGCCGCCAATTGCGAGCTGAACTACACCCCGCAACGGGACGACGGCAGCGTCGACATCGCCAAGGCGCTCAAGGTGAACACCCAGTTCGATGTCTCGCGCCAGCTGTGGGCCCATCTGGTCCGCAAGGGCGCCATCCCCGATCCGCAGGCCTTCATCCACGCCTGCCCGCACCTGAGTTTCGTCTGGGGTGCGGACAACGTCGCCTTCCTGCGTGAGCGCTACCGCACCATGAGCGCCCACCACTGCTATCAGGGCATGGAATACAGCGAAGACCGCGCGCAGATCGCCGAGTGGGCACCGCTGATCATGGAAGGGCGCAGCGCCGACGAACCGGTGGCCGCGACCCGCATGGTCACCGGGACCGATGTCGATTACGGTGCCCTCACCCACCTGCTGGTGCGCCAGCTCAGCCAGCAATCGGGCTTCGCCGTGCACTACCACCAGCGGGTGGTCGACCTGGCCCGTACCGACGGCGGTGGCTGGCGGGTAACGGTGGAGGACGTCGAGCACGGCGGCCGGACTGAGGTCACCGCCCGGTTCGTCTTCATCGGCGCCGGTGGCGGTTCGCTGCCGCTGTTGCAGAAGTCCGGCATCCCCGAAGGCCATGGCTTTGGCGGCTTTCCCATCTCCGGCATCTGGCTGCGCTGCGATGTCCCGGCGCTGGCCGAACGGCACCAGGCCAAGGTCTATGGCAAGGCACCCTCGGGTTCGCCGCCGATGTCGGTACCGCACCTGGATACCCGCATCGTCGGTGGCCAGCGCTCGCTCCTGTTCGGACCCTATGCGGGCTTTTCCACGCGCTTCCTCAAGCACGGCGCCCTGACCGATCTCTTCACCTCGCTGCGCCACGACAACATCCTGCCGCTGCTGAACGTGGCCAAGGACAATATGGACCTGACCGAGTACCTGATCGGGCAGATCTTCCAGAGCGCCAACCAGCAGTTCGCCATGCTGCAGCAATTCTTCCCCCTGGCGCTGAAGCGCGACTGGCAGGAAGCCGTGGCCGGGCAGCGAGTGCAGACCATCAAGCCCACCGGCCAGCACGGCCTGCTGAGCAAGAAGGGTGAGCTGGAATTCGGCACCGAGCTGGTGAGCGCTGCGGATCGGTCCATCGCCGCGCTGCTGGGCGCCTCGCCCGGTGCCTCGACGGCGGCGGCCATCGCCCTGGAGGTGCTGGAAACCTGCTTCCCGGAGCGCCTCACCGAAGACGCCTGGCTGCCGGCGCTGCGACTCATCCTGCCCACCTACGGCCTCGATCTGAAGACCGATGCGGCGGCCTGCCGGCAGAGTCGCGCCGAGACCGCCAAGGTCCTGGGGATCGTCGACGTCTGAGACAGGCCAGCCGCAGCCCATCCCTGCCCAGCGGCAAGGCTGCTGGGCGTTGCCAGCGTGGCGGTAGCGCGGAGCGCGCAGAAGTCAGTGTCTCCGCTACCGCTACCCTCTCGGGCATCGAGTAATGACCTGGGTAATACCTGCGGCAATGCCACCCTGTTGTTCGCCGTCGGGCCTGGAAAAGGCGCGACGAGATCCTTCGGGAGATCTGCGGCAGCCAGTTTGAGATTCGGCGCCCTGGCGCTGACCACTTGGAAATCCCTGCTTCGGCGAAGACGGCCATCCTTCGCCACCTGGCCGGAGTTCAGCAGGATGTAGTCAGTCTTCAGGATGGCCTGAATCTTCACCCATGGCGTTGATGTTGGAGAAACGCTCGACCAGGAAATCAATCAGGCTGCGCACTCGAGCCGACAGATGCAGTTGTTGCGGATACACCGCATAGATATCCGCCTGCTCGGTGTAGTCTTCCAACACGACTTTAAGGCGACCGCTGCGTACATAGCGGGCCAGATCCCATTCGGAACGCTGCAGAATCCCATACCCTTCCAGCGCCCAATTCAGGGCCACCTCGCCGTCGTTACAGCTCAGTACGCCATGGACCTTAACATTCTGGGTTCGCCCGCCATGATTGAAGTTCCAGACGCCGTAGGTCGCCTCATTCTGCCGCAGAAAGATACAGCTATGGTTCTGCAGGTCCGCGAGTCGGGTCGGGGTGCCATGCTTTTCCAGATACAGGGAAGAGGCGCATAGCAGTCGGCGATTGGCGGCGATCTTGCGTGCGTGGAAAGCCGCATCCGGGAGGTTGCCGATGCGGATGGCCAGATCGAAACCATGGGTCGCAAGATCCAGAGGGTGATCGCTGAGCTCGAGTTGCACCTTCACTTCCGGATAACGGGTATGAAAGGCCGCTAGGGCCGGGCCGATATAGCGCCGGCCAAAACCCAGGGTCGCATTGACGCGTATCAGGCCCTTGGGTGTGGCGCGACAACTGCTGACCAGCTGCTCCACCTCGTTGATCTGAGTGAGGATGCGTTCGGCGTGGCTGAAATACATCTCACCTTCAGCGGTCAGGCTCATGGAGCGGGTGGTGCGGTTGACCAGGCGAATGCCCAGGCGTGCCTCCAGCGCGCTCAGACGTTTGCTCACCGCCGGCGGCGTTACGCCCAGATCACGGGCTGTCGCCGCCAGGCTGCCCTTCTCCGCGAGCAGATGGAAAAAGGCGAGATCGAGGGTCTGACTCATTGTTAACCCAGAGTTAATTAAGTAGTAATTTCTAAGCACTCACACTGTAGCGATCACTATATATACTCCTATCACCTTCTGCTGAACAGCCTGCGGCCAGCCAGGTCACGAGCCTGCTGGCGAGCCAGATCCTGTTATCGGGACAATTACGACCGAAGCAGCTTTCAGGCGTGCGTAGCGAACTAAGAACCAGGCCACCGGATCATAGGCCCGCCTATTCCGGCGAAGAAAGTCAGCGTCGAAATGTTCCTGTTATAACCAGGCCATATCCAAACTCTTGATATTAACCGAGGAGATAGCTGCAGCCATTCCGCTCGTCCGTAAAAAGCCTGAAAGCCCAACTCGCATTAGACGAACGCATTACTGAAGATGATTGATCGCTGATCGGCTTGATTGCCTCAAGTGATGATTCAGACATCCCGCAGCCGGACAGAAAACTGTTCTCGCGATGTCTCCTGACAAAAATAACAATGCAGGATTCCATAATGAAAAAAGCGCTCGGAAAGCTATATGTACAGGTATTGCTCGCCGTAATAGCCGGCTCCCTTGTCGGTGTACTGTTTCCCGAAACGGGCGCCGCGCTGAAACCTCTGGGTGACGCCTTCATCAAGCTCATCAAGATGCTCTTGGCGCCGGTCATCTTCCTCACGGTCGTGACCGGCATCGCGGGCATGGAAAACATGAAAGAACTGGGGCGGGTCGGTTTTCGCGCCCTGATCTATTTCGAAGTGGTTTCCACCCTGGCGCTTGTCGTCGGTCTGGTGGTGGCCAATGTATTGAGCCCCGGCAGTGGAATGAATGTCGACGTCTCGACCCTGGATACCTCAAGTCTCAGCGGCTATGCCACGGCGGCCAAGCATACGTCGGCCATGGACTTCTTGATGGGCATCATTCCCCACACGATCGTCGATGCCTTCGCGAAAGGCAACGTGCTGCAGATCCTCCTCTTTTCCGTCTTGCTGGGGGTAGCCCTGGCCAATGCCGGGCCCCGGGCGAAGCTCTTCGTGGACACGCTCGACAGCCTGACGCAAGGCATGTTTCGGATCGTCAGCATGGTGATGCGCCTGGCGCCTATCGGTGCCTTCGGCGCGATCGCCTTCACCATCGGCAAATACGGATTCGGCTCGCTGTTTTCGCTGGGCAAGCTGGTGGCCTGCGTCTATCTCACCTGCGCCCTCTTCGTGATCTTCGTGCTGGGGCCGATCTGCCGCTACAGCGGCTTCAGCCTCTGGAAGTTCCTGAGGTACATCAAGGAAGAACTGTTCACCGTGCTGGGGACCTGCTCCTCCGAATCGGTGTTGCCGCAAATGATCTCGAAGATGGAAAGAGCGGGTGTATCCAAGCCGGTGGCAGGACTCGTCATCCCATCGGGCTTGACCTTCAATCCAGATGGACAGGCCATCTATTACACCATTGCCGCCATCTTTATCGCCCAGGCGACCAATACGCCTCTGACACTGACCGATCAGCTGATCGTGCTGACCGTTCTGATGTTTACCTCCAAGGGCTCTGCGGGCGTGGCCGGCGCAGGCTTCATCATCCTCACCGCGACCCTGGCCTCGCTCGACACCATCCCGGTGGCCGGCATGGTGCTGCTGCTGGGCGTGGATCGTTTCATGTCCGAGGCGCGAGGGATCACCAACACGATCGGCAATGGAGTAGGAACCATGGCCATCGCCAAATGGGTAGGCGCCTTGGACACCGCCAAGATGAATAGAGCCCTTGATGGCGAAGACCTGGAAGAACCCCGTGATGCTGCACGATCCGAGACCGCCAAATCGGCCACGTCACCGAGCGAGACTCTCGTGCAACTGCCCGATGTTACAAGTCGGGCGCTCAAACACTGATAAAGATTCAGTTTTGTTCAGTACCTGTAGATGAAAAACACGCACTCGTTGCTCGACTCGATCTAAGAGCCAGTTTCCTGGCAGACAAAAACTCAAAGCAGGATATTGCGATGGTTAGCAAAACGCTTTACGACAAACTCTGGGATTCGCACCTGGTGAAACAGCGCGACGATGGCTCGGCGCTGCTCTACATCGACCGTCACATCATTCACGAAGTGACTTCCCCGCAAGCCTTCGAAGGCCTGCGTCTGAGTGGCCGCACGCCATGGCGAGTCGATACCAACATTGCGACCCCGGATCACAACGTGCCGACTACGCCGGAGCGCAAGGGCGGCATCGCCGCCATTACCGATCCGGTTTCGCGTCTGCAAGTGCAGACCCTCGACGACAACTGCGATCAGTACGGCATCACCGAATTCAAGATGAACGACGTTCGCCACGGTATCGTCCATGTCATCGCACCGGAACAGGGCGCCACCCTGCCGGGCATGACCGTGGTCTGCGGCGATTCCCACACCGCCACCCACGGCGCCTTTGCTGCGCTGGCACACGGTATCGGTACCTCCGAGGTCGAGCATGTGCTGGCGACCCAGTGCCTGGTCGCCAAGAAGATGAAGAACATGCTGGTTTCCGTCGATGGCCAATTGCCGTTCGGCGTCACCGCCAAGGACATCATCCTCGCGGTAATCGGCAAGATCGGTACCGCCGGGGGTAACGGCCACGCCATCGAGTTCGCGGGCAGCGCCATCCGGGACCTGTCCATGGAAGGCCGCATGACCATCTGCAACATGGCCATCGAGGCCGGCGCCCGCGTCGGCCTGGTAGCGACGGACGAAAAGACCATCGCCTACGTCGAGGGTCGCCCGTTCGCCCCGAAAGGCGTGGAGTGGGAGATGGCCGTCGAAGCCTGGAAAGATATGGTGTCTGACACCGGCGCCCATTTCGACAAGGTCGTCGAGCTCGACGCCGCGCAGATCAAGCCACAAGTCAGCTGGGGCACTTCGCCGGAAATGGTCCTGGCCGTGGACCAGAACATTCCCGATCCTGCCCAGGAGCTGGACCCGATCAAGCGCGATTCCATCGTCCGTGCCTTGAAGTACATGGGCCTGACCCCTAACCAGGCCATCACCAACATCCAGCTCGATCGCGTGTTCATTGGCTCATGCACCAATTCGCGGATCGAAGACCTGCGTGCTGCGGCCGTGATCGCCAAGGGCCGCAAAGTGGCTTCGACCATCAAGCAGGCCCTGGTCGTGCCGGGCTCGGGTCTGGTGAAAGCCCAGGCCGAAGCGGAGGGCCTGGACAAGATTTTCCTCGAAGCCGGTTTCGAGTGGCGCGAGCCAGGTTGCTCGATGTGCCTGGCAATGAACCCGGACCGCCTGGAGTCCGGCGAGCATTGCGCCTCCACCTCCAACCGCAATTTCGCCGGGCGTCAGGGAGCCGGTGGTCGTACCCACCTGGTCAGCCCAGCCATGGCCGCCGCCGCGGCGGTGAACGGTCGTTTCGTCGACGTCCGCGATCTGATCTGAAGGAGACAAGCATGAAAGCCTTTACCCAGCACACAGGACTCGTCGCCCCTCTGGACCGCGCCAACGTCGACACCGACCAGATCATTCCCAAGCAATTCCTGAAGTCGATTTACCGGACGGGTTTCGGCCCCAATCTGTTTGATGAATGGCGCTACCTGGATGAGGGACAGCCGTACCAAGACAATTCCAAGCGGCCACTGAACCGGGATTTCGTCCTTAACGCCGAGCGTTATCAGGGTAGCAGCGTCTTGCTCGCCCGGGAGAACTTCGGCTGTGGCTCCAGTCGCGAGCATGCGCCCTGGGCCTTGGAGGAATACGGTTTCCGCAGCATCATCGCGCCGAGTTTCGCCGATATCTTCTTCAACAACAGCTTCAAGAACGGCCTGCTGCCGATCGTTTTGAGCGATAGCGAAGTGGACGAGCTTTTCAAGCAGGTTGAAGCCAATCCGGGCTATCGGCTGCACATCGACCTGCAGGCCCAGACCGTGACCCGCCCCGATGGCAAGGTTCTGAGCTTCGAGATCGACGGCTTCCGCAAACACTGCCTGGTCGAAGGACTGGATGATATCGGCCTGACCTTGCTGGAAGCCGATGCGATCCGAGCGTTCGAGGTCAAGCACCGTGCCCGTCAGCCCTGGTTGTTCAGAAATGCTGAAGAGCTGGCACCAGCGCTTGGGTAACGGCCATGAACCTCTGATCACCCTTGTTTCAGTGACATTAGCTTCACCTTGAAATAAGCCGATATCCCCTCTCGCTCTGGTTTCAAAGACGACCTGGCGGACGACCACTCATCGCTCCGTTAAGGTCGGCTTTCAGAGAGAGAGGGGTCCCAATGGGGCCGTGGTTGCGCTGTTTGGACCCTCCTTGTGTCCAATTACACCGGCGTGAAGACTGCATAAGCGGTGCCGCCGCGTCGACAAGCTGATGGCATCTCGAGCAGCACCCATTCGCCCGCCTCCATATCCATCTGCTGGCCATCGTCAGGCAGATGGAGGCTGCGCGCTGCCCTCACCTCAACTCGGCCTTTAACGTCTTCCCGCTGCCGGCTGTGGGCCACCCGACCACGTTACGCAGCATCGCCGGCGGTCAAGATCCCGCTCATGAAGCTCAGCATCGATCCACAGCTGTGGCGAATGCTGTAGGACAAGCAGCGGATGATTCAGGGCCGGGTGCAACTGGCCCATTCAGTAATGGACTCGCTGGGCCGTTTGAAACCGCCCTATCGTCTGTGTTTTACCGATGGGCCTCCGCGAGTCTCTGCGCCGTCGCCACACATTGACCGCACGTTCGATCTGCAACCCAGCTTTAATATCGCGTTAAAGATAATTGCGCTCGTGCCGACATTTGATATCAAACAGACATCACATGTCCGGCCATATCACCTACCTGGAACCGCCCTATGTCCATCCTTCAGCATCTGTCCATCATGCGTGGTCTCGACGTAATCGCTTCCGCTGTCGAGCGTCCCGAGGCCGCAGCCAGGCTCGATTCGCTCACCGGGCCAGCCCCGGTGCGCAGGGTAGCTGAAGGCCTGAAGGTACTGCTGGCTCGCCAGGGGACACTCGACGCCCAGTTGCACGAGATGCAAAGCGAGATCGAACAGCTGACCGCTCGCCTCGCCGAGCGCGAAGCCGCGGCTGACCGTTTGGCAACCCGCTTCGACCTGGTCAATCGTGCTACCAGTGAAGGCCTGTGGGATATGGAAGTGGTCGCCGGAGATCCGGTCAACCCGCGTAATGCGTTCTGGTGGTCGGATCAGTTTCGCGCCCTGCTGGGCTTTCGCAACGAGCAGGACTTCCCGAACGAGCTCGGAAGCTGGGCCAATCGGCTACACCCGGAGGACAGCAAACCGACTCTGGACGCATTCGCCCGGCACCTGAATGATCGCAGCGGCAACACCCCCTATGACATCGAATACCGCGTGGCGACCAAGAGCGGCGAGTATCGCTGGTTTCGTGCGAGCGGCGAGACCCTCCGCGACGGCAAGGGTACGCCGCTGCGTGTGGCGGGCTCCCTCAGGGACATCCACGATCAGCGCCAGCGCGACGCTGAACTCGAGGTGACCCTGACGCGTTTCGAGCTTGCCCGCGAAATGCTCAATGATGGTCTCTGGGACATGGAGGTGATAGCGGGCGATCCGGTCAATCCGCAGAATCCCTTCTGGTGGTCGCCCCAGTTTCGTCGCCTGCTGGGATTCGAGACAGTCGAAGAATTTCCCGATGTTCTCGACAGCTGGGCGTCCCGCCTGCATCCCGAGGACAAGCAACGCAGCATCGAGGCCTTTGGTGCCCACCTCAACGACCGCAGTGGCAAGACGGGCTTCGATATCACCTACCGCCTGAAATTGAAGGATGGCAGCTACCGCTGGTTCCGGGCGCGGGGTCAGACCCGACGCGCCCATGACGGAACGCCCCTGCGGGTGGTGGGTGCCCTGACCGATATCCATGCCACCCATGAGCAGAATGCCCTTCGCGATTCTCAGCAGGCCCAGCATCGCGAGATGGAAGAAAACCTGAAGAACGTCACCGATATCGTCAGTTCGATCCAGGGCATCGCCGCCCAGACCAACCTGCTGGCGCTCAATGCCGCGATCGAAGCGGCACGAGCCGGCGAGGCCGGACGAGGCTTTGCGGTGGTAGCCGATGAGGTTCGCAAGCTGGCGACGCGCACGTCCGAAGCGACGCAGCGGGCTGCCACCATGATCCAACAGTGACGGTGCGCACGCCTTGGCTGCCTGGCCTGAACCGCCAACTGGCGGTGCAGTCAGCTTGAGAGAGTGCTCCAGCTCATCTTTCAGGTTGGCTTATCTGAGAGCTTCAGACTGAATCTGCCCCCGCCCTGCGCGGGGGCTTTTTTTTGTCGATATGAAGCCAACCGTTCGCCACGCCAGGGCGCATGACGCCTCCCCTACCGAACACCTCTCCCCTTTCGCAGTCGAATCCGTGCCCACCGGCGTGGCGCTGACATCCGCGCCGGTTCAGACGCCCGAGGTGACGCTGCCTGTCCGGCAATCTCCAACCGTCCCTCAGGCGCCGGGCACCTTTTCGGCGACTACCGTACCGGTAGCCGTTCCACCCCAGGCGAGGGGGGCACTCTTTGAGGGTCTAGTGCGGGATACGTTTCAGCGTTGGCAGCAGCCTGGCCTTCTAGCGTACAACCCAGGCCGGCCACACGCCTGACTTGGCGATTACACCTCAGGGCAAGAACTACTCGCAGTCTGAGAGAGCCTTTTAGTTTTCCTGGCCATAGGCCTGAAACGCAAAAACCCTCCTTGCGGAGGGTTTCTGGTGAAGATGGTGGGTCGTGTGGGATTCGAACCTACGACCAATTGGTTAAAAGCCAATTGCTTTTGACCCATCACTGCACCCAGGCGCGACGCGCCTCTCAGTGAAAACAAGCGGCCTCTAATGAACCCATTAGAGGCTGCACATTTGAAAACTACATCTGCGATTTCGACCAAGGGCGGTACAGGAAAAACCACCAAGACCGCCAACCTAGGCGCGTTCTGTGCCGATGCAGGGCTCCGCACCCTACTGATTGACCTGGATCCTGTCCAGCCTTCCCTCTCGTCCTACTACGACCTCGTCGAGCCCGCTCCCTGCGGCGTCTTCGAGCTGATCGCCAGCAACGAGACACGTCTCGACCGCATCGTCTCCAAAACGAATATCCAGAATCTTTCGCTGATCTATTCCAACGATCCGCACAACCACCTGATCAACCTCCTCCTGCAGGCGCCTGATGGCCGGCTTCGCCTGGCTCATCTCAAGGACATCTTCCAGGACGACTTCGACCTGGTGCTGATCGATACGCAGGGGGCCCGCACCGTGCTCCTTGAGATGGTCATGCTCGCTTCGGACCTCGCCGTCTCCCCCCTTCCCCCTGAAATGCTATCCGCCCGCGAATTCAACCGCGGCACTCTGCAGATGCTGGACGGACTCCGACCCTATGCCCGCCTTGGGCTGCCGGTACCGCCCATCAAGGCCGTAGTGAACGGTCTGGATCTCACCTCAGACGCGCGCCAGCTTGATGCGACGATCCGGGAGACCTTCCGTGGCCATTCCGATATCCAGGTCATAGATACCGTCATCCCTGATGCAGTTGTCTATTGTGAGTCGGCAACTCATGGGATCCCTGCACACCGCCTGGAATACAGGCAGCCCAGCAACCGTCAGGCACCCGCTGCCTTGCAGGTCATCCGCAACTTAGCCATCGAACTCTTCCCCGAGTGGACTGAGCGCTTCACCGCCATGACCGAGTCGGTCGTACATGCCCTGGTTCGAGAGGGCAAGTGAGATGGCCACTTCCCAAAATCATGATCTGACCCAGGCCACAGGCATCACTGCAGATGTGGTGCTGGAACAGGGAAAGTTCTACGACGCGAAGGATTTTCGCAAGGTGCAGACCGGGCTCTCCAGCGCTGCCCGCGAGCTGCGTGCGCTGACCCAGTACAACAACACGCTCCTCGGCCGCCTCGGTGCACAGCTCTCCCACGAGCAGCGCGAGCTGCTGAGCAACGCTGCAGCCCTACTGGACTCGGTGAAGTACAACGTCGAGCACGCCAAGGAGCGGAAGGCACGAGAAGAGAAGGCTGCCGCCAAGCTTCGTGAGCAGCGCGAGCGACAAGCGAAGCAGCTGGTCACCCAGCACTTCCCGCTGCCAACCACGACAGTCGAGCAGCAGATCGAAGTACTGAAGCTGTACATCACAATCAGGCCAATCACCGATGGCTGGCTGCTGAAAGAAGATGGTCGCCTTCGCGACATGATTCAGTCTCCAGCTCCAAGCTGGACAACCACCAAGAAATGGCGCCTTGACCAGGTAACAAGCCTCATCGCAGACCTGAAATCCTCAGTCGAACATCACCTTGTTTTCGTGGACCAGTCTCCTTCCCAGCGGCTGGAGTCCCTACAGAAGCGAATCACTGAGGTACGGGAGGCAAAACTTTCGAATCCCAGCGCCAAGGAGACCATCAAGGTCTGGACCGAAGCGCTGCTGGAAGTCACACAGGCCTCAGGTCCAGAGACGTCGATGGCCTCCTCTCAAGGGGGGGCCGCCTGATGAACGCCAACAAGCAGAAGATCCTGGAGCGCGTCGCCAAATGCTTCGCGCTGGCCAAGGACGCCGGCGCCGCGCCAAACGAAGCTGAGATCGCGCTGCGTCAAGCACGCAAGCTCATGCAGCAGCACAACCTCATGGACGTTGACGTCCAGGCAGTGCTGGCAAGCGAGGCAGTCGTTGCCACCGGCACCCGCAAAGCACCCGCCCATTGGCTTCACCAGCTCGCACTGGTGTGTGCCCAGGCATTCGATTGTGATCCCCTGGCCTTTCGCGATCAGCGCCTGGGGTGGGCCTTCAAGTTCGTCGGTATCGGTGTCGGGCCTGAGATGGCCAGCTACGCCTATTCCGCGCTCCACCAGCAGCTCCTGGCCGCGCGCAAGGTATTCGTCCGCAGCCAAACTCGCTGCAAGCTGACCACCAAACGCCGTCGTGGCCAGGTATTCGCCGAAGGCTGGATCGAAGCGGTCAGCGTCAAGGTTCACCAGTTTGCCAGGGGCAAGCCAGATGAGACCCAGCGCGTCATCGATGCCTACCTGGCCGTGCACCATCCGGACCTGACCACCGTAGAGCTTGAGCACCTTGAGGCCAAAGGCCACGACGTGCGAGCGCGCTATCAGGGCTACGAGCTGGGGACTCAAGCTCAGCTCCACCGCGGCGTTGGCCAGCGCCGTGACCAGGTAGCGCTGGGAGGTCGGCCATGAACGTCGTTCAGCTCCTGGAAGCCTCCGACCACGATCACTCCGTGCATGTCTCAGACGCTGAGCGCGTAGCGGCCGGCTTGGTCCCGCCTCATTCTCAAGAGGCCGAGCAGGCCGTCCTGGGCGGACTGATGCTCGACAACAGCACCTGGGACCTGATCGCTGACGTGTTGCTGGAGGAAGACTTCTTCTTCCGGCACCACCAGCTCATATTTCGGCGAATCGCCCTGCTCGCCTCTCAATCGCGGCCCTTCGATGTCGTGACCCTCGCCGAGGTGATGCCCGACGTCGACGAGGTGGGCGGCCTTGCCTATCTGGGGACCTTGGCCAAGGACACCCCCTCGGTGGCCAACATCGTCGCGTACGCGGAGATCGTCGCCCAGCGCGCACATCTGCGCCGCCTGATTCTGCTGGGCTTTGCCAGCAGCCGCGAGGCGTCAGCACCGGGTGCCAATGCCGCCGAAGTGCAGGAACAGACCGAGCAGCGGTTGTTCGCGCTTGGCCAAGACCGCAAGGGCGCCGAGTTCTGCAACGTCACTGCAACGTTGAGCAAGCTGATCGACACCATCGACGAGCGCTTCAACAACCCTATGCCGGTGACGGGTGTTCCTTCAGGTCTTACCGACCTCGATACCCTCACCTCGGGATGGCAGGACACCGACCTGATCATCGTCGGTGCCCGTCCTGCCATGGGCAAGACCGCCTTCTTGCTCAACTGCATCACCAAAGCGCTCCACCATGCGGTTGGCAAATCGGTACAGGTCTACAGCCTGGAGATGCCGGCTGAACAGCTGATGCTCAGGCTTGTGGCGATCATCGGGCACATCGATGCCACGAAGCTCAAGCTTGGGCAGTTGGAGGATGAGGACTGGCCAAAGCTGACCATGGCCGTCAACACCATCAACGGCTTTGGCGATCGCCTGGTCATCGACGACCAGGCTGGCCTGTCCCCCACGATGCTGCGCGCCAGAGCCCGTCGTGCCGCGCGCCGTTTCGGCCCGCCCGCCCTGATCCTGGTCGACTACCTGCAGCTGATGCGCTGCGAAGGCCAAGAGAACCGCGCCAACGAGATCGCCGAGATCTCTCGCTCGCTCAAGGCGCTCGCCAAAGAGATGAAGTGCCCGGTCATCGCGCTCTCCCAACTCAACCGAGGTCTGGAGTCTCGGCCGAACAAGCGCCCTGGCCTTGCCGATCTGCGTGAATCCGGTGCGATCGAGCAGGACGCCGACGTGATCATGTTCCTGTACCGCGACGAGTACTACCACCCGGATACCGAGTTCAAGGGCATTGCTGAGCTGATCGTTGGCAAACACCGCAACGGCGAAGTCGGCACGGTCCGCGCCGCCTTCATTGCCAAGCAGACGCGCTTCGAGAACCTGAGCGCGCAGGCCTGGCAGGAGATGAACGTATGAACCTCCTGACCATTGCACTCGGGTCCGTTACCGATGAGTCGCAACCCTCTTCCCTGCCCTTCCCCTCGATCGTTCGCCGGCGGGAGCCGGCAAGGAGCTGCTCGATGAGCCCGCAAGCTATGTTGTCTGGGGTTACTCACCAGTGCCGCAACTGCGGCCATCACCTCTGCCGCCGTCCCCTTACCGCTGATGAAATTCTGGTCTGCAGCGTCTGCCATTCGCTAGACGTGGAGCCCCTGCAGCTCGTCGATCAGCCAGCACCTGGTCCCTTCCACGACACCACCGTCGTCTTCCGCGTAGCCGGCTCCCGCAACGATGCGGCAGGGCTGATCAAGACCCTGGACCTGCTGTTCAAGGACGATGGTCTGGCCGAGATCGTGGCCATCGAGTCGGGCAACCAGCTCCAGCACCGGGCGGGAGGCCAATGACATGCTCTCCCATCACACCCCGGAACAGGATCTCCCTTCTCATACCGATCGCGAACGTGACCGGCAGAGGCTGGATGCAGCGCTGAACGACTTCCTGGCCAATGGTGGCCAGGTCGTTGAAGTGAAGCCCACCGAGCGCGCCGCCGGCGGTCCCAGCTTCGTCATCAGCGCGCAGCGCGAGGAGCTACGCCAGCTGGCCGAGGCCAAGCCGGCAATCGAAGTTTCCGACGAGGACCTGGTGCGGCTCCTTCGAGCCCGCGCCTTGCTCGGAGACACGCTACGCACCGCGTCCAGGCGCCTACAGCAGCCCCTGGATCGCTGTCATGGCCTTGCCCGGGCGCATCGACTGCCTTTCAAGGTGGGATACGTGAAAGGAGGTAGCCGCACATGACGACGCCCGCCCATGCGCTACGTGGTGCCAACAAGAACCTGCAGGACCTGGTGGCGTTCGCCCTGGATGAGGGCTGGATCGTCGCCCGTACCAAGGGCGGCCACGTCAAGTTCTTGAAAGTCGGCTACTGCCCCATTTTCACGTCTTTCACGCCCAGCGATCGCCGCGCCGGCCTCAATGCCCGCGCCCTGCTGCGCCGTGCCCAGCCTATGAACGAATTGGACCAGACCCTATGACTACCGCAACCAAGCGCAAGCCATCCGTACGGAAATCTGCAACAGAGGATGAGAAGTTCGTCGTCCGCTTTCCCAAGGGACTCCGTCCTCAAATCGCCGAGGCCGCCAAGCAGGCCCATCGGTCGATGAACGCCGAGATCATCAGCCGCATGGGCCGCACGCTCGAGCTCGAGGATGAGGTCTTTCGTCTGCAGCGCGTTATCGACCAGCTGCTGGCCGCCAATGATGAGTCCAGCCGGCCGGCAAGTCGTGCCGCTCAGGAGATCCACGCATGAGCAAGCCCAGCAACGAAGCCGTCACTCAGCGTCTGTTGGCCGGTGGCTTCGCCGGATCGAGCACTCCTGTTGCACGCCTGGCGGATCCGATCAAGGAAACGCCCATGGTCCTAACACTGGATGAGTTGGCGCCTTACAACCGCAACCCCCGAACCACCCGAAACCCGCTGCATGATGAGATCAAGGCGTCCATCCAAGCACGTGGGCTGGATCAGCCACCGCCTGTAACCCGGAGGCCCGGCGAAGATCACTACATCATCCGCACGGGTGGCAACACTCGCCTGGCCATTCTCAATGAGCTATGGAGAGAGACCAGGGATGAGCGTTACTTCCGTATCCATTGCCTGTTCCGCCCCTGGTCCGACCGCGGCGAAATCGTCTCCCTGACCGGTCACCTGGCCGAGAACGATCTGCGCGGCAACCTGATGTTTATCGAGCGCGCCGTCAGCATTGATGCTGCTCGTGAGCTCTATGCCCAAGAAGCGGGCCGAGAGATCTCTCAGAGGGAGCTTGTGAGGAAGCTAGCTGAGGATGGATACCGTATATCCCAGTCCCACATCAGCAAAATGCAGGAGACAATCCGTACCCTGGTGCCCGCGATTCCAGGACTACTCTATTCGGGATTAGGTAAGCCTCAGATTGAGAAGCTACTCAATTTGCGTAGCGCCGCGCTCAAGGCCTGGATCAGCTTCGATGGCCAAGAGGCGGACTTCGAGATCCTCTATCAAGAAGTGCTGAACGGCTTCGACGGACCCACCGATAATTTCGTTTTCGATTCCATCCAAGACGAGCTGATCGGACAGATCCGTAGAGCGTTGAACATCAGCTATGAGGAGGTGCTAAAGGCCATCCTGGATCATCAGGACAGCAGCCGTCGCTCGCAGTTGGTGGGGGTACAGGTGGCCGATGGCCAGATACCCCAGATTCCCGCCTCCGGCAATGCGCTACCTGCCCAGGGCAACAATCCCACCCTGGAACAGCAGCCTGGTACCCCAGCCAAGCAGAAGCCACAAGGCGCCTCCCCAGCCACACCAGCGCCACTACCTGAGCGCGTCGGCGGTACCGGAGCGGTCGACGCGACTCCTCCGCAACATACTCCGCCGGATCCCGAACAACTGTCCGAAGACGAGCGCTCAGCTCGCCTGAACGGCCACATCGTGACGCCCGATGGCATCGGTCAGAAGGTACGGGATGTTCAGCGACGCATTGCGGCCGAGCACGGCGAAACGCTACCTGACTTCAACAGCGATGCTCTGCGTGCCATTCCCGTCCAGGCCGGGGGTCTGTATCCCATCTCGGACGTCTGGTACATCGAGCGTAGTAGCGATACTCCGGACGAACTGCGCAAGGTCTTGAGAACGCTCGTCCTAGAAATCGCCCAGCTGTGCGACGTTCCAGGTGAGCTGCTCAAGTCCACCGACTTTGCACTTGGCTTCACGCTTTCTACCCCTCAGTCAGAGCTGACCGCACGCGGAACGACATCCTGGCAATTCCTACAGTCCTTGACGGGCATGTACAGCTACGTGGTGTCGCGGGACCCAGAAAACGCCGAGGCACTTACGGCAAGCATCGCGGAAGAGAACGCGACATTTACCTTGAACCTGGGCCAGTTGCTTCTTGGCGATCCCCTTTTCGATAGCAAGCCAGCCAGCACCGAAGGCCGCATGACCGATGCAGCCCTAGTGAAGCTGTTTCGGGTGATCCGTCTCGCTCGCCGGCTAATCGAACTCGAGGCTGGGCAGTAGCCCGGTCACCTTCTGGACCTGCATTAGGAAGTCGCATATGTCCACGAAGTACAACCCCCTGAATCAGGCATTGATGGACCAGATCCTCCATCACCTGCGCAATGGCCAGGTCCAGCGCTGCCTGGACATTGGCTTGGACGTTGAGGTCTTAAACCTGCTGCGTCAGCCCCAGGCCCACAGCATTCTGAAAAACGCTCCGGCGCGCTGGTGCAAGATCCAGATCGACCTCGACATGGTCAAGAAGCTCCTGGAGAACTGCGAACGCGATGAGCGTGAAACCCGCCTCGTGCATCGGGCTATCCAGCTGGGCGCCACCAACGGGATGATCAAAGACTTCTTTGGCATGGCGCCCAGCGAGATCAATGTCGTACGTCAGTTGCTGAACGTCCCCGGCCGCCCAGGCCGAGTGGCGGGACTCGATGATACCGACCAGGTCTGGTATCGCTTCCTGGACCTGATGAGTACCCATGAGGTCGACCACATGGACGCGATCGCGCTGCTCGACATCTGCATGCTCATCACCGAAGAGCTCAACGGTCCCTTCGAGTCCATCAAGCACAAGCACGACCAGATCACCCTCGGCCTGATCTGGAATCTTGTCCAGACCTGGCTTAACGAGGGCCTCTATCCACCCAAGATCGCCCGTGCCCCCCTACGGTTGATATCCGATGCCCGCAGAAGACGGGACAGCTATTCCACCGAAGAACAGGCCACGGGCGAGGCCCTTTCCGAGGCGCAAGAACAGGATCAGTCCACTGCCCTCGGGCAGATGGACTTGATCGAGCTGGACTAGGCAGAAGGCGACAACAGGTGAAGACCCCTGCTCCACGCGTCTCCCATCTACTCGGTCGCGCCCTGGACGTTGCAGCATCACACCTGAACGTCCATGTCCAAGCCCAGCGCGACTACAGGCAGAAAACCGGCGAAGACCTACCCAAGGAATTCGCCGGCATCGTTTTCAGTGGTAACCCCCATGAGACCGTCCCACGCCGGCTACTGCTCGATGATCGTCTCTCCCCCCTGGAGCGCAATACCTGGCAGGTGTTTCGCCTGCTGATGAACGGCGATGGCGTCACTGCCTTCCCGACCTACGATCAATTGAGACCCTATCTAGGCAACAATCCAGGCCGTCCCGCTTCACGCGAGACCGTGGCCAAAGCCTTGACCGTGCTGCGCCTGACCCGCTGGTTGAGCCTCGGCCGCCGCGTCCGTGATGCGATCACCGGCCAGGTTCAAGGCAACATCTACATCCTGCACGATGAGCCGGTCGACTATTCCGAAGCCATCCAACTCGATCACGACTTCCTACCCCTCGTGGCCAACGGCCTCGAGCACTCGAATAGCTCCGTCCGCGAGATTGCAGGCATCACCTTTGACGAGATGCTGGTCAGTGAGACCCAGGAGCTGCCTACCCGGGTTGAGGTGTTCAGAGAGCGTTTCCGCGCCCAGGGACTTGAGGATCCTGTCCGTGCTGCGATCCCTCCGGCTGAGTTCGGATTCCGAACTCCGGTCTTGCCGCCCATGAATCACCAGAGTTCGGATTCCGAACTCAGTCAAAAAAGCCCAGATGATCAGCTCCCGCCCCTCAGTTCGGAATCCGAACTCAGTGTAAATCAGGGGGTTTCAGCCTCAGTTCGGAATCCGAACTCATCTAGTACGTATACGAATACAAATACTGATGTATCTAAAAGCTCTGTACTGCGAGAGGAGCAGGACACAGGATTCGCATGGCCCAGTGCCTACCAGCGGATGACGTCCCAGCAGCAGCATCGAGCCCAACAGGCCATAGCAGCTGTTAGCCCCGACCTTCGGCAACCGCTGATCAAGCAATGGGGCGCGCGGTGCGCCTCGGGCGGGGTAGCCAAGCCGCTTGCCTACCTGATGAAGCTCATCCAGAAGGCCCAGACCGGTGACTTCAATGCCGATTGGCAGCCAGCCGTAGTCCAATCAGCCGCTTCGGCCCTACCCGCAGCAGCACCTGCAGCCGCTGCAATTCCACGGTTTGAGCCGGCGCCAATCCAGCCCAGAGCTGTCAGCGATGCTCGAACCGGGAATGACGTCTTCAAAAATCTAAGGGCGATGATGGGCCGGGGACGCAGCGAATGAGCGCAGTCACTTCCCTCCGCATTAGCAGACTCCCAGAGCTGGTGTTTAACAGTTGCTTCGACAACAGCACCTGCTCAACGGAAACCCAGGGTGATTCCACTGGAATCACCTTAACAGCGGACCCCCGGGGTGACTCCACTGGAATCACCTTAGCAGCGGACCCCCAGGGTGATTCCACTGGAATCACCTTAGCAGCGGACCCCCAGGGTGATTCCACTGGAATCACCTTAACAGCGGACCCCCAGGGTGATTCCACTGGAATCACCTCAGCAGCGGACCCCCAGGGTGATTCCACTGGAATCACCTTAGCAGCGGACCCCCAGGGTGATTCCACTGGAATCACTTGCTCGACCGAAGCTCAGGATGATGCCACTGGCATCACCCTCGCTATCGCCGTAGGCCTGCAACCTCCGCGCATCCAGATACGGTTATCGGCTGCCCCCCAGCGCCAGTCTCGGCACCCTGCCCGAGCGTCATCTCACAACCCAAGGAATCCTTCTCATGGCTGACACCTTCCAGCTCAACCTGGGCTCGCTCAGATCGAGCGTCAATCTCACCCTGCATACCCATCACGCTTCCCGCCTCTGGTTCGGCCGGCAGCGCTCCGACAACAAGCCCGGCATGATCGGCTTGTCCGGCTTCTCCAACATCATCAACCGCATCTCCGCCGGCGCCACCAAGGATGATCCCTACTCCGATCTCTTCCTCATCATCATCGAGGACAAGATCGAGGAGTCAGAGCAGCAGCTGACCGCGATCGACGAGCGACTGGACCAAGTCATGGCCATGCTGCCCAAGCAGCTCGACGTGGGTACCAACCTCTCGATCCAGCCGCTCAAGCTGCCGCTATACCTGAACTCGCCGCTGGCCTTTAAAGGTGTGTATCTGCTTACCCGCTATGACGAGCTGGTGCGCCGGATCCTCCTGGCCGCCCACATCGGCCTGATCGACAACGGCTCCAAGGAGGCCTGGTTGGACGAAGGCGCCGCCGTGCTTCGCCGCCTGTACGGCGTGGGCCAGCGGTACAAGGGCTACAGCGGTGCGTCGCGCGACGACATCGCCGCCAACAATGCCCGCGCCACCAACGCCCAGCAGATGTACAGCTTCCTGGAAATGCCCAAGGACGTCCTGGAAGGAACCCGCCGTAGCAAGTTCGCCCCGGCGATTCAGCGTCCAGGTGACGCCCCGGCCATTTCCAGCGGCGGAGACGACGGCTTCGATGGCGACTCCGCCGACGAGGATGAGCATTTGGACGCTATGGCCAGCGCTCACCCCGTCGCCGAGATGAGTGAGGCCTGATCGCTATGGCACTGCAACAGTCCACTCAAGGCGCGAAAACCGCAGACCTGCAACAGGCCGCCTTCCAGCCCCTGCAACAGGAAGTCTTCGCGAACCTGCAACACGCCCCCTTCTACAAAGGGCTTTTAAAACCCTTTAAAGGTAAGGGAGCACTGGACCAATTAGCCGAGCAGTGCCGTTCCCTTGAAGCCGACCTGAACACCCTGGCCCAGGAGCGGATTCTCGCGCAGGCCCAACGCTTCCCCTTCACGCTCCTGCCGATCCGGATGACCCACCAGCACACCTCAGCTGGCCCAGTCTTTCTGCGCTGGCAGCAGAGTGGGACACGAAAGATGGGCGTGGGACTTTGGGCGGACCTGTGCCGCCACGACCTGGTCACCGAAACACTGCTCCAGGACCTGCACGCCATGGAGCTGCAGCGCATTGCTTTGAATATGCAGATCAGCCTGGTCCATGCCATCGGCCGGCAGGCCGCCGAGTGCGCCGAGAAGATGGCCCAGGCCGACGCCGTTTACACCGAACAGCTGCAACAGATCATCCAATCCCGCGGCGAAGACGCCGCATCCCAACAGGAGGCCTGACATGGGCACAGCAGTAGTATGGGAAGGCAACATCGGCTCCGCACCCGAGTACAAGCGGTTCCAGAAAGACAATCAGGATCCGCGGCACCTGCTCCGCCTGAACGTCTATTTCGACAACAATATTCGCCTGCAGGACGGCTCCTACGAGGATCGCGGTGGCTTCTGGGCGAACGTCGAGCTCTGGCACCGCGACGCGGAAAGCTATAGCCGTCTGTACCAGAAAGGAATGCGGGTGCTGGTCGAGGGCCGGGCGGTCCTCGATAACTGGAAGGACGGCAACGGCGTCGAGCAGGCCGCGATGAAGGTCCAGGCCAACCGGATTGCGTTTCTGCCCCAACGCATCGAGTCCATCACGATGGGCCAGGGTACAGGCCAGAGCCAGAGCCAGGCGCGACCGGTCACGACCGGTTCGGCACCTGCCCGCGCTCCGGCCTCAGTTAGTGACGACTTCGACGACCAGATCCCCTATTAGGGCCTCCTCGAAAATTTCGCCGCCCTCAGCGTGAAGCTGCCGGGAGACAGGACTCAGTCAGCGTGGGCCTGTCGCCCCGGGCCGAGCAGTGGCAGAAAAGTCGCCCCTCTGCGTGAAGCTGCTGGGAGAGTCACCTTCCTTCTCGTGTCTCCCCAGCTACCTCCTCAACTCTAGGTAGGCAGGATCCGCGGCCCAACGTGAAGCGGCAGGTAGTGCCTACTCGAACAGCGTGGAACCGCACATGGACAACGCCAACCGTTTCAAGCGCGCCGTACAGATTGCCAGTCGCGATCTCGATGCTATCCAGAGTCTGTGCCAGGCAAAGATCAACGAGGTTGGAAAGGTCCGTAGACTCGGTGCCATCGGCGACGTCTCAATGCGCGCCCAGGGCTACATAGACGCCTGCCACGAGTTTCTGGGCCTGCATGAGGACCAAGTACGGCGGTTGGTCTGGAGCCTGAACGAGTATCGAATGACTCGACGCGAGCAGTTGGTTGGGGCCTATTTCGGCGATGAACCTCAGGACGTGACCCATGATGTAGAAGTCGCGATCGACTGGTGGAACGGTATGAATCAAGCCGAGCAAGAGCACTGGCTCAGCCAGGCCAAATCCACTCGCCCACAGAATGCGCGCCGGGCCTACACGGCCCATCTGAAGCGGGAGTGCGAGCGTCTCTACGTCAAACGGTAGGGGCGCAGATGGATAGCCGGGTGATTCGGTAGGTGTCAGCGGCTTCGCCGGCAAGCCGCAAAACCACGATAATCGCCACCTACAATCGCCAGCCTGTCACTGCTATGTCCGACGAAGCACCCCGCTCTGAATTTGATCGACTCTATTGGGCCGTCCGTTCTGTTCGCGAAGAAATGCTAGCCATCGAGGCGACGATCGAGCAAAAGAAGCGGGAGATTGAGCTAGAGGAGCGAAAGCTGAGCGACCTCAAATGGAAGTGGTGGGATGCACAGCAGGCGCTGGCACTTTGGGAGCACAAGGAGATGGCTCAGCGTAGACAAGACGCCGCCCTACAGGCCGAAATCAAAGTATGGGTACCGGACTAGCCCTAGGTCATGACCATATGAGCAGTGACGAAATCAAGATTGGCTGTCTAGCCTTCCTGGTTATTGTGGCGATTGGGGAAAAACTGCCGGCTGGGATTGTGGCGAGATTCCCTAAGCTCCGCGGCTGCATCAAAATTCTCTCGTACATAATGATCACTGTGGTTGCGTTTTTTGCCACGACCGGGAAGTAGCAACATCTATCGCTGGTGCAAGAGCTAGACTGGCCAGGACACGCTGCTAGCCCTCGATCGCACCCCTTCGTGACTCTCTCGATCCAATTAGACTCGTTCAGCGTGGAGCACCCATGCAGGTCGATCCTCAGGTAGATCCCAACTCAACGGATACGCGCGTGCGTAACGCCCCGCACGCCCGAGCAATGCGCGAAGGCGCCCAGGCCGCCCGAGCGCACGCCGCTGTCCACGTCTGTCCCTATCGGCATCCTGGTCTGCGAACTTCCCGGCTTCGTGGGTATGCCCAGGCCCAGCAACAGTGCTTTGACTTCTAGGCCAACCTGTTCAGACCTGGATAGGGTTTCGCCTTCCTCAGACACCTGACTCACCGCGACCCTTGACCTTTCTGCTCTTCGAACGAAGGTCTACGCGATGTCTCATCTGACAATACTCTGCTTACTTATCGTCACGGCCTTTGCGACTAGCGCCGCAAGGGTGCTTGGGCCTTACAACTACTTCGCGTCTACTGAGGTTCAATCCCTGATCCATCTCGGGTTTAGCGGTATAGCCGTCGCCTGGGGAGCGTTGATAGGTATCTGGACATGGAAACTAGCAGCGAGAGCACTGCTTTTCACACGGCAGAAGGTTCAGGATTATCGGCGTCGGAAAGAAGCCCTAGAGTGGTACGTCGAAGCCCTTGGCGGGGATATCAACCAGCACCAAGTCAACCTCATCAACGAGCGGCTGACCTATGGCGATCGCTGGGAAGCGGCGGAAGGATTGCTCAAGGCCTACTACGGCCCGGGGATTGAAACCAGCGACATCCAACGGCTCGATGACCTGGCAGACCGCGGCTGGCGAGTGACCGGCAAGCTCAAGGTCGATGCGCTCTGCCTGAGCCTTGCGGGTCGCCATCAGATTTATACCCCGCTACGCCTGCTGCCCCAGTACTCGAAAGCCCCTTTACCAGCCTCGCCTCCCTCGCCATCGCCGTTGAAGCCCTTTCGTGGGGACGATCCCTGGTACTCGCCCGACGTGCTGAAGTTCTTCGCCGCGCGCAACACCTTCACCCTGTTCCAACGGCACGGTGGCATCGATCTCGATTGGAGGCGCAACGATGGCCAACGCACTGACCCTATCTCTCGCGAAGACTGCGCGGCCATGCTCAAGGCCATGCAAGCCTGGATCAGACGAAAGACGTCAGAGGCTGAAGCAGCGGCCCTGGGCACCGATCTCGAGTACGTGCGACACGATATTGCTCATATCACCGAGGCGCTTTTTCGCGAGCAACATCAGCACTGTCACAGCGTCATGTGGGAAGTGACCGGGGACGATAATCGGGAGCGCGATGACGACGATCGCCGGGCAGACGAGTATTGCCACCGGCTGTATTCAGGGCCTGCCGATGAGTGAGCGCTCTAGTGCATGCAAGGCCTCCAGGTACAGCGAGCGGCAGCTTGCCGTTGCTCATACCTGGGCCTCGCACTTCCAGATCAATGGCCCTAAACGCGACACGTTCATCGACCAATACCTTCGCTCTACGCGGTTCTCCCGCTGCTGGTGTGTCAGCGTTGAGGTACCCGGCCGAGCAAGCCTTGTCACCGTCCTTCGCCTAGGGGATCTGGTGCAGCTCTATGATGGTGTGTGCATCCGGACGAAGAAGGTCAAGCCGATCGACCGTATGCCCAAGCGAAAACCAGCGGAGCAATCGGCTTTGCGCTTGGCTCGATACCTGCTGCTGCCTCACATCAGCTGGCCGCTTCAACCGCTGATGACGTCGTTCTGCGACACCGCTCGGTCGGTCGCCAGGCAGTTGGCCTGCGACGATCTGGGGGCCTTCGGGAAGGCATGGGACATCGATGGGCACAGACACAACCGTTACTTCAGGCCCCGTTCGGCCTACTACCTCACGCAGATCGGTGCAGCGCTAAGAGCCTTTCTCGCGGCGGTCGATCAACCGCGTCTGTTCGCGATTCGCTCCGCGAACTGTCCTTCGGCTGAACTCTACAACTGGCTGTCGCGGGGTAATCCCGAACGACGACATCAGGCGTTGAGGTCACAGCCGATCCTGATACCGCTACTGGTGCTGTGCGACGACGACGACTGGCCTCTTAGGCGCCGTGACTTCGACAAGGGCCCAGCCCAGCTGCAGGCATCGCTTCGCCGTTATCACCCTAGCGATTCGACCCTCAACGAGGCGCTACTTGGCGCCGCCGTAGACGCAGGATTACCTCTGGTGCCGTTGCTCACCTGGGTGTTTGGCGCACCGGCCGCCTCGATCCGTTTCCTGGGAAGCGTCCGCCCCAATTGCGCCGGCACAGCGCTGAGCCTCATCAACCGCGAGGGTCGTGGCTTGGGGTGGCTGGGGCTGCTGGTGGGCGCCCAACTAGGCAATCGCAGGCCTCAGAACCGCCGTGATTGGCGGGCCGTCCATGAGCTGCTCAGCAGCGTGCCCCACAACGCCGCCGGCCTCATTGACTGGTCGCGTCTACTCGCTGGCACTCCGACGGCATGGGATGACCCCCGATGGCCGGGTATTCGCGCGACATTGACAGACGTCAGGGAGCTGCTCAACGCTGTGTGTGATGAGTCTCCGAGCGCCCAGCGGGCCGCCAAGGGGCTTGAGTACTTCCTCGGGCGTAGCTCTTACGCCCAGATCGCACGCCTGGTACAGGACTTCCACGAGGCTATGGCCAGGGCACGTGAATTTGCCGACAGCCAGGGCCCGCTCCGGGAGACGGATGCGCACACCTCCTGGCCGCCTCTGCTGAGCAAGTCACGCACTTTCGATTGCCCGAATGGCCTGCAGGTCCTGGAGCTGGTGTGTCCTGCTGACCTGATGAGTGAGCACCTCGCCCTGGGTCACTGCATCGATAACTACGACTATCGCGCCTATTCCGGCGCCTGCCGGCTGTTCTCCGTCCGAGAGTCAGGCCGCGCACTGGCCTCGGCGGAGTTGGTAATGCCCCTCGAACGGCTCACCAAGAGCGCACAGACGCAGCGGCTGACTCGCTCGCCCAGCGAGCTACAGGTAGTACAGCTGCGCGGACGCCACAATCGAGCTATTGCAGGTGACGAGCCTGCAGGGGTTGCGTTCAACTGGTTCATGACCGCGCTACGGCGTGGCCGACTGTCGGTCACCCTGGAATGGCCAGATGTCTCGCACACCATGAGTCGATTCGCCAAGGATGCCTGGCGTATGCACTATCATCGATTCCTGTGGGAGTGGCTGACGCACCGTTTGGGCCTTGCTGACGCTGTCGCCGGCCTGGCTCATACGGCATGAAGCAACCTTCGCTTCGCAATACCGCCGGCTCGACCCAGCTACTGCAGCGCGCGGTGTTCGACGGGTACGACTTCGGCCTGAAGATGCCCTATCTCGAAGGGGCCAACCGCCTGCTGACGAGCAGGGGTGGCTCCTTCATTCGCCGTGGCGAACATCCGTTGTCCGGGTATTGGCGGCTGCCCCAACGGCGGCTGCTTGAGGACTTGGACGTCCTATTTCACCAGTTGGGCGAGCTGGCCGACGGGCGCTTTGCTCAGGATTGGTCGGGCTTCAGCCGCAAGATTGCGGACGCCCAGGCCGATGCCCGACGAGACCTCTTCATCTGGGGGATGCGCCTGCGGATCGCGCCGCTGTCCGGTGGCGGCGTGGTGCTCTCCGGGGACTATCACCCGGGTTGCGTCGCCGTGGCCAAGCGCATGCAGGGCCTCTTCCTCTCCACCAGTCGCGCCTGGCGGGTGCCAGCATCGGCCGAGCTGCTGCGCAGTAACCTCATCCTGGAGCTGGGGCTGCTCGAGGAGCAGTTCGAGATGCTCGACGTGCTCCAGGAGCTGCTGTCGGATGGCTCAGTCAGCGCCGCCCGTGACGTCACCGCGATGTCGATTGGAGGACCACCCCAGGAGCGAATCGCGTCTTCAGCCGACGAGGACAGTGCGGCGGACGTCTACCTGGCCGCGGTGCCCGACATCGCCAAGACCAGCTGGACACTGCAGGCGATTGAGGCCGAGCTCAAGCCGTATTCGCTGATGTCTCACCAGCCTGCGGGGATCCGCCACCTGCTGCAGCGCACCAGCGCACTGCTGGCCGATGACATGGGGCTGGGCAAGAGTCGCCAGGCGGTGATCGCCGCAGGCATCCAGTCTTCTGGCCACCAGATCCTGGTGGTGGTGCTGGCCAGCCTGGTCATCAATTGGGAGCGGGAGATTCAGGCGGTCTATCCGGACGCGCGAATCGCTCGGCAGCGGTATCAGGCTGATGCCCAGTGGGTGATCGTCAATTACGAACGCCTGGGCGATTTCGTCGCGGTCGCTGATCAGTTCGCGGTGATGATCGTTGATGAGGCCCACCGGCTGAAAGAGCCCACGGCCGCCTGGACGCGCAACGGTTTCGACATCGCCGCCAAGGTGCCCAATCGCTACCTGCTGACCGGGACACCGGTGCTCAATCGCGAGTCGGAGCTCCATACGCTGCTGCGCCTGTCGGGCCACCCCATCGGGCAGCTGCCGCTCAAGGACTTCTGCGAGCGCTTCGCCGGCAGCTCTGAATTTCGCCAGGGGCTGCGTGCCGAGATCGGCGACTGGATGCTACGCCGCCGCAAGGACGTGCTGCCCGACCTTAAGGGCAAGCAGCGGCAGACCGTGCCGGTCGTGCTCGATGAGGCGCAGCAGGTCGAGTACAACGCCATCCGCAACGCCGATCAGCCCGTATTCGCGCGGTTGGGTCGGCTTCGCCAGCTCCTGGAGCGCGTGAAGGTGCCGGTGGTGATGGAGCTGCTGGGTGAGCTGGATCCGGAGGACAAGGTGATCCTCTTCTGCGAGTACAAGGAGACAGTGGCCACGCTGCAGCAGCTGTGCGAGGCCGAAGGGCTGGGATGCGTCACCCTGGTAGGCACTGACAGCCTCACGAAGCGGCAGAAGGCAATCGATCGCTTCCAGCAGGACGTCGATTGCCGGGCATTCATCGGCACGACGTCAGCGGCTGGCACCGGCAACAACCTGACCGCTGCCAACTACGTGTTTTTCCTGGGGCTGCCCTGGACGCCGGGGCTGCAGGACCAGGCCGAGGACCGCGCTTACCGCAACGGCCAGCGGCGCCTGGTGGTGGTGAAAATACCGCTGGTGGAGAACAGCATCGATCTGCAGCTTTGGCAGATGCTCCAAGACAAGCGGCGGATCGCACAGGACCTCATCGAGCCAGACGCGGTCAATAAGGCCCAAGAACGAATAGCCAGAGACCTCTGCCCTTGAATGATGTGCATGTAGCCCGGGCATTCGTCGCCCAACTCGAGCGTGAGCTTCCTCACTGCAATTGCTTGATGAGCGTGGTGTGCCCGGACCGAGGTGCGGCTGTGCGTGTGATACCTAAGCGTGGTGATACTGCCCTCACCCTTCAGCTAGACGTTTCGCGGCTGAGCGATTCGGGGTATGTGGAGCAAATGCTGCAAGTCATCCGTGATCAAGTGTCCCGCGGTTGAACAATGGCTAACGAGGTGGGTCACTCTTTCTGAGTGCTCCACACTCATCTCTTAGAGGTTGGCAAATCTGTAGGCTTCGAACTGAGTTATCCCCTGCCAGGAGCAGGGGATTTTTTTGCCCATTGCGAATCGCTCCTGTTGCGCAGGCTGATGCTCCAACTGCACGCTGATTGAGTGGCACTTCGCCGCGTGACAGGAGCTATTCATGGAAAACAATAACGAAAAAACTCATCAGCCGGTGGACCGTAGCAGCGTCGACCTAAACACCCCGGAGGCCATGGAGAATTGGCTCGCTTTCTTTGGCTGCGACCGGGCCGATCTGATACGGGCCTGGAGGTCAGTCGGTTCGGGATCAGTGGCAAGTATCCAAGGAATGATTGCATATCTTGAAGGGCGCAAAGTCCCACCATTACCAGACCCACCAGTACCAAAAAAGCAGAAGCGTAACTACGACGACCCCTCGCCTAGATAACCGGGGCACTTAACCTCTTTCGCTCTAGATACGGTTATCTCCTGCTTTCCAGACAGGTGCCTGGCACCGTGAGCCCCACTACGAAATGGGGCCACACCGCACATGATCTGGAAGCTCACCACCCTCTCGCCGCTCGCCTTCGCCGTCGCATTGGCAGGCTGTGCTCAGCAGGAGCCTGCGCCCAGCGCACCCGGCCCCGACAGCTCGCGCAATCCGGAGCTGCTACAACCCGATCTCTATCCGAAAGGTGCTGCTTCAGAGCCCCAGGTGCGCTACGGCCGCTACACCCTGGTGAATACCGCGCCGGAGACCGAGCAGCGGGACCTGATGGCCCAGATCATCGACGTGAACATCCCGGCCAACATGAAGCCGACCGTTCGCGACGCGATGCAGTATGTGGTCAATCGCTCCGGCTACAGCCTGTGCGGTCCAGAGCAGGGCCACGTCAACATTCTCTTCACTCGCCCGCTTCCGGCGGCGCAGTACAAGCTAGGTCCCATGAGCCTGCGCAACACCCTGCAGGTACTGGCTGGTCCAGCCTGGCAGGTCAAGGTCGACGAAGTCGTGCGGTCGGTGTGCTTCGTGCTCCGCCCGGGCTATCAATTGCCGGAGGGTCAGCGCTACGCCGTTGCGCCAGCAGCTCCCCCGACCACGGCCGCCACAAAGTCTGTATCCACTGCCTCGAACTCGGTGGTGACTGTGGCCACTGTGCCCGCTACCAAGCCGCTGGAAACTCACACCGAACCGGCAAAGCCAGCCACGAACGTAACCGCCACACCGGCAGTCAAACCTATGCCCGCCGGCGCGGCGCTGACATTCGCGCCGGTCAAAGCGCCAGGAGAGTCATTGCATGTCGGGCAATCTCCAAACGCTTCCCTGGCGAAGGGCACCTCTGCCATACCTGCTGCGGTAGCGGCTTCGGTTCCTGCCAAGACTGCCTCTAGCGCAGCCGTCACACTAGCCAAGCCGTTGCCCACTGTGGGCGCTACGGCGGCCGGCGCCTACACCCTGCCTTCGGTCCGACTGACCGAGCCTGTCTCTGCCATGACCCAAACCTGGGATGCGCCCATTGGCAGCACCCTTCGACAGTCCGTCGAGGCCTGGGCCAAGCGTGCGGGCTGGCAGGTGGTCTGGGAGCCCGATGACCTGGACTACCCCATCGAGGCCGCCCTGCACTTCCGCGGCACCTTCGCCGAAGCCGTTGCCCAGGTCTTTCCGCTCTACGACGGCGCTCGCCGCTCCTTCATCGTCGATGGCAACTCCGGCCAGCGCATCGTTCATGTTTCCGAGAGGAAGAAGTCATGACCCACCCCCTTCGCCTGAGCGCCCTGGCGGCGGCGCTCCTGCTCGCCAGCTGCTCGGTACAGCGGGTGGACGAATCGGCCCAGCGCGCCGAGAACGACGCCGCCATGGCCAGCCAATACGCTGCCGTGCTGCGCAACCAGCAGCAACAGCCCAAGCGCGAGACCGTCGTGTTCAGCGACAAACCCTGGGTTTCGACACAGCCGGTGGTGGCCAAACGCGGCATGCCCTCCGCGCTGGATTGCGAGCTCAGCTATCGCCCGTCCGGTAGCGTCGGCATCACCGAGATCGCTCAATACATCACCAGCCAGTGCGGTATTGCCGTGCTGGTCTCCCCCGATGCACTGAACCCCAACGCCGGGCCAGCCAGTGCGCAGGCGGCCAGCACCGGACCGGCGCCGATTGGCAATCCCAGTCCGGATAGCCTGGCAGGTCTACTGCCTGCAGGGGTTATCACCAACCCGGCGACCATGGGCGCCGCCGGGACTGCGACGGGCTCCGGCTATCGGGCGACCGACTTCACCAGCATGGGCGCCAGCAGCCAGGTCAGCGGCCTCAAGTACAGCGGTAAGGCCTCCGGCCTGCTCGATGAGGTCACCGCGCGCCTTGGCCTGGGTTGGCGGTATTCGCCCGTCGAACGCGCTGTACGGATCAGCTATTTCGAGACGCGGGTCTTCGATGTCTGGTCGTTCGGTGACAAGCAGGTCATTGCCAGCACGGTGAAATCCGGGATGGCCACAGCCGCCGGAACCAGCGGTAGTAATTCGGGCGGATCGAGCACCAGCTCCGGTGTCACAGGCGACGCCGGCAGCAACCAGAGCACCACGGTGACCCTGGAGTCCTCGATCCTGCAGGACATTCAGAACAACGTGAAGGCGATGCTCAGCGTCGCCCCAGCTGGGCGGATGTACCTGGCTCCGTCCACAGGGACTCTTACCGTAACGGACCGCCCGGAGGTGATCTCGCGGATCGAGGCCTACCTCAACAACACGAATCGCGCCATCACCCAACAGGTGCTGTTCAACGTCAAGGTCTTCGAGGTCACGTTGACCGACACGGACCAGCTCGGCCTCAACTGGGCAGCGGTCTACAAGTCCCTCAATGCCAAATGGGGGCTCTCGCTCTCCAACACGGTCTCCGGTATCAGCACCAGTGCGACCTCGGCGTCGATAGGGATCGTCAACACAGCTGATTCTGCCTGGGCTGGTTCCAATGCCATCGTGCAGGCACTGGCCGAGCAAGGCCGCGTCTCTAACGTCCGCTCTCCGTCGGTGACCACCCTCAACCTGCAGCCGGCGCCCCTGCAGATCGGCAACGTCCAAGGCTACCTGGCCTCTAGCCAGACGACGTCCACAGCGTCGGTAGGCTCCAGCACCTCGCTCACGCCAGGCACCATCACTAGCGGCTTCAACATGACCCTGCTGCCCCGCTTGCTTGAGCACGACGAGATGCTGCTGATGGTGTCGATCAACATGAGCAGCAAGCCGACCTTCCAGACCTTCACCAGCAACGGCTCCAGTGTCCAGTTGCCGGACTACGACGCCAAGTCGCTGTCGCCCAAGGTCAAGCTCCGCAGCGGCCAGACGCTGATCCTGTCCGGGTTCGAAGAGCTCAACGAAAACGCGGCCAAGACCGGTGTGGGTGACCCTAGCTTCTTCGGCCTGGGCGGCAGCCGCACGCGGACCTCGGGGCACAGCGTCCTGGTAGTGCTGATCACGCCGATCGTGACGGGCTGACAGCATGGCCATTGTCAGCACATCACCGGCCGCCCCGGCGCAGACTGCCCAGATCCTGAGCTACCACGGCAAGAGCTTTGTCTCCGGTCTGCAATGGCATCCGTTGGGTAGTCTGACCGGCTACATGAAGGAAGCCCGGGAATACGGACGCCTGCACAAGATGGACATCGTCGCCATCCGGCGCACGCCCAATGTCATCCAGGCCGGCTTCGTCGCGCGCAGCGCCGGGGCCATGAAGGGGATGTACTCGTTGGCCGCAGCGCTGGCCGGGCAGCTAGGTCAATCCTGGCTGGCGGCCTGGCAGGTGCCAGGTGATGAGCCTCGTTATGCTCTGGTAGCTGTGATCGACGGCGCCGTCATACCCGGTTATGACCTGGTGGGCTCGGCCACCGAGATTCAGCGCAAGGTCGCCCAGCTTGAAAGCCGCGCCCTGACCTTTGATGAGACCTACCTGCCGACTGAGTTCGGCCAGGGCGGCAAGCCGCTCGACATCGAAGAGCTGTTGCAGCCTGGCAATTTGAAGCGCGACTACGCCCTCAAGCCGCTTGCTTTCGGGATGAGCAAAGGCGAGTGGATCCGCGTAGGGGTCCTCGGACTCATCGTGGTGGCAGGGGTTATCGGCTACAGCCAGTGGGAGGCGCATAAGCGCGAGCAGAAGCGACTCGCCGCCGTCGCGGCCGAGGCCGCACGTCAGGCCGAGCTGCAAGCGATCAACGAGCGCTCCAAAGAACAACAGACCATCCAGGCCCTGGAACATCCTTGGGCGAAGCGCCCAGGCGTGGCGGACTTTCTCCTGACCTGCAACGGCGCTATCGACAGGCTCCCTCTCTCCATCGCTGGCTGGTTATTCACCTCGGCCCAGTGCGACGGCGTGCTCTTGTCGACCAATTACAAGCGCGACGGTAACAGCACGGCGTCGGCCTTTGTCGCGGCTACACGCGGGCACTTCGCCGATGAACCGGCATTCTTCGATGAAGGCAATGGCGCGGCCCTCAAGCTGACCTTCGAGCCACCCTTGGCGGGCGACGATGAGTTGCTGCAGGCGACGCCAGCCCTCGCTGGCCTGACCTCCTGGCTCCACGGACAAGGCCTGGCACCGACAGTCAAGGAAGTCCCGGTGGTCATTCCGGCACCTCAGGCCATGCCTGGCCAGCCGGCGCCGCCCGCACCGCCGCCCCCGGACTTCAAGCACTTCGAGCTGACCTTCAACACCGCGCTGCCGCCTGACATCGTCCTTAAAGACGTGCCCGACCAAGGCTTACGGCTGCGCGAGATCAAGACCCTTCTGCAGAGCGATCAGCTGGCCTGGTCGGTGACCGGTGACCTCTATGTCAAATGACCTTTCCTTCGCCGTGATCGGCGCCCTGATGCTGACGCTGGCCGCCCCGGCCTGGGCCGATACCTCCAAATCGGATGATCCAGACGGCATCACCGTTGGTGAGCTATCTCGGGTGCAGAGCGAAACCATCCTCTACAAAGCCCAGGGGGAGCGAGCCAAGGCGTTGCGCGAGCTGAACGATGGCGGAGCTCAAGCCAAGGTGGCCCCCCTGCCCAGTTACCTGCCACAGCCTGTCGCGATGCCTAGCAGCGCAGTAGGCGGCAGCGTTGAGCATGCTGGCACGGTGGACCAGTTGCCCGTGGTGAAGCTGATTTACGGGTCCGGCAAAGCCCTACGCGCGACCTTGCTCTACACCGGCGGGTTCGAGATCGATGCCTCTCTTGCATCCACCGACCTGCCCGGCGGCTACCGCGTGGCCAGCCTGACGCTAGACAGCGTAGTGCTTAGCCGCGGCGGTAAACGCTATCCGCTGGGGTTCTCCAATCGTGCCCCGAGCTATCCGGTGGCATCGGTAGCTACCAGCCAAGCCCCGGTATTGCCCGTGACCGTCACGCCAATGAATCCGGTAGCGCCGGTGCCGGTTTCCGCTCCGATCCCCATCGCCCTTCCGGGCTCCGCGCCTGCCGCCATTCAACCCTGAGGCCACTTTGATGAATTCGAGCAATCACATTGAATCGGCTGCGGACGAGGCGGAAGGCGACGCCAGGGCTATCGGCCAGCGGTTAGCGGGTGAGCTGGTGAGCGAGCTACTCCCGCTCCAGTCACGTCGCGTCCTTACTGCCGAAGGTGCCTTATGGGGCTCGGTGAAACCGGAGCTGCGTCAGCTCCTGGCTCTGGTCGAAGGTGCACGGCCCGCCGATCACGCACAGCTACTGGTGTCAGGCCAGCACCTGCGCGACCCCTTCGTCATGGCGTTCATGGGTGAGCTGGATCGGGCGGACCTGGACTATCGCGTGGTACCCAGCACCCTGAGCGAGATCCAAGCGCTGTACCAGGTCGATACGACCCGCAGCAGTACCACCACAGGGCTCGACAGTACTTCCCGCCAGCAGGAGGTCATCCGCCTGCTTGGCGAAGCTCACAGCCGTGGGGCTTCGGACGTCCACTTCGTTGTCGGTCGCGAAATCACGCACATCCTCTTTCGCATCCATGGACTGCTGACCGAGTACGGTCAGATCCAGAGCCGCATCGGCCGCGAACTCTGCTCGGCGCTCTACAACTCCATGTGCGACGTAGCCGAAGAGCACTATCAGCCCGAGATCAGTCAAGACGCCCGGGTCAAGCACGCCTTTGTGGCCCAACTGGGGCTCTTCGGCGCACGGGTCGCGTCACGGCCGTTGGTAGAAGGACCGCTCATGGTCCTGCGGCTGCTCTATGACGAGAAATCCAAGCAGTCCCTGAGTGAGCTGGGGTTTCTCGTCGAACAGATCGTCCTGCTCGATCGGCTACGCAGACTTCCGTACGGCGTCATTCTCATCACCGGGCCCACCGGCTCTGGCAAGTCGAAGACCCTGCAGGTGACCCTCAATACGCTGCATAGCGAGACTGAGGGCACTCGCCACATCCTCACGGTCGAGGATCCACCTGAGTACCCGCAAAAGGCCAACCAGTCGCCGCTGGGTCATGCCGAAACCTGGGACGGCGCCATCACCAACACCATGCGACTGGATCCGGACATTCTCATGTACGGCGAGGTGCGTGACCTGGCCACGGCCCAAGCGGCGTTTCGCGGCGGCATGACCGGTCACCTGGTCTTCTCGACCCTGCACACCAACAACGCGGTGGCCAGCCTACAGCGGCTCATCGACATGGGCGCCGACCCCAGTCTGGTGACAGATCCCGCGCTCATGTCGGGCCTCATCAACCAGTCACTGCTGCCGGTGCTGTGCACGCACTGCGCGCAGCCGCTGGACAGTCAACGCGACCAGCTGAATACGGCCCTGGTCGAGCGACTGGAACGGGTCATGGATACCGCGAAGGTGAGGCTGCAGGGTCCGGGGTGCGCGCATTGCCGCAACATGGGCGTCTCCTCTCGTACCGTCGTCGCCGAGGTACTGGTCCCCAACCACCGCTTCATGCAGATCTTCCGCGACCGAGGTGCCAGCGCGGCGAAAACCTACTGGGTTAGGGAGATGGGCGGGATCACCAAGCTCCAGCACACCATTAGCAAAGTCGCGGCTGGCCTGATCGATCCGCGCATGGCTGAGACCATTGTGGGACCGCTGGACATGGATCTCTTCGTCCTGGAGCAGCCCGATGCTCAGTAGAGTCTTGGACAGTTGGACGACCTTTGCTGATGCCTGGTACGCCAAGCAGTTTGGCGGCAAAGAGCGCATCCAGTTCTATGAAAGCCTCTGCGCACTCCTCGAGAATGGCGTCGGCATCGACGATGCTCTGGAAGAGGTCGGCGGAATCTTCAGCGATAACGGCAAGAAGCGCCGAGACCCGACCGCCCTGGCCACGGCGGGCATCAGCCAGGCCGTGCGTAACGGCAAGTCGCTAGGCGATGCCTGCCAGCGCTGGATGCCCTACCAAGAGACCGCGATCATCGCCGCCGGTGAGCGTTCGGGCGCCTTGGTACAGGCCTTTCTGGACTGCGTGCAGATGATCGAGGCCCGCGGTCGGATCTTGTCTCTGATCCTGTCCGTGACCGTCTACCCCATCATGCTCTGGGCAATGATGGCCTATCTGCTCCACGTCATCGCCTCGCGCATGGTCCCGGCCATGACCCGGGTCTCCAACCCCGAAGGCTGGACCGGCATCCCCTACCTGCTCTACCAGGTTTCCAGCTACGTCAACAACTGGGGCCTGCTGACCCTGATCGTCGTGCTAAGCGCCATCGTGCTGGCCATGGGTTCGCTGCCCTACCTGACCGGACCGCTTCGCGTCAGGCTCGATCGCATGCCGCCTTGGTCGATCTACAAGGCCCTCCACGGCTCCACCTTCCTGCTCAACATCTCGGTGATGCTCAAAGCCAACATCAATCAGATCGAGGCCTTGCAGTCCCTGCAGCGTGGCGCCACACCCTGGCTGCGCGAGCGCCTGATCGCGGCTATCTACGGCGTCAATCAGGGCAAGAACTTCGGCGAGGCCCTGCGCCTGGCTGGGCACGAGTTTCCCGACAAGACCGCCGTCCAGTTCCTCTGCGTATTGGCGACCCGCAAGGGCTTCTCCGAAGCCATCCACCGGTTCAGCAATCGCTGGATCGAGCAGACGCTCAAGCAGGTGGAGCGCTACACCAAGGCCTTCCTCACTTTCTCGACCATCGCCATGGGGCTCTTGATGCTCCTGGTCGTCAGCGGCGCCTTCAGCCTGCAGAGCAACGTTGCCAGCCTCTCCCACTAGACCCACCACCCAAGGAACCGCCATGAGCCAACCCTGCACCAGCCTCACTCAAGCCGACATTGAGACGTCGCACAACACAGTCGAGTCCACGCCGTTTCGTCTGCCGCCGCGCCACCGGCAGCGTGGCGTCTTCAGCCTGGAAATGATGTTCGTCCTGATCATTGCCGTCGTCGCCCTGGGCTACATCATCTACAACGGCGGTAGCCTCATGGGCTCCCAGGATGTGACCAACGAGCAGTCCAACATCGGCACCCTCATCGCCAACACCCGTAAGCTCAAGGCCAGCAGCGGCTACGGGACGTCCGGCACCAGCCTCGTCTCGCAGCTGGTGGCCAGCAAGGGCCTGCCCAACATGAGCGTCAATGGCAGCAACCTGTACAACGCCTGGGGCGGCTCGGTCACCGTGGTATCGAGCGGCATGACCTTCACCGTTACCGAAAACGCGCTGCCTCAGGATGCCTGCGTCACCCTGGCCACCAAGATCAGCCGCGGTACTAAGGTCACCACCGCCATCAACGGCGGAACCGCTGTCACCGGCGAAGTGGATCCGGGCACCGCTACCAGCGGCTGCAGCAAGGACGCCAATGTTGTGGCCTGGACGGTCTACTGAGTCCGCATGAGCCTGATCACGCAAGCCAACTTCGTCGACCTCTTCCTCGGCCCGGACTTCTCGGACGTGAAGGGTCTCGACGGCTCCGGTAGTCGACGGGAATCCGCGCCGGCCGCCTGGAGCACTGAGCTGCAGGCGTTGCGCGAGCAATGCCAGGCAAAGTCGACGGAGTTCGGCGATCCGGAATTCTCGCTGGTCCAGGACGGCATCGTCCTGCGGGTAACGCAGATCAAAGACGCCTTCTCGGAAGACGTCTTCATCATCCGTAAATCCAATGCCCAGATCCGCCCCTTCCACATGCTGGGGTTTCCCGAATCGCTAGCCACCGCCATGCTCAGTGACCAGGTGCGCGGGCTGGTCATCTTCTGCGGCGAAATGGGCACCGGCAAGACCAGCAGCGCCGCTTCGCTGATCGCTGCACGCCTACAGGCCTGCGGGGGTACAGCATTAGCCATCGAGGATCCGGCCGAGACGAACCTCAACGGTCTGCACGGCGAGGGACGCTGCATCCAGATGCAGGTGTCCCGCCGCACGGGTGGCTATGAGGAGGCGCTACTGCGCGCCTTGCGCACCGGTGCCGACATGATCCTCATCGGCGAGATACGCGACATCCCTACCGCTGTTCAAGCGGTACGCGCCGCCATCAATGGCGTCTTCGTCGCCACCACCTTCCATGCCGGCAACCCCACCCAGGCGCTGGAGCGGGTGCTGGCTCTAGCCAGCAATGAGATCAAGAACGCTCGCGAGATCCTGGCTCAGGGACTGGTAGCGGTGGTGGCTCAGACGCTGGAAACCCGCAATGACCGCCGCATCCTCAAGGTGCGCAGCCTTCTGGTCACCGGTGAAGACGGGCCCAGCATCCGCGAGAAGATTCGGGCGGGGCACATCGCGCAGCTGGACCAGGACATCGACAATCAACTCAAACGAGACCTCTGGGGATGAATACCTCACTCAGCAAAGCATCACAGCGGGGCTTCATCGCCCTGGATATGCTCTTTGGCCTGATCGTCTTCGCTGCCGTGATGACCGGTACCGCGGTCCTGGTAGCCAATCAGATGGACTCTCAGAATTATCGGATCGCGGCTGACCAGCAAAAGCAGGTTGCCGACGCCGCGGCCAAGTACCTGAAGGACAACTTCGCCACGGTTTACGCGGCCGCCGGCACCACGACGCCAGCGCAGATCACCCCGGCGATGCTGCGCAACACCAAATACCTCCCTGCGGGTTTCACCGACACCAACGCCTTTGGCCAGACCTTCGTTGTGCTAGCCAGGCGGGTCGCGACCAACCAGCTCGAATCCATCGTGCTTACCACCGGTGGCCAGGCCATTGATGAGATGGGCACCCGTGAGATCGCCGAAAATCTCGGCGCCCCGGGCGGCTTCGTGCCGGTGGCGAACACCGGCATCATCCAGGGCGTGCGCGGGGGCTGGTCGCTGACCCTGAGCAACTACGGTGTGAACCCGGGCGTGGGCCACACCGCCAGTGCCCTGTTCCTGCAGGACGGCACCCTGGCCAACGACTACCTCTACCGCAATGCCATCGCCGGCAAGCCCGAGCTGAATCGGATGAACACCGCCCTGAACATGGGCGGCAACGACCTCAACAATGCGGCCAATATCACCGCCTCGGGTACCGCCAATATCTCTGGCGATGTGAACGCCGGCCGCAACGTCAACGCGACTAGCAACGTGAACCTTAACGGCACGCTCACGGCCGGCGGAGACCTCCGGGCGGGTTCCATGTACCTGCAGGGCAATGCGTCCATGAACGGCAATGCCACCGTCGGAGGCAATGTCGCTGTCACTGGAGACACGACCACCGGCTCGATGTATGCGCGTGGCAACGTCCAGGGCGTCACCGCCAGCATGTCAGGGGAGACCTATACCACGGGTTGGTTCAGGACTCGTGGGGATACCGGCTGGTACAGCGAGAAGTGGGGCGGCGGCTGGCACATGACGGATAGTGACTGGGTGCGTACCTATGCGGGCAAGAACGTCTACACGTCCGGCCAGATGCGCGGTAATAGTCTCTTCTCTGACGGCAGGACGTATGTCGGCGAATACATCCAGTTGATTGGCTCAGCCAATGAAAACTGGGGTTGTAGCCCAAATGGACTCGTGAGCCGCGATGGCGCTGGTGCATTGCTCTCCTGCGAGAGTGGGCTGTGGCGTAGACCCAAGGCCAAAACACCGACTTGCACGGCCTACACCATTCCGGGCTACGACCCGAACGACGTGACAACTCGGGCGTGCCCCGTGGGCACCAAGGTCGGTTGGGACACAGGTGGCAGTGGGCAGCGTTGGGCGTCTACGCCCAACATCGCCATCGGCCAGAACGATTATGCGACCATCTTTTGCTGTGAATTCTGAGGTAGCCGCATGTACGACATTCCAACCCTCCTAGCGCTGCGCCTTCTGGCTAGCGCTGTGCGTGTCCAGCAGCAGACGCTGGAAACCATGGCCCTCGACGAGCCGGGGACCCATCAGGCCCGGGAGCTGCTGCACCAAGTCGATGCTCTGCTCGAGGAGATGATTGATCCGGACCAGCTTCAGACCTTGGTTGACGAACAGCACCGCCTGAGCCGGAAGGTGGGCTGAGCCATGCCGATGCTCTGGGTCATCATGGTCGTGATGCTGGCAGGGGCCGGTTTGCTGAGCGAGCAGCTGCAGCGCAGCGACAACCGCCGTCAGGGGGTCGATGTCTCAGCGCTCGCCCACAACCTGCTGATCTATCGGAATGCGCTGGCTGAGTACGCCTACAACAACCCGGGCATCGCTGGCGCGCCTGCGGATTCTGCACTGGCCTTGCCCACCTGGTGGGTGCACGCGGCAGGGGTGAGCGGCTATGTGCAGGCCGGATCCAGCTACGCCTACTACGCAGCGCCCCCCAATGGCCTGGTGACGACGTTGGCCGAGCTCACCGAATCCGCCGCGGTGGGCTACGCCACGAACGGGCAACTGGTCAGCCCCTCGTCTGGCGCCACTGGAATCGCCCTCCCAGCGGCCGTCCCTGCCGGCGCAGCCGTGGCCTATCGCTAGACGAACAGTTCGGCAAGCAGGGCAACGCCGCCGACCAGAACGGCGCCAGCGGCCAATGTTAGGGCCATCATCAGACCACTGGCGGTCGCAGCGATCATGTCGGTCGGGTGGTCTTCGGTGTCCATGCTGAGATCCAGATAGGAAGTCACTCTGGATCGTTTGGGTAGCATGAAAATTCAGGCAGCCGTCCAAGGGCGTGGACCAGTGGAGGGTTTCGGGGAATGACTGCTAGGACCGGATTAAGGCAGATAGGCGAACGGTGAAGCCCCAAAGCTTTCGGGTCTCAAAAATGACGTTTGAGTCGCGTGGTGTCCATCGCTCCAAGTACAATTTCATGGCGTCAAGAATGGACCTTTCGCTATGCAAGCTCTCCCCCTCCCGCGCATGTCACCGGATGATGATGCCCTGAGGCATCTGCCCCTGATCTCCGTGATCGTGCCCTGCTACAACGCAGGCGCTTATCTTGAGGAAGGCCTGGCCAGTATCTATGCCCAGGACTACCCGCGCTTCGAGGTCATCGTCGTCGACGATGGATCAACCGACGACAGTGTGCAGCGCCTGGTCGCGCTGCAGGAGCGATTTGACTTCGAGCTGGTGACTCAGCCCAATGCTGGCGTCAGCGCTGCGTTAAATACCGGCCTCGCCCATGCCCGAGGCAAGTACGTCGCCACACCGGATCTGGACGACGTGATGCTGCCGCAATCTTTGCGGATCCGCGCGGCCTACCTGGAGGAGCATCCCGAGACGCCTTGTGTGGGCGCCTTGGTCAGTTTCATGGACAGCAACGGCAACTGGCTCAAGGACCAGCACGCTGGAGCCGTTCAACTGCTGGACTTCGATGAGGCGCTACGGAAGACGCGGGTGGTCGGGGCACCGGTTGCGCTTTATCGCAAGGCGATACTAGACGAGGTCGGCGGCTACGATCCGGCAATTCGCGTCCAGGACTTCCAGATGACCCTCAAGGTCTCGGCCCTGGGCCAACCTATTGCGATCTTACCCGTGATGGTCACGCGCTATCGACGCCACGCGGGAAACCTTTCCCGCCGATACCGGCTGCTGCTTGAGGCGGATCTGCTCGCCATCGCGCCCTATCAGGATCACCCTGGCTATCGGCAGGGGCACACGTCAGTCGTCAACAAGGCGCTTAAATACGCCGTGCGGCACGACAAGCTCGAAGCGCTGCGCATGCTGCGGCTAATCCCATTGCGCTCTATGGACCGCACTACCCTGCACCGGGTACGACGTCTGCTTACGCCCTACCGGCCTTCCAGGAAGTAGCGCCATGATCTCCATCGTCATTTGCTCGGTGAAGCCTGAGCTGCTGGAAGCGGTTACGCGAAACATCGAAGCCACGATCGGCGTGCCCTACCAGCTGATCGCTATCGACAACCGGCAAGCTAATCGTGGGTTATGCGCCGTCTACAACGAAGGCGCCCAGCGTGCTCGGCACGACATCGTGTGCTTCATGCACGAGGATCTGGAGCTCTTGGAGGTGAACTGGGGCCTCAGGGTGGTTGACCACTTCCAGGAAGACGGCCAGCTAGGTGCGATCGGCGTTGCCGGGGCCCGCTTCAAGAGCCGTGGCCCTTCCGGCTGGATGGCCGCCGGCAAGTCCGAGACGAACTGCATGCGTCTGTACCAGCGGCATCGTGACGGTACGGATAACCTGTTTCACCTTCGCCCTGCAGGCGATAGGCGTCCGCGTCAGCCGGTTTGCACGCTCGATGGGGTCTGGATCTGCGCTCGCCGCGAGGTGGTCCTTGAGCTGCCCTTCAACGAAGCCCTGCCCCCCTTCCATTTCTATGATATTGACTTCGCCCTGCGGGTGAGCCGGCGCTATGAGGTGGCGGTGGTCTACGACGTCGGGCTGCGCCACTTCTCAGAGGGCCATTTCGATGCGCGCTGGATGCGGGCCGCGCTCGACTACCAGGCTCTACGCGACGAAGTGGTGGCCCGTGTGGCAATGGGCGCCGATGACCTCTCGGTGCCTTTGCTAGAACAACGCGGCGCACGCTTCTGGATGAAGTTCTTGCGCAAGGTGAAGGCGCCGTGGCGCCTGCGGTGGGAGTGGGTGCAGGCCAGCGGCGCGCTGGGCTATCCCAAGCTGTGGTGGCTTGCGGTCAAGTTTCTCTGCTACTACCCGTTGAAATTCCGCTAGGCCAGTCGGCCTTCTTACGAAGCGAGTGCTCGGCGGGGACGGTTCAGCTCACGCTGTACCTGATGCGGACACGCCCGGGGAAAGACGTCCTCAGGTATCAAGCTCTGCTGGGAGAGGTTGATGATACGTCGACCTTCCGCTGCCAGCACGCCAGCGGCCAGCTCCATCGCCGGCAGGATCCGCGTCTGCAGGTGCTGATCCAGACCGCATGGCGCTGATTGACCAGGTGCCGTCTCATAGAATCGCGGCGCCTGGACATTGAGATCCACCCCAGCCAGGTAGATCTCGTCAAAGCCCAGGTGATAGGCCAGCTGCATGCAGATATACGCCACCGTGCGGACGTCGAAAACGCCGTAGTCCATGTCCTTGCTGAAGCCAATGTCCCGCGCCCGCTTGCTGAATGGCGAGACCAGCCGCACAGCCTGGTCCTGATCGCGGCCAAAGTAGTCGCGAAAGCTGGCCCGGGGCGCCTTGCGCAGCGCGTAGGCCTTGCCGGTGTATCGACTGGACAGTCGCTCGATGTCCTCGGGCCACAGGGCCAGGCGCTGCGCCTGCTCGACCGCAGCCTCATAGAGAGCAGGCTGCTGCTCTTGGAAGCTGCGATCACTGCAAACGTAGTACAGCGGCCGGACGGACGCCTCGAGGAGCTTGGTGACCGCGCCGTTCATGGTAATGATCGGCACGCCGGCCCAGCGGCGAATGTCGAGCTCGGCGGATGAAGGCCCGGACGCCAAGATCAGGACGGCGCCCCGATGGGCATTTTTTTGCGACGAGAAAGCGCTTCCCACGTGGACAATCTCCATAGGCGGGCCAGACAACTTGACCTTGGCCAAGCGCGAATAGGGTTCGTTCGGAAGGGCTTGTTGTTATCGAAAGCGAGGGGCTGTTGCAGAAGATCCCGCTCGGAAAGCAGAAAACGCTGGCAGCTGGTGTCCGCTGAAAATTGACCCAGGTCACAATGATCCCAAACCAAGCCCTTCGCCCACAATGATCGTTAGCGGGACAACTATTTCCCAGTTGTAACCATATCTGGACCAGATTCGGTTAAGCGCTGCCCTGGAATGCCGCACCTGCCACCGTTCGCCTTGTAGGCCAGACGGCCATCGACAGGTGAATCCCATGCGTGTGTTTTTGTGCGAAAAGCCCAGCCAGGGTAAGGACATTGCCCGGGTGCTCGGCGCTACCGGGCGCGGTGAGGGCTGCATTCGTGGCCAGGGGGTAGTGGTGACCTGGGGGATCGGTCATCTTCTGGAGCAGGCCCCCCCCGAGGCCTATGATCCGCAGTTGAAGTCCTGGTCTCTGGACGCGCTGCCGATCCTTCCGGCGAGCTGGAAGGTCGAGGTCAAGCCCAAGACCAGCAGCCAGTTCAAGGTGGTCAAGGCGCTGCTCAAGGAAGCGACCGAGTTGGTCATCGCCACCGACGCCGATCGCGAGGGCGAGATGATCGCCCGCGAGCTGCTGGAGCACTGCGGCTATCGCGGGCCGGTCCAGCGACTGTGGCTGTCGGCGCTCAACGACGCCTCGATCCGCCAGGCCCTGGCGAGCCTCAAGCCCGGGGCGGAAACCTTTCCCATGTATCACTCCGCGCTGGCTCGCTCCCGGGCTGACTGGCTGATCGGGATGAACTTCACCCGGCTGTTCACCCTGCTTGGCCGCCAGGCCGGCTACAGCGGGGTGCTGTCGGTAGGACGGGTGCAGACGCCTACGCTGCGTTTGGTGGTCGACCGCGATCGGGAGATCGCCCACTTTATCCCGGTGCCCTTCTGGAGCCTGGAGGTGCTGCTGGCCGCCAACGGCCAGACCTTCACCGCCCAATGGAGACCTGCCCGCGACATCACCGATGACGAGGGGCGCTGCTTGGACCAGCGCCATGCCCTAGCTGCACAGGCGCGCCTCACTGCCGGATCTACCGCCATTGCGGTGTCGGTCGACACCGAGCGGGTCAAGGAGGTGGCACCCCTGCCCTTCGATCTGGGTACGCTGCAGGAGATCTGCTCGAAGAAGCTCGGCCTCGGGGCACAGGAGACCCTGAACGTCGCCCAGGCGCTGTATGAGACACACAAGGCGACGACCTACCCGCGGACCGACTGCGGCTACTTGCCCACCAGCATGCTACCGGAGGTGCCGGCCGTGCTCGAGGCGATCCGGCGCACAGACCCGTCCATTGCCCCGGTGCTGACCTGCATCGATCCGGCGCAGCGCTCGCGGGCCTGGAACGACGCCAAGATCACCGCGCACCACGGCATCATCCCGACCCTGGAGCCCGCCAACCTGGCGGCCATGAGCGACAAGGAGCGTGCCGTCTACAGCCTGATCCGCGCGCACTACCTCGCCCAGTTCATGCCCCACCACGAGTTCGACCGGACGGTGGCGGATTTCGACTGCAACCAGGTGGCGTTGCGAGCGGTGGGCAAGCGCATCGTCGTGCCTGGCTGGAAGACGCTGTTCCAGACCGCGCCTGCTGCTGAGGATGATGAGGACAGCAAGGAGAAGGACCGCTCGCAGATCCTGCCGCCGCTGCAGAACGCCTCTCGCGCCCAGGTGCAGCAGGCCCAGCTCAAGGCGCAGCAGACGCAACCACCTAAGCCTTACACCGAAGGCGATCTCATCAAGGCGATGAAGACCGTGGCCAAGCTGGTGACCGATCCGCGCCTGGCCGCCAAACTCAAAGAGACCACGGGCATCGGCACCGAGGCCACCCGGGCCAGCATCATCCAGGGGCTGATCGATCGTCAGTTTCTGCTCAAGAAGGGCAAGGCAGTACGGGCTTCCGACGCCGGCGTCTCGCTGATCGCCGCGGTGCCGCCGGCAGTGGCCGACCCTGGCACTACTGCCATCTGGGAGCAGGCCTTGGACATGATTGAGGCAGGCACCATGCGGCTGGACGACTTCATCGCCAAGCAAGGCGCCTGGATCGGCAAGCTGGTCGCCCAGTACCGCCAGACCACGCTTAACATCAAGGTCCCGGAGGGTCCGTCCTGCCCGCTCTGCCAGGGCAAGATGGCACAGCGAAAGGGCAAGAGCGGCAACTTCTGGTCATGCCTACGCTACCCAGACTGCAAGGGCCTGGTGAACATCGAGGCATCGAAAGGAAACGGCAAGACAGGTAGCAGAAGCAGAGGTGCGGCGAAGACTTAGAGGGCGAGCAGCAGCTGCTGCCAACTCGAAAAGAGCGAATCGATCAGATCAAAACACCCAATCCGCAGATGGCAGCAGCGCGCATCAACCCCAGCGCGCAAGAACGAAAGCAAGGTAACGTCCAAGTCAGCTAGGGCTTAGATTTTGCCTGGTAGAAGATTGCTCCACAACCGGTCCTCGGCAATCTTGCGTTAAAAAGTATCGCCCCCCCATAATGCAGATGTTCCACCCCGCTCGCGCACTGGCGGTCATCAGTGGCAACCCCGGAGTTTCTCGACCTGGTCCTGAAGCTCCACCCCCAAGAGCACGCTAAGCATCGGGTAGGGCGTGTAGATCTTTGCGTGATGCTCTCCCTGTGTCTCCCTGCTCCGCAGCTGACACGCAGCCGTCTAACTACGTGAAAAGCGGGTTTACAGGCACATAGGGCTCACAGAAGGTTCGGTGCACACTGTACTTCGGGCCAACCTGGTGTGTTGGCCCACACTGTTCCTCCCCTTCAGCTGCATTCGAAGGGTAGCCTGGTCCTCTCGGCATCGCCTGGTGGACGAGGCTACCCCTCGGGTAGCCCTCCTCTCTGCCGGTGCCCGCCGGCGCAAAAATGGGATCCCTTTGTGCGCGGATGCGTGCCTTGCGATTACTGGCCCTAGCCACGATAACGGGTCGGGTGAATGCGACGATCATCAGGACGGTAGGTCAATGCCCAGGGACCACCAATGCCGGTGCTCACGCTCACAGGTGGCATCTTTCTCTTGAGCTCCACTAGCCTTACCCTCGCCGAGGCGCCTTGCTGCTAGACCCAGCGCTGCGCCTGGCGCGCTTCTCCTGCTTTCTCTTCCTCGCTCCACCGCCGCTTCCTCGCCCGCCTTGCTCCGCCCTCCTTCCGCTTGACAGCCCTATCCGCCGCCTCCGATGATTGCCCCATGTTCCGCTGACGTCGTCAGCAACATGCCCAGGCAGCTCTGGATCTCAAGACTGCAACGTGGCCATCCACGTCGATCCGAACCCATAGTTCGCCAAGCTTCCGGAGGCGCGAACGGTTGACCGGTTCTACCGGTTGATGGAGGCACCTCACACATCTGCTCTACCTACCCAGCGGGGACACACTCCCCCGCCCGGGATCAGTGTTTCTCCGCATTACTCACCTGCAGGAGAAACACCATGACTACCCCTACCCTGAGCTATCGCTTTGGCGAATCCGTCGGTACTGCCCTGCGTGAAATCATTCGCTCCGTGCGTAATGCCCAAGCCCAGGCACGTGCTGCGCGTCCGTCCATAGCAGCGGCTGAACGTCGTGTACTCGAGTTTCCGCAACCGATCGTATCGGCTGCAGTGCTTGAGGAGATGGATCACGTGCCGGCGCTCGTTCGCCGCAACGCGATCGACCTCAACACCTGGTTCAAGCAAAACACCCAGGAAGCCCAGCCTGAAAAGCCCAAGCGTGAGCGCAAGCCGCGCAAACCCAAGGCTGCCGCCTCTGTCACTGAGCCCGTCCAGTCGCCAGCGCCCCGCGTGCTGCGTCCGGGCTCCCTGGACCAGCTGATCGCCCCGATCGACCCTGAGGTCGCGCTGGCCAGCTGATTCACACCTTACCCACCCCTGTCGGGAAACCTCCCGTCAGGGCGGTTTTCCTGACTTCACCCCTGAAGAAGGAAGACTATGAAACCTAAGCGTCAAGCTGCCCTCGCGGAGGATCTCCGTAAGATCGGTACAACCGCTGTAGCCGCTGCCGTCGTAGGCCTTTTCCTCAGCGACCACAAGTCGTTGACGGCTTGCGCACTGGTAACTGGTGCAGTAATTTGGCTGTATGGCATCTACCTAACCAAGGAGGAATGACATGAGCCAGACCGCCTTCGGGATACTCATGCTGGGAAGCCTGCTGACTCTGTGTACTGGTTTGACGGTCTGGGCTGACTGGCCCAACCTCAAGCAGAAGGCTCAGAAACTGCTAGGCCACCACTGATTGATGCGCCGCTTTACCAAAGCCCTCCTCGGAGGGCTTTTTCATTTCAGGGGTATTGACAAGCGATACGGCCCTGAACATTCTGAGGGTGTATGCCGCTGACGTTGTCAGCAACATGCCCCAGGCAGTCTCGGATCTCACGACTGCGGTGCGCCCCAAGCGCATTGATCCAAACCCAAGTTCGCTAAGCATTCGGTAGCGCGAACGATTGACCGGCACCCCCGGTTGATGAATGCACCTTCCACCCACCCTCGATGGGACTACCCGTCAGGGCCGGTCTCCGTCACAACCTGGAGACCTTCCATGAGAAGCGGTTTAGCGTTGTACCAGGCATTGCGCTCCATCGATGTCTCGGAAGACAAAGCAACTGCTGTTGTCGATGCTCTGGAGACTGAAATGCAAACCCAGCTGGCTACCAAAGCTGATCTGGCACAGCTCAAGTCCGAGCTCGAACTCAAGCTCACCATCCGCATGGGCGTCATGCTCTCTGCCGCTGTAGGCGTCATGCTGACTGCGTTCAAGTTCATGCACTGACCTGGCACCACCCTTTCTGGCTACACCCACCCACGCGGGGAATACTCTTCCCCTCCCGGGCAAGGTGTTCTCCGTTTTCACCTATTGAAACTGGAGATACACCATGAGCAACCAAGCCAACGAAAGCCAATACTTCGACCTGCACACCACCGGTATCGGTTACCTCAACCGCATCCGCGAAGTGAAACCCAAAGGCAGAGGCGCCAAGCCGTTTTTGGCCGTCGCCGTAGCAGCCCTGTGCGGCAGCAAAGAAGCGGTGGAATACCGCTACATCGACTGCAATGTCGTCGGCGCCGAAGCTGAAAAGCTGGTTCGTCGTTGCATTGAAGCCGTCAACGCTGAGAAGAAGGTCCTCGTGTCCTTCCGCATCGGTGATTGCTGGGCTGATCCCTTCACCTACTCTTCCGGACCGAAGCAGGGACAACACGGCGCAAGCCTGAAAGGTCGCCTCCTGTACATCGGCTGGATCAAAGTAGAAGGTGAGTTCGTCTACGAAGCCAAACCGCGCGACGCAGCCCCGTCTGAGCAGCAAGGTACGGATCAAGGGGATGACAGCGACCAATCGGCCGCTTGATTCACCCAGTTCTTCCAGGCGCCCACCGGGCGCCCCTGCTCTACCTAGGCTTTGCCACCTTTCTCTTCGCACACCCATCCGGGGGCACCATCCCCGGACCGGGGCATGGTGATCTCCATTAGCTGAATTTTGGAGCCCATCATGCAAGTCATCGCCACCATCAAGTCCGAGCTGCCCGCCCTGCCCATCGTTGCCGAAGTCTCCTATGACGACGCAACCGAAGAGCTGCTGAGCAGCGACCTGTTCTGCGACAACGCCTGGTTTCTGTTCGAGATGAACGCTACCAGCGCTGATCGCGTCCAGGCCTGACTGACCACACCCTATAGGCGCCCTCGGGCGCCTTTGTCTTTTGGAGGCCCCATGGCAACCGATACCGCACCTGCTCACAGCAAGTTCGATCACGACGACGCCGGCAACAACTACCCGTTGCAGGTCCTGCAGTCCCGCCGCGGTTTCTACCTCGGTACCCTGGACGATGAAGGCCTGCCCTTTAGCCGTGAGTCGGCCGAATACTTCCGCAGCCATAAAGCTGCAGCAGACGCTCTTCATTCGGGAAAGTGGGCTCGGCATTCGCTGAGCATCTGACCACCTGAACACCACCCACCAGGGCTCTCTCCCTGGTGGGATATGGCCCTGACGCACCTAGGTATTTGCCAGCTAGCTATCGATTGCTATGCTGCAACCTCAACAGGATGTGAACCATGCCATATAACGTTGTGATCTCAGGATGCGTCGAGTGCGCGGTCGTCAGCCTGGAGGCTGCCGGTCAGGCCCTGACCTTCTACCGAGCACTAGGCCACAAGCCGCGGTTGTTCTACTCGATGTCCATCGATCACCTCGGTGATGAGATTGATGACGCGGGCAAGACCCTGCGCGAGTACACGTCGATGAGCGCGGCGGAGTTTGCCGAGTACCTCAAGAGGTTTCGTAAGGTCCGATACGCCCGCGATCACGATCTTGACTGCCCTACCGTATCAGCGTCGCTTTTCAACGTGATCGGGGCCTACAAAGGCCGTGAACGCGTGATCGCTGAGCTTCACTACCAGGATGGATCAGAGCAACCCTCTGACATTCGCGTCTATACCCATTTGCTGCGTGTCACCCAGGGCCTCATGGCGCTCGAAGACCTGTAGCAACACCCAACACCACCCAGAGGGGCTGACCCTCTGGGCAGCTCTTCGTCCGAGGAGCTGCACATGAACACCGATCCTACTTCCGCCACTCACACCATCACCGAACACACCGGCCTAGTGGCCGTCCTGGTCGACCTGCAGCGGCAAGGTTGGCGCGCAACTGAGCTTTGGGATGGCGAGGAATGGAGGCCTATTTCCACCACCTGGTCCGCTGATGAGATTGCCGAACACGCAGCGGAAACCGATCTGGCCAAAGTGCGCTTCCTATCAGAAAGCCATGCGGGCTACGAAGGCGCGATGCTGCTGGTGTGGGGCAACAGTCCCATCGAGCTGATCGCCGACATGACCATCGCAAATGGCTTCGCTGAGGCCGTCGAACGCGCTCAGCGGACGGTTTGGCCACACTACCCTGACGATGAAGCTGCCATCCGTTGGGCTTGCCCAAAATGCGGATCGGCTGATGTCTCGGCAGAAGGTGGAGTGGAACCACCTCACCCCGTGACGGATTCTCTTGAGGATGATGAAGCCGCCTGCGACGACACCTGCGAGATGACCTGCAACACCTGTCAGCACCAAGACAGCGCGATGTTCTTCGCTGTCGACCTAGACCAGCTGTAACCCGCGCTCAAACGAGCTCTACATCTATCACACCACCCAGAGGGGCCGACCCTCTGGGCGGCTCCTCCTTTTGAGGAGGTACTTATGACGGTGCCTGCCCTTCATATGCGGCCATCGATACCCGGCTATCCGCTACAAGCTGCTAATCAGCTCAATGTAGTACGCCGTTCTTGGTCAGCTAATGCACCCAAATATCAGGCTATTCGACGATCCCATGCTTCGGAATTAACGAGATCTCTGGGTCGATTTCCTGCCAAGCCGCAAAGAAGATTTTCTATCGCGCGGACAGCCATCGCCCGCCGCGTCTCATGGGTAGCGGAGCCGATATGCGGAACGGTGACCACATTGCTGAGGCTAAAAAGCGGTGACGTCGCCATCGGCTCTTTCACGAAGACATCAAGACCTGCGGCACGGATCTCTCCCGCCGCTAGGGCTTGTACCAGGGCAGCCTCGTCGACCACTGGCCCACGGGATACGTTAACGAGGATTGCGGATCGCTTCATCAGCTGAAATTCCTTGGCACCGATGAAGTTTTTGGTTTTTTCAGTCAGGGGCGTCATGGGACAAACAAAGTCCGACGACCCAAGCAACTCTTCTTTCGACAGGTATCGCGCGCTCAGCTCACGCTCAATATCCAGTTTACGTGAACGCCCGCTGTACAAAATCTGCATGCCGAAGCCAAAGTGACCACGACGGGCAATAGCACTGCCGATCTGACCCATCCCGAGAATCCCAAGCGTCTTTCCATGCACATCGGTACCGAATTGCGCTTCGCCCGTTGCCTGAAGCCAGTTGCCTGTCTTCGTCCAGTGATCAAGCTCCGGGACCCTCCTGGCCGTCGACAAAATCAGTGCGAAGGCGAGGTCGGCAGTGGTCTCAGTGAGTACATCGGGGGTGTTCGTCAGAAGGACCCCTTGCTCGGTCAAGGCATTCACATCGTAGTTGTCATAGCCGACAGAGATGCTTGAGATGATCTGTAGATTCTTGGCAGATTCGATCTGTGATCTACTGAATTTTCTATTGCCGCCGATGAGGCCATGCGCCACGGGCAAGACCCTATCTAGCTGACTATTCAAGTCTTCGCCGGCTCCTTCGAGCCTGATGATTTCAAGTTCCTGTGCATAAGGCTCAAGAAGATCAACTGGAACACGATTGAAGGCGACAACCGTCTTGCGCATGGATAGCTCTCAAGGCTGTGGGATTGTTGATTGTCTTGCCGGCCACTAACACGCTCCTGGTGTGGGTGAACAAACAGCAAGCCAGCCTTGCGGCTGGCTTTTTTTAGTGAGTGACTGGCTTAGCAGGTGGAAGCTCAGCCCCCTTTGGAGGAGCGGTTTTTAGCGACTCGATCACTCGCTTGGCCTGCTCCACATCGAAGGCGCCGTCCCATTTAGCGATGGCGATAGTGCCGATGCCATTGCCGATCAAGTTGGTCACAGCGCGCGCCTCGTTGAGGAAGCGATCGATACCAAGCAGCAGCACCAGGCCTACCAAGGGAATGGCGTGGATGGTGGTGAGCGTCGCTGCCAGAGTGATGAAGCCGGCACCGGCAACCCCGGCAGATCCCTTCGAGGTCAGCAGAAGCACACCCAGCAGCATCAGCTGATCCATGATGGAAAGCGGGGTATTGGTAGCCTGGGCGATGAAGATGGCCGCCATGGTGAGGTAGATGCAGGTGCCGTCAGCGTTGAAGGCGTAGCCGGTAGGCAGCACCATGCCCACTACAGACTTTTCGCAGCCCAACCGCTCCAGCTTGGCCATCATGCGCGGCAGTACTGCCTCGGTGGAGCAGGTACCGAGAGTGATCAGAATCTCGTCCTTGAAGTAGCGCAGAAACTGCATCAGGGACAGTCCAGACCAACGCGCGACAGCACCCAGTACCACGACGATGAACAGGAGCGTCGTGATGTACAGAGCCACCAGCAACTGCCCCAACGACAGCAGAGTGCCGATGCCGTACTTGCCGATGGTGAACGCCATACCGGCACCCGCCCCAAGCGGCGCGAGCCGCATGACCATACCGACGATCTTGAACAACCCCTGCATGAACAGATCGATGATGTTCACCAGTGGCTTGCTCTTCTCACCCAGCTGAACCAGGGCGATGCCCATCAGTACGGAAATCAGGATCACCTGCAGCATCGAGCCCTTGGCAAAGGCATCGGCGAAGGTGTGAGGGATGATGTTGAGGAAGAAGTCGACCGTACCGCCCTGCTGCTCAGCGGCCTGGCTATACTTCTGCACTGCGCTACCGTCGAGCGTGGCAGAATTGATGTTCATGCCCACACCGGGCTTGACCACGTTCACCACAATCAGGCCGATGACCAGCGCAATGGTGGTCACAATCTCGAAGTAAGTCAGAGCCTTCACTCCGATACGTCCTACCTCTTTGATGCTGCCCATCTTCGCGATGCCAACCACTACGGTACCGAAGATGATGGGCGCTAGAAGCATCTTGATCAGCTTGATGAAGCCGTCGGCAAGCGGCTGCAGCTTGGCACCTAGCTGAGGTTCGAAATAGCCAATTGCACCGCCGATGACGATACCGATCAGCACCTGGATATAGAGTTGGCCATACCACCGGGACTTCTTGATCTCCGCTTCCATTGGGGCACCTCGTTTTATTGTTGTGTTCGGGGCTTGCTGGATTCTGTACGGGTATCTGGCCGCGTTTTGAGAACGCGGCCAGAGGAGATTTATCAGCTGTCGCTGAGCTCGCGCATGACCTTGTAGAGCGCCGACTTGGCTTCGAAGCCCACACCCGGCACATCCGGCAGACCGACGTAGCCGTCTTCCACGCGGATGCCATCGGCGAAGCCACCGAAGGGCTGGAACACGTCTGGATAGGATTCGTTACCGCCCAGATGCAGGCCGGCAGCGATGTTCAGCGACATCTGGTGGCCGCCGTGGGGTACTACGCGACGCGACGACCAGCCCAGCTCTTCCATCGCCTTGAGGGTGCGCATGTACTCGACCAGGCCATAGGACAGGGCGCAGTCGAATTGGACGTAGTCACGATCGGAGCGCATGCCACCGTGGCGCAGCAGGTTGCGTGCATCCTGATGGGAAAAGAGGTTTTCCCCAGTAGCCATCGGCAGATCGTAGTGGTTGGCCAGCTCGGCCTGGAGAGCATAGTCCAGCGGGTCGCCAGCCTCTTCATACCAGAACAGGTTGTAGGGCTTGAGCGCCTCGGCATAGGCGATCGCGGTCTGCTGATCGAAACGACCGTTGGCATCCACCGCTAACCGACGACCATCGCCGACCACATCGATCACTGCCTCGATACGACGGATGTCTTCGGCCAGCGGAGCGGCGCCGATCTTCATCTTTACCACGCTGTAGCCACGGTCGAGATATCCACGCATCTCATCCTGCAGCTGGGAGTGGTCTTTACCCGGGTAGTAGTAACCGCCGGCAGCGTACACCCAGACCTTGTCGTCGGCCTGGCCGTTGCGATAGCGGTCGGCGAGCAGACGGTACAGCGGCTTGCCTTCGATCTTGGCGACGGCGTCCCACACTGCCATGTCGATGGTACCCACCGCGACGGAGCGCTCACCATGGCCACCGGGCTTTTCGTTGGTCATCAGGGTCTTCCAGATGGCGAACGGATCGAGGTTGTTGTTTTCCTTGTCGATCAGGCTCTCGGGGTCGGCTTCGCTCACCCGGGCCAGGAAGCGATCGCGCATCAGAGCGCCCTGTCCGTAGCGACCGTTGGAGTTGAAGCCATAGCCCACAACCGGCTTACCGTCGCGGATTTGATCCGTGATCACGGCGACGACCGAACAGGTCATCTTCGAAAAATCGATATAGGCATTCGCGATGGGCGATGCAATGGATACGGTCTTCTCACGAATCTCGACGATACGCATTGGGTGCGCTCCTTTGTTGTTGGAGGCCCAAACATAGACCTAGCGATCTACCCCGCCTAATGCTATTAATGCCTGACCACATGCTGAAACGGCATTGCCCAAATGGAGCTGGTCTGGCTCGAAGATTTCATTGCGTTGGCGGAGAGCGGTAGTTTCATTCGCGCCGCCGAAGCTCGCCATGTCACACAGCCGGCATTCAGTCGCCGCATTCGTTCCCTGGAGCACTGGGTAGGCACACCTCTGTTCATCAGGACGCCTCAAGGCACGTCGCTTACCGAAGCCGGCAAGTTCATCTTGGACGATGCCCAGGACACCATCAGTCGTCTTTACCGGTTGCGTGAAGATGCCCTTCAAGCCAGTGGGACGGTCATCAAGCACCTGGAGATTGCGGCAACCCATTCCCTGTCGTTTACCTTCTTCCCCAGATGGATCCGTCAGCTCGACCGCAAAGCCCCCATCGAGGCCATTCGGCTCCATTCAGACAGCATGCCCCGCTGCGAAGGGATGCTTTCCCACAGCCACGTGCAATTCCTGCTCAGTCACAGGCACATCCACGTGCCACCTCGCCTTCCCGCGGATGCCTATATCAGCAAACGGATAGGAGAGGACTCGCTCATCCCACTGGTTGCAAGCAACGTGAACCTGGCTGTGGATCTGAGCGAGCTACCCTATCTTGCGTACAGCGAGGAGTCCGGCTTAGGTCGCTTTGTGGCGCACCAGTTTGCTGATAAGGCCGACTACACGAAGCTGAAGCCGCTCTTCAGAAGTCATCTCGCCGCGGTGCTGATGTCGATGGCCCTAGAGGGCAAGGGCATCGCCTGGCTTCCCAGATCGCTGACCGAGCAGGAGATGTCTTCAGGTCACCTTGTACGCGCACTGGATGAGAGCTGGGACATCCCCTTGGAAATCCACCTCACCAGACCCACGGCTGTTATCAGCAGCTTTGCTGAAAACTTCTGGCGCCAGCTTGGGTAGCGTTGCAGCCTAGCGCTCGAAATCGCTGCAGCTAGATCTGCTTCTAATGCTGCTACCACCACAAAGCGTATGCTTTACCCCTTGCAGTGTTGACCGAGCGGAAGGTTGCCTACAGAATTCGGCGTACATGCAGCTGACGTCGTCAGCCATGCCCAGGTGGTCAGGATCTCAAGACCACGGCGCCCTGCGCTGATCCAACCCCAAGCTTGCCGAGCATCCGGTAGCGCAAGCGGTCGGCTCCGCCGATGGATGCACCTCTCACCGTTTTCTCCCACAGGGTACCCATTCCCTGTCGGGCATGGCGTGCCCCCTATTCACGAGGACCGCCATGATCAAGATCCCCGGCCACCTGGCCATCCGCACCATCCAGGGACGCAACGGCGCCTTCAACGTCGGCCGACTCTCTACCTCAATCGGCGAATTCGTCATCAAGGACGCTGTGCTCGAGCAACACGTCGAGGGCAAGTACCGCGGCGAGTTCGTCATAACCGAGATCCGTGCATCCTCCTACAGCACCGGCGGCCGCCTGGTCATCGAGATTCGCGCGCGCCTGGACAGCATGGTGCTCGAGGACCTGGACACCCTGACTGCCTACGACAACGCGCAGATCGATGCGCAGTCACCAGATCCACTCGATGAAGAGCAACCTGTTGCGGCGCCCCCGCCAAAGGCTCGACCCCAACCCTCTCGTTCCGCCAGGCCCGCCAGCGCTCCGGTCGCGCCTGCAGACGACAACGCACCCTTCGGGATGCCGGCATCACCTGCCTCTACTCAGCTGACACCTGAGCCAGATGTCGATGATGCTGACCAGGAGCTCTTCGGTACGGTCTGGCCACTCGGCGAGACCGTGCGGCTGGACTCCACGGTCGACCGGCAACGCCTCCGGCAGCAATGCCAGCGTCTGGGCGAGCTGGGCTACACCATGGACTTCAAGTCACAGGCCTGGAACCGCGCGGCCTGACCTCACCCTCACAACCACACCCGGCTGGGACCTCTCCCAGCGGGAAGGCCTGGCCATCACCTCAAGGACCTTCCCTATGGGCTGGCTGTTTTCTCACCCCACGCGCGATGCGCTGATCGCCGAACTCACCGCCAATGGCGAGACCACCAACTGCACGCGCACGGTCCTCGATCATCACCTGGTCGATAACGTGCTGTGGCAGGTCGTGAAGCTAATCCCCAAGCGCGATGGCATCTTTCCCGGCGTCGCCGCCGGTGAGGCCTGCGTTTTGATCGGTTGCGACCTGTTGGACGTTCACGGTGGTCAATGGGGCCATAAGTCCCTGGACGAAAGCTCGGGCCCCTTCTACTGGAGTTGCCCGCTGCACTTTCTGCCCAGGGCCACCCATGGCATCAACCCCGAATGGCGCGAAGGCGTCCGGCGATACCACGCGGCGCGCTGAGCGCCTTCTCTCACCCACCTCGGGGCAACCGCCCCTGGGCGCGTTGCCTCCCTCAGGAGCTGACGATGCCCCTCTACCCTATCGATGAGTGCCCCGATCTGCTGGTGGACGCCTGCGTCTGCGATGAAGAGCGCCGGCTGATCTTTCTGTCGGCCTGGGGCCGTGACACCGCCGTCCAGGAGTTTCTGGCCAGGCTCACCCTGGGCCGCAGCGAAGGCGGCCTCGAGCAATTCCACCTGGTCCAGAGCGGCCACAGCCTGCCGGTCTTTCCGGACGCTGAGCGCCTGGAGAAATGCACGACCCGCCAGCTGCGCGGCACCCTGTTTGGCAGCCTGCTTCACGTCTGGCTATTCGACAGACGCTGCGCGGTACCTGATCGTGCCAATCACCTGGCCTACGCCCTGGTGCGCGACAACATCGACCCCCTGGCCAGCCTCTGGCCGCTGGTGATCGACACCTGCCCACTCCCGCTCCTGCCGCACTGGCAGGGACCGGTCATGGAGCTGCTCCTGCAGGAGCAGATGCTCGAGCGCCTACCTGGCGCCCTGGGCGACCTGGCCGGCTGGCGACTGCGACTCAAGCTCGACGAGCTGCAGTACCACCTTGGCAAGCGCATCCGCGCGGGTCAGCTCACCACCTCCTGATCGGGCCGCTTGCGGCCCTCACTCATTAACGTTTTTAACGTTCCTTAACTCTAACTAACGGGAGCTTTACCTATGGCCCTGATGTTTCCGCGCCTGGCGCGCAACTTCGCCAAGAACGGCTATTACCCCACCGATGAGGTCACCCTCGAACGTACCCTGCAGGCCCTGAGCCCTGCCTCCACCGGCACCATGCGGATCCTCGATCCGTGCGCCGGCGAAGGTGTGGCCCTGGCGGAAGCGGCTCATACCCTCGGGCGTGAGCGCGTCCAGGCCTGCGCGGTGGAGTACGACCGGGAGCGTGCCGAGCACGCCCGCGGCCTGCTTGATCGCGTCCTGCAGGGCGACCTGATGGACACCATCGTCACGCGGCAGGCCTTTGGGCTGCTCTGGCTCAACCCACCCTACGGCGACCTGGTCGCCGACCACAGCGGCGCCACCCAGTACCAGGGCAGCGGTCGCCGGCGACTGGAGAAGCTGTTCTATCAGCGCTCGCTACCGCTCCTGCAGTACGGCGGCACCTTGGTGCTGATCGTGCCGAGCTACGTCTTGGACGATGAGCTGTGTGGCTGGCTCTGCAACCACTTCACCAGCCTACGGATCCACGCGGCTGCGGATCCGACCTTCAAGCAGGTGGTGATCTTCGGTATCCGGATCCGCCGGCAGGACCTGGCAAGGCCCGCTGACGTCAAGGCAACCCGAGAGCGCTTCCGGGCGATCGGCAGCGGCGAGGCCTCGGCTGAACCGCTACCGGAGGTATGGCTCGATGAACCCTATGGTGTGCCGGCCGCCGTCACGGAGCTGGAGCACTTCTACCGCGTCACTCTGGAGCCTGAGCAGCTCGCCCTGGAGACAGGTCGACTGGGCGGACTCTGGAGCGACTTCACCCTGCACTTTGGCCAGGCTGGCCAAGTACCACGACCACCGGTCAAGGCGCTGTCGCAATGGCACCTGGCCCTGGCCCTCGCGGCCGGGGCGATCTCGGGCGTGGTCACCTCTCCCAATGGGCGCGTCCTGGTGCTCAAGGGCGACACCTACAAGGAGAAGGTCAGCCGCACTGAGTTCACTGAGGATGAGGACGGCAACGTCCTGGAGTCGCGGATCCTGACAGACCGTTTCGTGCCCGTGATCCGGGCCTGGGACATGACACCGGGGTCGCAGACGCTGGGACAGGTCCTGACCATTACCTCGGTGCCGGCAGCGGCCGAGCCACCACCACCTGCAGCACCTGAACCGCGCCGGCTACCGACTGGACCCTTTGACCCCGGTCGGATCGTCATGACGGCAGCGGTAAGCGACCTAGTGGAGCGCGGCGAGCTCAATCCCGTGACCTACCTGCGGCGTCACCTGCAGGCGGACTGGGGCGAGCTTGACCAAGAGGACAAGCACAGCAATGACCAGGCCCTGCGCCTGGGCAATCGCCTGTTTTCCAACTACGAGACCCCGATGTCCGATGAGCCCCGGCTCTGGATCATCACCGAAGCTGACCGCAGCGCGACAACGCTGCAGTTACCCTCGGACTACTAACCCTACCCGCCGCCGGCGGCCACGCTGTTACTCGACATCCTTTTACTTCCACCCCCTGGGTACGCCGATACCCTTCCGGGGTCGGCCGTGCCCGTTTCTCATCCCAGGAGATCCACATGACCGACCTCAACGCTGGCCAACCGGCCCTGCTCACCACCGTCAGCCTGACCGACTTCATCGCCGAGTTCGGCGAGGGTCTGCTCGACTCCCTCAACCGTTCCAACCCACCGGTCTATGCCGGCGCTGCACACCCCGGGCGCCAGGCCGTGATGGCGGGCCTCAAACGCACCCCCTTCCCGGCGCAAGCCGATGTCGTCCAGGCGATCGCCGCGCTGCTACTCGACCGCGGCGAACAGGCCGGCATCATCAACGCCGAGATGGGGACCGGAAAGACCATGATGGCCATCGCCGTGGCGGCTGTACTTCACGCCGAGGGCTATCGCCGCACCCTGGTCGTCTCGCCGCCCCACCTGGTCTACAAGTGGCGGCGGGAGATCCTCGAAACCGTCCCGGGCGCGCGCGTGTGGGTGCTCAACGGGCCGGACACCCTGGTGAAGCTGCTCAAGCTCCGCCAGGCCTTGGGCGAGCCCTACGATGGTCGTCAGGAGTTTTTCATCCTGGGCCGCGTGCGGATGCGGATGGGCTTCCACTGGCGGCTGGCGTGCGGTACGCGCCGCGCCGCCGGCGGAAGGCGACTGGCCTGCTGCACTGACTGTGGTCGCGTGCTCGAGGACGAAGAAGGCAACTACCTCACCCTGGAAGACTTCCAGCGCGAGGAGCGACGCCGGCAGTGCCCGAAGTGCAAGGCGCCCCTCTGGACGCTGATGCGCCCGGGCAAGGCCGCCGGCGGTGACAGGCGCAGCGTGATCCTTAAGTCGATGTGTCGCATACCGACCATTGGCCCCATCCGGGCAGAGAAGTTAGTGGCGGACTTCGGCGAAGAGTTTCTCGCCACGATGCTGGCTGACAACGTCCATGAGTTCATCAACCTAATGGACGCCAAAGGCAACTTCGTCTTCAGCGACCGACAGGCCAAGCGCATGGAGCGAGCGATGGCCAACCTGGAATTCGGCTTCGGCGAAGGCGGCTACCAGCCGACCGAGTTCATCAAGCGCTACCTCCCGGACGGCTACTTCGACCTGCTGGTGGTGGACGAGGGACACGAGTACAAGAACAGCGGTTCGGCCCAGGGCCAGGCCATGGGGGTACTGGCAGCGAAAGCGCGCAAGACGCTGCTGCTGACGGGCACGCTCATGGGCGGCTACGCCGACGACCTGTTCTACCTCCTGTTCCGGATCCTTTCCCGGCGCATGATCGAGGACGGCTACCGACCGAACGCGCGCGGCAGCATGGCCCCTGCGGCCATGTCGTTCATGCGCGACCATGGCGTGCTCAAGGACATCTACACCGAGCGAGATAGCCAATCGCACAAAACGGCCCGGGGTAAGAAGCTCTCGGTACGGACGGTGAAGGCCCCAGGCTTCGGCCCTAAAGGCATCCACCGCTTCGTACTGCCCTTTACCGTGTTCCTCAAGCTCAAGGACATCGGTGGCAATGTGCTGCCGGCGTACCAGGAGGAGTTTGTCGACATCCCGATGGAGGCGCACCAGGACGCGGCCTATCGGCAGCTGGCTGGCAAACTGACCGCGGAGCTCCGCCAGGCCCTGGCACGCCGAGACACCACGCTACTTGGAGTGGTGCTCAACGTGCTGCTGGCTTGGCCGGACTGCTGTTTCCGGGCGGAGGTGGTGAAACACCCTCGGACCCGGGACACATTGGCCAGGGTAGATGCGATCTTCGACGAAGACCAAGCGAGCCCCAAGGAGGAGGCGCTGATCGAGCTGTGCCGTCAGGAGAAGGCGTTAGGCCGCAAGGTGTTGGCCTACACCGTCTACAGCGGCACCCGGGACACGACTGGCCGGCTCAAGCGTTTGCTCGAGCAAGCCGGTCTGAAAGTGGCGGTACTGCGTGCTTCGGTGGACACGGCTCGGCGCGAGGATTGGATCCTCGACCAGGTCGACCGCGGCGTCGACGTCCTGGTCACCAACCCGGAGCTGGTGAAGACCGGTCTGGATCTGCTGGACTTCCCGACCATCGTCTTCCTACAGACGGGCTACAACGTCTACACCCTGCAGCAGGCAGCGCGCCGGTCGTGGCGGATCGGTCAGAAACAAGCGGTACGGGTGCTGTTCTTCGGCTATGCCGGCAGTTCGCAGATCACCTGCCTGCAGCTGATGGCCAAGAAGATCGCGGTGGCTCAGAGCACGTCGGGAGACGTTCCGGAGTCAGGGCTCGATGCGTTGAACCAGGATGGTGATTCGGTCGAGATGGCGTTGGCTAGGCAACTGGTCATCAGCTAACAATAAGCCCCCTTCCATGAGGGGGCTATTTTTTAATATGAAATATCAAAAAATCACTTAACAAAGCACAATTATCTAGGACTTTTTAACATATTAGGAGACATCGTCCACTGATCATAAACATATGTTAGATACACACTCATAGCCCACAGCAAACCAAAGATAATAACGCCTTCCGATAGCTCGTTTGGGGGCACCTTGCCTAACTCATTAAGTTTCCACCAAAGCAGCAAGCACGTAAGCGAAGCCGAGCTAAAAGTACCAGTTAGAAACCCAAAAATAAAAGTAGCAATTCTCCGCGACGCTGAGCGAGCATCCAGAACGATAACTGTAATTACCAGCAAGCCAAGCACAAACACAGCAAACAAAGCTAAAGAAACACGCCTGGTCGATGTCAACGCATTAATAGCTATTTTGGTCCAACCTTCCCCCAACTCTCCATCAGCACTCACCCCAAATTTTAATAACCAAAACAACACGAAGGCCACAACAGCCGACGCCATAAACCGTCTCAGCTCTTTCTTCCACGGAGGCATGATACTCCGACGACTCAATGCATTTCGAACACATACGCACCGCCCTTTAGAATCGTTTGGCCCCGTCATTCTGCACTCCCTGTTTCAAACGGAAATAGTTGTGAATACATCACGCAAAATCTTAATCTAGATAAAAATGGATTGCAGATTTGAGATCGTCACTTTTATGGACAAAAAGTGGCTTACGATCAAGACTCCCGGAATCGTTAGCAATATAAGCTTTCCACTCAACCCCAGACGCCTTAAACTTTTGAATCTTATCTAGATAAAATAATGCAGCAGGCAATCCGATGCCAGAGGAGTTTTTCATTGCAGACTGAATATTTTTCAGCAGCGCGCTTTCCCATGGTGAGTTTGCCAGCAGAGATTCCCTCCAGTGATTGACCATCAATAGCAGATGATTCTCATGCTTTTCATCCCTACTAATTTTCTCTGCCTTTTCGTAATATCGTTTACCGAGATCGCTCTCACCAAGGCGATAGCAAAGAAGGCCCATGTTTGCTATTGCGTGGGAGCGGCTTTCACCTTTAGCTATACTAAAAGATTTTATGTACTTGATCCAACCAACTATATCAGCTTCTTCAATGGCAGCGTCATGCACTCCTATACTAGCAACTTTTGCGTAAATTTGATTCAGGTGAAGCGTTTCATTTCCAGGACTGACTTTCAGCCCCTTATCGGTCATATCTAAAATTCTTGGATAGTCATCTAGTATCGCGGCAAAATAAGAAGCGAGCACAGCGGGCTTGCTGGAATACGGCTCAGACCTTTGCCAATCCATAGAATAGGATAGAGCGTCATTTATATCCATTTTTATATACGAAGCCCAGGTTTTAGCTTCATACGCATAGGTCAAAAGATCCACATCCACTGAGGCATCTGTTTTTATATCATGAGCCTGTTCAGCCCACTTAGCTTGTGCCAAGGAACTTCTGTTAGGTACAATAAGTGACTGCTTAAAATACGGGCGAGCTCTTTTGATAGCTCCGGACGAAAGTTCTTGGGTAGCCATGCTACTAGCCAGCTCAGACAAATGAGCCGGACCAATATCTCTCTTAAGAAGATCCTTTCCAGAATTAATGTACTTACTTGTCTTGCTCTGCACTTGAGCCAAAGATATTTCAGTAGCAATTAGCCAGGGATCCGCTTTCAGTGAGGGATTTCTTGTCAAAATATCTGACGATCTATCAGGCTGATCCAGATGCAAAAATAACCTAGCAGCAACTCTACTCAACCACCTATGCCGGGGAGCCAAGCCTATCGCGACCAGCATCGCCTTTTCTGCATGATCATGATGACCTTCCGCAATATGGAGTCTCGCTAAATCAGCCCAAGCAAGCGGATCTCTTGGTCTGATAGTCAATGCGCTACGAATAAGGGAAATTTGCTGTTGCGTATTTATCAGATCTGTCTGAAATTCATTTTTATAGCTCTCACCCTCAAGCGCTTGCTTTGCCATCAATACCAGGGAGCCAGGCATATTATCAGTGGAAATAATTTTCTGGGCCGCTATCAACTTCCCCTTTTGTTCACCCTCGATACTCGACACATTGAAGAGTTCTGCAGCCACTCCTGCTGTATCGGTCGCTTCCAACTCCTCCAATAGCAGCCGTGAAAGACTCCCCGGTGCAGGGCCATCGACCTGTTTTTTTACAGATTTATTTTCCGCTAAAGAGACAGCATCAGTGGATGAGTCCCAGATTGGCAAAACCTTTCTGTCAAGCTCTCTATTGCCGCCGCTCATATCTAAATCGCCTTCCGCCGGATTATAGCGTGCTTCTCTGCTTCGACCCGCAGCCTATCCAGCTCACTTATAAACCGATCAAGACCCAAGCTTGCCACGCTCTGCTTCCCGAGCACTCTTCTGCTACCGCGCATTTTATAATCAGGATTAGCCGACTGATCAATCAAACTCATAACTTTGTCACGCGCCCAGTCTGGGATAGCAGTTCTAATTTCGAGCATGCCTTCACTAAATGCCTTTTGCAAGAACGGCAAGGCCAATTCGTAGCTAGATCCGCTACCACCCCAAGCACTTGGAGCTTGCTCCTTGGGCACTTTTCGCGACAGTATTTCATTTACAGTTAAACCAAAAATCGTAAAGCATATAAGTGAGCCAAACTGATAAACGTCACATCGTTCACGCCTATCGAACCACTCAGTCAGAGTTATTCCATACAATTGCTCAGGGGGAGCGTACGATTGATCCCCCGCCACAACCCAACTGTCATAAACACCGTCTTTACCCTGAATACTTGCCCTTCCTAAATCACCAATTTTAGCTGCGTTCTTTTCAAACACCATAACATTTGATGGCTTAATATCTTGATGACTCACTTTTGCAGAGTGAAGCTGCTTGATTCCGAGCGCGACATCTTTTAAATAACAAAACTTGGAAGCAAAATCTTGAGGCTCGGCTCCTTGCAAATGCCCTCGGATGTCTCCGTGAGAAGCCAGCTCCATAATCATATAGTGAACGACATTTATTCTATCCCCAGGCTGCTGGGGAACCAAAACCTCACCATAATCGACTATCTTTACAACTTGCCTCATACGATTTTTCACGCACAAGACATTTAAACCTTGCTCATTCAGGAACGCGGTAGTTTCGCGCTGCAGGGTCTCCATCATTTTGTCCTCCCCGTACAGCACTATCACTCTATCCAGATCAAAAGCTTTCAGAAATGCTACCTCCGCACCACGAACAACGCGATACGAAACTGAAAAGGTCCCGCCGGTCCCTTCTCCGTCTTCAAACGTTTGACCGTAGGAGAGCAGCTCTTCGACACTCCATCCGTTCTTCAGCTGCATCCCCACCAATCTTGCAGCAGGCGTGGTTTTCGAAATCATTAAATACAAATCCTTTTAATGGGAAACAACCATGTTATCGGCCTCCGCAGCCAAACCTTTAAAAACCAAAAACCATATACAACTCCTAACACCATAAAAAGCTTTAAACCCACCTTCTTTTGACGGTTGAAACGCTGACACCTAGCTCCAAGGCTACTTGCCGTTGACTTTTGCCTTCGCACTTAAGCCGGGCGACTTCCGCCTCTGTAGTACAAGCAGGCCTACCTAAAATCTTGCCCTGTTTTTTTGCTCTAGCAAGGCCAGCCTGAGTTCTTTCAACTAATAAATCTCGTTCAAACTCCGCGACTGCGGAAATGACTTGCATAGTCATCTTGCCAGCCGCACTCGTAAGATCAACACCTCCTAATGCCAGGCAGTGAACTTTTATATTTCTGCCAGCAAGACTCTCTACTGTCGATCTAACATCAAGCGCATTTCGCCCGAGCCTATCAAGCTTTGTCACTATGAGCACATCGGTTGCCTCAAGACGTTCTAATAGCTTTAGGAACACTGGACGTTCACACGCAGATACAGAACCAGAGATGGTCTCTCTAAAAACTCGGTGCGGTGCCACTGAGAACCCCGCAGATATGACCTCATACTCCTGATTAGCAGATGTCTGATCAGCGGTACTCACTCTCGCATACAAAAAAGCTCGGCTCATGGTCACCGGGGCCTCAAAAAGGTGGGATCAGAAGGATAATGGGCTCAAAAAGCCTAAGCCTATATTTTGCTACTAGGCGATGGCAGCACTATAAGCCGACTCAAAAACGAACGTTTTTGATACCAGTGATTCGTTCGACTTACTAGAGCTGGTCGATCGCTGTGGTGATGCACTGGGGCGCGCGCAGGTAAAGATGGATCCTCGGCGCTACGTTGTGGAAATGACGTGGCTTTCTCTCTTACCTCCATGACCTACCGTTCGTCGGCGTCAAGCTTGCTGGGAACCCTTTCGCTGATTACTGTCTATCCATACAGTATCCTGAAAGGAGGTTTATCCCATGTCCATTTCGTGCCCCATCCCTCGTCCCTGCCACGGTTGTCCCGGTCGTTCTGTCGAGTATCAGAAGGTCATGGCTTCAGGGATCGAGCAGGTGGGCCGCTATGGACATGCTTGGTGATGAGCAGGATAGCTTCGAACAGCAGCAATCCCTTTTCCGCCCCACGGAGCTGATGTACTGCCGCAACCTCGTTGATCTGCTGACCGAAGAGCTCGACCAGGTGCGTCAGTGCCTGGGGCAAGCCCAGCGCGCCAATCGCATTTTGGTCGCTGAGCGGGATGTCCTTACAGCGGAAGTGCAGCGCCACCGACTGCGCTACGTTCAGTTCGTCCAGGAAGAGAACCAGCGCCACGTACCCCGGGGCGACCGGCTCATTCCGGACGACCGTGACGATCCCCTCTCGCGCGCGCAGCGTCATATCCTGCGCCTGGAGTCGATGAACTCCGTCCTGCACGCTGACCTCTTCAAGGTGCGTGCGCAGCTGCAAGTCCTGCTCACTGAACGCAGTAGCAACCCGTCGGCGCCGACGGAGGTGCAGCATGGATAACGCGGCCACCAATGTCGTTGCGCTCGACTCCCTGCTCGACAGTCGGCGCGTGTGGCGCGGGCAGAGTCCTCACGTCGACGCCAGCACCCAGCCTACCGGCCACTCGGCGCTCGATGCTCAACTGCCGCTCGGCGGGTGGCCTGATGCAGCGCTTACCGAAATCCTGAGCGCCCGACCGGGCCTGAGTGAGCTCACGCTCGTGTGGCCGACATTGGCACGCCTCACTGCCGCCGGCGAACGCGTCGTGCTGATCGCTCCCCCGTATCTGCTCTACCCGCACGCCTGGCTGCAGGCCGGCGTCGACCTTGGCCGGCTGAGCGTCATCCAGGTGCAGGGCAAAGACGTGCTGTGGGCGGCAGAGCAGTGCCTGCGCTCTGGTAGCTGTGGCGCGGTGCTCTGCTGGCCCAGCCGTGCGGACGATCGCGCGTTGCGCCGGCTGCAGGTGGCTGCAGAGACCGGGCAGACCCTCGCCTTTGCGTTCCGCCACCAGCGGGAAGCCGTCAATGCCTCACCTGCAGCCCTGCGCCTGGTGCTCGAGGGTTCGCCTCAGCAGCTGCGAGTGCTCAAGTGCCGCGGCGGCAACCCACCGGCAACGGCGCTTGCCCATCGGGTCTGGCATTGAGGGACGACTGCCATGAAATGGGCCTGCATCTTTTTCCCGCAGTTCGCGCTGGACGGTGTGCTGCGAAATTGTCCTGACCCGGACGAACCCCTGGTACTGCTCCACGGGCCGATACAGCGCCGGATCATTAAGGCGGCGAACCCGGCGGCGTTGGCGCTCGGCCTCCGGCCTGAGATGACCTACACCGCGGCTCAAGCGATCTGCCCGCAGTTTGCGACGGTGGAGCACGACGAGGGGGCGCTACGGCGCCAGCACGAGCTGCTGGCGGCGTGGGCGTACGGGTTCAGCTCCCAGGTGAGCTTGCACTTCGCCGACGCCCTGGTGCTCGAGGTGCAGTCGAGCCTGCCGCTCTTCGGGCCCTGGCCTCGATTCGAGGCACGCCTGCGCCAGGAACTCACGGCGCTGGGCTTTGGCCACCGGATCACCCTGGCGCCCAACCCGGTCGCCGCCCGGGTGTTGGCCAACGCCGGCGACAGCCTGGCGGTTCGGGACGACGCAGGCCTGGCCAGCGCTATGCGCACGCTGCCAGTAGCGCTGCTTGGCTTCGAGCCGGAGATCGTCCAGGCCTTGAGCCGCATGGGGCTTCGCCAACTCAGCCAGGTACTGGCGCTGCCGCGGGCGCAGCTCGCCCGGCGCTTTCCACTGAGTCTGCTCAATCACCTAGATCAGATGCTGGGCAGCAAGGTCCTGCCCCTGGAGTTTTTCCTGCCCCCGACCACCTTCAGGCTGCGGATCGAGCTTAACTTCGAAGTCGAGTCGACCCAGGCTCTGCTGTTTCCGCTGCGCCGCCTGACCTCGGACCTGGCCACCTACCTGGCCGGCCGGGACATGGGCGCCCAGCGCTTCACCCTGCGCCTGGAGCATAGGGAGGCGCCGACCACAGAGGTGGTGGTTGGCTTACTCGCCCCGGAGCGTGATCCCGCGCTGCTGTTCGAATTTGCCCGGGGCCGCCTGGAGCCCACCCAGGTGGTTGAGCCGGTACTCGCGATCGGCCTGGTTGCCGACGAGTTGCCCTCCTTCGTTCCTCAGCACCGCGGCCTCTTCGATGATCGTCCGCAACAGACGGTGAGCTGGGAGCAGCTGCGCGAGCGGCTGCGTTCACGCTTAGGCGACGATGCGGTCTATGCGGTAGGCGCCCAAGGCGATCACCGGCCGGAGCGGGCCTGGCGGCGAGATACGCCTTCGTTGACGCTCCAAGCATTGGGACCGAATCGGCGGCCTGGCTGGCTGCTGCCGGCGCCGGAACCCCTGGATGTCGATCAGTCACGGGTCCTGAGCGGGCCTGAGCGTATCGAGAGCGGGTGGTGGGACGGTGAGGATGCCCGTCGGGACTATTACGTGCTCGAGCTCCCCGACGGGCGCACGGCCTGGGCCTTCCAGGCGCCGGCCGAAGGCCCGGGGTGGTGGGTGCAGGGGTGGTTCGCGTGACACCCGGCTATGCGGAGCTGCACTGCCTGTCGAGCTTCAGCTTCCAGCGCGGTGCCTCAAGCGTCGATCAGCTGTTCGAGCGGGCCAAGGCCATGGGCTATGAGGCGCTGGCCATCACTGACGAGTGCACACTCGCCGGCATCGTGCGGGCCTGGCAGGCATCGGAGAAGCACGAAGTCCGGCTGATCGTCGGCGCGGAGTTTCAGGTCGCCCAGGGCCCCAAGCTCGTGCTGCTGGTGGAAGACCTGCAGGGCTACCAGCAGCTGTGCCGACTGATCACCCTCGCGCGCCGGCGCGCGGACAAGGGCAGCTACCGGCTGCTGCGCGAGGATCTCGAACAAATCGCTGGCCTCGTCGCGCTCTGGTTACCGGAGCGGGATGCGGAAGCGGAGTCCGTGCGCTGGTTGTTGCAGGTGTTCCCCGGCCGGCTGTGGATTGCCGCCGAGCTCCACTTCGATCAGGACGACCAGGTACGGCTGCAGCAGCTGCAGGGGCTGGGTGCGGCCTTGGGCGTAGGGCTGGTGGCTACCGGTGACGTGCACATGCACTGCCGCGGGCGCCGGGCCCTGCAGGACACCATCACCGCCATCCGCCATCACGTCCCGGTCGCTGAAGCCGGCCAGCTGCTCTTCCCGAATGGCGAGCGCCATCTGCGCACCCGTGATGCTTTGGCGAGGTGCTATCCGCCCGGGCTGCTGGAGGAGACCCTGCGCATTGCAGAGCGCTGCACCTTCAGCCTGGCGGAGCTCCGTTACCAATACCCCAGTGAGGTGGTACCAGAGTGCCACACGGCCACCAGCTGGCTGCGGGTTCTCACCGAGGAGGGTTGCGCCTGGCGCTGGCCCGAAGGCCTGTCTGATCGGCTGCGCGCCCAGATCGAAAAGGAGCTTCAGCTGATCGCCGATAAGGCGTATGAGAGTTACTTCCTGACGGTGCATGACATCGTCCGCTTCGCACGGCAGCAGGGGATTCTCTGCCAAGGGCGCGGGTCAGCCGCGAACTCTGCCGTCTGTTTCGCCCTGGGTATCACCGAGCTGGATCCGACCCGGATCAACCTGCTGTTCGAACGCTTCATCAGCCACGAGCGGGACGAGCCGCCGGACATCGACGTCGACTTCGAGCATGATCGCCGGGAAGAGGTCATCCAGTACATCTTCCGCCGCTACGGCCGGCAGCGCGCCGCGCTCACCGCGGTAGTATCCACCTATCACGCTGCAGGCGCCGTGCGGGACGTGGCCAAGGCCCTGGGCCTGCCTCCCGATCAGATCACCGCGCTGGCGGACTGCTGCGGCCGCTGGACGGGCAACCTGCCGCCAGCGGAGAGACTGCGCGAATCGGGCTTTGACCCTGATAGCCCCCTGCTCCACCGGATCCTGGTGCTCACCGGCGAGCTAATCGGTTTCCCGCGGCACCTGTCCCAGCATCCGGGCGGTTTCGTCATCGCCGATCAGACGTTGGATACCTTGGTACCGGTCGAGAACGCCGCCATGGAAGGACGTACCGTCATCCAGTGGGACAAAGACGATCTCGATGCGATGGGCCTGCTCAAGGTCGACATCCTCGCCCTGGGCATGCTCAGCGCCCTGCGCCGGTGCTTCGACCTGGTCAGAGGCTATCGGGGTGAAAAACTGACCCTGGCCACCGTCCCCCAAGAGGACAAGCCGACCTACGCCATGATCAGCCGGGCGGATACCCTTGGCGTGTTCCAGATCGAGTCACGTGCCCAGATGGCGATGCTGCCGCGCCTCAAGCCGCAGACCTTTTACGACCTGGTGATCGAGGTTGCCATCGTCCGACCCGGCCCCATCCAGGGAGGGATGGTCCACCCGTACCTGCGCCGGCGGACCGGTCAGGAAGAGATCAGCTACCCGCCGGAGCTGGAGCGCGTCTTCGGCCGAACCCTGGGCGTGCCGCTGTTCCAAGAGCAGGTGATGGAGCTCGCCATCCTCGCGGCGGATTACACCCCAGGCGAGGCCGATCAGCTGCGCCGCAGCATGGCGGCCTGGAAGCGGCATGGGGGTCTTGAGCCGCACCGGGAGCGGCTCACCTCACGCATGCTCGCCAACGGCTACACGGCCGAGTACGCCGCGGACATCTTTCGGCAGATCGAGGGGTTCGGTAGCTACGGATTTCCAGAGTCTCACGCTGCCAGCTTCGCCCTACTCACCTACGCGAGCTGCTGGCTCAAATGCCATGAGCCTGCCGCGTTCGCCGCCGCGCTGATCAACTCCTACCCCATGGGCTTCTACAGCCCCGACCAGATCCTGCAGGACGCCCGGCGGCACCGGTTGCAAACGCTGCCGGTAGACGTGACCTGCAGCGACTGGGATTGCAGCCTCGAGGCTGTAGCGGATAGCCCGCAGCCGGCGATCCGGATGGGCATGCGGATGGTGCGCGGGCTGGCCGAGAAAGCCGGGCGCGCGGTTGAGCAGGCCCGCCGGCATCGGCCATTCCGCGACGTCACCGACCTGTGCCTGCGCGCAGGCCTCGCTGCCAAGGCCCGGGAGTGCCTGGCGGATGCAGGTGCACTGAAGGGCTTGGCCGGGCACCGGTTCCAAGCACGCTGGGCGATGGCCGCAATCGAGCCGCAGCTGCCCCTATTCGCCGAGGGCGCTGTCGTTGAGGAGGAGATCCAAGAGCTGGTTGCGCCAACTGTGGGTGAGAACCTCTATTCCGACTATGCCTCCCTAGGTACCACCCTGGGCCCACACCCGCTCACTCTGCTACGGCCGGAGCTGTCGGCACGGCGGCTGATGAGCTCGAAGGAATTGAAGGAGCGGCGTCATGGCCAACCGGCCCGGGTCGCTGGTCTGGTGGTTGGCCGGCAGCGACCAGGTACCGCAAGCGGCGTGACCTTCGTGACGCTGGAGGATGAGTACGGGATGGTGAACGTGGTGGTGTGGCGAACCCTGGCGGAGCGCCAACGGCGGGAGCTGGTAGCCTCTCAGTTGATGCGCGTGGACGGCACCCTTGAGACACGCGATGGTGTGCTGCATGTGGTGGCAGGTCGGCTGGAGGATATAAGCGAGCTGCTACAGGGGCTGGATACGCGCAGTCGTGATTTTCACTAGACCAAGCTCGCTATCTCTTAGCGCATAACATCAACGAGATTCCACGACCTATAGGCAGCAGCAAAGGATTGCTTAGAGACGTCGACAAGCTATTGCAGCCACGTGACGTGCAACGTCGCAGCTTCCAATTATCAGCAGCATCCTCTTCCGCTACCTAAATGTGGCCCATCAGATTTTTCGCCAATCAACTTGTTACAACACGTTTCTCACCCAGAAGCAAACTCATACCTTCAGCTACGAAGGTAAAGCATGACCTGCCTCGCCTATCTTAACTTGTATATCTCTATCTAGAGCTTCTCCAGCTAGCTTTCTATGTGGCTGGGGGGGCTCCATGCTTCGGATAGAGACCAAAGAGCATTTGATAATCATTATCAAAGACCAAGAGTTCTGATAAATCTATTTGGATCGTCTACCCTAGCAAAAGCGCCGATAAAAACTGCTTCTCGATAGGATTAGCGTTTCTTACCACTAGGAAAGTAGAAATTAGACCACTGTTTCCTATAAAGAGCTAGGGCAAAGCGAGTGAAAGATAAAGACGCAACTTATGACAAAGAAAAAGACTGCTTGCTGATCAATGTAAGCGAGAAGTCAGAGCTACTATACTGGTCTAAAAAGCTAGGCATATCTGCAGATATTCTTAAGACCATTGTTAGAGATGTAGGCCCACGCATTGATAAGGTAAAGGCGAGGCTTTGATCAAAGCGCTGACATGCTTAGATTCACGAATGACACTGCCACGCTTCAAAAAACACGTGCCTTTTCTATTTTTTCATGAAGGCATGACTATTTTTTGACAATTCAAGCGAGATGATGCGCGCCTCGCCGGTCACCCCGTCCGGCACTTCCTCTCAAGCGTATCTTCTCGATGAACAAGCTTCCTCAAATCACCCTGGCCTTTTGGGTCATGAAGATCTGTGCAACGACATTGGGTGAGACGGCCGGCGATCTCGTCTCAATGACGTTGGACGTCGGCTATGCCCTGAGCTCAGTCATCCTCATCAGCTTTTTCATAGCGACCCTGCTGGGTCAACTCTCGGTGCGCAGGTACCACCCACCGCTCTACTGGACGGTTATCCTGGCCACCAGTGTCGCGGGCACCACGATGTCTGACTTCATGGATCGTACCCTGGGTCTGGGCTACGCGACCGGCTCAGCCATCTTGATTGCGATCCTCGCCAGCATCTTCATCATCTGGTACCTCAGCGAAAGAAGCCTTTCGGTGAGCAACATCACCAGTCGCAAAGCGGAGCTCTTCTATTGGGTCGCGATTTTGTTCTCAAACACTCTGGGTACAGCATTGGGTGACTACTTGGCTGATGATTCGGGCCTGGGTTTTGCTGGCGGCGCACTGCTTATCGGAAGCCTTATCGCATTTATGGCGATACTTCATTACGCGACCAAGATTTCGTCAGTTCTTATCTTCTGGATTGCATTCGTACTCACGCGCCCTTTCGGTGCCACGTTGGGCGACGTACTTACCAAGCCCCACGATCATGGCGGCCTCAATTTCGGAACCGTAGGCTCCTCGTTGGTATTGCTGTCGATTCTACTTGCACTGGTCATATATGCGTCAATGAACAATCAGCGCGCAATATCCAAGAGTCAGCCAACCTCGTCCTGACCCAAAGGTGCGAGCATTCGCAGGCGGAACAACAGGGATGCTTCGCTTACATCCCGCAGACATTGAGTCGAGTTATCGAACTGCACCCGCTCTAAAGAAGGCTTTCATGGCTATTTGCCGTCATTAAGCGCTATAGCGCGGATCGAAACCATACCTCTAGCCATCCCATGAGGCGCTTCGCCAAACACGGGCTACGCTATCTCAAGTGAACTTTTTTACTGGATGCAGTGTTATGACAGAAGTGCTTCAAGCCTCGGGAAACATCAACGTCGACCTGCCCTTCCTACCCTTCTCTCGGCCCAGTATTGGGCAAGAAGAAGTGGCTGCCGTCACTGAGGCACTTACCTCTGGCTGGATCACCACTGGCCCGAAAGCAAACGCGCTTGAGGAGCGCTTTGCCGCCTCCATAGGCGCTGCCCATGCCGTGGCCCTGTGCTCGGCCACCGCCGCCATGCACGTGACCCTGCTGGCGCTGGACATCGGCCCCGGTGACGAGGTGATCACCCCCTCGCTGACCTGGGTCTCCACCGCCAACATGATCACCCTGATCGGCGCCACCCCGGTGTTCGTCGACGTCGACCGCGACACCCTGATGGTCTCCGCCGAGCAGGTGGCCGCCGCCATCACCCCGCGCACCAAGGCCATCGTGCCGGTGCACTACGCCGGCGCCAGCTGCGACCTGACCCCGCTGCGCGCCCTGGCCCGCGAGCACGGCGTGGCACTGATCGAAGACGCCGCCCACGCCGCCGGCACCCGCTACCAGGGCGAGCCCATCGGCCAGCGCGGCACCGCCATCTTCAGCTTTCACGCCATCAAGAATCTGACCTGCGCCGAAGGCGGCATGCTGGTGACCGACGACGCCACCCTGGCCGAGCGGGTGCGCCGCTTGAAATTCCACGGTCTGGCGGTGGATGCCTTCGACCGCCACGCCCTGGGCCGCAAGCCCCAGGCCCAGGTACAGGAGCCCGGCTTCAAGTACAACCTCTCGGACATCCACGCTGCCCTGGCATTGGTACAACTGGATCGCTTAGATGACATCAACAAGCGCCGCTGGCTGCTGGCCCAGGCCTATATTCTGCGTCTTGCGCATCTACCGGTCGCCCCCCTTTCGCTGCCCGACTACGCCCAGACCCACGCCTGGCACCTCTACATCCTGCGCATCTGCCCCGAGCGGTGCGGTATGGAGCGCGAAGCCTTCATGGCCGGCCTCAAGGCCCGCGGAATCGGCACCGGCATCCATTTCACCGCCACCCACCTGCATCCCTGGTACCGCGAGCGTTGGCCGACGCTTTCGCTGCCCAACAGCGAATGGAATTCGGCACGGCTGTGCTCCATCCCTCTCTTCCCGGACATGACGCTAGATGACATCGACCGCGTGGTCACTGCCATCGAAGACGTACTTGCCATAGGTACAGCCTAACCGGTGATCCGGCATCTCGTATCCCAGTGAAGCAATACTCAGAACCTGTTGGAGAAGGCGTATGAAGCCCTATGCCATCGATAAGCTGTCCGTGGTGATCCCCGTCTACAACGAAGAAGCCAGCCTGCCGGAACTCCTGCGCCGCACCCGCGCCGCCTGCCGCCTGCTGGATTGCCAGGTGGAGATCATCCTGGTCGACGACGGCAGTCGCGACCGCAGCGCCGAACTCCTGCAGCAGGCCGCCAGCGAGCCGGACAGCCCGGTCGTGGCGGTGCTGCTCAATCGCAACTACGGCCAGCACTCGGCGATCCTTGCCGGCTTCGAGCAGGCCCGCGGCGATCTGATCATCACCCTGGACGCCGACCTGCAGAATCCGCCGGAAGAGATCCCGCGCCTGGTGCACACCGCCGCCCAGGGCTACGACGTGGTGGGCACCGTGCGCCAGCAGCGCCAGGACTCCTACCTGCGCACCCTGCCGTCGCGGCTGATCAATCGCGCCGTGCAGCGCTCCACCGGCGTCGCCATGCGCGACTACGGCTGCATGCTGCGCGCCTATCGCCGCCAGGTGGTGCAGTCGATGCTGGCTTGCCACGAGCGCAGCACCTTCATCCCGATCCTGGCCAACAGCTTCGCCCGCCACACCACCGAAATCGAGGTGGCCCACGCCGAGCGCGAGCACGGGGATTCCAAGTACGGCTTCCTCAAGCTGATCCACCTGATGTTCGACCTGCTGACCTGCATGACCACCACCCCGCTGCGCATGCTCAGCCTGTTCGGCGCTGGTCTGGCGCTGTTCGGCTTCTTCTTCGCTGCCCTGCTGCTCTTCCTGCGCCTCACTCATGGCGCTGACTGGGCGGCCGATGGCGTGTTCTCGCTGTTCGCCATCCTGTTCATCTTCACCGGCGCCCAGTTCCTCGGCCTCGGTCTGCTCGGCGAGTACCTCGGTCGGGTTTACAACGATGTCCGTGCGCGACCGCGATTCCACATCGAGCAAATCATAAGTGCGCCTGGCACCTCCCCCTCGCCGGCACCGCTTCGCCAAGTCCAGTAACAGGAAAGCCCCTGATGAAAACCGCCATCGTCTTCGCCTACCACGACATCGGCTGCGCCGGCCTCGCCGCGCTGATCCAGGCCGGCTATCCCATCGCCGCCGTCTTCACCCACCCGGATGACCCGAGCGAGAACCGCTTCTTCGGTTCGGTGGCGCAGCTCTGCGCTCGCCATGGCATCCCGGTGCACGCGCCGGAAGACGTCAACCACCCGATCTGGGTCGAGCGCATCCGCGCCCTGGAGCCGGATTTCATCTTCTCCTTCTATTACCGCAACCTGCTGTCGGGCGACGTCCTGGCCTGCGCCAAGCGCGGCGCCTACAACCTGCACGGTTCGCTGCTGCCGCGCTATCGCGGTCGGGCCCCGGCCAACTGGGTGCTGGTCAACGGCGAGACCGAGACCGGCGTAACCCTGCACCGCATGGTCAAGCGTGCCGATGCCGGCCCGATCGTGGCCCAAAAACGTGTAGAGATTGCGCCTGACGACACCGCACTCACACTTCACGCCAAACTAAGGGAAACAAGCCAAGCGCTGCTCAATGAAGTGCTCCCTACACTTGCCTCCGGAACAGTAGAGGAACGCGAGCAGGACGAAAGCCAGGCCACCACCTTTGGCCGCCGCAGCGCCGCCGATGGCGAGCTGGAGTGGAGCCGTCCGGCCGCCGAACTGGGCAACCTGGTGCGCGCCGTGACCCAACCCTATCCGGGCGCCTTCGGCTGGATCGGTGACCGCAAGCTGATCGTCTGGAGCGCCCAGGCGCGCCAGGAACGCCATGACCAGACTCCCGGCAGCGTGCTGAGCCTGGAGCCGCTGCGTATCGCCTGTGGTGAGGGCGTGCTGGAAATCCAGGCCGGCCAACTGGGTGACAACGGCCTGTACCTGTCCGGCCCGCAACTGGCCCGCGAAGCCGGCCTGGTGGCCGGTGCCCGCCTGCATCGCCAGGATCGCCGCGCCAAGCGTCGCACCCGGGTACTGATCCTGGGCGTCAACGGCTTCATCGGCAACCACCTCTCCGAGCGCCTGCTGGCCGACGGCGAGTACGAGGTCTATGGCCTGGACATCGGCTCCGATGCCATCGAGCGGCTCAAGGCCAATCCGAATTTCCACTATGTGGAAGGCGACATCTCCATCCACACCGAGTGGCTGGAATACCACATCAAGAAGTGCGACGTGGTGCTGCCGCTGGTGGCCATCGCCACGCCCATCGAATACACCCGCAATCCCTTGCGCGTGTTCGAACTGGACTTCGAGGAAAACCTCAAGATCGTTCGCCACTGCGTGAAGTACGGCAAGCGCGTGATCTTCCCGTCCACCTCCGAGGTGTACGGCATGTGCCAGGACGAGCGCTTCGACGAAGACCGCTCCAACCTGGTGGTCGGCCCGATCAACAAGCAGCGCTGGATCTATTCGGTCTCCAAGCAGCTGCTCGACCGGGTCATCTGGGCCTACGGCGCCAAGGGCCTGAAATTCACCCTGTTCCGTCCGTTCAACTGGATGGGCCCGCGCCTGGATCGCCTGGACTCGGCGCGCATCGGCAGCTCCCGCGCCATCACCCAGCTGATCCTCAACCTGGTGGAAGGCACCCCCATCAAGCTGGTCGACGGGGGCGCCCAGAAGCGCTGCTTCACCGACGTCGACGACGGCATCGAGGCGCTGTTCCGCATCATCGAGAACAGGGGCGGTCGCTGCGACGGCCAGATCGTCAACATCGGCAACCCGGACAACGAAGCGAGCATCCGCGAACTGGCCGAAGAGCTGCTGGCCCAGTTCGAGGCCCATCCGCTGCGCCATGAATTCCCGCCCTTCGCCGGCTTCCGCGAGGTGGAGAGCAAGAGCTTCTATGGCGACGGCTACCAGGACGTGGCCCACCGCAAGCCCAGCGTGGAGAACGCCCGCCGCCTGATCGACTGGCAGCCGACCACCGCCATGGCCGCCACCGTCGGCAAGACGCTGGACTTCTTCCTGCGCGAAGCCCTGGCGCAGCGGGAGGCCTGATGAACACCCTGATCCCGGCCAGCCTGCGCATCGACGTGGACACCTATCGCGGCACCCGCGAAGGGGTACCGCGGCTGCTCGACCTGCTGGACGAAGCCGGGGTCAAGGCCACCTTCTTCTTCAGCGTCGGGCCGGACAACATGGGGCGCCACCTCTGGCGCCTGGTGAAGCCCACCTTCCTGTGGAAGATGCTCAGATCCAAGGCCGCCAGCCTCTATGGCTGGGACATCCTGCTGGCCGGCACCGCCTGGCCGGGTCGGCCCATCGGTCGCGACCTCGGTCACCTGATGCGCGAGACCCGCGCCCGCGGCCACGAGGTCGGCTTGCACGCCTGGGATCACCACGCCTGGCAAGCCCATACCGGAAGCTGGAACCTGGAGCGCCTGGGCGCCGAATTCGGCCGTGGCCTGCAGGCTCTGGAAGACATCCTCGGCGCCAAGGTCGACTGTTCCGCCGCCGCCGGCTGGCGCGCCGATCCGCGCGTGGTGCTGGCCAAGGAAGCCTTCGGCCTCCGCTACAACAGCGATTGCCGCGGCAGAAGCCTCTTCGTTCCTCGGTTGGAAAGTGGAGCTTTGGGCACTCCTCAGATCCCGGTAGACATGCCGACCTTCGATGAGGTGGTCGGCCCCGACCTTCCTGCCGCCGACTGGAACAGCTATCTGCTCAAGCGCTTCCGTCCGGGGGCGCTCAACGTCTACACCCTGCACGCCGAGGTGGAAGGCATCGCCTTCGCCGAGGACTTCCGCGCCCTGCTCAAGGCGGCGCGCGAGCAGGAAATCCATTTCGTACCCATGGGCGATCGCCTGCCCGAGGATCCACACAGGCTTCCAGAGGGGAAAGTTGTCCGCGGCAGTCTTGCGGGACGCCAGGGATGGTTAGGAGTGCAACAATGAGTCGAGTGCGTCTGCTGTTCTTACTGCCCGTGGCGCTACTAGCGTACGTGCTCCCCTTGAATTGGCGCGGTCTCTGGATTCCAGACGAATCGCGTTACGCCCAAATTGGCCAAGAGCTGTGGCGAAGCGGCGATTGGGTAGTACCCCACTTCCTGGGTCTGCCCTATTTCGAGAAACCCATCGGTGGTTATTGGACGCAGGCGATAGCTCAAGCCTTGCTGGGAGACTCGCTGCTCAGCGTACGCGTTGTACCCTTGCTAGCCGGCTTCGCCACAGCAGCTTTAGTTGTCCGCCTGACGCGTCTGATCTGGGGTGATCGGCAACTGGCGCTACTCGCCGGTGTGCTCTATCTGTCGTGCCTCGCCATAGCGGCGTCGGCCACCTATGTGACTCTGGACGCCCAGTTCGCCTTCTGGACGACGCTTTCGCTGCTAGCCCTCTGGCAGGCTCAAGCCGCTACTACCCTCGGCGTGGCGCTGCGCAATTGGGCATTGCTGGGCCTGGCCTGTGGCTGCGGCCTGCTGACCAAAGGCTTTCTCGCCCTGGTACTACCTGTACTGGTCGCCTTGCCCTTTTTCGTCTGGCAACGCCGACTGCTGGAACTGATTTGCCGCGGCCCCCTGGCCGTCATTGTGGCGGCGCTGGTCGTGGCCCCCTGGGCGCTCTGGGTAGCCCACCGCGATGGCGACTACTGGAATTTCTTCTTCTGGCACGAACACATCCAGCGGTTTGCCAGCGATGACGCCCAGCACGAGCGACCTTTCTGGTTCTATGGGCCGATTCTACTGGTCGCCATCCTGCCTTGGACGGGCCTGCTTCCTCGCACCCTGGGCAACCTCTGGCAGCAGCGCAGCCATACGGGGACTGCCTTCCTAGGGATCACCTTCGTCAGCCAGTTGATCTTCTTTAGCCTCAGCCGCGGCAAGCTACCCACGTACCTTCTTCCAGCCATGGCGGCACTGGTACCCCTGCTGGCGCGTGTGCTTTTCGACGCCTATCAGGCTGGCCAATGGCAAGCACTGCGCCTCAACGGAATCTTCAACCTGTTACTGGGCGTCCTGGGATTCGGCGCTCTAATGGTGTTCGACGACCGAATCTATGGCGGCGCCGATAACCTGGCATGGGCGCTGGCACTACTGGCACCCATTGGCTTCGTCCTGGCTGGTCTGGGAGCTCTGCTTTGGCCTAGACAGACGGCGCTGGCCCCGGCCCTAGCGATCTGGCTGGTACTGCCGCTGCTCACCGTCGCCCTGCCCAAGGGCCTGGTCTACAACAAGCTGCCCAGCGTCTTCGTTCAGGATCAGCTACGCAAGCTGCAACCGGCCCATCTGCTGGTCAGTAATGACCTTGGTGTAGCGGCCAGCGTGGCCTGGGCAACTCGCCGCTCGGACGTCGTGATCGTCGGTGGCCCAGGAGAGCTGAAGTATGGTTTCGATCGCCAGCCCGACAGTGGTCGTCTGCTAGATGACGGCGAACTACCGAACTGGATCGAGGAGCATCGTCGCGAAGGCTCCATCGCGGTGCTGCTGCGGATGAGTGGCGACAGTGACGACCGGCTGCTCGCGAGTCTACCGGCCACTTCGGACAAGATCGTCAACGAGCGTCTCGTCCTGCTGGTCTACCCGAGGACAGCGCGGTGACGGCCACTGAAGTGACGTTGATCGTAGCCGTCATCCTGCTCACCAGCGCCAGTCAATTCGGGCAGAAAAAGGCCGCAGCTGCAGGATCAGGATTTGCCGCTTTCATAAGCTCGAAATGGCTATGGCTAGCGCTGGCCTGCATGGGAACCGCCTTGCTGCTCTGGTTCGCGGTGCTGCAACGCGTCCCGGTCGGCATCGCCTATCCGTTGCTGTCGCTCAATATCCTGGCCGTCACGCTCCTGGCGCGTGTGGCGTTCAACGAGCGGATCGGTCGCAGAGCCTGGTGGGGCTGCCTATGCATCGTACTGGGCGCAGCGCTCCTGGGTGGTCAGGCATGAACAGCCTGGCTTCCCTCTTCGCCAGTATCGGGCTGACTGCCGCGGCGCAGTTGCTCATGCGCTATGCCCTGGTGCAATTACCTGCCGTGTCGAGCTGGCCAACCGATCCGGGGGCGCTACTCAGCGCGGCGGGTGTGCAACTAGCCGTTGGCGTGGGCTGCTATGGCCTGTCGATGCTGGCCTGGCTGATCGCCCTGGCGAAGATACCGTTGGGCCGGGCCTACGCCGCCTTGAGTCTTTCCTACGTACTGGTTCATCTCGGCGCCCTCTGGTTGCCAGGTGCTGCCGAGTTCACGTCCGCGCGCCCGCTACTGGGCATCGCGCTGATCGTGGTTGGCGTTGCGCTGGTTGGCAGCGATCGCGCCCCTGTCTCCTCCCCTATCAGGAATACCCTATGAACATCAGTGTATTCGGCATCGGCTATGTCGGCCTGGTACAGGCCGCCGTCCTCGCAGAAGTCGGCCATCAGGTTGTGTGCATGGACATTGACCAAGCCAAAATCGACCGGCTCAAGCGCGGAGAAATTACCTTGTACGAGCCTGGTCTCGAAGAACTGGTACGCAACAACCTCGCCGACGGTCGCTTGGAATTCACCCATGATGCGGCAACAGCGGTCGCACACGGCAGCGTCCAATTTATCGCGGTGGGTACCCCACCGGCAGCCGATGGCTCTGCCGATCTCACCGCGGTGTTCGCCGTGGCCGAAACTATCGCCCGCTTACGTTTGGAGCATCGCGGCAGTGATCCTCTGCTGGTGGTCAATAAATCGACCGTCCCCGTCGGTACCGGTGATCGGGTGCGCGCCATCATCGATGAAGTCCTGGTGGAGGAAGGTCGGACGCTGCACGTCGAGGTGGTCTCGAATCCGGAGTTTCTCAAAGAGGGCGCGGCCATCACGGATTGCAAGCGACCGGATCGTATCGTGGTGGGCACCGAGTCACCCGAGGCGCGCGAGCTGATGCGCGAACTCTATGCGCCCTTCAACCGCAACCATGATCGCATCCAGTTCATGGATATTCGCAGTGCGGAGCTCGCCAAATACGCGGCCAACAGTCTGCTGGCCACCAAGATCAGCTTCATCAACCAGATCGCCGAGGTGGCCGAGCGTGTAGGTGCCGACATCGAGGCTGTGCGTCTCGCGATCGGCGCTGATCCACGCATCGGCAGTCACTTCATCTACCCCGGCTGCGGCTATGGCGGCTCCTGCTTTCCGAAGGATTTGCAGGCGTTGATCCGAACCGGCGAAGAACAGGGACTCTCCCTGGATCTGCTGCACGCAGTCGAGGCGATCAACGCCAGACAGAAATCGAAGCTTTTCAGGCGTATCCACGGATACTTCAACGGGGAACTGCAGGGGCGCACCTTTGCACTCTGGGGCTTGGCGTTCAAACCGAACACGGACGACATGCGCGACGCGCCAAGTCGCGTATTGATGGAGGCCTTGTGGGCTGCCGGTGCTCGCATACGCGCCTTCGACCCCGTGGCCATGGCCGAGGCGCAACGCCTCTATGGTCATGCCGACCGCCTCGCCCTCATGGGCACGCCCGAAGCTACGCTCGCTGGAGCCGACGCCCTGATCGTCTGTACCGAGTGGCAGCAATTCAAGGCGCCCGATTTCGACCTCCTTTATGAACAGCTCAAGCAACCCCTGATCTTTGACGGCCGAAATCTCTATGACCCCGAGCGGATGGCCAAGCGCGGATTCGAGTACTTCGCCATTGGCCGCGGTAAGTCCCTCGCCGCCTGACACTGAATTTCCTTTGGATAGTGTTTTTAATGAAACCTCTGCAGTTATCCATCGACACGCCGTTGCATCATGACTCTCAGGGCAAGCTAGGCTTCGAGAGTCTGCTCGCCTTTGTGGCAGCGACGGTGCTCTTTACCCTCGGCATCTGGAATCAAGCCCCTCAAGGCTTTGATGGCCGGTGGGCAGTATTCCTCAACGAGATGTTCCGCCACGGGCCTTCATTCTTCGCCACCACCTATGGCCAGCCATATCCCGATTACCCTGGCACGGCGACCTGGTTGAGCTGGCTGGCCGCGCGAGTCATAGGTGCACCCAATCAACTCGCCAACGTACTGCCTACGGCCTTGGCCTCCGCCGGTGTTCTGGCCATCACCTACCGGATTCTCGCCGACCGCAGCCGGGCCTGGGCCCTGCTCACCGTGCTGCTGGTAGTGCTGACCCCTCAGTGGCTAGAAAAGGCGCGTGCCGTCTGCCTGGATCAAATGATCGCCCTCGTGGTACTCGCGTGTTTCTACCTGTTCTACCGCGCTGATCGTGATAACCACCCCGCGCTGCGCTTGCTCGTTTTTCCGCTTTTCGTACTGGGTTTCGCCATCCGCGGGCCTTTGGGACTGATCGAACCCTGCGCCGTCGTGAGCGTGTACTGGCTGGTAACTGCTTGGTGTGATCCGCGACGCAGACCGGCGGCTATCCGCGGCCTGATCGGCTATGGCCTAGCTGGACTCATCCTGCTAGCCGCGTGCTGGTGGACACTGATGCAGCTCGCGCGCCTGGAAGGCGGTGACACCTTTGCGGCCGAGGTCTGGCAAATGCAGATCACAGGACGTCTCGACGAGAGCGGCAAGCCGTTCTGGTATTACCTGCAGCTTGGCCTGTACCGCTATCTGCCGGTGATGCCGCTGGCATTACTGACCCTCTTCGCCTGGCGCCGGGAATTCCTTTTTAGCTCCGACACTGCAGACCGCCGACAGCTCCTGTGGCTTGCGGGATGTGGGCTGATTATCTTGCTCGGCTTGTCCGTTCCACATTTCAAACGCGCTTACTACGTCGTACCCATGGTGCCCTTCCTGGCCGCGATCGCCGCCTTCGCGCTGATACAAGCAGAAGCACGTCTGCGTCGCATGGAAGTCACCTATCGCACGCTTGTGGGCCTGCTACCCGCGCTGGCGATCGTAGCGCTGTTTGTTTGCCGCCACCTCTGGCAGAAACACGGCTACTGGCCAGATGTATCCCTATCGGGCCTGATTATTCTCTTCGCCGGCCTTCAGCTTGTGAGCTTCATGAAATGGCGCAGCCAGTACGGTACCAAGCGCCTGTTGACCCTAAGCGCCCTCGCCTTCACGGCGCTTTGGGTAATGTTGGTAGCTGTAATTGAACCCGCCCAGGATCTGGAATACGAGACGCGAGGCTTTGTTACTCAGGTAGAAGGCTTGCGTGAACAGCAGCCGGGGCCCCTCGTGTTCTTTGGACTTGGCCAAGACACCTGGGCTATCCGCTACATCATGAACCTCGATCACGACGAGCAGCCGATCTTCGTTGGGCGCGATCAGGGCCCTCTACTAGATACCCTGCCGGCTGGTTCATGGATCGTGCTCGCACGGCAAGATCGGGACTTACTTGCCGGCACCGCTCTGGAAAAGCTCCAGCCCGTGTTGGAACGCCGTCTGAATGGCAATCCCTGCTTGGTCTATCGGCTTCCATAACTGGGCTTTGCAACAATGAAAACTCTGCAAATATCCATCGACACGCCGTCGATGACACGCTCCAAAGCTGGAATCAGGGTCGAAAGCCTGCTGGTCTTCATCGCTGCAGTCGCACTCTTCACCCTAGGGATCTGGGATCAAGCGCCGCAAGGCTTTGATTACCGATGGGCGCTGTTTCTGAAAGAGATGTTCCGCCACGGCCCATCGTTTTTCGCCACGACCTATGGCCAGCCCTACCCCGATTACCCTGGCACGGCGACCTGGCTGAGCTGGCTGGCTGCGCGAGTCATAGGTGCACCCAATCAACTCGCCAACGTATTGCCCACGGCCCTGGCCTCTGCCGGTGTTCTGGCCATTACCTACCGGGCTCTCGCCGACCGTAGTCGGGCCTGGGCCCTGCTCACCGTGCTGCTGGTCGTGCTGACTCCTCAGTGGCTGGAAAAGGCGCGTGCTGTCTGCCTGGATCAGATGGTGGCGCTCGTGATGATGACGTGCTTCTACCTGCTCCACCGCGCCGATCGCGATAACAGCCCCACGCTGCGCCTGCTCGTCTTTCCGCTCTTTGTCCTAGGCTTCGCCATCCGTGGCCCCCTAGGCTTGGTAGAGCCCTGCGCCATTGTGACCGTGTACTGGCTAGTGATTGCCTGGTGCGATCCGCACCGCAGATCGGCTGCAATACGCAATCTGATTGGCTATGGCGTAGTCGGGCTCATCCTGCTGGCCGCATGCTGGTGGACGCTGATGCAACTGGCCCGGCTGGAAGGCGGTGAGGCCTTCGCTGCAGAGGTCTGGCAAATGCAGGTCAAGGGACGCCTGGACGAAAGCGGGCAACCCTTCTGGTTCTATCTGCAACTGGGCTTGTACCGCTATCTGCCGGTGATGCCGCTGGCGCTGCTGACCCTCTTGGCCTGGCGACGGGAATTGCTGTTCAGCCCAGACAAACCCGAACGCCGCCAGCTCCTGTGGCTGGCCGGGTGTGGCCTGATCGTTCTGATTGGCTTGTCCATTCCCAACTTTAAACGGGCCTACTATGTCGTGCCCATGGTGCCCTTCCTCGCCGCCATTTCCGCATTTGCGCTGATTCAGGCGGCAGCGCGGCTGCGCTGGATGGAGATGGCCTATCGCACCCTGGTGGGCGTGCTACCCGGGCTTGTGCTCGTGGTTGTGCTGGTTGGCCATCATCTCTGGCAAAAGCAAGGTTATTGGCCGGACGTTTCGTTAGCGGGTCTGATCCTCTTCTTCGTTGGCCTGCAGCTTATGGCCTTCGTGAAGTGGCGTACTACCGTCAGTGTGCGGCGCCTGCTGAGCCTGAGCGGAGTCGCCTTTGCGGCCCAATGGCTCATGCTGGTTGCGGTAGTTGAACCCATCCAGGACGTGGAATACGACACCAGAGGCTTCGTAACCCAGGTCGAAGGGTTGCGCGCCCAACAACCGGGGCCGCTGGTGTTCTTCGGCATTGGCCAAGACAGCTGGGCGATTCGATACATGATGAACGTGGATCACGACGAACAGCCGATCTTCGTTGCGCGCGAGCAGAAAGCGCTGCTGGATGCACTTCCGGCTGGAGCCTGGGTGATACTTGCCAGACAGGACCGCGAGCTGCTGGCAGGCACACGACTAGAGAAGCTCCAACCCGTAATGGAGCGCCGCCTCAATCGCAACCCCTGCCTGGTCTACCGTATGCCGTAGAACCGCTTGCACCTGTAGTCCGGTGATGCAATAGCCTTCTAGTAAGTAGATCGCCACGCTCACCTGCTCCTCAGCCTACGTGTCACGGGCTGTTGAACCCCGAAATCTAACCTTCTGAGACCTGAATAAGGTTTCCTACTGACCCCTCGCAAAGCTTCTGCGACCGTGCACGGCATCCTGTGCGAGGTCCCCTATGAAGCGCCCTTCCCTCTCCCAAACGCTAGTCGCCACTGGCTTTGCAGCCTTGTCTGGTGCCTGCCTGTATCTCTACGTTGAGCTGTCCCACCTCAATCGAGGCCTGAACGCCACGGCTGACCAGAACACGGTCCACGCCATCACCCAACGTCTAGACAAGATGCAGGACCAGATGGATGGCTTCGACGGCGGCAAGCGGGTCCAGGATGCGGACTTCCGGGCAAGTCAGCAGGCGCTGTCTCAACGTATCGATACCGTCCAGGCCATGCTGGTGGAGATCCAGCACGCCAATCAGACCGCGCTGAAGGGCATGGCCCAGGCGGGCGACCTGGTCGTGCTCGAGGCCAAGCTGGAAGGCCTGCAAAACGACCTGGGGGATCTGCGCAAAAAAGCGGCGGAGCCCCCAAAGGTGTCGCCGCCACTGATCGTCCCCAAGCAGCGCAGCACCCCGGCGATCGCGCGCAAGTCCGAGCCGGCCAAGCCGATCGAGACGCCTCCTCCGTTCACGGTAGTCGGTATCGAGTACCGCGGCGGTGAGCGCTTTCTTTCCGTCGCTCCGCCCGGCAGCACTCAGCTCAGCGAGCTTTACCTGGTGCGCCCGGGCGACAACGTCGGCGGTACCCGCTGGCGGCTGGCCAATTTCGATGACCGCCAGGCGCAGTTCAGCGTCGACGGCGCGACCCGCACCCTTTCCGTCAAGTAGTAGAGGCAATTCATGCGCCCCCAGTCCCCTCTCTTCCCGGCGAGCCTTGCGATCGCCCTCATCCTACTCTCGCCGTCCGCACCGGCACTCACCGCAGACCTTGTCGCCCCCCAAGTCTTCTCCGGCGAAACGGGTAGCGCTGAGCGCCAAAGCGCGGTCCAACGTAACGACAGTGCCATCGCCCAGGAATGGGGCCTGAGCAGTCAGGAATTCCAGCGCTACCGGACCCTGATGCAGGGCAGTCGTGGCGTCTACTCACCTGGTCTGGATCCGCTCACCGCCTTGGGCATCGAAGCCCAGTCCGATGCCGAGCGGCGCCGCTACGCCGAGCTGCAGGTTCGCGCCGAGGCGCAGCGGGTGCAGAAGGAACTGGCCTATGACCAGGCCTACCGCGACGCCTGGAATCGCCTGTACCCGAACCTACAGCCGGTGCAGGCCGGCGGCCAGGCAGCGCCCCAGGCCAGTCCAGCCGTGCGCGGCAATGGGCGGCTCGCCGTGTTCGTGACCGATAGCTGCGCCGCCTGCAACGAACGGGTTCAGGCGCTGCAGAGCGCTGGCCAGGCCTTCGACCTCTACCTAATCGGCAGTCAGAACGACGATGCCCGGATCCGCCGCTGGGCCGTGCTCGCTGGCGTCGATCCGGCCAAGGTGCGCGGACGGCAGATTACCCTCAACCACGACGCCGGTCGCTGGGTCCAGCTGGGCCTGGGCGGCGAGCTGCCGGCCGTTGTCCGCGAGGTGAATGGGCAATGGCTACGGCAATGATCAAGGCGCTCAGCGCCGGCGTGATCCTGCAAGCACTTGCGCTCGGCGCCCAGGCCTCCGAGACACCGCCGCCCGCCTATCAGCTGGCTGCCCATCAGGCGGGCATCCCCTCCGAGGTGCTGTACTCGGTCGCCCTGCAGGAGAGCGGCACCCGACTACGCGGGAGGGGCACGCAGCTGGTGCCCTGGCCCTGGACGCTCAATGTCGCCGGCGCGGGCTATCGCTTCGCCACCCGCGCTGATGCCTGCACGGCGCTGCTGGTCGCGCTGAGTACAGCGGGCGCCAAGCGGGTCGACGTTGGCATCGCCCAGGTCAACATGGGCTGGAACGGCCATCGCTTCGGCCGCGGCGTCTCGCCTTGTGAGGCACTCAACCCCTACAAAAACCTGGAAGTCGCAGCGCAGATGCTCGCCGAGCTGCGCGCCCAGGGCGGCGACTGGATCAACGTCGCCGGCCGCTATCACCGTCCCGCTGGCGGCGCCCCCGCTGCCAAGTACCGCGAGCTCTTCGCCAAACACCTGAGCCGGGTCACCGGCGTGACCTTGCTGGCCTCGAACCCATGAAGCAGACCCTCTCGCTCCTCATCCTGACCGTGACCCTGCCACTGGCCGCCCAGGCTGCCAGCCTCACCGTGGTCGAAGATCGTGGCGGCGTCTCAGCCCTGCCCTACTACCAAAGCCTGAATCCAGAGCCGGTACAGGCACAGCAGCAAGCGCCGCTGCCCCAGCCTACCCAGGCCCTGGGTTTCCCCGTGCGATCGCAACAGCTCACCCCCGGCACCGTCCAGGGCCGCGCACTCAATGCACCTGGCCTGCAGCCCTTTTTTCTGATCGGCGACGACGAGCTATCTCGCCAGTGGCTGGCCAGCCGTGGCGAGACTCTGCAGCGGCTCGGCGCCGCTGGCCTGGCTGTCAATGTCGCCAGCGCGCAGCGCCTCGCCGCGATCCGCAGCTGGGCCCCGGGGCTGGCCATCAGCCCCGTACTAGGTGATGACCTGGCAGCCCGCCTGGGAATCGCCCACTACCCCGTACTCATCACCCCAACCGCTCTTGAGCAATAGGAGATCCCAGTGCCCAGCTCTCAGACTCCACACTCAGCTGCTGATGATGCCTCTAAGGCGGATACGCATGACGTGAGTCCAGCTCAGGACGAAAGCCGCGGTCATCCCGTCACCTTCGGCCCAACACGGTCAGGTGCTTCGTTCTATCTGACTATGGTCATTCGTCTACCTGACCATGAAAAAGCACGCGCTGCCCTGGCAGGTGATGTCGAGGTTCTGGTCGATCTTCATGGCGGCGAGATCACCGGACGCTCAATGGATGATGAGATAACCCTCTGTGAGCGCTTCGAAGCCGCGCTGTCGCGTGGCGAAGCCGAGGCTATCCGCAAAGAGCACGCCGCGGCCCTGCCGCTGCCAGACGCTAGCGAGCTGGAGCGCTGATCATGGCCCGCAATCATGCCCTGGACACGCTGCTCCGGCCTGCAGTGGAGCTCTACACGGTGCAGGTGTGCCTGGCCATGGCCTTCCTATGCGTGTTCGCGCCCTGGGCCGTCGCCCTGACGCCGCTGTTCGGCCTGGTTACGGCCGTCGCCTTTCTTGGCTTCGGCACCTACCGCTTCCGCCAGGCGCTGCGCGTGCTGCGCTACCGGCGCAACATCCGGCGCCTGTCGTACTACAGCATGACCAGCAAGGAGATCCCGGTCAGCAATGAGCGGCTGTTCATGGGCAAGGGCTTTCGCTGGGAGCAGAAGCACACCCAGCGCCTGGTCGACACCTACCTGCCGCAGTACGCGCCCTATGTCGAGCCGTCGGAATGGACCAACAAGGCGCGGCGACTCGAAGCGCGCCTGGAATTCGCGCCTTTCCCCCTCACCCTACTGGCCAAGGCCACCGCCTGGGACAACGCCGCAAACCCCTTCCGGCCGCTGCCTCCGGTGGGCGGCCTGCCGCGGCTACACGGCATTGAGCCCGAGGAGCATGACGTCAGCCTGCCGCTGGGCGAGCGGGTCGGTCACTCCATCGTCCTGGGCACCACGCGGGTGGGCAAGACGCGCCTGGCCGAGCTTTTCATCACCCAGGACATCCGCCGCAAGCGGCGCGGCCAGCATGAGGTGGTGATCGTCTTCGATCCCAAAGGCGATGCTGACCTGCTCAAGCGTATGTACGTCGAGTGCGAGCGCGCCGGCCGGGCCAACGAGTTCTACGTCTTCCACTTGGGCTGGCCGGACCACTCCGCGCGCTACAACGCGGTGGGGCGCTTCGGCCGGATCTCGGAGGTGGCCACCCGCGTCGCGGGCCAGCTGTCCAGCGAGGGCAACTCGGCAGCGTTCAAGGAATTCGCCTGGCGCTTCGTCAACATCATTGCCCGGGCCCTGGTCGCCCTGGGTCGGCGGCCGGACTACCTGCAGATCCAGCAGCACGTGATCAACATTGAGGGGCTGTTCCTGGAATACGCCCAGAAGTACTTCGATGAGCACGACCCCAAGGCCTGGGAAAAGATCATCTTCATCGAGAGCAAGCTCAACGATAAGAACGTCCCCTTCAACATGAAGGGCCGACCGCTGCGGGTTATTGCCATCGACCAGTACCTGAACCAGACGCGCGTGCTGGATCCGGTCATGGATGGCCTGCGTAGCGCGGTGCGCTACGACAAGACCTATTTCGACAAGATCGTCGCCTCGCTGCTGCCGCTGTTGGAGAAACTCACCACCGGTCGCATGGCCGAGCTGATCGCCCCGGACTACCACGACGTCAACGATCCGCGGCCGATCTTCGACTGGATGCAGGTGGTGCGCAAACGCGCCGTGGTCTACGTCGGCCTGGACGCTCTCTCCGACACCGAGGTCGCCGCGGCGGTGGGCAACTCCATGTTCTCGGACCTGGTCTCGGTTGCCGGCCATATCTACAAGTACGGCATCGATGATGGCTTGCCCGGGGAGGCCAGCAGCAAGGTGGCCATCAACCTGCACGCTGACGAGTTCAACGAGCTGATCGGCGATGAGTTCATCCCCATGATCAACAAGGGTGGCGGCGCTGGCCTGCAGGTGACGGCCTACACCCAGACCCTTTCCGACATCGAGGCCAAGATCGGCAACCGCGCCAAGGCCGGACAGATCATCGGTAACTTCAACAATCTGTTCATGCTGCGGGTCCGCGAGACGGCGACGGCTGAGCTGCTGACCAACCAGTTGCCCAAGGTGCAGGTCTTCACCGCCACGCCGGCGAGCAGCGCAAGCGACGCCGTCAACGACAAGACCGCCTTCACCTCCAACACCCATGACCAGTTGAGCGCCACCAGCGTGCCCATGCTGGAGCCCGCCCATGTGGTGGGCCTACCCAAGGGCCAGTGCTACGCGCTGATTGAGGGTGGCAACCTGTGGAAGGTACGGATGCCGCTGCCAGCGGTGGATCCGGATGAAGCGATGCCCAAGGACCTGCAGGAGCTCGCCGAGAAGATGCGCAAGGCCTACCAGGTGGGCCAGGCCACCGGCAGTGAGTGGTGGGAGGCCCCAGGGCAGCGCCGGGTCGCAGACGATCTGCCTTTGGACCTGCAGGACGACTTCCGGCAGATGGCCCAAGGCGCTGCAGACGAAGGAGACGCGGCATGACCACCGGCCCTGATCACGCCCGTCTCGTCGCCCTAGCCGCCGCTTGGTTGCGCCGGCAGGGCTTTCCCCTGGTCGCAACAGAGCTGCGGTGCTTCGGATCACGCGAGCAGCCGGATGTGCTGGGCTTTCGCAGCAACTGCTCGACGCTGATCGAGGTGAAGACCAGCCGCGCCGACTTCCTGGCCGACCGGAACAAGCCTGAGCGCACCGCCGGCGGCCTAGGGCTCTATCGCTTCTACCTCTGTCCCGAAGGGCTGCTGCAGGCCGCTGACCTACCGCCGGGTTGGGGCTTGCTGGTAGCCACCGGCCGCCAGGTAGCCGAGGTCGTGCGGCCCCGCGGCAACCTCTGGCCGCCGGCAGGGCGAGCCGGTGGCACTGAGTGGGAAGCCTTCCAGCATCAGCCGGATCTTGCCGCCGAGCGCCAGGCGCTTTTCTCCATCGCCCGGCGCGCCAGCGCCGCTCCTCGAGGACGCCGATAATGGCCGACGTCGCCCAGCGCGCTCAGCAACAGCAGGTCAAGGAGCAGACCTTTATCGGGTCGGTGCTCAGCTTCCCCTTTCACTTCATCGGCGTGATGTTCCTGTCCCTGGGCGGTGCCATCCTGGTTGATTGGCTTTGCCTTTACTTCTTCTGGCCGGAGGCTGGCTGGCACCACGCGAAAGGCATGCTTGATCACGAGCTAGGCTGGCTGTCCCAGGGATTTCTCTCCAGCGTCGTGGTTCAGGAGCCCGGGCACACGGCGACCTGGCTGGTAGGGCTGCTCTACGACTGGGTCTTTGTGAAAACAGGACTGGTTCAGTGGCTGACCGGGATGCAGCAACTGGCGGCAGCCGGCCCGCGGAGCGAGCTCGATGTGCGCTACCTGGCCGCGCAGAGTGTCACGACGGTGCAGACCTATGGCCTATCTGCCCTCTTCACCATCCTGGTGTTCTGCGTGCGCCTGGTAATCCTGATCCTAGCGGTACCGCTCTTCGCCATGGCCGCCTTGGTCGGCTTCATCGACGGCCTTGTGCGGCGGGACATCCGCAAGTTCAGCGCCGGCCGCGAGTCGAGCTACTTCTACCACAAGGCCCGTAGCACCATGCTTCCGCTGGCCCTGCTGCCCTGGTCGCTGTACCTCGCCTTGCCGATCAGCGTGAGCCCACTCCTAGTGCTGCTGCCGTGTGCAGCGCTGCTGGCCCTCTCGGTGAACCTCACGACCGCGTCCTTCAAGAAATACCTGTAGCCGCCGGCGTGCTCAGTGGCCCCAGCCCGGCCACAGAGCCATTTGATACAACATCAAAATGCAGGGGTGGTATTGAACCCCTGTCCCAGCTGATCTGGAGTTACCCCATGCAGTTGACCCCTGAGCAAGCCCCCGCCATCGCGTCAAACGCCCGCAAGCTGCTGATCCAGGCCTTTGCCGGCACTGGCAAGACCACCACCCTGGTGGGTTACGCCAGCGCCCATGCGGACGTGAAGATGCTTTACCTCTGCTACAACAAGTCGGTGGAGATGGCGGCCAAGAATCGCTTCCCGCGCAACGTCACTTGCAAGACCGCCCACGGCCTGGCCTATGCGGTTTATGGCACCCAGTACCAGCACAAGCAGGCCGGCAACCTGCGCATCACTGAGGTGGCCCGGGTGCTGGATACCCAAGATTGGGAGCTGGCCCGGGACGTGGTCAACACGCTCAACACGTTCATGGCCAGCGCTGACATGGCCCTGGACGGTCGGCACTTCACCCGCTACGACGGTCGCGGCCTGACGCCGCTGCAGGAGCGGCGGATCACCCAGGTGGTGGGCATGGCCATCAGCGTCTGGAAGCGCATGATCGACCTACAGGACGCCGGCGTGCAGATCACCCACGACGGCTACCTCAAGCTCTACCAGATGAGCCGCCCGGACCTATCCAACCGCTTCAGCGCCATCCTGCTCGATGAGGGCCAGGACGTGAACCCGGTGATCGCCGACCTGGTGCAGCGGCAGCGCACCATCCAGGTCATGGTCGGCGATCGCCACCAGCAGCTCTACCGTTTCCGCGGAGCCCAGGACGCCCTGAGCGCGGCGTGGATGGCCGATGCCGAGAAGCACTACCTGACCCAGTCATTTCGCTTCGGCCCAGCTGTGGCCCACGTGGCCAATGTCATCCTGTCGTTCAAGGGCGAAACGGTGAAGCTGCAGGGGCTTGGCCAGCGCACCCTGGTCAAACGCACGCTACCGGAGGACCTCGCACACCGGACTTGGCTGCATCGCACGGTCAGCGGCGTGATCGAGAACGCTCTGCGCCTGGAGAAGCAGGGTGGCCAGCGCATGTTCTGGATTGGCGGGATCGACAGCTACTCGCTGCGCGAGCTCGAGGACCTGTTCCAGTTCAGCCGCGGTCGTCATGACCTGGTGCAGCAGAAGAAGCTCTTGCGCGACTACCGTGACTTCGAGCAGTACCAGGAAATTGCCAAGGCCACTCAGGACCCGGAGATGCAGCGCTCGGTGCGGATCATCGAGGCCTACTTCGACCTACCCAAGCGCATCGAGCAGCTGCGCCGCTGCGCAGTGGCCAGCGAACTGGATGCCACGGTCACCTTGACGACCGCGCACAAGGCCAAGGGCCTGGAGTGGGACTTCGTAGGACTCTACGACGATTTCAGCGCGGATCCGCTGGCACCGGAGATCGACCGGGCCAGCCGTGACGATGAGTTGAACTTGCTATACGTCTCGGTGACCCGAGCCATGCAGATCCTGGCGGTGAACTCGTTGGTTATCGACGTCATGCAGCGGTACAAGGACGCGAATGGGGGACTGCAAAACCAGACTCAAACGCATTGACTAGAGCACGTACTTGCGGACGAATGCATGCAACAAGTCGGCATCTAAGATGCTTGCCGTAGTTCAGCTCAAGCCGCACCTGTTCACCGCGGGCAGCGTAGTAAAGCTCAAGCGAAGCGGTATTTCTTTCCGTATCGCAGCAACGATTGAGGCAGAAGGATAAGCCCATGTCACACTGTATAGATGCCCTGTATTGAGCCCGCTGGGGGGCGAAGCATCTTGCCTCATTCCAAAGAGTTTCAGCCAAGGTTGCTCGCGAGGATCGCGCATGAAGCTGAACGTCAGTATCACGCTTCCGATGAGTATGTTGACTCAATGCCCTGGGACAGTCTGGACGATCTGGATCAGCAGGCTTGGGCTTGGAAGGCCTGTAGCGCACTAGGCATTTCGACTAACCAGTGGCGTTTGGCAATCAACCTTTGCCGGACTCCAGGCCAGTCGATAAAGCTATTGCTCCTTGAGTTGCGCCGCCAGCATCCATAAAAAACTCACAAGCTCCGTTGTGGGTGAAAACGATTAGGCCGTGATTAGTCGATCAGACCTAGTCAGCCTTTCGACAGACATTGCGACACAGCTGAATTAGCCGATCCAACGCCCAAGGTTTGGCTAAGAATACAGCCCGTGTCTGCAGGGCCTCGACTGCCTGGATGTGACCTGAAGATATCACTACTGGCACAGATGGCCACTGTCTGGAGAAGGCAGTCGCCAGTTCCAACCCATCCATGGATCCAGGCATCTTGACGTCAGTAAAGAGAAGATCCGGTGGTGCTGGCTGAACTGACAGGTATCGCCATGCCTCGTCCGCAGTATTGAACGCCGTGACTTGAAAACCTTCTTCCTCAAAAACCTCAGTCAAAGCATCTACTAACAGGGTCTCGTCTTCAGCTATCACTACCCTGTTCATTGTGGAAGCGCTCTCGATGGGGCCTGGGAATTTGTGCTGATCATACTCAAATAGCGCAACGACAATGGGATGCAAGCGGCAAATCCCTGAAAGTAGCTGATTAGCAGGACAACCGGTGTGTTGCATCAGACTTGTTGACGTCACACGAGATCAGCTCTTTCCGGTCAGGTCGCTGCCCCATCCAACACGCTGATAAACAAGTATTCTGCGATTTGAGCTGGCTCAGCCGGACACGATCAACCGCAAAGGTAGCGATTGCTTCTAGCTATGCCGTAGGTGGTCGGATTGGCAGTGATCGAATAGCTCGGGCGCGATCTCGAAGAACTGTCTCCCCTTGTGCGGCCGTGACACGATCCACGTCAATGGGCGCCAGAATGCAATCTTCGAGCTGATCAAACAGCCTGACCAGATGGCCTAAGCCGACGATAGCCATGGCATAAATCATGTCTCGCCAGTCTTTTTTAGCGTCCTCGGTGAGAACCGCAGCATCGGCCATACGACCTCCCACGAATTTCGGATGGCAGCAATACCGCGAATTTCTTTCATACCGGGCTATAACCGTTTCGGACACGGATGTGGTTGCGCCTAGCGAGCCTCGGGTAGCGAGGTAAGGATGGCTAACACTATCGAACTGGAGCCGTCCATGTCCCCTGCCCGCTTCGAATACCACACTGAGTTCGCCCCCCTTACCTACCGCGTCCAAGAACGCGGCTGGCTGCTGTTCAAGCACGAAGAGCAGACCGGCACACCTGACATTGCGGCCTTCCTGGCCGATCCGGAGCGGCAGGCCCGACTGCAGGCCCTTGGCGCCGAAGGCTGGGAGCTGGTCAGCGTGCAGCCGGTGCTGGAAGGCCGGGCCCAGATCGGTCAGCAGACCGCCCAGGGCAACCAGGGCTGGGGCGTTAGCTACGCAGTGGCCACCGGCTTTCTGCTGTTTTTCAAGCGGCTTATTACCCCGACGCAAAGTCAGTAAACAAGCGGGTTTGCAACCTATTTGGGTGCAGTAATGGTTTCCCGCTGACCTCCCCTACGGCGCTCGGCATCCTGTGCGACATCAACCCGCTAGCCCAGGGCCCTGCTGTGAAACTGTCCTTCTACTCTCGCACGCCATCCCGCCGCTTCGCCCTTGCCGGCAGTCTGGCCATCGCGCTCGGGATCCTGACGAGCCAGGCCCAGGCCGCCGGCACCGCCTCCGAGCAGGCCAACGTCGACGTGATGATCAGGCAGCTCAACGCTGTCGAGGCCGTCGCCCGGCGCAGCGCAGAGTTGCCGAGCGAGGGCAGCACCCGCTACCGCCTCGACTACAACCGACTGGCCGCCGACATCGCCCGAATCCGTCAGGGTCTTCAGGACTACCTGGCACCGAGCCGCGCGCAGCCCCGCGATGCAGCCGAGCTCTCCGGTCAGTATCAGCGCGAAGGCGCCCAGCCATGAGCATGACCGCTGCTCAGACCGCTGCCTTTCAGGCGGCCAGCGGCCTCACACCAGCGGCCAGCAATACGTTTTGGCTTTCGGTAGCCATGACCATCACCACCCTCTGGTTCGCCTGGCTGGGCATCAGCCTCTACAAGGGCTGGGCCAACCAGAACCTCAAACCCGCCGCGGCCAAGGGCGCCCTGATAAGGGGACTGATCCTCTACTTCGTCCTGTCCTGGCTGATCTTGCACTAACCCCTCGAGGAGAAATCCATGCTGTCCCTCAAACGTCTGTTCACCCTCGGCGTTCGCGCCAAAACCCAAGCCCTTCTGGCAAGCGCCGCTCTGGTGCCGGCAGTCAGCCAGGCAGCCTTACCCAGCGCCCAAGCGCCATCGCGTGGCGAAGGTTCCACCTGGCTCGAAACGCTCAAGAACTACGGCTACGACGGCTTCATGCTGATCGCACTGGCCCTGTGTGCCTTCTGCCTCATTGTCGTGGCCGCCCATGGCATTGGCGTCTATCACGAGATCCACACGAACAAGAAGACCTGGAAAGACCTGGGTGCCACCGTCGTTGTCGGCGTGATCCTCATCGGCCTGGTGATCTTCATCGTCACCAAAGCCAGCGGCATCATGTAAGGCAGGACGGCGCAGATGGACATCACCCAGGACCTGCACGAGGACGGCACGCTTCTCTTCTTGCCGAATCGCCTCAATACCCAACCCGTTGTCGTGGGCGGCCTGACCACCGACGAGATGTTCGCCACCATCATCGTCTGCGCCTCGTTCGGCTTTGTGGTCGGCATTCCCTTGGCGTTTTTCACGACTCCGGCCATGCCGATCTTTGCTGCGCTAGCCTGCGGCTCCCTGGGCCTTGTGCTTGCCGGACGTCAACTGCGCCGCTGGAAGCGCGGGCGGCCCGAAACCTGGCTGTGGCGGCAAGTGGAATGCCGCCTGGCCCAATGGGGGATTACCGGGCGCCACCTGGTGATCCGCAGTGGTAGCTGGAGCTGCAAACGGATGGTGGGGCTATGAGTCGCGCCTGGAAGCTCTCCGACTCGCAGCGCGCCCACATCACGACGCTGCGCCTGGCTCTGGGTCTCATGACCGGTATCGCCATATGGAACGGCTATGGCTGGTCCACGGCGCCGAAGGATCTCACCGTCCATGTGCCCCCGGATCTGCGCTCGGGTAGCACACGCCCCTGGTGGGAGATACCTCCCGAGTCGGTCTATGCCTACGCCTTCTACATCTTCCAGCAGATGAACAGCTGGCCCTCCGATGGCGAGAAGAACTACAGCGACAACATCGCGCGGCTGGCCAACTTCATCACCCCGTCCTGCAAGGTCTACCTGGAAGGTGATGAGGCGCTCAAGCGCAATGCCGGCGAATTACGCAGGCGCGTGCGCAACGTGGCGGAGATCCCCGGATCGGGCTACGGCGATGACCCCACCCGGCGCGTCCAGGTGCTGGGCAACAGCGAGTGGACCGTCATGCTCGATGTCGTCGCGAACGAGTACCTGGGCGGCGAGAAGGTCAAGACGGCGCTCACGCGCTACCCGCTGCACGTCGTCAGAGCCGACGTCGATCCCGAGAAAAATCCTTGGGGTATGAAGTGGGACTGTTACAGCGGTCAGCCGCAGCGGATCGAGGCTGGTATCGAAGTCAAAGCCCGAGGTACACCATGAGGTCCAGTCATTCCCTAGCCCTGGTGCTGGGCGGCCTGCTGCTGAGCAGCCTGGCCCAGGCCATCGAGATCCGCAAATGGGAACGCGTCCCCATGGCCATCCCTTTGGTGGTGGGCCAGGAGCGGATCCTGTTCGTCGACGCCAACGTCCGCGTCGGTGTGCCTCCAGCCATCGCCGACAAGATCCGGGTACAAAGCACCGGTGGTGCGATCTACCTGCTGGCCAAGGAGCCCATCGAACCGAGTCGGTTGCAGCTGCAGAACGCGGCCACTGGCGAGATCATGCTGGCCGACATCGCTGCCACCCCCGCCCAGGAAGGTCACGCCCCGCTGGAGGCGATCAAGATTGTGCCCGGCGATACGACCCCGACCCGATATGGCCAGGCAGCTTCGACCAGCGGAAGCAATGCCCCCAGGGCCACAGCCAAGGCCAGCAGCCAGGCTGATGAAGATGACGACGAGCCGGCCCCGCCCAAACGCGAAACGCCGATTCCCGTCGTGCTCACGCGGTATGCCGCTCAGATGCTCTATGCACCATTGCGTACAGTGGAGCCGGTCGACGGCGTCGCCCAGGTCAAGGTCGACAAGCGCCTGGACCTGTCGACGCTGCTGCCGGCACTGCCCGTCGAAGCCAGCCAGTTGGGCGCCTGGCGGTTGGACGACCATTGGGTGACTGCCGTGAAGTTGCGAAACCAGACCGGCCAGCGCCTGGCCCTCGATCCGCGCGAGTTGATGGGCGACTTCGCGACCGCCACCTTTCAGCACCCCTACCTCGGCGCCCGTGGCGATGCCAGCGACACCACGGTGCTCTACCTGGTCACCAAGGACCACGGACTCGGCCAGTCGCTGTTGCCCAGCCTGAGTGCGGCTGATCCTCGAGTGAGCTCGGAGGCGCGCCATGCAGCTCAGAAGTAATCCGCTCCTCAAGTACGCTCTGCTACCCCTTCTCGTCTTGGTGGTCTTCGTCGGAGTAAAAATGCTCGGCCGCGACAAATCCGTAGAGCCGGAGCAGCCGCAATCTGCCCAGCTCACCCCCGAGCAAGCCAAGGCGCTCGGCATTGAAGGCGATACGGCCAATGACACCCTGCGCACCATCGTCGCCGAAAGTCGCCAGCTGAAAGACCAGATGAGCAAGGTCCTGAAAGACAACGAAGAGGCCAAGCGCGAGAACGAAGGCCTCAAGGCTCAACTTAGCAACATCAACAGCACGGTCGACAACCGCGTCCAGGCGGGCATCAACCAGGGCATGGAGAATCAGCAGAAGCAGACCCAAGGACTCGTCGATAATTTGCAGAAGCAGCTCAACACCCTGTCGCAGATGGGAAGTCAATTGGGTGGCGCTGCAGGCGCCGGCGGCGATATGCCAATCGGGCTCGGCATCAACCCGGGCGAAGGTAATCAGTTCAAGAAAGGCAGTGGCAGCTCGGACCTGGTCTGGATAGAGCCGCAGGACGGCACGGCCGTCGATGCCAATGGCAAGCCCCTCGCCGCCGGCAGTGGCCAGGCGGCCAGTGGTTTTGCCTTCCCCACGTCGTTCGGTGCCGCTGGCCAGAAGACCCTGGACGCGGCGTCCGGCGGTGCGCAGCGCGTGGCGGATGGTGTGGGTGGGGATGAACAGACGCGCAAGAAGGTGCGTAAGGTCTACACCCTGCCCCAGAACTCGACGCTCATGGGTTCGGTATCCATGACCGCACTGGTTGGCAGAGTGCCGGTCGACGGCACGGTCAACGACCCCTACCCCTTCAAGGTGCTGATCGGCCCCGACAACCTGACCGCCAACGGTATCGACCTGCCCGACGTCGCCGGCGCCGTCGTGAGCGGTACCGCCTCGGGTGACTGGACGCTGTCCTGCGTGCGCGGGCAGATCCGCAGCATGACCTTTGTCTTCACCGACGGCACGGTCCGCACCCTACCCGCCCCCCAGGAGAATGGTGGTCAGCAGAACAACGGCCAGAACAACCAGAACAGATCCACCAATGGCCAGCCCGCTGCTATTCAGGGCGGCATGGGTTGGATCAGTGATCCCTATGGCATCCCGTGCATTGCCGGCGATCGCCGAAGCAATGCTGCCCAGTACATCGGCTCCCAGGCGCTGATCACGGCCGCCGGCGCCGGCGCTGCCTCTCTCATCAAGAGCGATGGCAGCAGCTCCAGCTACGTACAGACTTCCAGCGGCACCATCGGCACGACCGGGATCTCCGGCAACGAGGCCATGGGCAAGATCCTGAACCAGGGCGTCAGCGACATTTCCACCTGGGTGAACAAGCTCTACGGCCAGGCCTTTGCCGCCATTTACGTGCAGCCCGGGGCGAAGGTGGCCATCCACCTCGACCAGGAGCTGGCCATCGACTACGAACTCAAGGGCCGCAAGGTCGACTATCGCAAGGGAGCTCGCCATGCCTCGGCTGATCTCGACTAATTATGCACGACTACAAATGGCGGCTGTGCTGGCCATGGCCCTGCTGGCCGCGGGCTGCTCGGTCAACAAGGAGAAGATGCTGCCACATGGCGACCAGACCATGATGGACGTCTGGAACGCCGGCACCACCGGCTCGGGCGGCAGCAGCCAAGGCCGTCAGCTCGTCGACGCACGCGCTGAACTGCGCCGCCCCGTGGACACGGCCCAAACGCGGCCGCTGGCGGACAACGCCGGCTATTCGCGCACAGCGCAGAACGAGATCTACAGCCAGTTCAAGCGCCTGCCCAATCCGGACCTGGTTATGTACGTCTTCCCACACCTAGCCGGCTCCGACCCCGCCCCCATCCCCGGCTACACCACCGTTTTCCCGCTCTACCAGCGTGTGCAATACGCCATGCCCGGTGAGCGGGTGGAGAACTACTGATGGGCATCTTCGAACGCCTGCGTGGCAAAAAGACCACCGACACTTCAGCGGCTGAGCTGGATCTTGTACCGGGCCAGCCTGGACATACTGACGCGGTTGATGAAGGGGCTCTGTCAGCCGAAGCTGAGCCAGTCATCCACCCCGAATCCATCCGCGCCACCCGCGCGCTGGAGGTCGGCGAGGAAGCCGCCTATCAACGCCATCTGGATCGCTTGAAGGCTCATGGCATCCCAGAGCCCGGTGCCTGGAGGACTGGTAAGGAGAAGCCTGCGACCGTGGCCGACGTGGCCAGGCTCTATGACGTCAATCCCAGCTTCACCAACCTGCTGCCCTGGATCGAGTATCTACCTGAGCACCAGGCCATGCTGCTCGAGGACGGCAAGTCCTTGGCTGCGTTCTTCGACATCGTGCCGATCGGCACCGAAGGCCGCTCACCGGCCTGGCTACGCCAGGCGCGGGATGCCCTCGAGAACGCCCTGCAGGACAGCTTCGATGAGCTCGAGGTCAGTCCCTGGGTTATTCAGATGTACGCCTACGACGAGATCCAGTTCGACAGCTATCTCGAAGGCTTCCGTAACTACGTGAAGCCACGCGCCCAAGGTTCGGCCTTTACCGAGCTCTACCAGGGGCTGATGAAGCACCACCTCTCGGCCATCTCCAAACCCGGAGGCTTGTTCGAGGATAAAGTGGTTTCCAAGCTGCCCTGGCGTGGCCAGCAGCGCCGCGTCCGCCTGGTGGTATCACGACGCAGCGTCGGCGACGGCCTGATGCGTGGCCAGGATCCCGCGCTCTATCTGCGCAATACGTGTGAGCGCCTGGTCGGCTCGTTGGCCAACGCCGGCGTCCGAGCCATCCGCATGGAAGAGCGTGCGATCCGACACTGGCTCCTGCAGTGGTTCAATCCCTGCCCCGATCACCTAGGCACCACGCGCAAAGACCATGACCGCTTTTTCGAGCTGGTGAACACACCGACCGAAGTCGAGGATGGCACCATCCCGGTGCTGGCCAGCGGCACGGACTTCTCACAGTGCCTGCTGTACCGCGAGCCTCGCTCGGACGCAGACAAGGGCATCTGGTTTTTCGATGGCCAGCCTACCCGGGTGATCATGCTTGATCGGCTTCGCGAGGCGCCTAAGACCGGGCATTTGACGGGCGAAACCCGCCAGGGCGGTGATGCGCTCAATGCCCTGATGGACAAGCTACCTGAGGACACGGTGCTGGCCATCACCCTAGTGGTTACACCTCAAGACACTCTTGAAGCCCACCTCAACGACCTGCACAAGAAAGCTGTGGGTGACAATCAGGCCTCGGCGCTGACCCGTGAGGCCATTCAGGATGCGCGATACCTTATTGGCCGCAAGCACAAGCTGTACAAAGGCAGCGTCGCCTTTTACGTACGCGGCAAGCACGAAGCGGAGTTGACGCAGCGCTGCATGAACCTGACCAACATCCTGTTGGGCGCAGGCATGGAGCCCGTGCAGCCTGACGATGAGGTCGCTGGCCTTTCCAGCTATCTCCGTTGGCTGCCCGCCAACTTCGATCCGAATCAGCCCCGCGCCCTGCAGTGGTACGCCCAGATGCTGCTCGTTCAGCACGTGGCCAACCTGGCCCCAGTCTGGGGTCGTCACACCGGCACCGGGCATCCCGGGACTACCGTCTTCAATCGCGGCGGCGCGCCGCTGACGTTCGATCCTTTCAACAAGGAAGATCGTCAGATGAACGCCCACGGGTTCGTCTTCGGCCCCACCGGGGCTGGCAAGTCGGCGACCCTAAATAACCTGATGATTCAGTGGCTGGCCGGCTACCGGCCACGCATGTTCGTCGCCGAGGCCGGAAATAGCTTTGGCCTGCTGGCAGACTTTGCGCAGCGACTGGGTCTCACCGTGCATCGCGTACGTCTCTCTCCAGGATCCGGCGTCAGCCTGGCACCCTTTGCTGACGCCATTCGTCTTGCGGACGACCCGGCTCGTGTTGCCGTCCTCGATGCAGAGGACCTGGAGGCGTCGGACCGCAACAGTACCCCTCAGGCCGACCTAGAGGACGATCAGCGCGATGTGCTCGGTGAGATGGAAATCGTGGCGCGCCTGATGATCACTGGTGGTGAGGAGAAGGAGGACGCTCGTCTGACCCGCGCCGACCGTGCTGCCATCCGTCACGCCATCATCAATGCGGCTAAGGCCTGCTTCAAGGCCGAGAAGACCGTGCTGACCCAGGACGTCCGCGATGCTCTGAGTGCGGCCGCGCGGGACGAAGGCCTTCCCGCGGCGCGTAGAGAGCGCCTGCAAGAGATGGCCGAATCCATGGATATGTTCTGCATGGGCGCCGATGGAGAGATGTTCAACCGCCCCGGTACGCCCTGGCCGGAAGCCGACCTGACCGTAGTGGACTTCGCTACGTACGCCCGGGAGGGCTACCAGGCGCAGCTCGGCATCGCCTATATCTCGCTGCTCAACTCGATCAACAACATTGCCGAGCGTGACCAGTACAAGGGCAGGCCGTTAATCAAGCTGACAGACGAAGGCCACATCATCACCAAGCACCCGCTGCTGCTGCCCTACGCCATGAAGATCACCAAGATGTGGCGAAAGCTCGGCGCCTGGTTCTGGCTGGCTACCCAGAACATCGACGATATCCCGCTCTCCGGCGCGCCGATGCTCAACATGATCGAGTGGTGGATCTGCCTCAACATGCCGCCGGATGAGGTCGAGAAGATTTCCAAATTCCGCTCCCTCACCCCTGCGCAGAAGGAGCTGATGCTGTCAGCACGCAAGCAGAGCGGCGCCTATACCGAAGGCGTGGTGCTGTCCAAATCCATGGAGATCCTCTTTCGCGCGGTTCCGCCGAGCCTCTTCCTGGCCCTGGCAATGACGGAGCCGGAAGAGAAGGCTGAACGTGCGCAGCTGATGGAGGAACTCGGCACCGACGAGCTGGGCGCGGCCGTCGCCGTGGCGGCGCGACTGGATCGGCTACGCGGCATTGAGCCCTACCCCTTCGATCTGCCACCCGCTTCGGGAGCACGCGGATGAGGGCGATGGACCGCTTTACCCAGGACCTCATCGACAGCCTGACACAGCTACTCAGCCAACCCGGGCAGGATACCCTGACCGCGCTGCAGATCTGCGCTCCGGTACTAATCACCAACCTGCAGGTGGTTAAAGCGCGCGCAGTGGATCGCCGGGAGATCGAGGCCCAGCTTGATACGGCGCTCAAAGACTGGCTGGCCAAGCATCCGCAGCCGGATGAAGCACAGCAGGCCTTGCTTGAGGCCCTGCATCGGGATGTGCTGGGCAGGGACAGCGATGAGGCCACGGCTAGGGAGGCTTCAGCATGAAGAAGCCCGCCATTCTGGCTACCCCATGGGGCCTCTACGGAGTCTTGGCCGCTATGCTCGCCTGCACCTCAACCGTGATTGCCAGCCAAGGGCATGGCACGCAGGAATCTGTCCAAACAAGCTCCAAACCACCGATCTTCGTCTACGGAAACACTTCCGCGCGCTTCACGCTGATCGAGTACGGCGACCTGGAGTGTCCTTATTGCAAGGATGCCTTCCCGCAACTCAAGCAGCTGATTGCGCGGCACGATCAGCTGAATTGGCAATGGCAGCACCTACCACTCCCCATGCATGGGGAGGCAGCCCAGTACGAAGCACGGCTGGTGACCTGCGCCGGTTGGTATGGAGGCAATCCGGTGTTCTGGCAAGCCATCGAAGCTGTTTACCAGCACAGCCGTAGCAACGGTGCTGGCCTCGCGGTGCCGATCGATCAACTGGGCCTACAACCCGCCGTTTCGCTGCAGCACCTCCAGGGCTGCGTCCAGGACAACGCTGCAGTACGCCAAGCAATCGCGACGCAGACTAGCGCTGCGGCAAAGCAGCGCATCGATGCTACGCCGACCTTCGAGCTGAAGGACAATAGCTCTGGCCGGGTCATCCGCCTGCCATCCTTGCTGGACGACGCCGGCATGCTGTCCGCCATGGACTGGCTGGCTACCCAGGAGGGGGCCGATGCGCAGCAGCGCCAATGACATCCCGCTATGGCTGGCCAGCCTCTCCGATAAAACCCTGCAGCGGCTCAACAGCCGCCTCACCCATCTACTGCGGATGATCGATGTCGAAAGACAACGTCGTGAAGCCCAGCGCCGCCGACCTTCCCTCTCAGCAGGCCCCCCCGATGAGTCATCCCGCTAAGTCATGCCCCTCGCCGGCAGTGGGCGCCTCAGCTCCAAAAGCCCGGATCGTCTTCGAATCCAGAGACGCACTTCCTCCGATCAAGCTGGCACAGGTCACTCATCTGTTCCGTGAGCATTGGCTGTTTCGCGTGAGCGTCTATGAGCATCAGGAGGCCTACGACAGCGAGCGGGAGGCGATGCAGTCAGCGAAACGTCTGCTGTTCACCCTCTTCGGTGACATCGCCTATGACCAGCAGAAGGCAGCACTTCGCCGCGGTGATATCGCCCTGGCCCTTCGTTTCGCTGAACGCCGTGGGTACTGGCAGGGCCGACAGGACGAAAAGCACCTGCAACAGGCTGCCGTTGGTAGTGCGCTCGCTGTCTTGAGATACCTGTAGGTTTCCGAAATTGCTGCAAAACTTTGGAAATACCCAAACCGAAACCAGCCGATGACAGCAATTGGCCGAGTGCAGCCCGTTGCCACCGGCTGCACTCGGCCAATAGCAGTCCTTCATCACTGGATTAAAATCGGTCGAAAGCGGACAGGTAGGAAAAAAGCTAACAGTGAAGAAGTTCGCCTATCGTGTAATAAAACCCACAGCCCATAGACAGACTTATTTAAGTCAACGAACCCAATACAGCCTGGCAATAAGTGGAGTGTGTCGGAAAATATATCTGCGCCATAGACTTGCCAGAATATGCCGCCATCCAGGCATATGCGGGTAATCTCCAGCTCGCCGTTAGCGCTTCAATGTTAGATGACCGCTAGTATAGCTCAGGCTTTGATAATTACTGTATCTGCATCTAGTGGAAGATGTGAGCCTTTAACCCGCAATTCATTGATGGCGTAAAGTATTGTCAGGTTCAGGGCCTCTGCGCTTCGCATGGTTCGAGGGGTGATGAATCTGAAGACACTGGCGTAAATTTCAATATCCAACAGCGTCAAAAGCATGCCACTATTCCTATACTCAATAAAATGCTTTATAGGTGGGTCTAACGCAGACAGCGCCTGTCGGAGGTCGTCCATTTCGATTTCCGCTCATCTAACCAAAGGCTATAATGAGAAGACACCTGGTAAGATAGACTGTTATCCACCGCTCATCAGATGAGCGAAAACGTGATATTGCCATAGATACTATCTCTCATGAATGGTTATCGTAGCGATTTTCACTATAGGAGCGTGGCATGAAAGAGCTGGATAGAAAGCACGGAATAGAGCTGCTCGAGCGGTACTCAGCGGAACAAGACGCCATTAATCAGCTACTACGTCAAATTTATGAATGTCATGGAACAGCTGATACCGAAGCTCTTCGCAATATGCTGGGTCTATGCATTGTCGAAATTCAAGAACGACAAGAGACCGTTTTAAAGGCGTTTCGCTTTCTATTGGAATCTGACGCAAGACCTCAAGAGACCTAGCGAGACGGTAGTCGCGACCTAAAATGCGAAGTGCATCGCTTAATTTTGGGATCTTCTCATTATCGTTTCGCTTGCGCAAATTTAACACGGCGAGGAGCTAACTCGGCAGACTTTGCGAGCTAAGGCATGATATTCAAAGTAAAGCATCTTGCTACTGGCACGTAAAAACCTCCTTATGGTGCTGGTATGCCGGCAACTACGAATGGAATTGAAAAATGAGCGAAGCAAGAAAATTGTACGTTGGCACCAGAGAAGTCGAACATCTCACCCGGCAAAAAATCAGCATCGAATAACTGAAATTATCAGCTGATAGGGCCGTTTTAGAAATCCTGTTCCAGCGTTACGCGGAGAATCTCGAAAAAGTCCGCATACTTGAGCTTGACTTGAATAGGCTTAAGGTCATTCACTGAGGTTTGAATAGCCGGTTCTCTAGCGAAAATCTTGGTTCAAGCAGAGGTAGCCCCGAAACACTGCAGCGATCAAGGATGTCATTCTCGGCGTGGCCGTTAGTTACACCGGCATTGACGCGGGAGAAGAACTTGCAGAGTTGGTTAAGATCCCAGGCCAAACCAATGCCGCCGGCCGTGCCCCATCTAACCAGATTTTCACCGCCCCAGTCAGATGGATCCATTTTTTACTTTAGAAAAGAAAAAGCCCGGCGCAATGGCTGGGCTTTGTTTGGTTTGCAATTAAGCTAGCGAGGCGCTGGCTCTTGGTCGTCGATATCGCCCGTCACCGGATCTTCCGGAGCGTCCAAATCGGAATCAGGCTGATTTGCTGGGTCGGCCTGGTCAGGGTCCAAGGGTTCAACCGCATCAGGCTCAGTAGCCTGCGCGAAACGAGAACCCGCGATAGCCGCGTCAATCCCGAATAGCGATCTCACTATCATGGCCGGCGCAATCGGCGAACTGAAGCTTTGGAAGACTCTGGACGTAGTGATCATTTACCACCTCACATTGAGGCCGAAAATGGCCTCATAAGCTTGGAAGTGGAAAACACACGCTCGTTCAGTGGCCACTATTACCGACGGTCCCTATTGTTAGGGATTCACTTTCTCGTTCCTATCGGCCGCCTTCGAGCGGTCGGAAAGCGCTTGTTGACGGAGCTTTGCAATTTTGGTTAAGCGGATCTGAGCGTTCCGTGCCTGAGTCTCTTCAAGCGTAGGCGGAAGGTCTTCCGGGGCTGCTCCTGCATCAATTCTTGGTCTTCGAATATCTGACATCGTTGTCTCCCATGTTTACGATATATGCTCTGCATGGGAAGGGGTAATCGGTGCACAGTTCAGTGGCCACCATTACCGGTTGTCTGAAGACAAAGGCAAAAGTTCGGTGAAAATCCGATCCGCTTACGCTTGACCGAAACGTACCCTCCTTTGCCAAGCTAGGTAAGTCGCACGTGGAGGTAAAAATGAGTCATCAAGTAAATAAATTCAGTCTTACCTCCTACGTGGAGGCGTTCTTCCCATCAAACTTCGAGGTGATGCTCGAACGAAGCGAGACCAATCCTGACGATAGGATCCTCACCGTCTGCGACGTAATAACTGACAGGACCACGAGCTATGAAGGTCCGTTGCTCGCAATTCTGGACATCTGTTCGATGGGCGCGATCGCGGCCGACCTCTGCAACGAGCTCTGCGGTCACGCCGCGACGCGCCGTGTGGAGATCAGCAAGCTAAGGAAATGGTCGTAAGGGATATGATCGTAGGCAGGCGTCAGCCACTCGTCATCTAGGCCACCGCGATTTTTTCGGCCCTCACCTGCAGGCAGGTGATCTGCCAACTGCCGGCCTAGCCGAAGAACAGCACCCGTATAACCTGCTTCTGGTCGTTTACCGCCCTCGCCGAAGGTCAGCTACGGGTCGACCGCCAACGGCAGCTTTGGGTCGATAGCAGCCATTCGAGCTGTTCTCAGGTCTTAAAGTCTATCCCTTAATTGCTCACGGAAATTCTGCAGGCGGTCGCAGCTATCACAGGCAGCCCCTAGGGCCGTCGCATGAATTGCCACCAGCAGTCGCAGCAATTTCGAACATCTAAAGCCGCCAATGGAGGCCTTCGTCGGCGAGCAGTCGCACTCGTTTCGGAAACCGACGATACCTCAGCTGACCCAGATCACGACCTCTAGGTAGAAGTCGTTTCCTAACCTCCTGCGATCTAGATACGGTTTCCCGCTGACCCAGCCTGCCTGATCACGTTTCCTGTACCAGCCATTTCTTTGCCTGGTACTGCGTATGCCCCCTCTACTCTCCCGCTCGCTAGCTGGGCCGCCGCTCCGCTGGCTGATCTATGCACTCGCCGCCTGCAGCGCGCCCCTCGCGGTGGCTGACGTGCTGGCTATCTCCAACGCCGCTCACCCCCTGACCAACAGCGCTGGGGCTCGCGTCGTTCTGCTGGACGCCCCCGAGCGCCTTGAGCGGCAGCTCTCCGAAGGTCTGCCGGCGGACCCGCGGCACGCTGCAGCCATCATGCAACAGCGTATGCGCTCGGCGTCGGCGCAGCAGCTGGGCCGGGATCTCGCCAAGGCGCACCAGGACGTCGCTGACGTCTGGAGCCTGGGGGTCACGAAGCTTCCTGCCGTGGTAGTCGATCGCCAGTATGTGGTCTACGGCCAGCCCGACGTGGCGGCCGCCGTGGCCAGCATCGAGCGCTTCCGGAGCACTGGCCGATGACGCCGCGTCTGCAGCGCCTCCAGCGCCTCGCGCTGGCCATCCCGCTGGCCACCAGCCTGCAGGCCACGGCAGCGGTCACCACCGCGACCATCGTGTCGTCTTCGCTCTCCCCCGAGTGCCTCGAATACAAGGTAGTCGGCATCTGCTACTGGCTGTTCTGCACGCCGTTCGGCTGCAAGGTGAAGACCTCGGCCAAGGTACGGCACTTCGTGCCCGATGCCGTGGTATCCAGCTACGCCAATACCGGTGAGAACCCGTGGACTGAGATGGCGTCTTTCAGCCCGGTCAGCAGTGTCGCCGCCGGCGGCAATGACCCAGGCGACAGCGCGACTCAGGCGAACGCCACCGTCAGCGCCCGGTTCAAGAACACCGACGTCATCGGCCACCCGGGTGGCTACGCCTTCAGTCAGTTCGCCAGCGGCTCCGGCTACACCTGCAAAGGCGCCGGTACCGCCTACATGCCCTACCTGCTCAGCAACTACGACTACCTGGCTTGGCGATACGGCATTCCCGAGGTCGTGTATCCGGAGGCCCTCATCCCGGGCAAGCGCGAAGTGGGCGGCACCTTGTCCGGCGACCTGTGGGGCAATGTCTATCCGCGCAGCGGCTTCCTGCATCAGCCCGACGACTACAAGGCCGCGGCGGTCATGGCCCAGCGCGCCGGCGACGTGGTCACGCGCTCTGGCCAGATCCACGTCTACCAGCCTCTGCTGGCCCAGGCCGAGGACGGCTATTGGCCCGCGGGCGAGCTGCTCGAGGGCGACGCCACCACCGGCAAGTGGCAGGAGCTCACGCCCACGCTGAGCCAGAGTTGTGCTGCCTTCCCCAACCCGGGCCCACACGTCCAGGACGCCGTCGGCGCCTATGCCTGGGCGCTGTGGCGCCCTTACAGCTGCTGCAAACGTGAAGGCCAGGTCTTCCTGGGCAGCACCGACTTTCAATGATCAGGGAGCCGTCGATCATGAGCACCACTCGCCTCACCCTGCTGGCCAGCACCTGCCTGGCCGGCCTTCTCCTCGGCAGCGCTGTCCAGGCGGCCGAGCCCTACCGCGTGCAGTCCCAGGGCAGCGTCATCGGTGACGACGTGCTCTACAGCATCGGCGGCGGCAACGCCGTGTCCATGGGCAGCGTCGGCAACATGGATAGCATCCAGATCGGTGGTGGCTGGAACACCAACCTGATCTGCGGAAACATGAGCCTGACCAACACCCTGCAGAACCAGCTCAACGGCGCCACCCAGGGTTTTCAGACCATCATGAGCTCGGTGCTGCAGAACGCCACCAGCGCCGTCGCTTCCCTCCCGGGCCTGATCCTGCAGCGCGCCAACCCAGGCCTATACAACCTGATCACCAACGGCATTGGCCAGGCGCGCCTGGATTTCGATCGCTCGAAAGGCACCTGCCGCGCCATCGCCGACAAGATGCTCGATGTCGCCGGCGGCCAGGTTGGCTGGAACAAGCTCGCCGAGGGTGAGGCGATGAAGTCGGCCGCTGCCGGCACCACCGATGCCGTCGCGGCCATCAACCAAGTCGAGCAGAAGAGCGGGAACGAGGGCGTGACCTGGGTTGGGGGGAGCAAGGCTGGGGGCAGTGGCCAGCAGCCCATCAAGGTGGTCGGCGACGTCACCAAGGCCGGTTACAACATGCTCAGCGGCCGGGCGCCCACCAGCACGGGGAGCATCCCTGCCAACAGCTGTAACGGCGGCCTCGTCTGCAGCACCTGGTCATCACCGCAGGAGGCCGCGACCTTTGCCACCCGCGTCCTGGGCGAGCAACAGCAGCAGACCTGCGACAACTGCCAGAAGACGGTGACCCAGGCCGGGGTCGGGCTCACCCCGCTTATCCAAGAGACCTACGACACCAAGCTCAAGGCGGTGAACGCGCTCATCGCCGGCACCCAGCCGATGACGGCAGAGAACCTGGCTGCTGCCGGCAGCAACTCCATCCCAGTCACCCGCGGCATCATCGAATCGCTGCGTACCGAACAGGACCAGGACGTGCTGGCCAAGCGGCTCGTGTCCGAGGTCGCCCTGGCCGATGTCATCGAGAAGGCCCTGTCGCTGACACGCACTCTGGCCGCTGGCCGTCAGGAGCCCAATGTGGCCGCCAACCAGGTCGCCCAGACGCAGGTCGACCAGAACGCCGCCAACCTGCAGGCCGAGATCCAGAACCTCAAGACCGAGCTGGACATGCGCCGAGAGCTGGCCGGCAACTCGCCGACAACCATCCTGCAGCGCGCCTCGATCCGCAAGGATGCCTCCAAGGGCATCTTCCAGGGCGATCCTCTGCCGAACCGGCTGGATCGCACCGAAAATCCGGCGAAAAAGGCCGACTGATCATGACTACTTCTTCTTGGACTCAGCGCGTTCGTACCGGACTCCGAATCGGTCGGCGCGGCCTTCGTCTGACCTGGTCGTTGCTATGGCCCTTCCTGCTGGCGGTATCCATCGCCCTAGGCTTCGTGCTGGTGGCGGCGTGGGGCTTCGGCGACCTGCAGAGCTATCGGCAGTGGCAGGCCGATCATCACATCCACTTTCTGGCATGGCGGATCTGCCTATACGCCGGCCTGGTGGTTTTCTGGTGGCCCAGCCGGAAGCGGCTCATCGCACAGACCAATGATCGCGGACGCCTCTATCGCTGCGAAGTGATGGTCGTATTGGTCATCGGCCTCTTCGAATTGCGCAATGCCGGGATGCTGTAGGAGATCGCCATGCAGCTCTATACCAACGACTACCTTGAGTATTACCTGACCCTGGTGGGCTGGATCATCAACAGCGGCATCTGGGAAATGATCGGCGGGACCGGCCTATTCGCCGCGCCCTTCGCCGCCATCGTTATCCAGGAATGGCTACGGGCCCGCGGCGAGGGCCAGGACGAGGGCAACAAGGGAATCCTCAGCTTGGCCAGGATCGAAAATCGGTTCTATACAGCCATCTTCGTCATCATGCTCGGGCTCATGCCATCCACAGCGGCAACCATCAGCTTCTCGACCATCCAGTACGACCAAACTCGCTCCAAGCAATGCCAGGTCGACGTGCCCAAGCCGGACGCAACGGGCTGGGCAACCTCCTTCAGCACCCTCAACGGCAAGAGCGCCCAGGTGCCGGTCTGGTGGATGGTGGTCCACGCCCTGTCGAAGGGCATGGCAGCGGGTGCGGTGGCCAGTATTCCCTGCGGTCAGGATCTGCAGCAGCTACGCATGGAGGTCAACGCCGAGAGGATCGACAATCCCCTTCTCGCGCAGGAGGTAGCAGACTTCACCAACGACTGCTACGCCCGGGCTCGCGCCAAGCTTTTCATGACCCAGCCCACCCTGACCGACAAGCAGTACCTGGACATCAGCTGGATCGGCTCGAAGTACTTCCTCAACACCAGCGGCTACTACAGCGATGGCAGCTCGGGCTTCCGCTCACATACGCCGCGGACGGCCTGGCCCTATGATGCAACCCGAGATGCGGGCCTTGCACAGACCACAGGAGGCGGGGGCTATCCCACCTGCACCCAGTGGTGGTCGGACGGCTCCATTGGCCTCAAGGCGCGACTGCTGGCACAGGTTGAACCTGACACCCTCACCAAGCTCGCCAAGTGGGCGAGCTTCATGTCTCAGGACGAGGTGAATGACTCAGTGATTCGGGACCTGGTCTCCCCGAAGAAGCAGACGCTGACGCAGGGGCAGGTCTACGGGGACTACGGTGGTCAGGTGGGTACCACAATCACAGGTGATATCACCCGCGTTGCTTCAGGATTAGGTCAAGCGGTTGGCTCAATTGCGTACTTCCCAGCAATGGACAGCGTCCGGCAGGCCGCGCCGATGGTAATGGCCTTCTTGAAGATGGCGTTCATCATCTGTATCCCCATCGTGCTGGTACTGGGGACGTATGACCTCAAGGTGGCCATGACGCTCACGTTCGCCCAGTTCGCGCTGATCTTCGTGGATTTCTGGCTGCAGCTGGCGAGGTGGGTCGACAGCACCATCATGGACGCGCTGTATGGCACCGGAATTTACAAGGTCAACAATACCGCACCCCATGCGAACTTCGACCCTATTATCGGCCTTAGTAACATGCAAGGGGACATGCTTTTGAACTACGTAATGGGTGCGATGTTTCTGATCCTGCCCGCGTTTTGGGTTACCGCACTGACGTGGTCAGGCTACAGCATTGGCAGCGTGCTCAGTGGCTTGGATAAGGGCGCGCAATCTGCGAAGAACGAAAGTGCGGCAGGAGGAAAGATGGCCGCTTCAGCCGTGATGAAGCGAGATGCATCAAGGTAGCGGACACAAAAAAGCCCCTGAACTTTAGGGGCTTTCTACAGAGACGATCGCTCAGTCGTGGATCTTCAAACCCATATTGTCGTAATAGCCATAACCGTCAGCACCATCTCTGTAAGCGCCATTGTAGTCGCACTCCTTCAGAGCCATGTTCAGACTGGGAGAAACTGACGAGTTACGGTCGAGCCCCCCAACGACTATGTAGGCCACAAAACCAAAGCCAACGAGAGGTACTACCAGCATCCAGGAGTACATCAGCGCAGACACTACTAACACAGCTCGTAAAAGGAGTTTGAAGCCATGCACCATGGTGGTGGATAGTCCAAAACCACTGAGAGCTTTTGCCACAAGACGCTCGATGCAGAACAGGGGCATCAGCGCCTTAGCGATGTAGCGACCCACGTTTGAAGCGGGTGACTGTGCTGAACTGAACATATGAACACCCCATACTGCGTCAAAAGGGATTGCGTTATGACATCATTTATACGCCCCAACTCACTAGCCTGCAACAGCTTTATCGTGCTAGACACTGCAGAGACTTGAGCAATCTGTCATATGGATCAAGGGGTTAGGAGCGGAAATGGGCTGGAGCAAAGGAGGGAATGGAAGGGGGCTTTAAGGGTAAAAGCCCTACCAGAAAGGGCTCCGCCGTTGGTGAAATGACCTCCAAATGTTGGACAGGGTTGGTTTCAAGCAACGAGCACTGGTCTGAATGGGAACTAGAGAGGTGGCCTCTGCGAGATCGCCTCACGCAAGGTATCAAACGATGCTTCGCTAGGACTCACCAACGCAAAGTTGTAGCCCTGTCCTGACCAATAGTCAGCCGTAACGTCGCTTTCCCTACGAGATCCGTGGCCAACGTCGCGCTGGCTGTTGGGATGCCGCACATAGAAGATCACTTGGCGCCCTTTCGTATCCCGGTAGAGCACCATCGCGGCGGCGCCGGTGTCCGTGGCCATGAGACGACCACCCACTGGGATCAAGCCGAAGCGCTCCAGGTTAGGGAGGGCGGGCGCCTGCACAAATGTCCTTTCAAGCCAATGCTGAATCGCACCGTCCTGGCCGGTTACATCGACTGGCGGCCGCCCCTCGGCGCTCGCAAATAGTCGATAAGCCTCCACGGCATCCGCCATTGGAACGTGCGCCCGCCGCAGCATCGATTCCCGTGCCTGCCACCCTAAGCCGCTACCCAGGCCTAACGTCAGCACTAGCGAAGCGAGATAAGTCATACGTCTTTTACGTCTGGCGACTATCCGGTGTCGCACGACTGCTGGCATAAGGTGTGTCGGTAAAGGCTCAAGCACGGGAGAAAAAATCAGCCGTAGCCGACGATTCTGCTCGCGGATATCAGCTACCCGTGCGGCATCTTCCGGATGGGTTGCAAGATAGCGCATCACCTCCTCGTGCCGCAGCGCATCCAACTGATTGTCGGCATAAGCCATCAACTCTTCAGGAGTAGGAGGTCGATACATCATTTCAATACTCGCAAAGCGGCGGTAGCCAAAGGACTTTCGTGGATCTGTCTCAAGGCCGCGCGTGCCCGCGCCAAACGAGACATGACGGTTCCCAGTGGAATGCCAAGCGCCTGTGATACATCGCGATAGCTCATGCCTTCCACCGCGACCAACAGCAGCAGGGCACGCTGTTCGTCATTGAGTCTCTCAAGATTCGTCAACGCTTCTTGATCCAGATAGATCGTCTCAGCCGAAGGCTCAACCGGGACCTCTTGGAATCCCAGCCACTCCAACAGACGACCATAGCGGCGCTCACGACGTCGGCCATCAACGAATTGGCGGTACAGGATGGTGAACAGCCAGGCTCGCACATCACCGGCGGGACAGCGCGTGTTCCCATGCGTAAGCGCCCGTTCTAGACAACTCTGGACCAAGTCATCGGCGCTGGCTTCGTGACGAGTAAGCGATCTTGCGAAGCGACGCAGAGACGGTAGTAGCTGAGAAAGCATGGCGTCATCAAGCATGGACATTCCCCTGGTATCGCTGACAGACGCTTGAGCTGACCTTTTATTCCCCACAATTTTTATTTTTGTAGGTATGGAATAACCCAGACCGTACAAACGTCTGCATTGGAAACTCACCAGTCTGCTGGAGCGCCACGTGTTTTCAGTCAAACACCCGTTGTTGGCAGTCACCCTTCTGGTGCTCGCGCTTCCCATTGCCTGGGCCGAACCTGATAGCAGCGCCGCCACGGCGCAGGCCGACAACCGTCAGGCCATGGATCAGATGATGGCCGCGATGCACAAGCCCAGCAGTGGCAACGTAGACCGCGACTTTGTGACCCAGATGACGGCACATCACCAGGGTGCGATCGAAATGGCACGGATCCAATTGCGGTATGGCCATAACGAACGCCTACGCCGTCTGGCCCAAGAGATCATTGTCACCCAACAACAGGAAATCGCCGTCATGCAGCAGGCGCTTTCTGAATTGCCCGCCTCTCCAACTCGGTAATCCTCATGCCTCGATTGTCGCTCACCCCGCTCGCCGCTGTGTTGTTAGTAATCTCCTGCACCGCTTCAGCCGGTCAAGTTCCGCGTGCTGCTGCACAACCGGACATCACGATTAGTTCCCAAGACCGTGTGTATACGGCGGAGCAGTTCTCCAACACGGTATCGGTGATTGATCCCAGCACGGAAAAATTGCTCGGCGTCATCACCCTAGGCGACAGCCAACCCAAGAACTTGAGTCCTTTGTACAAGGGCGAGCTACTGGTGCATGGCTTGGGATTTTCGCCAGATGGGCGAACCTTGGCCGTCGTAGCGATAGGCTCGAACTCCGTGTCCTTCATCGACACCGCCAACAACCAGGTGAAGGGTAAAACCTATCTGGGTCGCGCGCCTCATGAAGCCTTTTTCACCCCTGACGGCAAAGAGCTTTGGGTCACGGTACGGGGCGAGGACTATATCGCCGTGATCGACCCGGTGACTTTCAAAGAGAAGACGCGAATTGGCGTACCGCCAGGCCCTGGCATGCAGATCTTCTCCCCTGATGGCCGCTATGGCTACGTCTGCTCCTCGTTCACTCCGGAAACCGTAGTGGTTTCGGTTGCCGAGCATCGAATTGTTGGCCGCGTCGCTCAGGCGAGTCCCTTCTGCCCCAACATCGCTGCGTCTGCAGATGGCCAACAGGTCTGGCTCACCCTAAAAGATGTCGGTAAGACCCAGGTGTTCGCAGCCAAACCGCCGTTCAGCTTGATTAAGACGCTTGATACTGGCGCGATCACTAATCACGTCAACTTGGTTCGCAATGCCCGCGGAAGCTTCGCCTATGTAACGGTAGGCGGAGAAAATCGAGTCAAGGTCTTCCGAACCGATGATTTCAGCCAAGTCGCCAGCATTCCTGTTGGCGCTTTGCCCCACGGTCT